>CBFIFP010000004.1:0-243981 GCA_965661945.1 Eximiradiales bacterium
TTTCTTCATTTTTTGTTGGATTTGAACAAGTTAGATTAGTTGCGATACACAAATATATCGTTATATATATATATATAAGAAGTTAGGGTAATATATTTAGTTAGTGCTTGCATAATATTATCGCATTTTCAAAAAAAGTTTTTTTGTTTTTGAAATTTTATTTTTTAAAACTTATAATTAATTTTTTATTTATGCAAATTTATTTTAAAAAACCTATAAAGGTTCCTACACTTCGGAAGGTTAAAATCTCGAAATCCTCATATTTTCAAAAATAAAAGATAAAATTTTCTTAATTTTGTACTTTGTAAAAAATAAAAATAGGAAAAAAATGGCAAATGTAATTTTATCAGGGGTAAGAACTCCAATTGGTGGATTTATGGGTAGTTTAGCTTCTCAAACTGCTCCACAACTTGGCGCTGTTGCTATTAAAGGTGCATTAGAAAAAGCAGGAATTTCTGGCGAAAAGGTAAATGAAGTAATAATGGGAAATGTATTACAAGGTGGAGTTGGGCAAGCACCAGCACGTCAAGCTGCAGTATATGCAGGACTACCTAAATCAGTTGAATGTATGACTATTAACAAAGTTTGCGGTTCTGGCTTAAAAGCAGTGATGCTCGCTGACCAAGTCTTAAACAATGGCGATGCTGATTTAATAGTTGCTGGAGGAATGGAGTCAATGACAAACACCCCTCATGCACTTTTTGGAGCAAGAAATGGCTACAAAATGGGAAATCAAAACTTAGTTGATTTAATGATAAATGATGGTTTGTGGGATGTTTATAATAACTTCCACATGGGTAATGCCGGTGAATTATGTGCTTCGGAACATTCTTTCTCTCGCGAGCAGCAAGATAAATACGCAGAAGAATCATACAGATTTGCTATAGCAGCTCAAGAAAATGGATATTTTAATGATGAAATAGTCCCTGTAACATATTCTGACCGTAAAGGTGATGTAACTGTCTCTCAAGATGAAGACCCCTCAAAAGTAAACTTCGATAAAATTTCATCTCTTAGACCAGTATTCAAAAAAGATGGAACTGTAACTGCTGCAAATGCTTCTAACTTAAATGATGGAGCATCTGCTTTAACCGTATCATCAGAGGAATGGGCAGCAAAGAATAACATCAAGCCACTTGCCAAAATTATAGCTCATTGCTCTCACGCTCAAACTCCAGAGTGGTTTACAACAGCTCCAACTTCTGCAATCCAGAAAGTCCTTAAAAAAGCAAATATGACTTTAGACCAGATTGATTTATTTGAAATAAATGAAGCATTTGCTGTTGTGCCTATGCACTCAATTAAAGAACTTGGAATTGATAGAAATAAAGTTAATATCCACGGAGGAGCAATTGCTTTAGGTCACCCAATCGGCGCTTCTGGAGCAAGATTACTTGTTACATTGATTAATGCTCTAAAAAGAACAGGTGGAAAATATGGCTTGGTTACACTTTGTATTGGTGGTGGTGAAGCAAACGCAATGATTATTGAAGTGTTATAAATTCATAACTTTTTTTAAAATAATACATAAAAAAAAGCAATAAGATAATTTCTTGTTGCTTTTTTTATTTATAAATTAACTGACATGAAATTAAACAATCAAATATCAAAGATAAGTTTTTATCAATCAGACTATAATTCACATTTAATCCAATCTTAACTGATTTTAAAATACCCTTTTCTTTTAATTTAATCAAATGATGTGATAAAAGAGACTGCTCAATTTCTTCCTCCAAATACTTCTGGATTTCGGAAACGGACATATCTTCCCTTTGAAATAATATATCTATTATTTTTAATCTTAAAGGATGCGCTATAGTTTTTAAAATCTCCGCAGTCCGCAGAAGTTTATCAGTATCTAAATTTTGTAACTTTGTCATAATAAAATAGACGATTCATATATGATTATATTGTCATATACTTATATTTTTTCCCATCACAAATTGACCACAAGAATAATTCTCAAATTCCACAATATCCGGAAAATGTCCCCAAACATCAAAACCAAACTTCAATAATATATTTTTACTTAATTCATTTACATCAAGCATAATAGCTAATAAATTCTTAAAACCATTTTCTTTTGCTTTTTCAATCGATAATAAAATCAATTGCTTACCTATCCCCTGACCTTTATAATCATTATCCAAATAATAACTTATCTCAGCAGTTTTAGCTAAACCCTTTCTACCTTTTCTATAAGGAGAAATCGAACACCAACCAACAACCCTACTATCTATTACACAAACCATCAAAAAGTAAGGATGTCGAAAATCATTAAACCAATCTAATTTAGATTCTACTTTCTGAACTTCAATGTCAGCATTCGAACCACCTAAAACAACAGCTTGATTGTATATATCAACAATATTTTTTAAATCTAAATCTAATGCTTCTCTAAAAATCATGTTTTTTTTAGTAGTTATATAATTATTAAATTATTTATATTCTTATCTTATATAATATCAACTTAATAATACTTCTGTAATCAAAAGAGTTATTACTCCAATCAGTGCGGCAATAGATAAAACCATAGATAAAGTATTCTTCTTACTAACAGAATCGCTTTTTATTTCAATTAATTCAAGTTCTTCTTTTATAAATTCCATTAGCTCCCTATCAGTCATTTTCTTTTGGACGTTGCTTTCAGGTTCGCCATAAGGGGCTGCTTCAAAATCAAACATAGAATCATCATACTCGCCATCATGAATTGGACCATCATAATCATTATCAACATTATTTCCACTATCCGAAGTACTTATAGTAGCTTTTCCTAACTTATCATTCATCTTTGCAATAGCATTATCTAGCAATTTTGAAATTCTTGGTACTTCCGTATTAAAATAATTAATTTTATCCATTACACTACTCATCAAAGTAGCTACATCAGATTTTATTTCAGTTATATTATTGTAAACTAAATCAATTTCACCACTTAACTTCTTTACTTCACCTTTAACATTCGCATCAATTGATAATATCCTGCGTTCAAATACTTTTTGATTTTTCTCAAAAGCTATCAACCTACGAACAACCCTACCTTCAATCTTTGTAACTTCTTCATCTATAGCATTATTCAAGCTAGTTTTAATGTGAGAAACAGTTCCTTCTAAAGCTTTATCTGCTTTTGCATTAAACTCTATAAGTGAATTTGACAAATCAATTGATTGAGTTTTGATATCATCTCTTAAATCAAAAAGCTCACTCTTTAATTTATCAATTTTATCTAAATCTTTAAATAAAGTATGTGTTGTTTCAGTTTTCTCTTTGAATTCGCTAATAGTTTTATTTGCATAATCTTCAAGATTTCTTACTGAATTAGCAATATCATTTCTGATTTGAGCTAATTCTTCTGTCATATTATTTCTATCTTGCTCAAATTCATTTGTTGCATATTCTATTCTCTTAAATATCTTTTTATACTCTTCTGATTGCTTTGATATTTGAGCAAATAGTTTTTTGACTTCAGGACTTAACGCACCAGTTTCAAGCATCTTGTTCTACCTTGTTTAAAAATTGTTCCATTAAATTATTTAGATGTTGAAGATAATAATGATTCAACTCCTGTACTGGATATTTTGATTGTTCATATAATATTTTAAACATTCTTTCTCTAAACTTTGGGTCATTCTCAAATGTTTCCCACATAAATTCCCTAAGATATTGCATCAAATATCCAAACTCAGCCAAATCCTCATACAACGTCTTCGGCTTTACTTTCTCCAATATTCTTTCTAATCTCGGGTCTGCCATAATTTATTCTATTTATTCTATATCTATCGGAAATAAATTTATTTTCTTAAATAGTTAAAAAAATAATTCTAATATAAGGACTTTAATATTAATTACAAAAAAGATAATATTCACACATAATTTTTTACTCTATACTTTTTCCACATACATAACCAGATGCCCAAGCCCACTGGAAATTATATCCACCTAACCAACCCGTTACATCTACCACTTCCCCTATAAAATACAGTCCCCTATGCTTCTTCGATTCCATTGTCTTCTGGTTTAGCTCTCTTGTGTCAACTCCACCTATCGTTACCTCCGCTTTTGCATAACCCTCTGTTCCAATTGGCATTATTGTATAACTATTCAACATATTTATCACATCTAACTTTTCCTTCTTCTTCAATTCATTTATCGGCTTATTTATTCCTAGCTCCTCGCACATATACTCCGCTAACCTCAAAGACAATTTCTCCGACAAAAGCTTCTTTAATTCTTTATTACTATTCCTATTTTCCTCCAAAACCTCTTGGAATGCTATTGAAGGCTCCATTTTTATCTTTAACGCATCTCCCTTTTGCCAATAAGACGATATTTGAAGTATTGCCGGACCACTCAATCCCCTATGCGTTATCAACACATTCTCATTAAAACTTATCTTCCTATTCTTTACTCTTGGTTTATTATGATTTTCCAACTTTACCTCCGAATCAAATGATATCCCGCTCAACTCCGACAACTTTTTCATCTCCTTTTGTGATAATTCCAAAGGCACCAAACCCGGATGAGTCTCCACTATCTTATGATTAAACTTCTTTGCTATCCGATAACCCAAATCACTCGCTCCTTTCTTTGGAAATGACAATCCACCGCAAGCCACAACACAATTTCTGCCTAAAACATTCACACCATCACCTATCACATCATATAAATCATCTTCAAATACTACATCTTTAACTATAAAATCTGTCCGAATCTCAACTCCGCTCAACTCTGCCTCCTCCAACAACATATTTATTATCTCACGAGACGACTTTCTACAAAACAACTGACCCAATTTCTTCTCATAATACTCAATTCCATACTTTTCAACTAATTTTATAAAATCACCTGCACTATATTCAGAGAAAGCAGAATGAATAAAATTTGGATTGGACGAAATATAATTCTCCGCTGAAGCATTTTTATTCGTAAAATTACATCGTCCACCACCAGAAATCAATATTTTATTACCAACTTGCTTATTATGCTCCAAAACAACAACTCTTTTACCATTTTTTCCGGCTTCAATACCTGCCATCATCCCAGCAGCACCACCACCAATCACCACAACATCGTAAACCATATCTCATTTATAATTTAATTTCATATTTTATTTACAAAATTACGAAAATATCATCTAATGAATTAAGTATAAATTACCCACAACCTCAATATTTTTATTAAAGTATTTATTATTAAAATAAAAACCCTCTGGAATGCTCCTTACGCCCTCTTGAATACTCCCTCCGAAATCTTAATAATAAAAATTCCCATTAACAATAAAAATTGCAATGGGAAAAATATTAATTCTAAAATCAAAATAATCAAACTTAAATACAATTAATTATTTTACTCTTTCAAATTCAAACTTATCGATATGACGTTCGCTTTCATTTGTAAATCTATAAGTTTCTAACAACATTTCTTCATTTGTAAGTTTTACAATAACTCCAATTGCTTTTAAATGTTCGGTATATTCACTTCCTTCAAAAGTATATACATTAAATAAATTTATTCTTGCAATATATGTAGTATCATGTTGATTAGCATCTATTTCAAAAAACCAGTTTCCATCACCATTTCCATTTAATTTTTTTTCTTTTTCTACATTTTCCCAGTCTTGATAGACACTTCCCTCCCATATTAATGAACCATCTTTATTAAGCATAAGATTATAATCATAGTTAATTGTGTCAATAGAAACTAAAATTGAATTTTCTACAAAGTTCTTTGATACTTTTCTTATTAATGCCCAGTTTCCTACAACATTATCTTTTGTAAATTCTAGTTTTTCTGGAAAGGGATTAGATTCATTGTCATTTTCATTGCAAGCAAAGAGCAATAGAAGAATTGCAATAGTAAAAATTTGTTTCATTTGTTTATCTTCTTAATAAATTAAATTATTTCAAAACTAAATTATTTTTTTATTAATTCCAAATATGTTATGCTTTTAATTGTTTGCGGGGTGCTTTTGAGTGTTGTGGATATGTCGGGGAGATTCTTCGCTTTGCTTAGAATGACGGGCGGCGTTTTCAGAATGACGGGCGGGATTTTCAGAATAAATATTATCCTTCGGAATGGTATTTACAATTTTGTAAAATGTATTCCGAACAGCGTAAAGACCTTTCCGAACGGCGTAAAGACCTTTCCGAATGGCGTAAAGTCCTTTCCGAATAGCGTAAAGACTTTTCCGAATAGTGTAAAGACTTTTCCGAATAGTGTAAAGACTTTTCCGAATAACGTAAAGTACTTTCCGAATAGTTTTAATGAGCTTTTTAACGATTTATGTAGTTTTTAGTTTAACATAAATTTTATTCAAGAAGTTTGTTTTTTTTATAAAATTTTTTAATTTGCAATATAGTTTTATAAATTTATAGGAAATTATTATGGCAAACTCAATAGAGAGAGAGTATGACTTAGAAGATTTGGTGATGTTAGAGCGCGCGCAGATCTTTCATAATGCTTTTGTGATTGATGATGCGGAGTTTATTGCGGCTTTTCCTCATTTGGCTGCCCCTTTTGCAGCTAATTTTCAGGCAGCGATTGATGCGGCTGATGCTATTCCTTCTGGGTCGGAGGTTGATGCACAAATTACTGTGGTAACTGAACAATTGAATAATAAAATGGTTGAAGGGCAGAAGGCATTGCAAAAGTTGTTTACTTATGTGGAGTTGGCTTTTGATACTAAGAATATGTTGAATGCATTTGGAAAGCCAAAGTATGAGAAAGCTAGAACTTCGGACTTGCGAATGAAAGAACTTTTGGAGCAAGCGAATAGAAATGCGGAGGTTGCTGAGAATAAGGCGGCTTTGATAGCAGCAGGTTATACTCAAGCTGATATTGATGGATTGCTTACTATTTGCGATGAAATTGATGCGAAAAATGCTCAGCAGGAAGATATGAAGTCAGATAGAATTATTAAATCTGGTGTGAGGATAACTGCATATAATGCTGTTTGGGGCTTTATGAAGCAGATTAATAAGGCAAGCAAGGTAGTTTTTGTTGATAATCCTGCAAAGATTGAGTTTTATTTGCTTTACCCAACGCATCATACGAGCTTGGGTAAGGTACAGAATTTGACGGCAGTATTCGAGGGTGCTCCCGTTCCGAATGGTGTGTTGAATTGGGACTTTGTTTTTGGTGGGATAGACTATGAAATACAACGTTCGGATGTTCCAGTGGGTCAGCCACCGGGTACTTTTGTAGATTTGATAACAGTTCAGAATAACACATACACAGACTTTGTGGGTGGAGGACAAACCTTTTATTATAGAGTAAGAGCAAAGAATGCTTCACTCACAGGTGCGTGGTCTGACATTGCCCAAATGGACACGTAAATGACAATCGAGACAGCGAAGATAGTATTCTAAACGCCCTCAAGACTGTTCGAGAAGGTTTTGGGGGTTGTTTGGGAGGAGTGATAATTTGGAATAGCTTCCTATTTAAAAACAATAAAAAATAAATGATTACGTATATAAGTTTTGTTAATTAAAAATATAAATTAAGATAAGAAAAATATGAAAGTAATAATAGTGATAATTGTGGTATATACTTTGTTTAATATTGATACAAATGTAAAAGGAGAAGATAAAATGAAAATAGAAATTGAGTTTCAATATTTTGAGGGCTGCCCTCATTATAAAAATTTAGAAAAGAACTTAGATAGTGCTATAGCATTATTTGAAGACAAAATTATAGTTAACAAAATTGAAATAAATACAATTGAAATGGCAAAAGATAAAAAATTTAGAGGTTCGCCTACAATTGTAATTAATGGGGAAGATTTTGAGAATATGGAATTACCAAAAGAAATTGGATTAACTTGTAGATATTACTCTAACGGAATACCAACAAAAGAAGAAATAATTAAAAAGATTAACTCTTTTATTGAATAGAATTAATAACTCATCAATAAAAAGATAAGAAAAGTAAAACGACATCTTGATTTAGTTAAATTATAATTATAAATTTCATTTTAAAAACGCAAATCATTCGGAAAATAGTAAAAAGAATATTCGAAAGGATTTTTATTGTTTTAAGAAAGTCAGAGAGCGTTAAATGCTCCTTTGAGTGAGCTGTCTTAGGTTTAGTGTAAATCATTCCATAGCAAGTAAACTTCAAGTATCGTCCTTCGAACACTTCCCTCAAAGTATGACAATTGAACGATAAAGCGGAAGGAGTGTTCAGGAGGGTTTTGGGGTTTTTTGTGGGAAAGAAATAAAAATATAGTCATTCAGAGCGCAGCGATGAATCCAGTTAAACATTTATCAAATGCGCTAGCATTTGATTCGATTAAATGAGGTATTATGAAAAAGGGATATATTTACATTTTAGCATCAAAAAAAAATGGAACGCTTTACACAGGTGTTACATCTGACTTATATAAAAGAGTTTATCAACATAAAAATGGTATTATAAAGGGCTTTACATCTAAACATAATATAAATATCTTAGTTTATTATGAAGAGTATACTGATATTGCATCTGCTATACAAAGAGAGAAATTTATAAAAGGAAAATCTAGAAAGTTTAAATTAGAATTAATTGAAGAACATAATCCAGAATGGGAAGAGTTAAGTAAAGATTGGTATTAGTAAAAGATTAAGAATTAGATTAGATAAAATCGGAGATTTTAAAATATTAAAAACTGGATTCTTCACTTCGTTCAGAATGACCTCGTTAGTGTTCAGAATGACGGATAAAGCATTTTAGAGGGCGGAAGGAGTGTTCAGGAGGGTTTTGGGGTTTTTTGTGGGAAATTTAAAGAATTATTTAGAAATTAATGACAAATCTACAACGTGGAAAAAAGTTTGAATAAGATTTTATTGGTTTTTACTTATTTTTGCATATTATTTATAATGTAAAAGGTATTAAAATGTTAAAATTATTAATTTCACTTTTAATTGTGATTAGTGTTTTAAATGCAAAAGAAGAGATAAGTTCTTCGAATCTTTCTGGTCTGAAATTTAGAAGTATCGGTCCTGCACTAGCTTCAGGTAGAATAATAGACTTGGCTGTTAATCCAAATAATTACAATGAGTTTTATGTTGCAGTTGCCTCTGGAGGAGTATTCAAAACTACAAATAAGGGAACAACTTTTGAGCCGATATTTGATTCTTATGGTTCATATTCGATTGGTTGCGTAAGCATTGCACCGAGCAATCATAATATCGTTTGGGTAGGCAGCGGAGAGAATAACTCCCAACGCGCAGTGAGTTATGGCGATGGCGTTTACAAAAGCGAAGACGGCGGAAAGTCATTTAAGAATATGGGTTTGAAAAACTCGGAACATATTGGTAAAATAATCATTCACCCAGATAATGCAAACGTAGTTTATGTTGCAGCTCAAGGTCCTTTGTGGAATGACGGAGGCGACAGAGGGCTATATAAAACTATCGATGGAGGTCAGAACTGGGAGAAAATATTAGACATTTCCGAAAAGACAGGTGTAACCGATATGGTTATCGACCCCAGAAATCCTGATGTGATATATGCAGCGTCATACCAACGCAGAAGGCACGTCTGGACATTGATAAACGGTGGACCTGAGAGTGCTTTATATAAATCAGAAGATGGCGGTAAAAATTGGAACAAATTAACAAATGGCTTGCCGTCTGGGCTTGTAGGTAGAATAGGGCTTGCAATCTCCCCTGTTGATGGAGATTATATTTATGCAATAGTAGAAGCATCAGAAGGCAGAGGAGGATTCTTCAGAAGTACAGATAGAGGTGCAAGTTGGGAAAAAAGAAATAAGTTTGTGTCTGGCTCTCCTCAGTATTATCAAGAACTATTCGCTCATCCCACAAATAAAGACATAGTTTACGCAGTTTCAACTTACACAAATGTAACTTATGATGGCGGGAAGAATTTCTCTGTAGTTCCTCTGAAAGAAAGACACGTAGATGACCACGCAATGTGGATAAATCCAAACAACGTAAATCACATTATGATAGGCGGAGACGGCGGATTATATGAAACATTCGACAATGCAGCAAGTTGGAGATACTTTGAGAACTTATCAATCACACAATTTTACAGAGTAAGCGTTGACAATGATACACCATTTTATAATATTTATGGCGGAACTCAAGATAACAATACAATAGGTGGTCCAACAAGAACTCAAAACAATGGTGGATTGATGAATCAGGACTTTTATTACACAGTTGGTGGCGATGGATTTAAAACAGTAATCGACCCAAAAGACCCAAATATAGTTTATTCACAACCGCAGTATGGTTTTTTAGTCAGATACGACAAACGTTCCGGAGAAATCACAGGAATACAACCACAAGAGGAAGAAGGCGAAGAGTTGCGTTGGAATTGGAACTCACCAGTTCTGATTTCACCACATAGCAATACAACTTTATATTTTGCAGCGAATAAACTATTCAAGACAACAGATAGAGGAAATTCATGGACAAAGATAAGTGAAGATTTATCTCAACAAATAGATAGAAACAAGCTTAAAGTGATGGATAAGGTTTGGGAACCGGAGGCAGTAGCTAAGAATGCATCAACCTCACTTTATGGAAACATAGTATCACTTGATGAATCTCCAGTTAAAAAAGGTCTTCTATACGTAGGAACTGACGATGGATTAATTCAAGTATCCGAAGATGACGGAGCGAATTGGACAAAATATTCAAAATTTACAAGTATTCCAGAAACAACTTATGTTTCAGATATAGAAGCTGATTTATTTGATGAAAATATAGTATATGCTACATTTGACAATAGAAAACGAGGAGATTTCAAACCATATATCTTAAAGTCAAACGATAAAGGAAAAACTTGGAAATCAATTTCAAATGGATTACCAGAGAATCTACCAGTTCATTCAATAATTCAAGACCACGTAAAGAAAGAATTACTTTTCATAGGAACAGAATTTGGTGTTTATTACTCAAATAATTCAGGCGAAAAGTGGTATAAATTATCATCAGGAATACCAACAATAAGCATAAGAGATTTAGATATCCAAAGAAGAGAAAACGATTTAGCAGTAGCATCATTTGGGCGTGGCTTCTTCATATTAGATGATTACTCTCCACTTAGAGAGATAGACGAAGAATTAATAAATAAAGACGCTCACCTCTTCCCTATAAAAGATGCTTTGATGTATATCGAAGATAGGTCATTCGGCAGAAGAAGTATGGGCGAAACTTTTTGGAGAGGTGAAAACCATCCTTACGGAGCTGTATTTACTTATTTTATAAAAGATAATTATGAAACTCTAAAATCAAAAAGAAAGAAATTAACAGATTCTCTTTCAAAAAAAGGACAAGTAGCACCTTATCCGTCTTTTGCCGAGTTCAAAGCTGAAGATGATGAGCAAACTCCAATACTGATTTTTGAAATAAAAGATGAGCAAGGAAACACAGTAAGAAAACTTACTAGTCCTTACAAAAAAGGATTGCAAAGACTAGTATGGGACTTGCGCTACCCAGATACATCACCAGTAACCGAGAAAACTAAAATAAATGATGCGTCAGGATTTCCAGTTATGCCGGGTAAATACTCAGTTACAATTTTCAAAGAACACAATGGCGAATTAACTAAATTAACAGAAACACAAACATTTACAGCAAAAGTACTTGATAATAAGACACTACCAGCAACAAATAATACAGAATTAACAGCATTCCATAAACGTGCCTTCGAAACAAGAAAAAACATTGAAGGAGCAAACAACTACATCAAGTCAGTCAGAAACAAGCTAAAAGTTTATGAAAATGCGATATTAGTTACAAATGAAGTTAACACTGGATTACTAAAGAAAATAAATTCAATTAACTCATCATTAGACAAAGTAAACATATTAGTTAATGGAGACAACAGCATCAGTTCAAGGAATGAAAACCAAACACCATCAATGTCATCACGACTTGGGAATATGCTTTATGGCTTTTGGTATTCTTCATCAGAGCCAACAAAAACAAATCAAGAAACACTTGCATTATTAGAAAAGCAATTTAATCAAGTAAAATCTGGCTTAGAAAAAATAGAAACAGATTGCCTGTCAATCGAAGCCGAATTAGAAAAAGCAAACTCACCTTGGTTTTTAGACAAGTTGAGATAATTATTAGTATAAAAAGAATACAAGCAAATCAATAAAAGAGGTATATTCCATTTTGGAGCATACCTCTTTAATTTTATTACTAGTTATAAATTGTTTTAAAGATTTAACTAATTTTAATTATTGTTAAAAAGTTTTAATTTCATTTCATTTTAAATACTAAGTAATTAAACTCTTTATCTTTTTTATAATTATATAAAATTAGTTTTTCATCATTCCATTTAAAATGAGTTGTGGAACTTAAACAATCAAGGAAATTATTTTCAAAATCATTACAATTTACTTTTGTAGTTTCTAAGATAACATTTGTTTCACCAAAATCATTATAGTTTATAAAATTACCAATAAAAGTATTGCAGTCCCCACTTCCAGAAAAAGTATAATTTGGATTTGTCTTAATTGTGTAATTATCATTATTAATTTCAGTTAAATTAATAACTTCATTTAGTGAAGAAATAGTTGCAACGCTTTCTAATTCAAAAGTAATATCAAGTGCTAACCACTTATGTTCAAGTGTGAAATCTTTTGTAAACCTTAAAATATTTTTCTTTTGATTGTCATAAAGAGTCAACATATTAAGGTTTCCTAATTTTAAATCATAAGATGAAATTTTATTTAACAAAGTAATGTATTCATTTTTAAAAGCACAATCATTTCCATTGTTTTTGAAACCAGTAAATGATATTCCTTTATTAAATAAATCAAGTGTATAAAGAGATTCAATATATTCACATTTTGCATTCCCAGTTACAAAACCATTATCAAACATAAGTGAAAAGTCATGTTCAACAAAATAAATTTCGTTACCATTATCATTAAAACCGCTTGAGTATATAACACCACCATCTTCTGAATAATCTGATAATCTCCATGCAGAACGTGGGATAATATTTTCAACTTGAGGATTGAAATAATAATACACTAAAGTATAAACTTCTTCATTTATTATACTCTGAATATAAAGACTGTCTAATGAATAGCTAATTTTTATTGCATTTACTAAAAGTGTTTGATACTTATCTGAATATGGGCATGCAGCTTCTGTACTAAACATTTCAAATATACTTATTGAATCATTATTTATGTAAAAAACAGCACCCCAATTATTACAATTTGACAATCCATTAACAGTATTATCCTCTCTAAAATTTATAGTAAATGGTTCTAAAAAAACTCTATTCCATTGAGAATCTGCTTCACGATAAAATTCTGGATCAGTAATGCTTCCATTTGGATTTTTAGTATATTTTAATTTCCAGGTTTTGTTTCTAAAGTTTTCTTCCGAATTTGTTTCTTTAATTTCTTTTGTTGGTAAAAATTTAACTTCATTATCAAACCTATCAAGTTCAACGAATACAATAGGGAAGCCAATGTCATCTGTTCCAATACTTGGTATATACAACTCAGATGAAACCTCAATTACTTCATCAACCATATTTACAGATGTTATACTTAATTTATAAGAACCAGATGATTGAGCAGGAAGTACTATCCCAAATAGCATTTTTTCACTAAAATCTACTTGTGGAAAATCTGGATTTGGGAACATTAAATTTGTCATTGTTGAAAGAAATTCATCTAACTCGGCTTGACTTTTAATCACTACGGTTTGTCTTTCAGTAAAGTCATTTTGATAAATATGATTAGAATTAAATATTTCAACAAATTCTAAATTTCTGTTTTTGTCTTTTGCTTTTTTATTATCTTCCAGCCCAAATGGGTCTTTGCATCCAGATGATATTACTGCTAAGATTGTTAGTAAAAATATTACGTTTTTCATAGATCATTCCTTATTTTGATTTTTATTAGTTATTTTTTTTGTTATTAAAATGATTATTAAATCATTTCCTTTTAAAACATATACTTAATTCCATAATTAAGAGTTATCTTTTCAGAATTATAATTATTAAAATTATTTTTGAAAAATAAATTTGAATACTCTAAATTTGCATTTAATCCAAATCCATCATAGATTTCATAGTTTAATCCAAGTGCAAACCGAGATACAATTCCACCCTGATTTCCTCCACCTTGAAATTTTATATAATTCGACATATTTTGAAATATTATATTTTCAAATAAATTATATTTAATTGCAAGAGAATAAGTTGTAAAATTTGGAGTTTGTTCATAAAATTTCAATTCGTCTTCATATTTCTGAAAGAAATTCTCCTGCCTTACTTCCAATCCAAAATCTAAATTTTTATTAAACTTATAAAACAACGCAAGATTATTGTTATTAAACTTTTGAATTCTTGAAGGAGAAATAGTTTCACCAGGTAAATTTTGATTTACAGATGTATTCCATTCTATATAGAAATTTGAGTTTGTAAGATTACTTTCTAATATATTAACTTTATTTAACTTATTGATACTATTGTTATAATTATCCTTAACAAGATTAATATTTGAATTTAAAGCAATTTCACTTTGAGACAATAGAGCGAATTCTTTATATTCTTCAAAATTTTTTTCTAATTTTTTATTAGCTTTATTATTATCAAAAATATAATCTTGATTTTTTAAATCTTCTTTATTAATAATTGCTAAATTCAAGACACTCTTTGCTTCTGAAGTTTCATTATAATAATTAACACTTTCTACAGGCAACTGAATACTTGAAGTGAATTTTGAAAAAGTATCATCTTGATTTTGATATACTACTTCGTTGCTATTTGTTAGAAAATATAAACTTGTCAGAAGAATAAAAGTTACTACTGAGCTAACAACCCCAACAGATAGTTTAGAAGAAAAAAATGAGGTTGATACTCCCTCTAATTGCAAGCCAATTATGCTAAATACAGCAGATTTACTTCCAGCTGGAACTGAAAATATATCCTTATTTTCAGAAATAGTTTTATTTAACGAACTTGCATAATTAAACTCTTCTCTTAAGTCTTTATTGTTTGCAAGTTCTTTAAATATTTCTACTTTCTCTGCTTCAGGAAGAGAACCATCTAAAAGTTCGTATATTTTACTAATATTTTTCATTTATCTACTTTATATTTTTCTCTAAATCAAGAATATATGGTTTTAATATTTTAATAATTTTTTGCTTTGCTCGAGAACTCCTAAGTTTAGCATTTGCAAATGTAATATTTTCATGCTCAGCAATCTCCTTAAAAGACATACCGTTAAATTCTCTTAAAATAAAAACAGTTCTATGTTTTTCATCAAGAAACTCAACAGCATTTAATATTAAGTCCAATAATTCTTTTTTTTCAATTAAATCAATTTCACTGTCTTCAATTTCATTTTCATCAATATCAACATTATTTTTGGAATCTCTTTTTATATTAAAAAATAAATTTCTTGAAATAGTAGTTATAAGTCCTGGAATATTTACATCATCTTTTTCAATTATTTGATTATATAGCCTAACAAAAGTTTCTTGAAATATTTCTTGCGAAAGAGCTTCATTTTTTGCCATACTTCTAATAAATCCAATAGCATAATTACTATATCTATCGAATATAGTTTCATAGGCTTTACTTCGAGATTTATTATTTTTGATTAATTTCTGAAGTTCTTCGTCAGAAAGTTTTATATATGATTTAAACATATTTCCAAAATTTGTTCCCTCTTCTTAAGTAATAACACATTAACATCAAAAAAGCAACAAAAAGATTGTCTTTTTTTTGAAAAAAAATAAAATAGATTCTTTTATATATTTGCATTTCATAATAACTATATCATATATGAACTACTTAAATAATTATTCTAAAAATATAAATATTAAAATTATAAATTTATAAATAATTCATAACTTAAGTATAATATATATTTTAAAAAATAATATATTTTCAAAAACAAATTAATCAATAATTTCTATTATATCAAAAAAAAGCCGAAACACAACATTCCGGCTTTTATAAAAATCAATAAATCCAATCACTTAAACAATTCCTCAACCGGAACTATCTTAATTTTCTCTGGTGTGAAGTTTATCGGATAAGTTGAAATAATCATATCTTCTTCCATAACTTCCGCTGGTTTTGGAGTATCATATTCAATCGGACTTGGCTTATTTGAAATCAAATCTTCTTTTAATGCCTCTGCATCTTGAGTTATGAATGCAAATTTGATATTATCATATTGAATATATTTTTTAATCGCTGCGTTTACATCTTCCAAAGTCATATTTTTAATCATATTACGATAATGCGCGATGTAATTGCCACTATCATCAACTCCATAAAACTTGCTATCTATCTGATAACCCAAGCGAGTATAAAGTGCGGGTGCATAGTGCAAAGCATATTTATATAAAAATTGCTTAGTTACATCAAACTGCTCTTGCGTAAGCCCATTATCTACAACTAATTGCAATTCTCTCATTGCTGCTCTTAATGCAAAATGTCTGTGAATATGCTGAACTGGTCTTATCCACACTTCAAATATTTGCTGACTTCTTGGATTATTCGGCACTGGCATAGAGTAAGAACCACCATTCAAAAATGCCTCTATATAAGCATAATCTCCATAATTCATTCCACGTTTTTCGCGAATAACCTCGTAAAGATGTGATGAATTATTTCTATGCTCACCAAACCAAGAACGGAATATGTCAAGTGCGTAAAAGTCTTTATCTGCACGAGTTATTGGAATAGGAAAACCAAAACTTATCGCAGTTGAATTATTCTTCTTCTCAACAACTGTAACATCTAAGCCATCAATTTTCTCTGGATTAATTGCCACTTTTGGAGTTTCAGCACCATCAGCTAACTTCTGCAAATCACCATTTAACTTATTCACAAAATCATTATCAAATCCACCTGCAAGCCCAATCGTGTAATTATTCTTGTTGATATACTGCTTATAAAATGCTTTCACATCTTCAATAGTAATATTATTTAAACTGCTTATAGTTCCGATAGTTAGATGCTCATAAGGTGTTCCTTTGAAAATTTCCCTATACAAAACCGCTTTTCCAAGTTCTTCATCAGAAGCATATCTCAAATCATTTTCAATTGATGAAATTGTTTGCTTTCTAATTCGCTCAAAATCTTCAGTTGAAAACTTAGGTTGCATAAGCATATCGGTGAAAAGTTCATAGAATAAGTCAATATTATCTTTATGAATTCTACCCTTAAAAGTAGTCATTTCTTTGTCAATTTTAGCAGAATAAGAACCTGCAATTGGATCTAAACTTTCTAATATAGTCTCATAAGAGTTTTTCTCAGTCTCTCCATCAACCATAAGTTGAGCAGTAAGATAAGCAAGTCCCTCTTTCCCTTCTGGGTCATTCACCGAACCCACTTTAAACCAAATATTAAACGAAATAGTTGGGTCAGATTCCACTTGCAATAAAAAGTGATTTGATTTTATTTCTTCCATTTTTTTCTCTTGATTACAAGCAATTAAAGAAAAAATCAGAGTTGCTAAGATTATATATTTCATTAGTTTGCTCCTCCAATTAATGTTACGGTAGTTTTATTGTCTTCGGTCATTATTTTTGCTGCTTTTTGAATATCTTGCGGAGTGATTTTCGCCATTGTGTCATACATCGTCTCAATTCCTTCAATTCCGCCAGTTATTGCGATAAATCTTGCCATATTTCCTGCAGTCGCATCAGGCGTATCCATTTCCATAATAAATGAATATTTCAACTTTGATTTCAATTTATTTAATTCATCTTCGCTAACTAAACTTTCTTGATATTTTTTAATAGTTGCGTTAATTTCATTTTCTACATATTCCAAATCTTTTTCAGATTGTAACATAGCATAAATCAACCACAAAAACGGAAATCTATTCATATCAAAACTTGGAGCAAGATAAATCACTTTCCCTTCTTTTACATATAATTTCTTATATAATTCAGAGTTAGAACCAAAAGCAAGTTCCCCAAGCAGTTGAGTTGCAATTACATTTTTGTTTGCTGGGTCGAATGCTTCACCTTTGAAACCAATCGCCAATATTGGATTAGTTTTTCCTTGATAATTAAAAGTTGAGCGTCTTGGAGCAGTTTGCTTTGGCTCTGTCGGAATATTCGGCTTTTGATAACCTCTCTCCCATTCACCATAATATTGCTCAATCATCTTAAAAGTTTCGTCAGCGTTTACATCACCTGCAACCACTATAACGCAGTTTTCAGGACGATAAAAACGAGAATAAAACTCCTTGCTATATTCATATTGGTTTGGCATATCGATAATATCTTTTTCATAGCCAATAGTTGAGTGCTGGTAAGTATGTGTATCAAAAGCAGTTTCCTTAATCTCTGCCCACACATTCCGGAAAGGCACAGTTAAATTCTTGCGATACTCACCATAAACAGCCCCTGCCTCAGTTTGGAAATCTGGCTCTTCATAGTATAAATTCTGAAATCTCTCACTTTCAATATCAATCACAGTTTCCAAATCCTCTGCTGCAATATTCAAATGATAACAAGTATAATCATCTGTAGTATAAGCGTTTGCATCAGCACCCAAAGAAACAACAATAGAATCATAAACCGCTTTCGGATATTTCTTAGTTCCACGGAACATCATGTGTTCAAAAAAGTGAGCAAAACCACTCTTTCCTTTTTCCACTTCATCAACCGAGCCAGTTTTCACAACAGTGTAATAAGAAGCCAGCCCAGCCGAAGCCATTGGAATTACATATACTTTCAGCCCATTATCGAGCATTTTCACCTTATAATCGTAAGGAAAAATCTTTCCTTCTTTTGATGACAAGGGCATATTAATTGCAGTCATAAGAAAAATCACTCCTACAATTTGTAGATAAAATTTCAACATATTTCCCCTAAAATTATTAATTAGTCCATTTGCATATATGAATTTTGCGATATTAAGTTTCAATTCGATTCTAAAAAGACATTGACCTTCAAAAATAAACTTAATATTCAATTTTATATCTACAAAATTAAGAAGAAAAAATGAGAATTAAGAAAAAACCCATAAACCTGTAGGGAACGGTTTCAAACCGTTCCAAACATCATCAAGCGAAGCCGAAATGAACTTACACCCGTCATTCTGAGGCGCAGCCGAAGAATCCAGTAAAACAAACCCGAATTTGCGTCAGCAAATTCTCCATAAAAAACTTCAGCGAAGTTCAACATTAATAGCACACAAAACCTCACAATTCACCACCTCCCCGTCATTCTGAACGACCTGTATTGAGCGGAGCCGAAATAAGCCGAAGAATCCAGTAAAACAAACCCGAATTTGCGTCAGCAAATTCTCCAAAAATAAGAACTCCAGCAAAGTTCAACATCAATAGCAAACAAAAACCATCCAAATCTGCAAAAACAAATTAACATCAAATTTTAAAATAAAAAAATATTTAAAACGTAAATAAAATAAAAATTGGAATAAAAATGGAAATGAAAAATATAAACTTAGAGCAAAAGAAAATCAACATAATAGAAAACATATTAAAGATTGACAATTCTGAATTAATAAACGAATTACAGTTCATGTTGAATAATACTTCAAAGCAATTCACAATAGAAGAATACAAAAATGAAATATTAGAAGCAGAGGACGACATAAAAAACAACAGACTAATATCAAATGAAGATTTAAAAGTGAAATTAGGATTATGAAATTAAACATTTTTTGGACTAAGAAAGCAGAAAATGATATTTCATCAATAATACTTTATTATAATAGTTTAGAAATGTATTCCATTGCAAAAAACATTTCAAAAAATATTTTTAAAACCCTATAAGTAATTTCAGAATATCCAAACTTAGGAAAAATAGATAAAATATTAGGCAAGGATTATAAATATACTTTATCATCTGGAATTTATAAAATCGTATATAAAGTAAATAAAAACAATTTAATTATTTTAAAAATATTTGATGCAAGAAGAAATCCAAATCAAATTTTAGAAGATTAATATTATTAGAATCACCCACCCGTCATTCTGAGGCGACCTGTATTGAGCCGGAGTCGAAATTAACAAAATGAACTTTAAATAAAATAATAATAAAAATCATATATCATCAAATGGATTTTTAATTTGAGATAATTTAATGGAAGAAATATGAGTATAAATTTGTGTCGTTCGAATGTCTTTATGTCCTAATAATTCTTTGATAATACTTATATTAATTCCTTGTTCTACAAGATGTGTAGCAAAACTATGCCTCAAAGAATGAACAGTTATATTTTTATTAATTCCACATAATTTCAATGCTTTTTTTAAAACAATTTGAATATTTCTAGGTGAATATTGATTACTATTCTTACCTTGAAATAAATAATCCTTAGGTTTATACTCTTTATAATAATTTCTTAACATACATAACATTTTAGAAGATACAGGAATATACCTATCTTTTTTACCTTTTGCTCCTCTAATTTTAATCATCAATCTGCCTGAATCTATATCAGAAATTTTAATATTAATACATTCGCTAATTCTCAAACCACAAGAATATATTATAGAAATTGCAGTTTTATGTTTTATATTTGAAATTGAATTAACTACTTGTTTGATTTCATCAATACTCATTACATTAGGTAGTTTCTTTTTGCGTTTTATATTTCTAAGTAAATTATTTTTTATTTTTTTACCTAATATTAATTCAGAATACAGACAAACTGCCGTGATAGAATTTTTAATATAACTATAAGACTTTTGCTTATTTGTTGAAAATTCAACATACTCAATAAGTAACTGTTTACTTAATAACATGTTACCTTTATTCCATCTATTAAATTGGATTACTGAATTAGTATAACTTTTTATAGTAGATTCGCTATAATTACGAATTTCAAGTTCTTTACGAAATAAATTTAATTCTCCATCGCTCATTTATAATACTCCATTTTTTTACTGGTTATACGAAGTTAACGACTATATTATTATTTTATTTTTTTAAGTTTGAAGAAATAAAATATTTATTTCGTGAAATAACAAGTTTTGGGAAATTACTGAAACCCATAGAGGTCGGAATAAGCCGAAGAGACCTTAAAACTGGAGTAGGCATAATTAAATCAGGATTTTTTATGGTACTAACAGAAGAATTAATCGAAAAATCAGTTGAAATCGAATTTATAAATTCTATTTCAAACAGTCACTTGGGTACATATGACACCTTGACTGAAATAAGAGAATGGGAAACTCCTATTGCATCTACTTCGCCACCAACAACTTGGAGTGCAACAACAAAAAGTGGTAATGATAGTGACAAAGATGATAAAGGCAATAGAAAAGATTAGTTTCCAGATTAAAGAGGCTGTCTGGAAAGACGGTCTCTTACTAATAAATCATATGTACAATGAGAAAAATATTAATAATAAGCAATACTATTGATTACCATGCCGATGCAATAATCAAAGAATTGCGAAAGTTAAATGAAGTAGATTATTTTCGATTAAATACAGATAGAGTTCATAAAGATTACGACCTATCAATATTTCCTAATAATAACTCATTTAAAATCTATAATAAAACAAACGAGAAATATATAGAAAGTGAAGAATTAACAACTGTTTGGTGGAGAAGACCAGAAGATTTGAATTTTGAATATCATATGATACCAAAATATGTACAGAAGTTCGTAGATACAGAATATTATCTTGCTTTTCAAGGACTAATATCTTGTATTGAAAATAGCGATATTCATATTGTATCTCACCCGTTAAATTTAAAAAAAGCAGCTTGTAAAATCAGACAACAAATAACTGCAAAAAGGCTAGGTTTTAAACTACCTAAACAACTTATTTCAAATTCATTTAACACTTTGGCTAAACAAGAATATATAAAAAATTGCATTATAAAGCCAATTGATAGTGTAAATGAAATTAAAGATAAAGATGGCATTGAATATATTTTACACGCAAATTTATTAACGAAAAAATTATTTAATAAACTTAAAAACAACGAAATTGAATTACAAATACAATACACTCAAGAAAGAATAAAACACGATTTTGAAATAAGAGTTACTTGTTTTAACGGAATTGTTTACCCATATAAAATAACAGGCGATTATTTTATTGACTGGAGAAGAGTTGAACCTGATAAACTTAAACTTGAATATTATGATAACTTTCCTTTAAATAATTTGTGTTTGAAGTATTTGGATGAAATGGGATTGAAATTCGGTGCTTTTGATTTTATAGAAAATGAAAAGGGTATCTTTTTTTTAGAGTGCAATCCGAATGGGCAATTTCTATTTTTAGACATTCAAAATAAAAGGGGAATTGCTACAAACTTTGCGTATTATTTGGCTTATGGAAATAAATAATATTAGACAATTAACTGAAAATGATGTGCCTGAAATTTTGAAAGGTATGTCTAGTTGGTATTTACGCTATGATACAAATAAAAGCGATAGTGCAGAAAAATTTATTTATAATTTAAGATTAGATTTGATAGATAATCTTAAAACAAGAAAAGAATATTATTTAATTCTAAGGAATGACAAACCAACTGTTTTGGCAAGAGTAGTTAAAATCAATAAAAACACTTTTGAATTATCTGGTGGTCTAGTTGATTTGTCTTATAAAGGTAGACCTGTTTTGAGCAAATCTATATCAATGGTTGAAGATTATATATTGAATCAATTTTCAATAAATAAAAATTTTATAATTTCTGTACTAAAGAAACACTATAATTTTAAACCTTTGACATATATATATTTTAAATGTGGTTATAAAATTTATAAAGAGGATTCTGAAAAAATCTACCTGAAAAAGAAAATAAAAAGACTATAAAACAGTATATAATAAATAGCAGTTTAAGTTCTTAACTTAAAGTTAGTTTTGTAATTTTATTGTCAGGAATAAATTGAACAGTAAATACATAAAATCAGCTACTTTTCATATACTTACTGTTAAATGGTATAATTACTCATTCCAACTATATATAAAACACTCCCGATAAACTATATTTTATTTCATTTCTTTTTTATTTTTTGGTCTAAAAAATTATTCATAAATTAAATAAAAACTATAAATTTGCATAATTCATTTTTTTAAATTAATTAATTAAGGAAAAATTTTGTAAATGTTTTTTCGATGTGCATTATCGGGAAGATTTTCTAGAAATGTTAGTAGTGAGCTATCCTATTATTGTATTTATCACTATCCAAATACTCCAAAACTTCTTCATTTAATACAAATTCATTAGTTTTAATTTCATCCATAAGCATACCCAAAGAAATATCTTCTAAATCTTCATCACTTAAGTTTTTAACCGAAGCTCCTAATTTTAAAGCAAATTCTTTAATTAATTGATTATTTTTAGTATCAGATTTTATCAACAAACTTTCCATTTCCCACCATTTTTTGATTTATTAACGAATTTATTTTTAAAATATTATATTCAATTACCAATGAGCAAAAATTAAAATAAAAAAATTCCAATTTCGTTTCTAACTTAAAATATAAAACATTATGGAAAAAATAATAAAATTAAAAATACAAAAGCTACCCGAAGGAGTATTTTTGGCAACATCTGAAGATATTCAAGGACTTGTAGCTCAAGCAAGTACTTTGCAAGAAACTATTGAAATAGCACAAGACCTTGCAAAAATTTTTTAGAACTAAAAAATTAAATTTAGAAATACAAAAATAGAATAGAAAGTAGGTAGTATTAATTTAAAACAAAATAAATAAAATATAAACACCCTAAATTCGCAAAAAATACATTTAAAAAACTAGTTCTTACACATACAAAAATCAACAAGTCCTCACCTTTTGGGGAGGATTTAGGTGGGGTTCTTTGCACACAATATTAGCCATTTTTTATAATTGCTTACAATACTAATAGTTATAAAATCAGAAAAAAACAAAAAACGCATTTTTCTGCAAAAATTAAAAATTATTTTGTTAAAATTTCGGTCTTTCCCTTACCGAAAAAAACCTTTCTAAAATAAATCTTATAATTATTCGTTGATAACTAAAATTAGAGATACAATGAAATTAAATTATATAATAGAAAAAGACAGTAATGGATTTTATGGCTATTGTCCTGAATTACAGGGTTGCCATACTCAAGGTGAAAGTTACGAAGATACAAAGGCAAACCTCTTAGAGGCAATTGAACTCTATGTATCAACCCTATCAGAAGAGGAAATTGAATTAATTAAATCTAAGCAATATTTTATTGAAAGTATAGATTTGAGTTATGCCTAAGTTACCAATTATGACTGCAAAAGAAGCTGAGAAATTATTATTTGCAGTTGGATTTGAACTTATTAGAACAAAAGGTAGTCATAGAATTTATAAAAAAGAAAATATAAGAATAGTCATCCCATTTCATGGTAAAAAATCATTACATCCTAAAATTGTAAAAGAAGTTATAGAGAAAACAGAGATTTGACTATTGCTAATTTTTAAAAACAAAATACTTGATAAAAAAAATAAACACCCTAAATTTACATAATTTAAAATTAAAAAAACTAGTTCTTACACATACAAAAATCAACAAGTCCTCACCTTTAGGGGAGGATTTAGGTGGGGTTCTTTGCACACAATATTAGCCATTTTTTATAATTGTTTACAATACTAAAAGTTATAAAATCAGAAAAAAACAAAAAACGCATTTTACTGCAAAAATTAATTTTTATTCACCCCATCTACTTTCAAAACAGTAGCGATAAACTCTTCCACTTCATCAAGTTTAATTTGAGTAGCCGCATCACTTTTTGCGTTTTTTGGGTCTGGGTGCGTCTCCAAAAACAAGCCATCTATCCCAATCGCTGCCGCCGCCTTAGCAAGTCCAAGAGCAAACTCCCTCTGCCCTCCGCTTGTATCGCTAATGCTTGGCTGTTGCACCGAATGAGTTGCATCATAAACAACAGGGTAGCTACTTTCTTTCATAATCATCAAATTACGCATATCCACCACCAAATCGCCATATCCAAAGAAAGTTCCACGCTCACATAACCATATATTATTATTACCGGTTGAAGCAACCTTTTCAGCGGCTTTGTGCATATCCTTACCAGCCATAAACTGCCCTTTTTTGATATTCACAATCTTCCCGCTCTCCCCTGCCGCAATCAAAAGTTCCGTCTGCCGAGCAAGAAAAGCTGGAATTTGAAGCACATCAACAAACTGCGAAGCTAACTTAACTTCTTCCACCGTATGCACATCAGTCAAACATTCCAGATTATACTTCTTCGCAGTATCACTTAAAATACTCAAGGCAAGTTCATCACCAATACCCGAAAAAGAATTCAAACTAGTGCGATTCGCCTTTTTATACGACGCTTTAAGATACAACTTAAAACCATACTTATCAGATAATTGCGACAACTTAGCAGCCACCACATCAATCATCTCTTCCGATTCGAGCAAACAAGGACCAGCAATAATAAACATAATACTCAATTTTAAATTTAATAACTGCAAATTTAAGAAGAAAAAATGAATTTAATACCTAAGTTTATTGAGACGAGTAGAAATTAACATTTAAACAAAATAAGTAAAATAATAAAATCAATAATCACAAAATTGATAGAATAAAATTTCTTTTTCATCAAAAAACCCAAAATAATCAACATTTTCCAAAATAATTAGAATAAATAATAGATTTTTTATATTTTAGATTTATATATTTTACAAGAAATATAAAAAGAATTTAAAGGTTATTTTTGTAAGAGATTTTCCCACATTTTTTAATTAGAAAATGACAAGAAAAGAATTTATTCAGAAAAGTTTGCTAATAAGTTTAGGTTTTCCATTTCTGTCAAGCGGTCTTTTACAGGCTTGTAGTGATGATGATTCTATAGTTCCAAATTTTAAAACGAATTTTAATGGAAAAGTTATTATTATTGGTGCAGGTGCTGCTGGAATGTCAGCTGGCTATTTATTGAAAAGATATGGCGTTGACTTTGAAATTATTGAAGCATCACCTTTTTATGGTGGTAGAGTTAAAAAATTAGATAATTTTACAGACTTTCCTATTGATATTGGTGCTGAATGGATTCATACAAATCCTAAAGTGTTGAATGAAATTATCGATAATCCAAAAGTTAATGTAAATATAGAAACTATAGATTATAGTCCACAAGATATAAAAACATGGAATGATGGTAAACTTAAATCACATAACTATATTCGACATTTTTTTAGTGAATGGAAATTTAAAAATTCTACATGGTTTGATTTTTTTGAGGAGTTTATAATACCCGATATTTCTGATAGAATATTACTTAATAAACCTATCTCAGAAATAAATTATGAAACAGATAAGGTTATTTTAAAAGCAAAAGATAATGAAATATTTAATGCAGATAAGGTACTTATAACAACTTCATTAAAAATACTTCAAAATAATCAAATTAACTTTATACCTGAATTGCCAAATGAAAAATTAGAAGCAATTAACAAGGTGTTTATAGGTGATGGAATAAAAATATTTATAGAATTTAAAGAAAAGTTTTATCCGGACATTTTAGCTTTTGGTAATATTTATGAAGCATTAGATGAAGAAGAAAAATTTGTTTACGACGCTGCATTTAAAAAAGATTCAAATAAGCATATTTTAGGTCTGTTTGCAATAAATGAAAAAGCTAAATCATACACTCAGTTAGCAACGGAAGAAGAAATAATAGCGAAATTCTTAAAAGAATTAGATGAAATTTTTGAAGGTAAAGCAACAACCAATTATATAAAACACATTATTCAAAACTGGTCAAAAGAGCCTTACATTCAAGGTGCATATTCCTACTCATTTGATGGAAATCAAAAAAATATAATAAAGTTAATACAAAATCCTGTGAATAATAAAATCTATTTTGCTGGTGAAGCTTTTTCGATTGAAAATCAAGCAACAGTAAATGGTGCTTGTGAGTCGGCTAAAAGTATAATTACAACTATGATGAAAAATGTTTAATAATTAACAAGTAATATTTAATTTAAAGAAAAGTATTTAATTAATTTTATGTTTTGAAATTATTTAAATGATTTGTATTATGATAAAATTAAAGTCAGATAATGAGAAATAATACTAAAAAAAAGTATAAACCTAAATAATTATTTCTTAACAGAATTTTAATATTCTAAAATAAATTTTTAAATTAGTGAAATAAATAAATAAAATTAATGAAAAAATATTTAACTTTTTTAACATTATTATTACTATTTTCATCTTTCAGTATTGCAGAAGAAAAAAAGAAAAAAGATGTAAAATGTTTATTTAAAAAGTATTTAGATAGTATAATATTAGATACACTAAGCACAAACGAACCACAATTATTATTGTATCCAACAATTGCTTACACCCCAGAAACAAGTTGGGAATTTGGTGTCAGCTCACTTTTAGTCTTTTATGCAAACAAAGATACAGCTAATAGACTAAGTGAAGTAAACGGATTTACATTCTATACCCTAGAAAATCAATTTGGAGTTTGGTTCGACCATGCAATATACTTTCAAGACGACAGCTGGATTTCATTAGGTAAGCTAAGATTGCAGAGCTTTCCCCTTCTCTACTATGGAATTGGATCAGATTCTCCAAGTGAATATATCGGCTTAATCAATGGTTTCCAAATCAATCTAAGTGAAGATATATTAAAAAAAATATACAAAGATGTATTTGTTGGATTTGAGTTTAATTTGCAATCAATCAGTAGAGTAGAATTTGTGCCAAAAAATAATAACGAAAAACCAAATATCACTGGAATTGATGGCTCAACAAATCTTGGATTAGGAATCGGAATTGTTTATGACACTCGACATAACGTTCTAAATGTAAGAAAAGGTTACTTTAATCAACTGAGATACTTACATTCAGATAAAATATGGGGAAGTAACTTCAATTTTACTTCCATTACAACCGATAACAGAATCTTCACCCCATTAACCGAGAGAATAGTTTTTGCAAATCAACTTTTTGGACAATTTAACTGGGGTGATATACCATTTAACCAAATGGCACTTATGGGCGGTGAATCAATGATGAGAGGTTATTATCTTGGTAGATACCGAGATTTAAATCAAGTTGCTGCACAAACAGAAATTAGATTTCTACCATTCAACTTACCATTCACTCAGCGACTTGGTGGAGCAGTATTTGGAAGTGCAGGAGCGGTGTTTCCAAGTTTCAATAAACTTCATAATGATGATTTTGTATGGGCAGTTGGAGGTGGATTAAGATATTTAATTTTTAAACAAAAAGATATTTACACAAGGTTTGACGTGGCTTACACCCCAGAAGGATTTGGATTTTATTTTTTTATAGGTGAAGCATTTTAATTAATTTATTATAAATTTGAGATAAAAATGAATGAATTGAACAAGATAAAATTACCAGAAGTAATAGCACTTGTGTTATTAAATATTTCGTTAATAATTTCATGGGTAGCTTATAATGAATATCAACCAGTCTTAGTTCAGAAGTTTGGTTTAGAACACTTATCAGATGTATTGTTATTCGGAAAAGCAATAATATTAATTATAATACCAGTTCTTGCTGGATTTATGACAGACTATTTAATGAAGCGAAACAAAAAGTTTTTTACAGTCTATTCAATCGGGATAGCAGCTACAGGCATGACTTTTATGGTAGTAGCTTCAATGATACCTTTAGATCCATCAACTTTTACATTTTTTGTATTACCAGTAATGGTAGTAATTTGGCTTGTTGCAATGAACTTATTTGTTTCACCAGCAAACTCTTTGATAGACCTTTTTGCTCCAAAAAATAAATTACCTAAATTAATGGCAATATTATTTATTACTTCAGAATTAACTTATTCAATAGAACCAATAATACTCGATTTAATTCATTTTCTTGGTCCGGCACTTACATTTGCAGCAGGAGGAGTTTTAGTAGTTAGCTCTGGTATATTTTTTATTAAACAAGTATCTGATGAAATTACACAAAGAACAAATCCTGAAATTGTAAGAGTTCAAAATATATCACTATTTACAGTAATTTCAATGGGAACTATTCTTGGCTTAGCTCATAGTTTTATATTTTTTATATTACCATCAAAATTTATAAATTTATCATCTTTTAATGATTTTACAGAACAAGGAATTGCAACAAGTTTATTAATTTTGGCGGCAATTTTAAGCTATCCAATTTCAATATATTGGAGTAAAAAAGAAATAAATCTTAAGCAAATAAATTCGACAATGGGTTTAGTAATTGTAAGTTCAATGACAATATTTATGCTAAATTCTCAGTTAATAACTTATTTTAATACTGTACTCATCATATACTCTTATGTTACATTAAGTATAGTATCTTTGCCATATATCATTTTACGTTTAGATGGCAGAAAAATAACTCTTGGTATTGGAATATTTATTGGATCAACAGAGATTTTTGACTCTATTTTTGAAGTTTTTGGCTAAAGAATTACAATCTTTTTAAATTTATTAAAAAAATAAAATATCTTTTTAGAAAAATTAATTTAAGATCTTGGATGAAAGGTTTTATGAACTTCAAGTATATGTTCTTTATCTAAATGAGTATAAATTTGAGTAGTTGAAATGTCAGAATGTCCCAAAAGTTCTTGAACAATCCTAAGGTCTGCCCCACCTTCAATCAAATGTGTAGCAAAAGAATGTCGAAACAAATGTGGATGAATTTCTATACCTCTATCAATTACTTCGGAGCATCTTTTGATGATTTTCCAAAGTCCCATTCGGCTTAATTTCATACCATTGCTATTCAAAAACATATAGTTACCTGACTTTTCGGGTTTGAATAATCGGGGTCTTAAAATAGATAGATATTTTTCAATAACATTCGCAGCTTTATCACCGTATGGCACAATACGCTCTTTACTGCCTTTACCCATTACTCTAACATATTGTTCTTCAAAATAAATATCTTTTACTTTTAGATTAATAAGTTCAGTTACTCTTAATCCACAAGAATACAACATCTCAATCATAGATTTATCACGTAAACCAAGTTTATAGTCTTCGTCTATTGAATCAATAATTTTGACAATATCTTCAATAGTCATAGTATCCGGTAAATCTCTGCTTAATTTAGGTAAATCAAGGTTATCAGCATAGTTTACTTTTACTTTATTAACTCCTTGAAGATATTTATAAAATGTTCTAATTGAAGAAATATATCTGGAACGAGTAGTAGAAGCTAAGCCTATTTCTGCTAATATGTTAAAATAATCAATTAATACTTTGAGATTTACTTCAACAAAACCAATTTTATTTTTTTGGAGGTATTCAGCAAATCTCTCTAAATCAAATTGATAAGATTCTTTTGTATTTGATGATAATCCTTTTTCAAGTGAAATAAAATTAAGAAATGATTTAATTTCTTTTTTATATAAAAGTTCTAATTCCATTGATTAATTATTATTATTATATTCAATTCGCTTGTGTTTTTCACCTTGAAGGATATTAATTAATGTTTGCTTAATAAGTTTTAAATCCTTTATTGTTAATCCTGAATCATCAAATTGTCCTTGATTCAGCATATTTTCAATTACTTCATCAATAATTTTTTCTGAAGAAGGTCTTTTATCTTCAGGAAGTCTTGATATTGCTTCAACTTGGTCGCATATCATTATTACACCAGATTCTTTTGTACTAGGAATTGGACCTGGATATTGGTAATTCCCTTTTTTTACATTATCATAACCTTTTTTCTTAACTTCTTGTTGATAGAAGTGATTAAGAATTGTAGTACCATGATGTTCTTTTATAATATCAATAATACTCTCAGGTAATTTATACTTTTTAGCTATTTCAACCCCTTCTGTAACATGTTTTATTATAATTTTGGCAGATTCTTCTGGCTCAATAAAATCATGTTTATTTTTTCCATCTTGAACATTTTCAATGAAATATTCTGGCTTCATTATTTTTCCTATATCATGATAATAACAAGCTACTTTACAAAACTCCGAGTCTATTCCAATTTTTTCTGCACATTTTGAAGCTAAATGCGAAACAGCTATGGAATGCGAATATGTGCCAGATGCTTTCTCATTGAGTTCTTTCATTAATTTATTATTAAGATTATCAAACTCTTCAATACTTAAAACTGATGTGAAAGAGAAAAGTTTTTCAATTATATATAACAAACCAAAACTTAAAATAGGTGATATTGCAGAATTTACCGCAGCAAAAGCTGAATTTTGTATAAACTCATCTAAAGTGAAATTCCTCTCTAACCCTAAAAATAACAATGCAATAAAAAAACCTATAAAAATAAATAAAATTGATTTATAAAGCTGACTTCTATCTTTAATATTTCGTATAGAATATATTGCTAATATTCCGGCAAACATCATAGTAATACCAATTGTATAATCATTCCCTCTTATTCCTGCTGCCATAAGTGACATTGTAACTGTCAAATAAAACGCTGTTCTAAAGTCGAATAACATAACAGCAAGCATTGAAAAAGCTGGAATTGTTATAAAATATTCCATAGGATAATTGTAAGATATTGAAATTGACAGATATGATAGCGCCCCTACTATTACCAAGAATGAACATAATAATGCATATTTTGTATTATCATAAAATTCATCTTGTTTTAATTTGAATATGTAAATCAATAAAAATGAAAATACTAATATAAAATGCCCAATGCTACCAATGTATACAAAAAACTTGTTATCTTGGGTTTCAATATCAAATAGTGAAGAACGATATGATTGTAATTTTAAAATATGTTCTTCAGATATTTTATCTCCTTTTTTTATTAATACCTCTCCCTCACTAACGAATCCGTTAGTTTTAGGAACACTTGCTTTCATTAACTCTATTTCATTTTCAGTTAAGTTATTGTTAAAAATATGATTAGGTTTTAAGTTGTTAATATATTCACTAATGATATAATTTGAATACTTTTCATCAAGTTGACTAATGTTTAAGGAATTAAATTTAGTTCTTACCCTTTTTATATCATATACAAACTCATAAGGTATTACACTCCGCTTTTTATTATTATATGAATAAATAACAATATTTTTAATATCACTTAAATCAATATCAATAAATGCATATTTATATAAATTATTTATAAATCCTTTTACTATACCATTGATTTTATTAAGTTTTTCTAATGATTCTTCAGGGTTTTCTTTTTCATATTTTATATATAAATTTTCAAATTTCTTTATTTCAAAAGTTAAAACATTATCATATCTATCAAAAATCATATATGAATTTGCTTGTACACTATTCACATCATTTCTATAATCATCAGCATTACGTTTAATTGGAAATGAATAATTTGCTACAATATCTTCTCCTGTCCAAACAAAACCTTTTGTTGGAATATCACTTGAAAGTGTTGTATAATCACCGTGTATTCTTAGAATATAAAACACTGAGCACAATATAATTGTAAAGATAGTGATTAGTGCTTTTATAAGATTGCCGAAGCGTTTACCACTTCGGCTATTTGAATTTTGATTTAATGATTTGAAAATATTGAAGTAATTTAACATTATTTTATACTATTTTATTTTTTTTTCAATTTGTACTTTGGCATTTCTTAAATTACCAAAAAATTTTAAATAATCCTCATATTTTTTTTCAGGATTATTAATTATTAACCTAAAAACCCATTTATTGTTTATATTAGTATAATTACAATATGAACTTCCGTTTAATCTTACTTGTTCTCTAATTGCTAAATTGAATTTGTCTAAATTTAGTGCTTTATCACTTAAAATTCGAAAATTAATATTTAGTGATTTTGGCTCTATTACTAGCTCTAAATCATTTTGTGTTTTAATATAACTAGCTACTTTTTTTGCGGTTTCAAACAACATGTCAATTAGGTCTGAAAGTCCCTTATCTCCATAATAATTCCAAGTGAGCCATAGTTTAAAAACATCTACTCGCCTTCCACATTGAAGTGAAAATCTACCTAAATCATATTCCATTAATTCATGTTCATGATATATATATTCAGCTCTATTTGTTGAAACTGTATCTTCCAATAGTCCTTTATGTTTTGTAAGAAAAACACTACAAATTAAAGGTATACTCATCATTTTATGTGGGTCCCAAACAAATGAATCAGATAATTCGCTTCCTTCTAATAAAGTTTTATATGTCTCACTTAATAAGATACTCCCACCCCAAGCACCATCGATATGTAGCCACAAGTCATACTTTTTGCATATTTTATTTATTTCAATAACTGGGTCAAATGAACCATATTCGGTTGTACAACTTGTTGCTGCAACAAAAAATGGTTTTTCACCTTTATTTAATGATTCTTTAATTTTTATTTCTAAATCTTCAGGTATCATTTCACCATTATTGTCTGATTTAATATATATCACACTATCTATTCCTAAACCAGTAACGTTTGCAGCTTTTTCAAATGAATAATGTGATTTCTCGTTAGCAAACATCACTAATTTTGGTAAATTGTAAATTCCTTCATCTTTTATGTTTGGGAAATACTTACGCCTGGCGCATAATACTGCAACTAAATTTCCATTACTTCCGCCTGTTAAAAAAGTTCCATCTGCATCTTTGTAACCAACTTTACTTCCCATTTTATAAATGAGTTCTTTTTCCATTAGAGTACCAATTGGGGATACTTCGTAGGTGTAGTTAGAAGCATTCATTACTACTGAAGTTAACTCTCCTAAAAGAGCTGGTAAGTTCGTTCCTGCAAATAGTTGGTTATGAAATTGTTTTGACGAGGTCTTTACAGAGTAGTGAATATAATTCTTTATATTTTCAATTAAAGATTCATCATTACTTCCAGTTTCGAAATTATTTTTAAAAATATCTTTAAGTTCATCAGGGTTTTTATAATCAATAACTTTTTGATTTGGGTCATCATCTTTATGTATTTGGTTTTTTAATAATTCAAACACATCATTAATGACATCGGTTTTATTCATTCAAATCCTTTTTCTTCGAAATAATTTGTTTATAATCTTCTTCAATTTTAATAATTTGCGTAGGATAAGCAAATTTAATATTTAATGATTCTGCAATTTTCATTGTGTCTACAATAAATTCTTGTCTTCCTTTTAATTCTTCTGTCCAGTTAGGAACATGAAAAAATATATATACTAATATTTGTATTGACGATTCAGATATATCATTAATATGAATTTCGAAATAATCTTTTCGAGTTCTTTCTTGTTTTATCACTAATTCTCTTAATTTTAAAACAAATTGATCAGCTAAATTAATTGGCGTATCAAATCTTAAGTTTAATTTTGTAGAATATCTACGGAACTGCCTTCTGCCCATATTATCTATAGTCATATCAGATATTTTACCATTAGGTATAGAAACCAATGAATTATGAAATGTTCTTATCCTTGTTGAACGAACACCAACTTCTTCTACTGTTCCTTCAGCTCCGCCAAATACAATCCAATCTCCTACATCAAATGGCTTGTCAGTAAATATCGTTATCGAACCAAAAAAGTTTTTAACAGTATCTTGAGCTGCAAGAGCTAGAGCCAAACCTCCTATTGAAGCGCCTGCCAGAAGTGGTGTATAATCAACTCCAGTACTATCTACTACATAAAAACTACCGATTACAATTACAACTACTTTTATTGTTTTTCTAACAAGTGGTACAAGCTGGTCATCTGTTGTTGTTTCAGTTTTTTCTGCTATTTTTTCAAATATACTTGATAATAAATCCGTTACTCTATAAACAATCATTGTTGATAAAATCGGATATAATATACTAAATAGTCCACTTATAAATTTTGAAATATTTATTGGTAACTGCAAGTAAGGAAGTGAACTACCGATTATAAGCAAAACTATTAATATACTCGCAGGACTGGATGCCTTTGATACTGGCTCTTTAAATAAAATACCTTTTTTTATTTTTTCAAGAATTCCCAAAATATATTTATTAATTATTCCATTTACAACTAAATAAATTAGAGAGCCAAGTATTAAATATATTAATAATCCAAAAAGTTTCCATAATTCTACTCCCAAAAACTTTAAATAGAGAAACTCAGGCATATTGTGTAAAATTGTTTGAAACCCTGGTGGAAATATTGTTTTATATAATTCAGGAATAAGTTTTTCAGTAAGTTTTGAATAATACCAATTACTATCTACTCTTTCAACATAAATATCCTTATTCTTTTCAAATAAATAAAAAACATGTCTTGCTTTTGAGGAATCATAATAGTCGTTGGTTCTTGGAAGTCTATCCATATCAACGTATTTACTGGTAGCATCGAGGTATCTCTTTAGTTTTATAGCAAGATTTTTAGCTTTTTTCTTATCATTTACATTAAAAGCAGTAGCAGAGATTTCGGGTTTATAGTTATAATCTTGTAAATATTCTAAGTGGGTATATACGGTATTAAAGGGAGTAGATAAGTTTTGATCTTCATCTGCTCTTAAAGTATTGATATTTAGAAAAAAGATAATAATTAATAACAATTTCATTTGATTTAGTATAAAATAAATAACAAAATTAACATAATTTATACTATTAGAAAAATTTTGGTTAAAAACATCAAGGATTAGTAAAATTTGTTTTTCTAAATATTTGTATTTTCATAAATGTAATCAATCATATTATTAACTATTCCGAGGTTTTTTTCAATATAAATATCAGTAGAAATTGATAAATCAAATTCCTCTTCTATATTAGATAGATAAGTTACTGTCTCTAAAGAATCTAAAACTTGTTCTTCCATCAAATCAGTGTTGTTTTCAAAAAATGCTTCATCATTAATCTCTAAGATGATTTTTTTTATTATATTTGCAATATTATTTTTGTCCATTCAAAAAATTCCTTTATTATGAAAAATATTATATTAATAACAATTTACTTTTTTACACTAAATGTAAATGCTCAAAACTTCATTTTTGAAAATGAAAAAGAAAATAATTTAATTAGTTTTTATGAAAACACAAAAATAGAATTTTTAAATGATAAAATCAAATATTCTATTGATAATAAAGAATACATTTTTGAGTTTAAAGATGAATTCAATAATTCTTCATACTTAAAAAATCCTAAATCAATAAATATAAACTATTACATAGACACATTCAAAATTGAAGATTTACAATGTCTTACCTACGTTGAATATGGTGATGTTAAAGTTTATTTAAAAGAGAAATTATATTTTGAAAATAATGGGAAAAGTAAAATATATTTAAACTCTAAAGAATACCAAAATCCAAATAATTCCAAAAACGAACCGATCTTATTAAATAATCAAGACAAAATACAAAATAATGAAGAGTTAAATTTTGAAATTGCTTATTCAAGTTTTGTTGGCAATGGTAATTCAATTTCAGGTAGTTCCTCAAAAGATGAAGATGACAATTTTTATTTTACTGGGTTTTCCTCCACAAATTTAGATGCTTGGATTCAATACGCTTACCAATCAAATATAAGTGGAAGCCAAGATTTTTTTGTAGTAAAAATTGATAAAAATGAAAATATAATATGGGGTACTTATGTTGGTAGTCCTGGAAAAGATGGTTCTTGTTATATTGACACTAAACAAGGAATGGTTTGGGTTGCAGGTGAATCTCATTCAAATGGATTTCCGTGTACTAATAAAGCAATTCAAACAACTCATTCTGGAGAAGGCGATATAACCATTTTTAGATTAGATTACGAAGGAAAATTTGAATTTGGTACATATCATGGTGGAAGTAGATATGACACAGCAATAGATGTAAAAATTGATGATGATGGTATAGCTTGGATTACTGGTAGATTTTATAGTGCTGATAATTTTTATAGTACTAATAATGCTGAATTTCCCAATCATTTAGGAGATGATGATGGATTTTTAATGGGTTTTAATAATGATAATGATTTAATATACTCTTCAAGAATTGGAGGTAGTAATAATGAACTTGTTGAAACTATGTGTATAACTAAAAATTATTTAATTTTAGGAGGTTATTCTAATAGCACAAATTTAAGAAACCTTATCTCAATGGGAAACTCAACATCATTTCTTACTGCAATTAATAGAAAAACGCTAACAACTGATTGGTCTTTAAGATTTCAAGGTTCAGGAATAGATGCCGTGCAAAGTTTACATTCAGTAAGCAATGATTCTGATGAATTTTATGTTGCAGGATATACAGAAAATACTCAATTAGGATTTGGAGATGCATATCAATCAGAAAAAAATGGAGGTATTGACTATTATTTAAGAAAATTTAAAGAAGATGGGACTTTACTAAAATCAACATATTTAGGTGGCTCAAGTAATGAAGGAAATACTAATGTAACCAGTTTCCAAGGTGGGGGAATAAGTCATGATTCAGAAGGAAATATTTATGTATCAGGGCAAACAAATTCAGAAGATTTTCCTGTTACAGAAAATGCTTTACAAAAAAACAAAAACTTACTATTTGATACATTTGTTTCCGTTTTTGACTCAGAATTAGAAAAATTATTATACTCTACTTTTATAGGTGGTTCTAATGATGAAACTGGAAGAGATATTTTATTTTATAACAATGATTTATATGTCAATGGTTGGACAAGATCATCGAATTTCCGTTTAACTGAAAATGCAGTTCAGAAAAGTTCAAAGGGACCTTACACTGGCTATATTTTAAAAATATCTCAAATAATTAGCCTCCCCGACACCTGCAGTAATCATAAAATTGAATATACCAATTTTCATTCTAAGCAAGGGCTAAATCTCGTGGCTAATGCGGTTACTTATGACTCAACTCTAAGACTTACAAAACCAGATGTTTACCAAAAAGGTGCTGTCTGGTTATCAAATCCAGTTTCTGTTGTCGAAGGTTTTCACTCTAAATTTACTTTTGAGTTTTCAGAAGGGAAAGATAACGGAAATTATGATGGTTCTACGGAAGGTGCAGACGGAATTGCTTTTGTAATTCAAGGTGATACACCTGATGTTATTGGGTACGCAGGTGGTGGAATTGGAATCGAAAACCTCCGAAATGCCTTCGCTATTGAATTGGATATGTTTATGAACGACGAATTTGGGTTTAATGACCCCAATGGAAATCATATTGCTGCTTTTAGTTCAAAAGGTCTCTTAAAAAACGACCATAATTCTGACAATTTTATTTCACAGAATAATTATCTTGATGAAATTAAAATAGATAAAACAAGATATGAAATGAACATAATTTACGATGAAGAAAATAAGTATCTATATGTTTATTTAAACGAAGTAAACGCAAGACAAGAATTAGTGTTAGAAGTTTCCGATTTTGACATTAGAAATTATTTAGATTTATTTAGTAACGAAGGTGCCTACATCGGAATTACGGGAGCAACGGGACATTCCGTACAACGACAGGAATTATTTTCGTTTGAGTTTTGTGGTGGGGATTTTATTAGTTCAGTAGAGAGAAATTCAGATAATACCCTTCTATACCCTAGCCCAGCGAGTGATTATATCTTTATTTATAATCAGTATTTAGCAAGAGAAGTTAAAGTAATAGATGTATTAGGAAATATTTATTTTCCTGAAAATAATGGAAATATGATAGATGTTTCCTCATTGAAAAGTGGTTTTTATATTTTAGAAATTAAAACGGGTGAAAATATTGTTTATCAAAAATTTATAAAAGAATAATTTGATTGATTTTTGGTTGTTGTGTTGTCAAAATATTATTTAGTCAACATATATTTTATTTATTGAATTTTTCTTTATATATATATAACCTAATATTGGATCGGTAGAAGAATGATTGATTAGCATCTGGATATGTTTTTGAGATAGAGTTTGTTCTGAACCCATTAATTTTAAACCAGAATTTGCTTTAATTTCCCTTGCTGTTATCATATTAGGTTTTAACTCTGAAAGCATAAACGCAACATCGTTAGAGATTTTAATATCTGTAAGTTCTTGTTTTTCTATATATTCTTCAAGTAAATTTATAACTCTACCATCATAAATTCTATTAACTCTTGATTTTAACTTTTCTAAGGTTTGATTAGCATCTAACTCATTAAAGTACCTATTTTCTTCAAAATCAAGAACCGCTCTAATTATTCTTGAACCAAGTGGAATTTGCCAATTTTGAATTCTATCAGGAATCCCAGAGCCATCTAAATTTTCGTATATATGATATAAAATCTCACCAACATTTTTAAATTTTTCAATAGAATTTACAATTTCCTTTGAAACAACTGGTATTTGGTTCATCATTGGGTCTGTAACCCTTCCATTTTTCATTATAGGTGTTTTAAGGTAATTATCAGGTAAAAATAATCTACCTGCTTGACAAAAGTAAGCAGCAATTTCAATGTCTTTAATATCTTGCTCACTTAACTGATTAAACCTTTGTGCAATCCAAATAGAAATCTTTGCTATATTTGAAAGCATATCAGCGCTTGCAGGCAATCGTGACTGAATGAACTTAGTTGATAATTTTATAATATTATTTAAGTCTTCTTCTAATTGTTTTGACATCATCAAAAGAAGTTTATTTTCATGTTTTATTTTTAACTTCATTGATAATATTTTAGACCCAAGTCGGATTCTATTATAAATTATTTGAGTTCTTTCGTGTCCAATTAAATAATCATCAAATTCTAAATCTATATAATTTTTTAGGTGTTCATAATCATCGTTTTCTGAAACAATTATTAGATAAAGTTTTTCTCTAATTTTATTTTTTATAGTATAATTTAGCAATTCTATAGCATCATAATCAGATAAAGTTTCATCACAAAATATTATAGCTGGGGTATTGATTTTAATCAAATCAAAGGAGCTTTTTAAATCAGGGGAACTTTTTATTTCATTTTCAGGAAATAAAGATGAGATAACATCAGAAAGTTTTTTGACTCTTTCTGAATTAGAAGAAACAATAATATATTTTATATTTATCATAATTTGTTAATATAAGTCTTCTTCACTAATTTCTAAATCACTAGCTTTTAAGTTTTGAATTAAAATACTAATTCTACGATTTCTATTATCAAAAGGATTTTCTGGTACTCTAAGGTAAGAATCAGCATATCCTATTACTTTTTTAATTTGACCATCCCATAAGCCATGTTGAGCCATATATCCTCTTGCAGCATTTGCTCTGTCGGATGATAGCTCCCAATTAGAGTAAGATGCCGATTTACCAAAACTTCTTGAATCAGTATGTCCTTCTAATGTTACGTAATTGGGCAATTGACCTATTTCAAAAGCTAATTCTTTTAGTATAGATTTAACTTCACCTCTAATATCAGAACTTCCAACTTTAAAAAAGTAATTATCATTGGTTTCAATGAGATCTATCCTTAATCCATCATCGCTAAGCGAAATGACGATTGAGTTTAACACTTCTTTTAAATCTTGGCGTTCTTCTTTTAAATTAGATAAGTAATTTTGAATTTCTTTTGCGGTTTCTTGTAATTTTTGTGCAGCAAGTATACTATCTTCTATTATACTATCTTCTATAGCTTTTTGTTCTATTGCTTCTTTTATAGCGTGATAATCATCTCTATTTTCATCCGTAGGGTCAATTACTTGGTTTTTACCGGAGCCATCACCTTTTCTTTCTCCATCTAGTTTACCTGGAACGTTTTTCAGTCCTAAATCAATTGGGGTAGCTAGTTTTCCGTTTACAAATGAGAATGCACCAGGGTCATCAAAATAATTTGAGACTTTTTGTTTTGTTTCCTCTGAAGCCGATATAATCCACATAACTATAAAAAAAGCCATCATTGCAGTAACGAAATCGGCGTATGCTACTTTCCATGCACCACCATGATGACCAGCGCCACCTTTAACAATTTTTTTTATAATTATTGGTTGTTCACCTGATTTTTCTTCATTAGCCATTTATTTAACTCCCACTACTTTGTCCTGCTGATTTAACGGCTTCTTCACTTTCGGCAAATGTTGGACGATTCTCAGGGTCAATTGCTCTTCTGCAATATTCTACTGCAACAGAAGCTGGAGCACCTTTTGCAAATGATAATAATGCTGCTTTTAGCGCAGCCATATATTTTCCGTTTAAGGAATTAGTTAATTCTAAACTTCTTGCTATTGGTTGCACGAACCCATAAGAGAGCAAAACTCCAAGGAATGTACCAACAAGAGCAGCAGCAACGTGTTTACCAACTGATTCAGCACCTTCGTTAATTGACCCCATTGTTACAATAATTCCTAATACTGCTGCAACAATTCCAATTCCTGGTAATGCATCACCAACAATCGTTATAGAGTGAACAACTATATGTTCTTCTTCGTGGTGACCTTCAACATCCATATCCATTAAATCTTCTAAATCATGAGCAGGTATTCCACCAGATAATATTACTTTTAGAGTGTCGCACATAAACTCTACAGCATGATGATTTTTTAAAAAAGAGGGATATTTAGAAATTATGCTCGATGTGGTTGGTGATTCTACGTGTGGTTCTAGGGCAATTAAGCCCTCTTTTTTAGCGTATTGGAATAATTCATAAAGCATCTTCATTAAGTCAAGATAATCTTCTTTTTTTACAGAAACACCTTTGATTACAGTTCCAAAAGCCGCAAATATTTTTTTAATGTAAGTTATTGGGTTTGCCATAATCAAGGCACCTATTGCAACTCCTCCTATTACAACAAACTCAGCTGGCTGGATTAATGTTAACAGATTCCCACCTGCCATTACAAATCCACCTAACATCGAAAATAAAACTAAAGCAGCGCCAATTATTGCAAACATTTAATCACTCTTTAAATTATTAATTCTTTCTATTACAGAAATTCTTTCTGGTTCTTTTTCTAAAGCATTTTTATAAGCAGAAAGGGCATCTTCTTGTCTATTTAGCTTTTTAAGAATATCTCCATAATGCTCAAATAACTCAGCGCTCGCGCCACCTATTTTTATAGCTTTTTCAATATAATCAAGGGCAATTTTATAATTACCCATAAGGTAATTTATCCAAGCATAAGTATCCAAATAAGCTGCATTTGTTGGTTCCATTGATAAAGCTATTTCACTCATAAATTTGGCTTTGTTTAAACTTTTTCCTCTTATTGAAAGTGAATAAGCATAATTATTGTTTACAAGAGGATTTAAAGAATCCAAATTTAAAGCCATCTGATAAAAATAATCTGAACTATCAGACATCTTTATTTGGTCATATACTATTCCAAGTTGAATCCAGTTATCTAAAAATTCTGGTTCAATATCAATTGACCTTCTGTAACTGCTGATTGCTATTTCATATTTTTTTAACGAATGGCTTGTTAGACCTTTGAAAAAAGGAAACCTATAATCATTTTTAAATTTATCTTCAGTTTCACTTATAATTTTAAAAGCTAAAGAATCATTCATTTTTTGCATATAGAATATAGCAATGCTTATAGGAATATCGGGTATTGTATCAGAAATCTTTAATACTTTCTTAAATAAAGTATATGTTTTCTCTTCATCTTCCACTTTTGAATATAAATAAGCGGATTGTAATTGTATCTGCCAATTGAAATAAAACCTGGAATCAATCCTTCCTAAATAATCATTTATTAACTTTCTATCTTGAAAAGTAGAATCATATAGCATTTTGTAACCAACTGTTCCATAAAATTTATCTAATTCTGTTGTTGAAATATTTTTATCAACTTTTTCTAATAACTTTAAAGCTGAATCAAAATCATTTTGTTCAAGATATAAATCTAAAAGGTCAAGAGAGTATTTGGAAGAACTCTCTTTAATTTCTACAAGTTTTTCTAAACTTTTTAAATATTTATTTTGTTGCTTTGTGCTTTTATAAAGCTGAACTAATTTGAGTAATATTTTATCATTTCTGGTATCTTCATTATATAATTCTTCATATAATTCAATCGACTCACTAGGTTTATAATATTCTAATATGTTGGCAAAATTTAATTTTCTTCGAAATGAATTATCAATTTTTATTATTTCTTTATATACATTAATAGCTTTGTTGTAATTCATATTTTTAATATGAAGTTCTACTAATAATTCAAGAGTTGGAAGAAATCTAGGGTTTTGAATTAAAGCTTTATCTAAAGCTTTAAGTGCATGTTCGGGTCTATCTAAAGTTATATATGCTTTTGCTATTGAATAATAAATCCCAGCTGATTCATCTTTTTCTAAAGCAAGTTGCAAGTCTATTAAACTTTCTGCCCAGTTTCCTTGTTGCTGAAGCATCAATGCATCAACAAAATGGCTCATTGCATCTTCATTGATTTTTTTTGCGTCATACATCCTTATTAGTTGTTTAACATCTTCCCTATTATTGCTATCAAAATTTTTATCAACTTTTTGACTGCACGAATTTAAAATTATAATAAATAATATTAAATAATATTTCATTTTTCTAAATTTTCAAATACAATTTTTATTAATTCAAGAGATTCTCTTGCCATATTGTTATGACTATCAAGCAAAGGATTTATTTCAACAATTTCAAAAGAAATTTTTTTCTTAAGTTTTGTTAGTCTATCTATTAATTCTTTTGTTACATCCAAGTTCAATCCATTTTTAACAGGGGTTCCTGTTCCATAGGATACTTTATCAGGGTCCATGGAATCAACATCAAAAGAAATAAAAATATGATCACAATCTTTTAACTTTTCATCGATATTCTTTACTATTTCTGAAATACTTTCACTATTAACTTTGCTAGATTTGTAGTACTCAACATTATTTTTCTTTAAAATAAATTCTTCTTGTTCTTCTAAATCTCTAATTCCTAAAAAAATTAAATTACTATATTCTAAAGCTTTTTGCTCTCCTGACAAACTTTGTAATTTTTTCCATTTATTTTTTACTTCAATAGGTAATTCTCTTTTTTTTCTTTCAATATTGTCTTCTCTAAGTGCAATACTTAGTGTCATTCCATGCATATTTCCAGAGGGAGAAGTATAAGGAGAGTGCATATCTCCATGAGCATCAATCCATACAACACCAATTTTTGCGTCTGGGTTGATTTTCTTAAAAGCGGATAGATATAAACCACTCGAGGAATGGTCAGCAGAAAAGAAAACTTGATTATGGTCGTAATTAATTTCTTTTTCCAATATCTTTATATTTTCTATATAATGATTTAGAATACCATCAATATTTAGAGCATATTCAAATTGTTTTATAACTTTATTAAAAAGTATTTCGTTATTTGCAAATAGATAGAATACTTCTCCTAAATCATAGTTTTGATTTAGACTTTCAAATCTTATTGCATCAAATGATAAAGATGTTCCTCTTATCCCAGCGCCAAGTTCATTCTTGTTTACAAATTTTTGAATTTTTGACATAAATATTATTTTATTAAATTTTTTATTTTAAATTTAGCAAATATAGCAAATAATTCTCAAATTAAGAAAATATATTTGTAATGTTTAAAATGTAATGATTTAATATTAAGATTTTTAAAAATTAAAAACATACTTGCTTTTTAAACAAAATTTATTAATTTTAAAAAATATTTTTAACAATTCTAGAAGAAAATTGAAAGAAAATTATATTAAATTTTATTCTCAAAGCTTAAACAAAGAAACTGAAATGCTTGTTTTTGGGGATACGGGCAAACCAGTTATTTTATTCCCAACATCAATGGGAAGATTCTATCAAAATAAAGATTTTAAACTTATTGATACTGTTGTGGATAAGTTAGATAATGGTAAAATCAAGATTTACTGTCCTGATTCCATAGATGAGGAAAGCTGGTATAACAAACAAATTCACCCAGCAGAAAGGGTAAAAAATCATTTAAAGTATGATGATTTTATAATTAAAGAATTAGTACCTAAAATTTTAGCTGAAACCTCTGAACAAAAGGTTGTGTTTGCTGGTTGTAGTTTTGGGGCTTACCACGCCACTAATTTTGGGTATAAATATCCACATTTGGTTTCTCATATAATTAACATGGGTGGAGCTTTTGATATTAAGATGCATTTACAGGGTTATTATGATGACAATGTTTATTTTAACAACCCACCAGATTTCCTTCCAAATTTAAATACTCCAGATATTTATAATATTGATATTGTTTTTGGGATTGGCGAGAATGATTTTTGCCTTGATGATAATATTATAATGTCTGAAATTTTAAAAAACAAAAATATCAATCATTGGTTAGATATTAGAAGGGACAAAGACCATGATTGGCCTGTTTGGAGAGAAATGTTTCCGGAGTATATTAACAAAATTATAGGTTAAAAATGGTTAAACAAAGTTTAAAAAAAATTGGTGTGCTTCATGGAATGGAACGTTCTTTTCCACAAGCACTTGCAGATGAAATTAATAGTAGAAAAAACAAAGCAATTGCTGAGGTTATAACTATTGATGATGTATCGCAAGGAATGGAAAGTGAATTTGCTGTTATCTTTGACAGGATTTCTCATGATGTTCCGTTTTATAGATCAACCTTGAAAATGCTGGCGCTGTCTGGAGCAGCTGTTTTAAATAATCCATTTTGGTGGAGTGCAGACGAAAAATTTTTTAATAATGGAATTGCTTTAAAGGTTGGAGTACCTGTTCCTAAGACTGCTCTTCTACCTTCTAAGGAAATACCTCCAAATACCTCTGAAAGCTCATTTAGTAATTTAAAATATCCTTTATCTTGGGAAAATATTTTTAATTACGTTGGTTTTCCTGCATTTATGAAACCGCATGATGGAGGTGGGTGGAAAGATGTTTATAAAGTTTATAATGAAGAAGATTTCTTTGAAAAATATAGTGAAACTAATAATTTAGTTATGCTACTTCAAGAAAATATAGACTATGAGGCATATTTCAGATGTTATTGCATTGGTGGTGATATGGTAAGAATTATGCAATATGAGCCGGCTAATCCTTCTGACCAAAGGTATGTTATTGGTGGTGGTGAAATTGAAGCAAAGTTGCTTAACACTATTAAAAAATATGTTATCAAACTTAACAATGCTTTGGGCTATGATTTTAACACAGTTGAGTTTGCCGTAAGAAATGGTGTCCCTATTGCAATTGATTTTTGTAATCCTGCACCTGATTGTGATATTAAATCTGTAGGTCAGGAAAACTTTGACTGGGTTGTAAAAGCATCTGCTGATATGGCTTTAAAAAGAATAAGAACTCATAGAAAAGATGGTCTTAATTTGACTTGGGGAACTTTTATAAGTGAAGCAGTAAAAGGTAAATTGGTAAAATAAATAATATGGTTTGTCTAAAAATATATTAATCTGAAAATCAAGTATTAAGAGTTACTTGGACATTTAAAGTTTTTAATGCTTTTTAGATAAACCACTATTTTTTGAATATTTTTTTGTCAATCTTTTTGTTCACTATATAATTCCAATATTTAATAATAACTTTACCGCGAGTTGTTTCTCCATCTTCGCTTAATTTATCTACTTTGTTTTTGTCGCGAGGACCTACAAATGCTTTTGGCATTTTAAAATTAGGAACTACAAATTCTATATTTACTAATGTGGGTAACACAAAACTATCAAATTTATCATAATCTAAATTAATGTAAAATGTTCCATTGTCTTTTGTGGTTATGTCCGCTTTCTTTACTACTCTATTAGCTTTATCTATAAACATATCAACTAAAACAATATCTTTAGATTCGTTAGGAATCACTTTAAGATGAGTAAGTTCTATACCATCGATTACTTCATTACCTAATGATATTATAGTGCTTTTCATTTTTAAAATTTCACCAATAAAGTTTCCTGTTCCTTGTTTGGGAAGCATTGAAAAGCCCTCTATGTCTACTTTTGTTTGGTCTGGAGATTGAAAGTATATTTTACCAGTTTTTTCGGGTGCTTTTAAGTAACTTATATCAATAAGCACTGATATTTCGGCTTCGAAGGATTTAACTTTATTGTATTGACTTAATACTTCGTCGGCGATTTTTTGTCCGTCGTTTGAGAATAATGAGATTGTAGTAAAATAAAAAATAATTATTAGAATTGATTTTGAAATCATGAATTTATGTCCTTTTTGTTAAAGTAAATGAATGTTGCTCCTGATAAAACTACAACGTGTCCTATCAAAATAAATAGTGAACGATAAAAACTAGCATAGTCTATCTCTTTTTCAAAGAGTAGAATCCACGCGTTCATGTGGGTTGTGAAAAATAGTTCTTGAATGTCTGAAAATATACCTACGTCTACTAAATTTAAAATGTTTAATACAATTATGATTGCCATTGTTGTTATTATCGGACCTATTGAGTTTTCAACAAATGACGAAAAGAAGAAAGAAATTGTATAAACTACCCACATACTTAAAAAAGCATATCCAAATGCTATTCCGTATCTCCATAATACGTCATTCTCAGGTATAATGTTTATTGCATAGCGAACAACAATCATATCTCCTGTTCCAAAGAGTAAGACTCCTAAACCTAATGCTAGTAGATATAGCCATATAACAAGAAGTGCTACGTATATTGAACCAGCTATATATTTAGCTATTACAAGTTGATAGCGAGAAATTGGTCTTACTAATACTAATCTATAAGTTCCTGATGTTGCCTCACCCGCAAGCATGTCTCCACCAACAAGTGTTATTAATAATGGAATGTTTATAAATAAAAATTGCATTATAATACGAGTTACCATGTATCCGTTAATTAACTCTCCGTTAAAGTCGAATGAGTTTCTAAGCACTCTTGTACTGAGTTCGATTAATGTATCACCTTCGGCTATCATTGCCAAGTGGATTATTGGAACTAAGATACCTATAGCAATAAAACCTATATAGGTTCTCCATTTACTAAATATTTTAAATAGTTCGAGTTTTATAAGTCTAAGAAACATTTTTATCCCCCGTTTGATGATCTCCAGTTAACTTTATAAAGTATTCTTCGAGAGAGTTTACCGAGTTTACAGAATATATATCTATGTTTTTATTTCTGAGTAAATCAATGATTTTTGGAATAGTATTTCTATTGGCTTTTAGTTCAATTTTATATTTTTCTAAGCTAATGACCTCAAACTCGTTAGTGTTTTCTAATTTAATATTATTAAGTTCATTAGTTTCGATATATATATGAGTTTCGGCATCCTGAAGCAATTCCTGAACTTTACCTTCAACTAAAGTTTTACCTCTATTAACAATAGCCATAGATGTTGCCATACTTTCTACTTCTTTCAAGATATGGGAACTAAGGAATATTGTTTTTCCTTTGTTTACTGCTAATTCTGTGAGTAGATTACGGACTTCTCTCATTCCTTGAGGGTCTAATCCGTTAGTTGGTTCGTCTAAAATGATTAGTTCGGGGTCGTGAATTAAAGCTTGGGCAAGACCTAATCGTTGTTTCATTCCAAGAGAATAGGTTTTTACTTTATCTTTTTCTCTTCCTTTTAAGCCAACCATTTCTAATGTTTCATATAATTGATTTTTAGAGAAACTGTGTCCATATAATTCTGAGAAATATTCTAAGTTTCTGAAGGCAGTTAGATATAAATAAAAATCTGGTTTTTCGACTAAGGCGCCTACTCTTGAGAATAAACTTCTTGAACTTTCATTTAATCTTTTTCCGAAAAAGTATATTTTACCTTCGTCGTATTTTAATAAAGATAGAATTACTCTAATTGTTGTACTTTTGCCTGCTCCATTTGGTCCTAGAAAACCATAAATTTCACCTTGCTTTACTTCTAAGTTTAATCCGTCAACTGCTTTAAAGTTTCCAAAACTTTTATGTAAATTTTCAATTTTTAATATTGTGTTATCGTCCATTTTCTTTGTTTAAACCTGTAATTTTGTAAAGACGTTTCATATTTAAAAATATTCAAAAATACGCATTTTTTTTTAAAAAGCTTAACATTAAATTGATTATTTCTTAATATTTGAATATTATTAAATTTGTTGTTTTCTTTTTTCTAATTTTTAAAAATTATAAAATTTAAGAATTATTGTTATTTATTTAAAAATGAAATAATTTGCAGGTTTTTTCATTTTTTAACTTTTCATTTTTTTATATCTATATCAATATTTATGGTTTATAAGTTATGGCTAATATTGTGTGCAGATATTATGTAAACTAATTTTTTATGGTGATTAATTTATAAAAAAAGCCCAACAATTGCTGGGCTTTTAAAAGATTAACTTATGAATCAATTATTTGATTGCAAATCTAACATCTACACCTATTTGAAGAACGCTTACTCTCCAATCAAAGTCAGGAGTTAACTCTGTTATGCCAAGGTTGTACATTATGTTTGGAACTATTACATATTTAGGAAATGATATCTCCATCTGAGCACCAACTTTTAGACCAACTCTTAAAGCATTAGTATTTAAGATATCTCCATCATTGAAGATTAATGATTGCGGATCGTCTTCAGGATAAATCCATCCTCTCTGTGCTGCAGCTTCTTCGTTTCTGATTAATGCTGCGTTGTCTGGAGAAACTAATTTTAATCTATTAACTTCTGTAGCTTGAATAGCATAATCAAAAGTTGGACCTGCAACTAAGCCAATACCAACTTTACCAGCATTAACAACATTGAATTTATATAAAATATCAAAAGCAATTGTGTTATATGTAATATCATTCAAATAGTTGATAGATGTTATTGCTTCGGTTGGAGTAACCGAACCGTCAGCATTAACTATTCCTACTGTAGTAGGTAGGTCATCACCTTGTTGCTCGAAGTATGATGGCATTGTGCTATACATTAATCGAGTTATAATTGATTGTTTTGAATTTGCCGCTTCACCCAAAATATATTCGAATGAGATACCTGCAAAAAATCCATTTGCAGCACCATTTTCAAAGTTTGGACAAGGAACATCATCTAACGCTAGTGGAATAGATGGTTTGTTTGTATTGTGTGTAACCCTATTATAACCAAAAATCGGACCTAAGTAAAATGGTTTTGATTCTTGTGCTGGAGCAAGTGGGTTATCTTGTGCGTTTGAGTAAGTAAAAATACTTATAAACGTCAAAAACCCTATGAATAACTTTTTTGGTAAACTTTTGATCATAATGACCCCTTATTTAATTATTATTATTTGTTTAGTTTCTTTAATGAATTTAGTATCAATATTTAAAAAATAATTTCCGTTTGGGAATTTTTTTAAATCATAATTTAAGAAATATTTTCCGGAATTTACAAACTTTTTTTCTTCAAGTGGATATTTTTTTCCTAGCATATCAACTAAATATATTGTATAGTTGGAACTTACAGGAATATCTAATTTTATAAACAATTCACTTTTTTTAAAGTCGTAAGCAAAATTAATATCCCCCTTATCAAAATATTTAACAACTCTGTATGGCTGAGCGCATACTTCATTTAGCTTTACAGGGTATGATTTTCTTATGCTTTTAAAGCATTCATCATAAAAAACTTCGACAATTATTTCGGAATCAAAGTATTGACTAAGCATAATTCTGAATAGTAAGTCTATACTCCATCGTTCGTTTCCGTTTACTTCAAACTCGAAGTAATCTAAGCCGAATTGAATATCGTTTAAGTTTTTGTTAACTTTAAATGGGATTCTTTTGGTTATATTTCCATCTTTTGTAATTACAATTTCTGCTGTTTCACTTAAGAGCCATAATAATTGATATTCTGCATAAATTCTAATTTTTAGTTTTGCGGGAATATCGATGTTATATGGAATATCACCATATATATTGACTATTGAGCTATCACCAATATTGTATGAAAAGTCTAAATCTGGTAATATTAATTGTGTGAACTTTGGTTCTATCTGATGTTTATATGTATATGTCCTGCTAAATCTGCCTAATAAATCAGTTGTAACAGTACTTATTTCTACCTCTTCAGTTTCATCTTTGAACCTAAAAACTTTTAATGGAAGATTTATAGCTTCACTTACTTTTAATTCTTTTGGAATTTCAGGTTCAATACTAAATTCTGTAAAATAATCGGAACTTAAGTTAATTTCGTTTAGTAAAATATCCGTTTCACCAGTGTTTCTGATTATAAATAATAATTCTGTAGTATCGCAAGCCCATACATCGTCAGAGCTTAACATTATTTCTAATTCTGGATATAATGGCAGTTTACTATTTGCACATATTGTAACTATAGTTGAATCAAAAAGTTTACCTTCTTCTGAAGATGTTGTAATAGCTAGTATTTCAAGTTCTGAGAATCCATATTTTGTTGGTATAAATGAGAATAATCCATTTATTACTTCGTTATTTTCTAATTGCTTAGGTAATACTTTATTTATTTCTAATAATTTTATATCACTATCACTGTAAGGAATTTTTTGTTTAATTCCTGTTTCAGAATTTGTGAAATATGAATTTAATGGTCGTATATTGTATAGAGTTTTATCTACATTACCTTGATATTCAAATATATCATACTCAATTTCATTAACTTCTTCATTTACAAATAATGTATCATGAAAGCAGTTGTTAAAACCATTAATTTTGTTATTAATTCCATTTCCTACAATTTGGATATTGAATTGTCTTAGGAGGACTCCTTCGAGATAATCAAAAGTAATTATGTTATCATAATAACCAAGTTGTGTTGGCTCAAAGCTAAAAGTGAAATTGATTTTTTGACCAGCTGTAAAATCTTGTTCAATTTGAGTAATTGTTATATCATTGTCTTGGCTTAATTTGCCATTAGATGCTATATTCAAATAATTAAAAGTAGGAGAATTATTCAAATCTCCAATATTTTCTATTTCAATTGTGAATGTTGCTTTTTCATCTATTATTACATTTCCAAAATCATGAAAAATATCATTGAAAATTGCACCAACTGGATGATAAGTAACTTCAACTTCATCTGTGAGAGTTATTGTTTTAGCATTTTCACCTTCACCGTAAAAACCTATTGCGGTTGCAGTAACTTTAATTGGAGGAAAATTTCTTTCGAATGGTTGAACACATGATTCTATGTTAATTCTTTCTTCTTGTAGCAAGTCAATATTATTAACTCCAATAGTATCAATCGCTACAATTGATTTTTCGAAATCTAATTTCGTTAGAATTAAATTTAGATTTCCGTTATTTTCAAAATATATTGGTCCGCATTTTTCTGAACCAAGTGGTATATCTCCTAAATCAATACCGTTACCAAAGAAACTATAGCTGATTTTTTGAAGTTGTATGAATGCTGTGTCAAGTACTTTGCAGTTTGTTTCTAAGATTAAATAAACTTCATTAGGTATGTTTTCTGGTGCTAAATCTCTAATCAAAAAGCCAATTTCTTTTTGTTCAGAGCCAGACAAAACAAATGGCTGAAATTCATTTTGAAGATAATAGCTATTATCAGAGAAATACAAATTAGTTACTTCAACTTCATTATCATTAAGATTTCTTAAAGTAGTGAAATAAACTAAGTTGGGGTCTAATTCTATTTGCCCTAAATTTTTATCTACAATATCAGGGTTTTGTCCAATGAAATTGTGTGTATATTCTCTTCCGTTACCCGCATTATCGTAATATTGAAACGTGATTTGAGCATCTTGTCTTTTATCAATTTGATTAGCAATTAAAGAAGCAAAGTTACCGGATTGATTAAGTCCTGAGATATTAACATTATATGTACGATTATCAATGATATCAATGAATTGAATACCAGTCGGATTTGCATCTTTATCTTCTATGTTTACAATGATTTCATCGCAATTGTCAAGTATTGAAATTTCAGGAGGTGTATCATCAAGAGAACTTTCGCTATTAGGTATTGATGCCCCACCAAGAGAATATGCGTAAGAATCGTAGTAACCCCTTCCATAAATTAGTGCTTGAAAGCCACCGCCATTTGTAGAAATGACGTGTTGCCCTGGTTCTAGTTGTATGTATCCGAAGTAATAATCTGTTCCTGGGACAGTACCCTCAAAGTTTGTAACAGGATAACCAACGCCATCAACAGTAATATTAAATCTTGCATCTTCTTTAGCTATAATCATAGCATAATGTGCAATATATTGTTGGTTTTCAATAGTTAAGCCACATTCAGAGGTTCTGCCAGCGTGTCCATAGTCAGACTCGTTATAACCAATAGTTAAGAAATTTAGATTGTTATTGAAATAATCAACAGGTTGAATTATTACATAAGAAGGGTCGTAAAACTCGTTGCATTCCTCATCATCTTCGCCGTATCTAGCCATGAATTGAGCGAGTTGGAACTTATTATTTGATGTCCATTTTGCAGCGCCGTCGATTCTGATGTACTTTCTTGCACCAGGGAAGTCTAAAAATATTCTTTGAGTTCCTTCATTATCAAGAACTTCAACTACAGTGTTTGGTTCTATTGTTGTTAGACAAAAATAATTTTTAATGCTTTGTCCGAAAGGTGCTGTAACGTATTCTTTACCAAAGAGATTAGAAGGATTAAGCATTTCTATTAAGTGGTCTTTACTGTCTCCAAAATCATTTAATAATTTAGGAGTAATTGCCGTTCTCATGTGTCCGGATAAAACTCCGATTGGTTTGTTTGAGCGTATAATACTACCAGATAAATCGTAAGCCATTTTAGTTAGAGATTCATCAGCTTGTACGAGGTATGATTCCCATTTATTAAGTATGATAGTGTATTCTTGATTACCGTCTCTTGATTTAGTTTTTGCTCTTGGGGTGAATTTGATTTCTGTGTTGTCTTCGTTAGCCATTATTAAGAATTGTCCACTTCTAGGCAGACCTGTAAATTCTGTTTTGTAAATTGCGTCTTGGGAGTCGTAATGGTCAACTCCATGAGTTATAGCTTGATATTCAGTTCCCCATCTGGAAACTGGAATTGCAGAATACATATCGCTAGTAGTGTATTGAGATGAATAGCATACTACTGATATATCTCTGTTTGAGCGAATTAAAATGTTTTTCTTTACAACCTCACCTTCTTGGTTACACATAAAGTATTCTGGAATAACAATTTTGCGAGAATTAGTTGGTGTTATGTTGTAGATATTTTCAGAGAGTCTATTGTTTGATACGTCGTAAGTAGTAATGGTTGCAGAGGCGTTAAAGCGTGAAGAAATGATGATTTTCTGGTCAACTGCTCTATTAGGGTTTAACCTGGTTACTTCATTTTGCATAAAAGAAACTACAAATTCTTTACCTTCGTAAGCAGAGCGAGTTTGCTTAGGGAGGTCTATTTGTGAGTGAAGTAAATTGCAAAAAATCAGTAAAAAAGTTATCATAAGCTAAATTTTTAAAACTTTTTTTAAATTTTACTTTTTAATAATCTAAACTTACAAATTATTTTTTAATTAACAAAATTTTTTATTTATAAAATTCTAAGTAAGGTAAATAAGTTTGATAAAAATACTAATATTGAATGAAAAAGTATATATATAAAGAAGATATTTAATGGGGTATTTAGGTTGTTTCCGACATTTTTATGTTTTTTTAACATTACATTAATTAACAATGGTGCGGAGAAGAGCGGAATAAAAAAGAACGCACTTTTAAGGACAAATAATTTTAATAATATGAAAATATATATAAGTGGAGATGATATGTAAATTATTAATTTACTTTTTTCGACTGAGAAAGTGTTTGGTATAGTTTGTTTCTCTAAATTATGATCTTGGAAAATATCTTTTATGTCTTTAAGGATTACAAGTGATGAAGTTGCAACGATTAAAGAGGCGATGTCTAGAAGATTATAAATTTCGATTTTGATTTTACCTAATTCAAAGAGAGCAAGTATTGGAATTATGGTTGTAAATATTCCAATTAGTAAAAAGTTTAAGTATTTATCGTAAAGGCGTATTTGTTTTTGAAATGCAATTAAAATAGTAAAAAATGCCAGCAGAATATAAAGAAAGAAGTAGAAGTCACCGTATATGCTTAAGTATAACCATAAAGGTACTGATATAAACATACTTATTGACATTATAAATGATAAATAAATTGGATTTGTTTTATTTTCAGATGATTCAATATTTGATAGTTCTAAGTATTTTTTAAGAGGAGCAAATTGTTTTAGTTTATATATTTTTCTAAAAAGTACGGCGGTTATTCCGAGTGATAAAATTAAAATTAGAAATAATATTAATTGATTTAAATTGAAGTTTTCAGAAAAATAGTAGAACGGCAATCCCAGAAGTAAAGATGGAATAAAAAAGATTAAGTATCTATGGAAACAAGCCCTTAGATAAATCATTTGATTGCCTTAAATTGATATATGTATGATGCTCCAAATAGTTTTTTTTCAATTTTTATGGTTTTATAATTTGCAGAAGATTCAACAAGATTTGCAAAATTAGAACCATAAGGAAAGGTATGTGCAGTTCTGTTAAGGTATTCATAAGCCCATTTTTTCTTGGTTATTAGTTTTCCGAGAAATGGTACTATTTTACTAACATAAAAATTATAAGGGTATTTAGATAATCCATTTGGAACTCCTGTTTCAAGAATAATTAAGACTCCCACATTTTTTAGTATTCTGTGAATATCTTTTAAGCATACTTGAGGGTTGGGTATGTTTCTGATTCCATAGGCGATAGTTACAGAGTTGAAGAAATTATCTTGATAAGGTAAGTCTCTAGCATCTGATTTTGTTATTGTTATGTTTAATTTCTGTTTTTCATTTTTTTTATGAAAAACATTTAACATTGCCTCATTTATATCAGTTGCATAAATATTGAGGTTGAATTTGCATTGATTTCTTGCATAAATTGCTAAATCGCCTGTTCCAGTGGCAATGTCTAAGTAGTTTTGATTATCTTTGAAATCACATTGTTTTAGGACTTCTTTTTTCCAAATTCTGTGTTGACCGAATGTAAAGATGTCGTTTGCGAAATCGTATTTTTCGGCAATGTTATCGAATACTTCGTAAATTTCATCATCATTAGTTGTTGGCATTTTTTATAATCTCCTTCATTTCTTTGACTGCGTTATGCAGACCAACAAAAACTGCTCTTGAAATTATAGAATGCCCAATGCTTAGTTCATCAATTCCTTTGATTGATGCTATAGATTCTGTATTTTGATAGTTTAGTCCATGTCCTGCTGCTATTCTAAGATTATTAATTTTTGCATAGAGAATAGCTTCTTTTATTTTAGATAAATGCGAACCTAAATTATTGGGATAATCATTTGAGTAGTGCCCAGTATGGAATTCAACCATATCGGCACCTATTTCAAGTGTATCATTTATTTTTTCTTTTTCAGGTTCGATGAATAAACTAACAATAATGCCAAGGTCTTTGAATCTTTTTGTAAGTTCTTTTAGTTCATTTTGTTTGAATTGGGTATTTAGACCGCCCTCAGTTGTAAGTTCTTCTCTTTTTTCTGGCACAATAGTAACTAAATCTGGTTTAACTTTAAAAGCTAAGTCAATGACATCTTTAGAAGTAGCCATTTCTAAATCTAGTCTTGTGTTTAACTCTCTTAGACGAATAACATCATTATCTTTTATGTGTCTTCTATCTTCTCTAAGATGGCATACAATACCATCTGCACCAGCTTGAATACATTCTAATGCACCAAGAATAGGGTCTGGTTCAACTCCACCTCGAGCATTTCTTATTGTAGCAATGTGATCAATATTGATATTGAGTTCAGTTAATATATTTTTTTCTATTATATTATTTTCTAATAAATTTTCTGTCAATAAATTCTCCATCTGAAGTTAAAGGAGGCAGAAAAATTAGTGTTTGGGTTTATTACATTCATGAAGTCGTAAGTACTTACATACATACCGATTTTCCATATTTCATACCCTAAGCCCATAGACCATCTTAATTTGCCTGTAATTCCGTTTGAAACACCAGTCATCACCATAGGAAGTTTTTCTTTGTATTTCCAATCAACTCCAAGTGAAACTCTAGGTATTAACGAATTAGCGAAATTATTATTGATACCTTGAGCATAATCGAAATATGCATTGAATAAGCCAGGGAAAGCAGCTAGTTTATGGATTGGAACTGCAAGTCCAAATCTTATTGTAGTTGGAGGAGCAACGCTAAATTCTGAGTTGGCAATATTATTTTTGGACATACCTTCAAAAACGGAGTCAATTTCATTTTTGTTAACACTGGTCATTGTAGTTTTTAGTTCATAGTCTGCAATTTCTATTCCTTCGGTAAAGTTTAATATACCCATATCTGTTACAGAAAAGCCAACTCTTATACCATTTTCTAGTTCACCTATTAATCCAAAATCAAAACCTAAGCCATTTCCAGCAGATGAAGGAAGTCCGTTTAGAGTTTCACCATTATCAACAAATCCTTTAATAGCATCACCAGCAGATGCTCTACCTCTTGCTAAAAAGTCAAATTCTATGTTAGCTTCTTGGTTAGTGAAGACTCTACCTCTTTGGGTTTCAAAGTCAGCATAACCCATTCCTTGATAATACTTTAAACTAGCACCTAAATTTAAATATCTAAGACCTTTTGTGCTATCTTTTAATATTGTGTTTGCATAGGTTAAAGCTATTGAGCGAGTCCATGCAGTTTGGTAGTCAAAATCTGAGAAATCAAATTCTTGACCTCTTGAATTTCCGTACATTAAGAAATTAGCTAAGTCTGTTGGTAGGTTCATTCTGGCTGTTACATGCTCGTCGATAGAGACTCCGAATGCTCCACTTTTTTCGCTAAATTGGACTGCCGCTGAGAAAACATTGAATTTTGTGTGAAAGAATAATTTACCTACGGCATCAAAGTTTGATACTAATTGTGCTTTATCTTCTTCAGATAGTTTATATGGTTCTCCATCTACTCCACTAAAAAATAAGTTAATATCTTTGATTGGTAAGATATTATTGGAGCCATTAACTTGTAAACTTGGAAGTAATAGGAAGTTTGAAAATTCGAAGAAAGTAGAATCATCAAAGTTTCTTAAACTTGCTGGATTTAGTTGAAAGGTGTTTAATCTATCCATCATAGCTGCACCACCATTTCCAATACCTGTTGTACGAGCAGAATTTAATCCGAAACTTCCGAAGTTAGCAAATGCTTGATTAGTAATTATTAAAAATGTAATTAAAAGTAATTTTTTCATGTTTTATTTCCTTATTTAAAGTTTACATTGTATTTTAATCTACAGAACGCTTTGATTTTGGAATACTGCTCTTTTGAGAAATATGCAGTGTAAGGGTCTTGGTCTGTAAATACTGTCCATTCAAATAAAATGTAATAAGCATCAGCTATTTTTAATATTTCTTCTTCATTTAGAACAAAAACATCATTTATCTCTCGTGGGGAAATATTTTTATTTGCATCAAGTACGCTTGCACCTTGAAGTTCAACTTCTTTAGGGAATAAATCTATTTTATTGCTGTCTAGAAATGTGAATTTCATATTGTGTTCGACTGGGATTGCGTTTTCGATTTGATAGACTAATTCTGCAAGTCGACCGTTCTTGATTTCTTCTCTGATTTCATCATCAATTTCAAGGTCGAGAGTGTCATTAATTGTTATTTCTTTTATAACTAGGTCTGAAGTAGATTTAATTTTAAGACTTACGTTAATTGAATCATTATGAGTTGCAACACCTTTTTCCTCTGTAGGATTAAGATAAACTTCGGATTTAACATATACTTGATCTGGCATAAAACTTAAGAAGTCAGATATGTTACTGTTTGTGTTATCATATACTCTTTCAAAATCTCCGTCAAAAATTTGGATATCACCTAGATTAGTATTTCCATCTCTATCAGTTAGATTCATTTTTTGACCATCTTTTGTAATACCTTCTATTTGAAAGTTTTTGAATTCAGATGTAAATATATTTATTTGTTCCGAAATGTAATTTGCTGAGATTATCATCTGAGCATTTGTAAATTCCACATTATCTTTTAGTTCTCTTACATCATCGGTTAAAGGAAGTTCTACAAGTTCATTAATATCTCTTACTTTTCTAGAAGGAAGTTTACCTTCAATGTAATAAAAGTCAGTATCATCAAGATTAATGTCAATGTTCAATATGTCTTCTGATGTGTTACTTGGTTTAGAGTTTACTAAAAATTGTAATTCACCTCTGTTTTCTTGGTCTCTTGCTCCATATTGATAATCCTTCAAATCAAAAGTTTGATTAAATTCTGATTTTGGTGCTATTGTTCCGTTAAATTTAAAAACTTCTCCATTTGGCTGTGTAAATTTTGGCATTTCTACTGAAAAGATGACTTCTTCATTTGAATTATTTATAACATTTGCGGTTAGTATTCCTTCTTTTAGGTGAGCTGAATCTACTTCGGCTCCTGAAGCTATTGGTACGCCAATAAGACTATCGCCTGTTAAAACTGGTACGTTTTCAAAGAATCTTCCATCTAATTGATTTTTAATAAATTCGGAAACTCCAAATCTATTATTATAGTTTTCTGATTCAACAATATATACTTTCTTTCCGGAAGATGAGTCAATTTTAATATTTTCATCTACTTTAATTATTTCTTCTAAAAAGTATATTTCATCAATAATTGGAATATTAAAGTCTGTATCCCAAGTTGGAGGGATTATTTCATCTGGTAATTCTAAACATGAGTAAGTTATAAATGTTATAATTATAAAAAGGTATATTTTTTTCATAAAAATTCCTAAATGAAAAATAAAAACTGTAAATTAAGAAAATTTAAAATAATATTAGTTATTTTGTTTGAATTTTATAAAAATTATTGGCGAATTGCTTTATAAACTTTTTGATTGTAATTTATTCTAATTTTGGTTTCCAAAAAAGATTTTTAAAGTCTATGATTTTATCATTTTCAACAGCTATATTTTCTGTTTCAAGAAGTTCTTCCATTTTACATGGCGGAGAGAAATTATGCTTTCCTGATAATATTCCTAATCTGTTAACAACTCGATGGCATGGGTACTCATAATTATCTTTTAATGTGCTAAGTATATGTCCTACATAGCGAGAAGAAGATTTCATACCTGCTTCTTCTGCAATTGCTCCGTAAGTTGTTACTCTTCCAAAAGGAATTTTTGAAACTAATATCAGTACTTTTTCGTGAAACATAATTATTATGATTTATTTTTATAGATAATGATTATAGATTTTTTAAATTATTTAGCAAAATTACGAAAAGAAGATTTACCTGGTGTTATTTCCCACCAGAAAATGATTCCTTATAAATCAAATCCAAATATTAGAACTTTTGAACCTCTAGCTGATTCAAAACTTAGTTCGGTTTTGATTTTGTTTATTGATGATAACAAGAGTGAAGATGTTAGAATTACTTTTACTTTGAGGTCTAATAAATTAAGAAAACATTCTGGGCAGATAAGTTTCCCTGGTGGAAAAAAGGAAGTAGGAGAGAGTAATATTGATACTGCACTCAGGGAAAGTAACGAAGAGATTGGGTTGCTAAGAAAAGATGTGGAAATTATTACGGAAATTAGTGCATTGTACGTTCCTCCATCAAATAGTATTGTTTCTCCTGTGATTGGATATTCTAATAAGAATTTGAATCTTAAAGCAAATTATGATGAAGTTGAAGAAATAATTTTAAAACCTTTTAATCATTTTTCAAATAAAAAAAATATTAAGTTATCAAGAAATTTGTACCCTAATCAACTTACCCATTTTCCTTTTTGGGATATTAACCATAAAATTCCTTTGTGGGGGGCTACTGCTATTATGTTGCAGGAAGTTTTAGATTTATATGATATGTATATTGCTATAAATAAATAATGTTTTAACCTAAATTTATAATATTTGATTAACTTTATTCAATAAATAATAATTTTAATCGTGTATCCTTTTTAAAAGGGGATTAATTATGAAAAAGTATGAAAAATTCAAGATTTATTTTGAAGATAATAAATTTTATATTTTATATCGCCTTATTGGCTATTTAGCTACAATTGTAATTTTTGATTTATTTTTAGAAAATTTTATACAAGGAATTGCATTTTCAACAATAATTTGGAGTTTTATTATATATCCATTTAATATTAGATGGAATGATAAATATCCTATATTTGACGGTAAACTGGAAGATGATGAAGAGATTTTATTAGAGGAAAAGGTGTTTTTTCTATTTAAGGGATATACCAGACATACGATGATTATTACTAATAAGTCACTTATTTTTAAAAATTTTTTTAAAATGAAAAGATCTGATATAAAAATATTAATTAAAGATTTGGGATTAATTGAAGCAAATAAATATGGTTTAGTTATCTCTATTAAATTTTATAACGATTTGATAGTTAAAGTTAACAATTCAGAAAGAATTAAAAACCTTATTTTAGAATTAAAACAAAAAAATAATCAAAAAGCAATAAGTTAATCTTATTCAATAATTAGCTTAATTCTTATACTTCTGTTTAAAAACCTACCTTGTGGGGTTTCTTCTGGAAACTTATTGTTTGTTCTTCCTGTTTCAATTTTTAAGTTTTTAGTATTTATACTTTGTAAAAATTCTTTGGTATTATTTGCTCTGTCTATTTCTAATTTTTCATTGACTGTGTTGTCCCCTATCTCATCAGAAGAACCTAAGATTTTTATTCCTATGTTGCTTGGTAATATTTCATAAAGTTGACGAAGTAATTGTTTGTTTTCCTCGGTTAAGTCAGCAGAGTTAAAGTCGAATCTTAATATTGCCTCAAAATTTTCATAGTCTAAATCAACATTTATTTTATTTAATTTTTTTTTATCTATTTCAAAATAAAAAGTTTTTTCTGATTTGGAACCGGAGAGTTTTGCAAAAAAGTCTAAATCTTCGTTTTCATTTATTTCTTTTTGTATTGTTATTTCATTTTGTCCTTTTTTTATGTTTTTGATTATATTATCATTTATAGATATATATAAGTTAGCATTTTTATCTGGTGAGTAATCAACTTGGAAATTAATGTTTCCTTCTAATTGTTTAATTTTAGATATTTTTACATATTTCTGAATTGGAGCGCCAGTGAGGTTTATATCAATTCTAAAGTTTTCGCTAACAATAGAATTATTATCAATTTGTTTATCATTTGTACGATGAATTCTTTTAGGGTTTACAATCTGAATTTCTTTACCTAACCTATCATTTTTAATTCCATACCGATTGAAAATTTTAATGAGATTTTCTAATCTTTGTTCTATTACTTTTTTATCTTCAATTTCTTGAAGATGATAAGCTTTTAATTGAACTTTAGAGGTTTCATTTTCTCGAAGTATTTTAATAATCCTTGGTATAACCACGCTATGGGCTTTGATTATGTCATCTAGGTAGTTTGCATTAAATTTATCATCAATAATATAAAATTCTGATAAGTCTACTTGGTTGCTGTCATAAAATATAGAGTTTACTATAGGAGTCGAAGCTAGGAGTTCTTCTTTTTCGTAGATTATTAAGTCTTTGTAAATATTATTTAATATTGTAAGGTTAAAACTATCTTTTACAATGCGTTGTTTAACTATGCTTTCAGGATTGGGTTTTGCTGGAAGAGGTAGTTTTGGGTTTGGTGGTGGTATTTGTTTTATAATTGGTTTTTGTGTAGTTTTAAGTTTGTATTCTATTCCAGTAAAAAATGTGATTTCTGTATTATTTATTTGATTATATTTGATTAAAAATTCGTTTGTAAAAGCAATATTAGTTCCCAAGTTTAGTTTAATATTTTTAAAATCTTTTCGGTACATTATTCCACCTGAATAAAACATTTGATTATTAAGAAAGTTTACCTCTCCATTTGCAATGTTTCTTCTTTGTTTTAAGTTATTGTTTATGAATCCAGCATTTGATGGACTTTCTATTTGCTCGTACTGCTCAAAACTTTTTAATAGGTGCATTCTATAGAAAAAACCAAATATGAATTCTAAATTATCATTTCTTAAAGGTAATAAGTTTTTAAAGTCTTTAATGTTTAGTGCTATGTTTATACCAGGTGACAAAAAGTTACTTGTTATATCAACTTTACTTTGGGTTTTTAAATCAACAAGTTGAAGGTCAATATCATTTCTTGAAGTGAAATTATCAATTCGATTAAAGTAAATATAGTTTTGAAACGAATATGATAAGTTGGGTATTAGGTAAATATTATTAAAAATGTATTGCCTGTATCCAAGAGTTAATTGTTGTGAGTATCCATTATCAGCATAATATGTATCACACTCAACTAATTCACCTATTTGGTTTAGATTTCCTTTTGTAGAATATAAATTATAACCATAATGCAAGTAAACACTATTCTCATTGGAAATTGATAAGATAGGTGTTAGAAACAAAAATATAATTGGTAAACAAATTTTCATTTATTAATTTTGTATTTTAAAATTTAAAATTACGAAATCTTTATGAGAAATAGAATACTATACCTGATTTTTATTGTTTTATTGTTAATATCTTGTGAAAAAGAGATAAAATTTATTGTGAAAGAAGAGTTTAAGCAAGAATTTGTTGAAAAAGGTAAGGATGTTACTGCTGCTGCATTTAATGAGCTTTCAAAGAATTTGAAGAATGCTATTACTAATTCTGGGTTTGAAGGTGCTGTTTCGTTTTGTAAAGTTGAAGCTCCAAAAATAACTATGGAGGTGTCAAAAGAGTCGAGAGCTTTGGTTAAAAGAGTAAGCGATAAGCCAAGAAATAAGAGTAATGCTGCTTCTGAGAAAGAAATTGATATCATTAATAATTATAAGAAATTAATTAATTCTAATGAAAAGATTGAACCAGTTTTAGATGCTGAAAAAAGTACTGTAACTTTTTATTCTCCTATTAAAATGATGCCTTTATGTTTAAATTGTCATGGGGATAGTAAAAATCAAATAGGACAATCAATTTTAGATATAATATCGGAACTTTATCCGGAGGATAAAGCTGTAAACTATAAGATAGATGAATTGAGAGGATTGTGGAAGGTAGTATTTCCTATGCAACAAGCTAAAGTTGAAGTATTAAAATAATTTTTTATTTTTTTATAATTAAAGAAATATTATCAGAAAATTGTCCTGCATTTATTCTTAAAAAATATTGTCCGCTTGCAATGTTTTCAATATTTAGATTGAAATTATAGAATCCTTTTGCTTTATAAGAGTTTTCGAATACTCTTACAATATCGCCTTTAATATTTACTAAACTTATATAAACGTTTGAATCGAAAGGTATAGAGTATGATAAATCTATGTTTCTATCAAGTGGATTAGGGTTTATTTTATCTATATGAAATGGGATTAAATCCGAGTTAACTTTTCTGAATTCATCGCCGCACTCTAGAATCATTTCAATTTCTTGCTGGTTATTTGTTTTGAAATTTACACATTGAGTTGTTTTTGCAATTATGTCTATATTAACTTTGCTTTTGTTTTCTATTTCATTTGGTAAGAATGTATTGAATATAAAACTTACTAACTCTCCCCCGTCAGATAGATTTTCTTCAGTTAATGATATTAAATCAAATCTTACTTTTCCATTTTCTAATTCAGTAAAGTTATCTATTATATATTTTGAATTATGTTTATTTGATAATCTTATTGAATTGTTTTGGAGTTTTAACATTGAGGGGTCGAATGTTACTAAAAGTGATAAATCTTGAATATTAGCATCTTTTAACTCAGGTGAGTTCTCTATTGATACTGTAGTTAGAGCAGGTTTGTTTACTTCAACTTTTTGGCTTATAGGTTTTAATTCGAACTCGTTGTCGTATAGTCTATTTATACCATTGAAGTTGATATTTGTAGTTGTTATTTTTTGTTTTTCTTTAATGATTAATTGGGTGTTTCTATCTTTCCCAAAAGATGTAAATTCAATTGGGATTGAAATTATCTCATTAGGTTGAATGGTAAATTCGGAGAGCGAATATTTAGATTCTACAAATGAAAATTCAGGTATAATTGGGCTGAAGTATAGTGGCTCAAGATTGATTTCAGATGTTCCAATATTGTGAAAAGTTATAGATATAGTATCTTTTTCATTTTCACAAGCATAAGCATTTAGGTCTGGAGTTATGATTTGTAATTTACTATCTACTCCTTCTCCTTTTAAATAAAATGTATTATTACCTTCGAAATTACCATTTATTTTTACCTCTAGGATTTCTATTCCTATATTATTTGGAGTAAATGAGAAATTGTTTTCAACATTTGCATTTGGGTTTATTTCTCGATAATTTATATCAAATAAGTTGAAACCATATTCTTCGGCTTTTGAGTAATCGTATTCCAAGTTATACTTTTCAAGTTTATCATGGTATTCCCAGTTTTTTACGATATTGTGAATTTCAAACTTTTCATTTTTTGTGGAGTTTAATTGTATTTTACCAAAATCAAGTGTATCTTTAAATTCTAATTTTGGTAATGTTCCAAAACCTTTGAGTGATAGAACTGAATATGTTGGTATATCATTAAAAAGTATAAATTCTATATTTAGGTTGTGCTGTCCTAAAGTTTGCGGCTTAAATTCTACTATAAACTCATACTCTTCATTAGGTTGAAGTAATTTATTGATAAAATAATCTTTGTTTATTATAAATGCTGATGAATTCTGCTCTCCAAAGAATTTTAAATCTTTAATTCTGATTGGTACTTTACTGTAGTTTGCAATCATCATTGTGTTAGATTTGTAGGGCTGAATGTTATTATTATCAGTGCTAATAATTTTTCTTTCAAAATCATAGGAATTAACTATAAAACCAGGTTCTAGTAGGTTTGCTGAGATGTAACATACGCTGTCAAATCTTTCAGCGTCACTTCTGAACTTCAGCGAATCATAAAGCAATCCTTTTTTCTGGCTTTTATTTTTTATGTATCCAGTGAAAAATGAGTTTGGAGCTATTTTAAAAGGATTAATTTCTGAGATTAAAGGCATTCCAATTATTTCAAAATCATAAATATTTGGATAAATAACTCCAGTTATTTCTAAAGTAACTTTTCCTCTGTTATATATTTTAAATTCTTTTATAAGCTCTTGACCTGTTATTATGTCTTGGAAATCTACATCTGTTACTTCAATAATTGGTGAGGTGACGTCTATGTTTATTCTAGCGAGTTGTCTGTCTAGGCAGTCGTTAGCTATAAACAGTTTGGCATTAAAAATTGTATCAACTGGAGAGTTTAATGAAACTTGAAATTGATATTCAGATTTTGGAGGTATTATAATTGTTAAGTCTTGAATATCTATTCCATTAAAATAAAATTCTAATGATTCGAAATCGGAATATAATTTTTTTAATTCAAAATCTTCATCACTGTTGTTTATAATAGAAAAATTTTCTGTAACTCTTTGATTTGATTTGGTATTAAGTTTTATTCTTGTAGGTTCTATAGCAATATCTTGAGGTTTATAATAAACTTTTTGATTTGTTATATTTCCATAAGCATCCCATACTCTTATAGTTCCAGAAGCACCTTTAGTTTTATCGATTATATCGATTACAAAATTTGCAGGATTTTTAGATCTATCAATAACTCTCATGTTAGTTAAATTTGAATCAGGTATGAGTAAGTTTCCTTTTAAATTATCTTCTGTAATAGCTCCTATAATTTGAGAATCGCAAGTTGAAGACCAGTCAATTTTTGGGGCAGTTGTATCTACTCCTTGATTTAAAACTAAATTATAATTACTTAAAAATCCGTAAGATTTGAATTCTTTTGTACCATAATTTATAGCAGTAAATTTGTAATTAGACCTAAATTTTATTTGTCCGGTGGTTGGTAATCTAAAATTAATAACTCCATAGATTTTATTGTTATATGGTACGTTTATTTTTTGAGTGGATATAATGTTTTGGTTATTTTTGATTTTATTCCATTTAAATTCATTTCCGATTAAAAAGCCGTATTCAAATGATTCTGGAATATCGTTTGACTCGTCGAGTTCGAAAAGCAAATTAACATAATTATCATTAAAACTAATATCTTCTGAAAAGTTAGGTGAGGAAATACTTATGAAGTTAGTCATTGATTGAATTGAGGGAAGAGACATCATTGAAGGTCCGCCATTAGGATATTCTTTTTGGTCTTCTTCATCTCCTGTGTTATATGAGGTAACCATTATTGGTTTGTCTGACGATATTATAAATGGTTTAAAATTATTATCTAAAGGACGTTGTATTTCAATGTAAGATTTTTTAATTTCACTGAAAACGTCATCAATTTCATCATATAATGTTCCGTTTAAAAATATTTGAGTATTACTTTCAGCTGCAAAAACCCTTATTAAAGGTGAGTATCTTTTGTAACTATATTTACTTATTATGTATGATTTTCCCCAAAATTCTACAGGTAATTCCATATTCATTATAAAATCACACCAGTTGTTGTTAGCCGGTATATTAGCACATTGGTTTGAACTAATTACGCTGATTGGTTTATTTGACTTTACTCTAGCATTAGATAAGTCATCTTTTGCTTGATAGCTTGACATCACCCAAATATCACCTTTGTTTAGTGTTTTGGTGAAAGTATTACCTGATATTTTGGGACCTCTAACATCATAAGGTGTGTTTTCGGCTGGATAAAAGAATTCTACATTTGTGTTGTCTTCTGTTGCAATAATTGTTGAATTTGATTTTAGTGTTAAATATCCAGAATATCTGTCTGAAACATCTTGATAGTTAGACACAACATAGTTTTTACCTAAATTTTCTAATGGAATTGCTAAATAAGAATCTGCACTGTTTTCAAAATTTGATAAAACGATTACTGAAATTGGGTAATCACTTTTAATTATGATTGCTGAATTTTTAAAAACTAGATCATAGTGAATATCTTCATTTCCATTTTTAATAATTGGTTGAACAGTATTAATATTAAGCTTAATACCTGAAGTTTTGTTCGCTTTGACTGATAAATTAGTTTTGAATCCTTTTCCGGGAATTTCTAAACTTACGTTTGCATCAAAAGGACTGAAAAATAGGAAATTTACAAATTCTTTATGACTCAGATTTTCTTGACTTAAGTTCGGCGGCACTGTTAAATAAAATTCTTTCCCAAAATTATTATGACCTATTTCATCATAAGATATTTTATTTTGGGATTGAAGTGCGACTGTAAATAAAAGAATTATAATTATGATTTTCATAATAACATTAACACTTTTACAAGTGAAATATATCAGTTTAAAATTAAGTTTTTATTTAGTTTTAAATAAACCTTTCTTCTTAATATATATCAACGTATTATAATTAATTTTATTTTTTATGTTTATCTTTTTTTTTATTTTAAATTTTTTATTTTAAGTAAATTTTTTTACAAACAAACTAAAATATCATGTTACTATTTTTATTATAACAGTTTATATAATATTTATTGCATTTAACAATTATTTAGTGTAATTTTTATTATTTATATTAATTTAATATATTAAACCGCTACTTCTGATTTAATTCTTTCGATTTCATCTCTTATTTCTGCTGCTCTTTCGAATTCTAATTCTTTGGAAGCTCGTTTCATTTCTTTTGTCATTTGATCTATAAGAGCCTTTCTTTCCTCATCTGACATAAACTTTGCTATATTAGCTGATACTTTCCTATCTTTTTTGATGCTTATATCTTGCATTGTTAATCTATTAGCTTGAACGTCAGCAACGGATGTAGAACTCATAATTTCTTCATAAGTTTTATAAACAGTTACGGGGTTTATATTGTGTTTTGTATTGTAATCCATTTGTATTTTTCTTCTGCGTTCGGTTTCATCAATTAAGACTTTCATTGAGCGAGTTATTTTATCTGCATATAGAATTACTAATCCTTTGTCATTTCTGGCTGTTCTACCGGCAGTTTGTAATAATGATTTTTCGCTTCTAAGAAACCCCTCTTTATCTGCATCTAAGATTGCAACAAGTGAAACTTCAGGTAAATCAAGACCTTCTCGTAATAAGTTAACACCAACCAAAACATCATAATTTCCCAGACGTAGATTTCTGATTATATCAACTCTATCGAGGGTATCGACTTCTGAATGAATATAGGCAACTTTTATATTTAAGTCTTTTAAGTAATCTGTCAAATCCTCTGACATTCTTTTAGTTAGAGTTGTTACTAATACTCTTTCCTTGAGTTCAACTCTTATTCTAATTTCATTTACTAAGTCATCAATTTGATTTATAACTGGTCTTACGCTTATTTGTGGGTCGAGAAGTCCTGTTGGTCGTATAATTTGCTCTACTACTACTCCTTCTGCTTGCTCTAATTCCCAATCGCTTGGAGTTGCGCTTACATAAATAACTTGATTAACTACTTTCTCAAATTCATTAAATTTAAGGGGTCTATTTTCTAATGCTGATGGTAATCTAAATCCGTGTTCAACAAGATTGGTTTTTCTTATCCTATCACCTTCATACATTGCTCTTAATTGTGGAACTGTTATGTGGCTTTCATCAATAATAATTAAATAATCATCGGGAAAATAGTTAAATATTGTGTTTGGTGTTTCGCCGGGTTCCCTTCCAGAAAGGTGCATAGAATAGTTTTCAATCCCGGAGCAATAACCAACTTCTTTCATCATTTCTAAATCAAATAAAGTTCTTTGTTCAATTCTTTGTGCTTCAATGTGTTTTCCTATACTTCTAAAATATTCGCATCTATCTATCATTTCATCTTTAATACTGTGCATTGCACGTATTAATTGATTTTCTGATGTTACAAATAGCTTTGCTGGATAAATTGTTGTAGCTGATTCGGTTGCATAAATTTGTCCTGTGCTTGGGTTAACGTATTTTATGGAATCTACTTCATCGCCAAAGAGTTCTATTCGAATTGCTCTACTTGTTTCTGCAGCAGGAACTAATTCTATAATATCTCCTCTTACTCTGAAAGAACCTCTGCCTAATTCTTTGTCATTTCTTTCAAAATATAAGTCTGATAGTTTATAAAGTAGTTCTTTTCTTGTGATTTTTTTTCCAACATGAATTGAGAATAGCATGTCTTTGAAGTCTTGTTTTGCTCCTATTGAATATATACATGAAACTGAAGCTACTACAATTGTATCTCTAAATTCATCAACAAGAGAAGAAGTTGCTCTTAATCGTAATCTATCTATTTCATCGTTAATAGACATATCTTTTTCTATATATGTGTCTGTTTTTGGTATATATGCTTCGGGTTGGTAGTAGTCATAATATGAAATAAAATATTCAACTTTATTGTTAGGAAAAAAACTTTTAAATTCACTGTATAATTGAGCCGCTAATGTTTTATTAGGTGAAAGTACTAATACAGGTTTTTGAACGTTTTGGATAACATTAGAAATAGTAAATGTTTTCCCAGACCCGGTTATACCAAGCAAGACCTGATGTTTATCGCCTCTTACAACTCCTTCTGTAAGTTCTTTGATTGCTTTAGGTTGGTCGCCAGCTGGTTTATATTTAGATATTAATTCAAATTTTTCCAAAATTTTCCTATTTTAAAATTTCAAGCATATAGGACGTTATATCTGTGATTAAATTTAAAAATAGTTTAAATATTTTTATTAAAGTTTATTTTAAATATGTTTTTTAATATTGATTAATAAAATTTTACAATAATACTAAAAAAAAATAATATTGATTTATAATTAGTTATAAAATATTAATTTTAATTAATTTTTTTTTTTTATAAATTCTCTTTATATTGTATTTTTAAATTTAAAAAAGGTGATTTTATTTTTCGATTTGATACTTATTTTTTAATTATACTTCTATCAATTTTAATTACACTTTCTTATGTTTTTGATATAATTAGCAAAAAATATAAGATTCCAAGTGTTTTATTATTATTGGGAACAGGTATTTTACTAAAACAAATTAGTATTCAATATAATTTTAATTTGTCGGAAAATCTTTTTGACTATTTAGAACTACTTGGTGTTATTGGTCTTATAATGATTGTTTTGGAAGCCGCTGTTGACCTCAAAATTTCAAAAGATAAGTTTCCTTTGATACGTAAATCTCTTCTTGTTGCATTTCTAATTCTATTGATAACATCGCTTGCTATTGGTACAGCTATAATGTTTTTGCTTAATGAACCATTTATAAACTGTTTGATTTACTCTATTCCTCTTTCAGTTGTATCTAGTGCTGTATTAATTCCAAGTGTCCATAACCTCACGCAGCAGAAGAAAGAGTTTTTAATTTATGAATCTACTTTTTCGGATATAATTGGAATTATGTTTTTTAATTTTATTGTTTTGCAAGAAAACTCAATATTTAATATTGGGGGTTTTGTAAATATAGTATTAACAATAGTAGAGTCTGTTGTTATTTCATATTTATTGGTTTTTATTTTTAGTAAGTTTAAAACTGGCATTAGGATATTTTTGATAATTGCGATTTTAGCAATTCTTTATGCTATTGGTAAGAAGTTACATTTGTCATCTTTACTATTGATATTTATTTTTGGATTAATTCTTAATAATACAAAGGTATTTTTCTTTGATAAAATTAGTACTTATGTTGACCACGGATATGTAAAGAAATTAGTTAAAGATTTTCATTTAATAACTGCTGAGACAGCATTTGTTGTTAGAACATTGTTTTTTGTGGCTTTTGGTATGATGATAGATTTGAATCAGTTATTAGACCCTAGGGTAATTTTAGTTGGTACTATTATCTTATTAATATTATATTTAGTTAGATATCTTAATTTTAAGTCTATTGTTAAATCGGATGTTTTTCCGGAGATATTTTTAGCACCAAGAGGATTGATAACTATTCTATTATTCTTTCAAATACCAGCGGTTTATGAAATATCTAGCATAGGTGTAGGAGTGCTGCTTTTTGTAATCTTAGCAACAGGAATTATAATGATGTTTGCTTTGATATCAACTAAAAATGCAAATGTAGATGAATATACTGTAATTGATATTGGCTTAGGACCAAGTTCTGATAATGCAAATATTGATAAGATAAATAAATTTAGCGAGTATGATGATTTATAGGAGAAATAGATGAAAAGAAGAAATTTTCTTAAAAATTCAATTATTTCGGCAGGTGCTTTGGGATCTACGGCTTTTGTGGGAGATTTAATTGCTGATAACAGAAGTGAAAAAAAAATATTACCAATAGATGAGCCAGCAACCAATGATAGAGACTTTTGGAGATGGGTTAGGGAATCTTATACTGTTTCCGATAATATTATTAATTTGAATAATGGCGGAGTTTCTCCTCAACCCAAAGTTGTTCAGGATACCCATAATAAATATTATTCTATGTCAAACGAAGCTCCGTCATATTATATGTGGAGAATTATTGATGCTGGAAGAGAACCACTAAGAGATAATTTAGCAACTTTAGCTGGTGTCAGTGCTGAGGAAATTGCTATAAATAGAAATGCTACTGAGGGTTTGAATACTATTATATTTGGTTTGAATTTGAAAAAGGGTGATGAAGTTGTACTGAATAAATATGATTACCCAAATATGATGAATGCTTGGAAGCAAAGAGAAAAAAGAGATGGGATTAAGTTGGTATGGGTTGAGATGGATTTCCCCATGGAAGATGAAGAAGAGATAGCTAAAGTTTATATTGACAAGTTTACTTCGAAAACAAAGATAGTCCATATTACTCACGTTATTAATTGGGTTGGGCAGGTTTTGCCGATTCAAAAAATTGCAAGAGAAGCTCACAGAAGAGGAATTGAAGTTATTGTTGATGCTGCCCATTCTTTTGCACATTTGGATTATAAAATACCAGATTTGGAATGTGATTATTTTGCAACTAGTTTACACAAATGGCTTTCGGCTCCTTTTGGTACTGGAATGATGTATATAAAGAAAGATAAAATTTCTAATGTTTGGGCTTTGTTATCTGCTGAGAATCCTGATGGTGATGATATTAGAAAGTTTGAATCTTTAGGAACTCGTAGTTTTCCTATTGAAATGGCTATTGGCTCCGCTATTTCTTTTCATAATACTATTGGGGCAAGAAGAAAGGAAGAAAGGTTGATTTATCTCAGGAATTATTGGATGAAACAAGTTTTAGATTTAAAAGGTGTTTCTTTTTATAATTCATTTCTGCCGAGTTTTTCTAGTGCTTTGGCTAATATTAAAATTGAAGGAAAGAGTGGTAGTGACTTATCTGAGTTTTTGTGGAACAAGTATAAAATTCATACTGTTGCGATAAAAATTGAAAAAGTAGATGGTGTTAGGATTACTCCAAATGTATATACTTCTGAAAATGATTTAGATAGATTGGTTAAGGGTATAAGTTCATTTGTTAAGAATGGTTAGTAATCTATATTATTACTTAATTTAAAAAATATTTATTTTAAACTTTTTAATTTAATGTTTAAATAAAAAATTTTCTTAATTTTGTAAAATTGTAAGTTAATTATTTTTGTTAGGAGTTTTAATGAAAATTGGTTTGTTCTATGGAACTAATACAGGGGTTACAGAGATTGTTTCTGAAGAATTAAAAGAAGTTCTTGAAGAGAAAGGATTTGAAGTTGATTTACATGATATAGCTGATACGGCATTAGATGAAATGAATAATTACGAAACTTTATTGATAGCAACTCCAACTTGGAATGACGGTGAATTACAAGACGACTGGGAGGAAGTTATGGATGATTTTAAGCAGTTTGATTTCACTGGAAAAAAAGTAGGTTTTGTTGGTACAGGAGACCAAGAGGCATATTGTGATAATTATTTAGATGCTATAGGTGTGATGGCAAAACCTGTAAGAGATAATGGTGGTAAAATTTACGGTCGTTGGTCAAGTGAGGGCTATAACCATACTCATTCATTGGGACAAGACCCAGATGGTATGTGGGTAGGTCTTGCTTTGGATAATGATAATCAAGAGGAATTAACAGCAAAAAGAATGAAAATGTGGGTAGATCAAATCGCAAGTGAATTGGGATTATAATTTTATAATTCAAACTAAATATTCAAAGGGCTTTTAATTAAGCCCTTTTTTATTTGTGGTTATTTATTTAAATTTGTTTATAGTAAATTAAAAATTTATTAAAATATAGTTTATTCAAAACAAATTGAAACATTATTCGTTATTTAGGTTAATTGATAATAAAAAATATGAAAAATACAGTTTTTATATTGTTACTTATTTTTACAACACACATTTATGCTGATGATGGTGTTGATTTTGGGGTTATGGTTGGACTTTCAACCCCAAATGAGCAAATAAATAATGTTTACAATAGAGATTTTTTACCATATGTGCAATCTGTTAGTAATGGTTTGAATGATACTTTGTGGGCTAGAATGCTTAGAGATGGAGCTGAACTTGGGTATCATGTTGGAGTAAGAATTAAGTTTCCTTTAAAAAGTTGGTTTAAAGTTCAAGGAAGTATTGCGTTTCATAAATTTAGGTTAAGTGAAATTAATGTTATGAGTGAGAATGAAATTATCAGTGATAGAATTTTGTTAGCAAGACTATTTACTACACAAAATATTATACCAATAACTGCTGGCGCTGACTTGTATTATATTAATTCTACTTTTTTTGATGCGTATATTTCTGGAGAACTTGCTTATAATCAATTCTCATTTACTACAGATGTTGCTATTGCAGAAGAGTCTATAATTACTTTACCGGTACAATCAACGGGTAATTATAATAGCTTGGGTTATACAATTGGAGCCGGTTTTGATTTTAATTTGGCTGTTTTAAAACTTAATCTTGATGTTCGTTATAATGTTATTAGTCTATTAAGGTCGATTGATGGTTTTAATTCTAAAAACTTTTTAGCTGTTTCAACGGCTGTTTATTTTTAATAAATTAAGGAAAAATAAAATGGAAAATGCATATTTATATAATCCTGAAGTAAGGGGTAATAATGAAATTGCAAAAATGCAGGCTGCCTTTTTGAATAAGGTTTATTCATGGATGGTTGCAGGTTTGGCAATAACTGCTGGAGTTGCTTATTATATTTATGATAGTGAGCTTTACATATCATTGGCACCTTATATGATGATGATTGCAATATTAAATCTTGGTTTAGTGTTTGCTTTAGCAGGATTTGTTGAAAAAATGTCTTCAACTGTTGCTTCTGCAGTTTTTATAATTTATTCTACACTAACAGGTGTTACATTTTCAATTCTTGCAGTAGTTTATTCTGGTGAATCAATCGCAAATGTATTTTTTATTACTGCGGGTTCGTTTGCTGCTTTGAGTTTATTTGGTTATACAACAAAAAAAGATTTATCCGGTTTTGGTAGGTTTTTGTTTATGGGTTTGGTTGGTATAATCTTAGCTATGATAGTTAATTATTTTATTGGAAGTACTTTACTTAATACAATGATTTCAGTTATTGGAGTGTTGGTTTTTGCTGGTTTAACTGCTTATGATACTCAACGATTAAAGGAAATGTATGAGGTTCAGACTCAAGGAAATGAAATTGCTACGAAGGCAGCAATACTTGGTGCGTTAACTTTATATCTTGATTTTATTAATTTATTCATCATGTTGCTTAGTTTGTTGGGAAGAAGAAACTAAACATACTTTATAAACTTTGAGGACCTTTTGAGTTTTTATACTTAAAAGGTCTTTTTTTTGTAGGTTAGAATCTAATTAACAAAAATTATTTTTATTCGTAATAGTAAATGATTTTGTTAAACATTATCAAATTATAAAAATATGACAGATATTAAAGCTTTAAATGAAGTGATTGAAAAAGAATCTGCGTTTGTAGATATGCTTTTTATGGAGATTGGCAAAGTCATTGTAGGTCAGAAGTATATGGTAGAAAGACTACTAATTGGCTTGCTTTCTAATGGACACATTCTGCTGGAGGGTTTGCCAGGACTTGCTAAAACATTAGCAATTAATACATTAGCAAACTCAATAGATGCAACATTTAGGAGAATACAATTCACACCTGATTTGTTACCGGCTGATTTGGTTGGGACTCTTATTTATTCTCAGTCAAAAGAAGAGTTTACAGTTCGAAAAGGACCTATATTTGCAAATTTTGTTCTTGCAGATGAGATAAATAGAGCGCCTGCAAAGGTTCAATCAGCTTTGCTTGAATCAATGCAAGAAAAACAAGTTACTATTGGTGATAAAACTTATAAATTACCTCAACCTTTTTTGGTATTGGCTACTCAGAATCCAATCGAACAAGAAGGTACTTATCCCTTACCTGAAGCTCAAGTTGATAGGTTTATGATGAAACTTGTTATCAAATATCCTTCTATAGAAGAAGAAAGAGATATTTTGAGAGCAAATTTAACTAAAGAAATGCCTAAAGTTTCTCAGATTTTACATCCAGATGATATTCTTAGAGCAAGGGAGATTGTAGGTCAAATATACTTAGATGAAAAGATTGAAAAGTATATTTTGGATATTATCTTTGCTACAAGAGAGCCGGAAAAATATAATTTATCTAATCTGAAGGATTTAATTTCATTTGGCGCTTCTCCAAGAGCGACTATTAATATCGCAAAAGCAGCTAAAGCTTATGCTTTTATTAAAAGACGTGGGTATGTTATTCCTGAAGATATTCGTGCTGTGGCTATGGATATTTTAAGACACAGAATTGGAATAAGTTATGAGGCAGAAGCTGAAAATATTTCGCAAGAGGATATTGTTAATGAAATTTTGAATAAAGTTGAAGTGCCGTAGTCTATGGAAACAAGTGAACTGATAAAAAAAGTTAGAAAGATAGAAATTAAAACTCGGGGTTTATCAAAACAAATTTTCTCTGGGGAATATCACTCTGCTTTTAAAGGTAGAGGAATGGCTTTTTCTGAGGTTAGAGAATATCAGGCAGGAGATGAAATTAGGACTATTGATTGGAATGTTACTGCTAGAACCTCTACTCCTTATGTAAAAGTGTTTGAGGAAGAGAGAGAACTAATTATGATGTTAATGGTTGATATTTCTTCTTCGGAAAACTTTGGAACTACAACTCAACAGAAAAAGGATTTAATTACGGAATTAAGTGCTGTATTAGCTTTTGCAGCTCTTCAAAATAATGATAAGATTGGACTTATATTGTTTTCTGATAAGGTAGAGAAATATATTCCTCCTAAAAAAGGTAAATCTCATGTTTTAAGAATTATAAGAGAATTGATAGAGTTTAAACCTGAAAATACGGGTACTGATATTTCGGAAGCGGTTAAATATTTTAATAATGTAACCAAAAAAAGAAGTATAACTTTTATAATCTCTGATTTTATTGATAATAATTTTGATGATTCCCTTAAAATTGTTTCTAAAAAACATGATACTATTGCAGTACAGATTTATGATAAGGCAGAAACTGCAATACCAAATTTAGGGCTTATTAAAATTAAAAACCCTGAAACAAATGAGTTTTTTATATTCGATACTTCATCAAAAGAAAACAGAAGATTATATAAAGATTGGTGGGATAAAAGAAATATTGAAATAAACAATATTTTTAAGAAAGCAAAGATTGATTCAATTAATATTAAAACTGATGAGTCATATATTGCACCTCTCCAAAAGTTTTTTAAGAAAAGAGAAAGTAAGAGATAAGGTATTTTATTTTTATAAATATTATTGATTATTTTAAGATTTAGTTATTAAGGAAATAATATGTCATCTAGACCAACAGAAATTACAAGTGATATTTACAATTATTTATTAAATAATTTTTCAGCGGAAGATAAACTTCTTGCTGAACTAAAAAAAGATGCTTCTAAACAAGGTATACCAGAAATTTGTATTTCTGCTGAACAAGGAAGATTTTTGCAATTTTATTTAAAATCAATTAATGCAAAATATGTTTTAGAAATTGGTTCTCTTGCTGGTTATTCTGCTATTGTAATGGCAAGAGCATTACCAAAAGATGGAAAATTAATTGCTGTTGAAATTAACCCAAAAAACGCAGAATTTATAAAGCTACAAACAGAGAAAGCAGGTTTATCCGATGTTATTGAAGTTATAAACGCAGATGCACAGAGTTTTGTAAAAGAATTTAAACCAGGTTTTGAATTAGACTTTGTTTTTATTGATGCCGATAAAAGAGCATATCATAAATATTTTGATTATACTTCTCCCCTTTTAAGAAAAGGTGGTGTGATCTGTGCTGATAACGCTCTTGCATTTGGAATGATAGCTCAAGAAGACCCAGAGTCTGAACCAAAAAATGTAAATGCTTTAAAAAGATACAACGAAAAAGTAGTTAAAGATAGTAATTTCTTTACAACTCTTGTTACTATGGGCGATGGAATGGCAATGTCTATTAAATTATAATAAGGTTATTTTGAAAATAATATTTTTTATTTCTATAATTTTAATATTTTTTTCTTGTAGGAGTTCTCATGTTCCTAAATCGGGATTTGATTTCCAGCAGGAATCTTATAGTTCTGATACTGTTTCTGATAAAATATATATAATTGACACAAAACCAATTGATTCTATTGATGTTAATAAAATGATTTATGATATTTTTAGGATTGATTATTCGATGTATCCCGATAGCATAAAATTATATGCACGACCTTATGACTCACTTGGTAATTTTGTAACTCAAATGGCTTATCCCTATAAAACTACTGATATTACTTATTTTACAAAACTAGATGAAAGATTAGGAAAAGTTTATAACGTCCGTGATACTAATATTAAAGAGTTTAGTGTAAGAGAGTATGGTATTGGCGACAGTATGGCTCTATCTATTGTACTTACTTTAGACTATAGCGGTTCTATTTCTCAAATGATGGATGTTGTATTAGAGGGAACGGAGATTTTTGTTTCTTTGAAATATCCTTATGACCAAATTTGTATAAATTCATTTAATGATAAATTTGATACAAAAGTTCCTTTTGATACAAATACGAATAAGATAATATCAACTTTTAAATCTAAAGCAAGAGAAAATATGGGTTTATTTTCAGCTTTTTACGATGCTGCTTATAAATCTGTTCAACTTTTTGAAGAAACTGATTCAACTACACCAAGAATATTAGTTCTTTTTTCTGATGGCGATGATAATTATTCCAAAATTAACTATGGGGAAATTATAGAACTCGCTAAGAAGTTGAATGTAAATATATTTACTATTGCTTTTGGTTATTCAATTGATGAAAATTTAGAGTATTTATCAAAATATACTGGTGGTAAATCTTATAAAGCATATACCAAAGAAGAGTTAATTGCAATTTTTAGAGATATTTATAATAGTTTAAGAAATTATTACCTAATTTCTTACAAACCACCAAAATACTGGGGATTACATAAAGTATTTTCTTCTCTTACGTTACCTGGTAGAGATTCTATTATGGTTGCAGAATCAGAATATAATACGAGCGATTTAACTCCTTGGTCTGATTTGAGTGATATATTTGAAAGACCTATAATTTTTGAATTTGACAGAACTGAAATATTGTCAGAATCAAATCAAATTTTGGACGAAATTACAGATGCAATGATGACTATTCCTAGATTACGTTTGGAGATTCAAGGACATACTGACAATAAGGGGTCTCAAGAATATAATTTAAATTTGTCAAATATGAGAGCTAAAGCAGTATATGAGGGATTGGTTGAGCGCGGAATTGAAGAAAGACGTTTAAGATATAGGGGATTTGGAATGAACAGGCCTAAAGCGCCTAATGATACTGAGGAGAATAGAGCCTTAAATAGAAGAACTGAGTTTGAGATAATTGCTAAATAATTATCTCTCCTCAAGATAATCAGAGATATTATTATAGTCTGCTTTTACTAGGTTTATATCACTTTTGAAATACTTTTTACTTCCACTTCCATTTATAGATACGTAAGAGTTTACATAAACTTCCGGCATTGTTCCATAGTTTTTATAATGGATTTCTGCAAGATGTTTTGCGTATTGTATTATCATATCTGGTTGAAACGCCATTTGCTTAACTTGCACATCAATTAATTCATAAATTGGGTCAATATTTTTAATAATATTATTTTCTTTATCAATTAGTTTATAGTTTACCCAACCAGTTTTTTCTACAAGCATTACTCTCCATGAAAATCTGTAACCTTGCTCAGTCCAAAAAATATCATTTGTATAAAATTTGCTTCTTAAAGGAAAAAGAAATTGGAAAGTAAAAAATAGAATTATTATACTAATAAATATTTTATTATTAAAGATGTTGGGAAGTTTAGTTGAAATTTTTTTTGTAGCATAATTAAAATAACTTTTGATTTTATTTAGAATTTTTATGTGGATTTGTTCACTAAAAAATATTAAAGGTAGTAAAGTCATAATGTATGGAAACATACCAATTTGAAACAAAATTGCTGTTGAAAGGTGAAATACTATAACAAAAAAATATGCATATCTGCGGGTTTTATCCAAAAATAGGAATGCCCAAATAGTTAAGTCATATAACGCTCCAAACCAAGAGAATATATATGCTGTTATTTCATATTCAAGGTATTTACCCACTAATAAAATATGAGAGTTATATGGTAGCCATAATTTTAATGGCATTGCTTCAAAAAGCCAGTCATAATTTAATTTGGCAATTCCTGCATAAAAATAAACTATTGATATTAAAACTTTTATTGTTAAAATATGCCAATTGTTAACTATTGTGTAACTTTTCTTTCTAATTTTTTCATCAAGTGAAAAATGTCCGCTAAGAGGTAAAAATATTAACAAAAATGAACAGACTGAAATAAAATAGTAGTGATTTAAGTATAATGATTTTTCGATTAATTCAATATATGTAAATACTATAAAAAATATTGCCATCGATATATGGTAGTAATAACCAAACAAAATAAATAATAGTGAAATAATTAAAATACTAAATAATATATATATGCCAAGTTCACCCGGAAACTTAACAAATTCAAATCCAATAAAATTAAAATGATATGAGGCATTTATGTATAACTCTTCAATCCAATTATATGATATAAAACGTATTATAGAAATTAGCATAATAGATGCAAAAAGAAGTCGAAATACTACTAATGGAGCAATATCGACTTCTTTTTTTAAACTATTGATAATTCTATTACTTGCTTTGTTAATCACCATCATTGCTTGCATAAGTTATAGAAACTCCTACAATTGCAGGCATATCAACTTTTAAGAAAATAATTTGTTTTTGAATATCTTGATAAATTGAAATTAATTCATCTGTGTTATTATCTATATTATCCTCTAATGTTCCGTTGATTTCTGATAGTCTTTTATATATATTATTAAAATTATCATTTATTTTTTGATGAAGTGTGCCATCGCCATAAGCGTTTCTTCTATTATTTAAATAGTCATATAATCCAAGCGAGTTTTCTCCGTTGTTAAAAAAATCTATATATGCTTTTATTGATTCCTTTAACAGTTCTAATGATTTTTGAGAATATACCCCCTCTAATCTCATAGTTTGGGGTTGACCGTTAGTTCTTATTCCAAGAGGAATACCTATTTTACCATCTCTTAAATCTTTCTCCCAATACATATTATAAGAATTAACAATTCTACTTAAACTCGAACCAACACTATTTCCGTTATTTTCAGAAAAATTGATTTTGAAGGTTTGCCATTCGTTTAATGTTTTATCAGTATTTGTTTTTAATAAATTAATTAAGTCTGATATGTATTTTTTAAAATTTGGATTATTGTATTTTTCAATAATTTCTTCATCTGTAGAAAATATTAGATAATCTAATGCTGGTAGAGATATCGCATCTGTGTTACCGGCACTTAAAAGGTTATATTCTCCTGATTGAATATTAGATTTTATTTTCTGGGCACTAGTTGGGAAACTATTAAAAATAGGCAATAATGAATTAGATTCGCCAGGACCATAAGTAAGGAAACCAACTCTTTGCCATTTTAAATATGTATCAATAAAGGCATTTTTAAATGTTTCTATTTCTTGTGTGTCATCATTATTATTGATAATAATAAAACTTTCTTCTAATGTTATAATTGAATTATAGAATGATTGATAGTTTGGAATGATATAATTCTCTGAATAATCAGAAAGCATTTTAGCTCTATCAAAATTGTCTTCGTTAGTGTTATTATCTTTCTCGTTACAAGAGATTAAAAACAATATCATTAGTAAATAGATATATTTTTTCATAATTTTCCTTTTTTGTAAAATTAATATTTCAAAATTATTCATTTTAATTAATAAGACCAAATCAATCGTATTTTTGTTATTTTATGTTGTTATTAGATTATTCATAACTTTATGTTAATATATTATAGTCTTTTAAAGAATGTTATAGTTTTAACGATGATATATTTTTGGTGGTTAAAAAAAAGCCATCTTAGGAGATGGCTTTTTTAAAATATTATTTTCTTTTATTAACTACTCTTCGACCTATTGAATAATATTCAAATCCGAGTTCTTCCATTTCTTTTGTTTCGTAAACATTTCTTCCATCGAATATTAAATTATTTTTAAGACTTGCTTTGATTTTATCATAGTTTGGTGTTCTGAAAACACTCCATTCTGTGCAAACTACAAGAGCATCGGAGTCTTTTATACAATCGTACATATCCTCAGAATAGTAAATTTTATCGCCAAATTTAGCTTTAGTATTCTCTATTGCTTCTTGGTCAAATACTCTTAAGTTAGCTCCTCTATCAACTAAGTTTTGAATTACTTTAAATGCTGGAGCATCTCTTACATCATCTGTGTTTGGTTTGAAGGCAAGTCCCCATATTGCGAAAGTTTTACCTTCTACATCTCCATCAAATCTGTTGATTATTTTATCAATAAATCTTAAAGTTTGCTTTTGGTTAATTTCTTCGGTAGCTTTAACTATCAAAAGTTCAGAATTATTTTGGTCTGCTGAGAAATTAAGAGCTTGTACATCTTTAGGGAAACAAGAGCCACCATATCCAAGACCCGCGAATAAGAATCTTTTTCCAATTCTAGAATCAGAACCAATACCAAGGCGAATAGAATCTATATCAGCTCCAACTGTTTCGCAGTAAGCTGAAAGATCATTCATAAATGATATTTTAGTAGCAAGGAATGAATTAGCTGCATATTTTGTTACTTCTGCAGATTTTTCATCCATAATATAAATCGGGTTTCCACTTCTTAAAAATGGTTTATAAAGATCTTTCATTTTCTCACCCACCCAGCTTGAAGAAGAACCTATAACAACTCTTTCGGGTTTCATAGCGTCTTCAATGGCATATCCTTCTCTTAAAAATTCTGGATTGCTACAAACAAAAACATTATTGTTTGTTCCTAAAATATCAGCAAATATGTTATTAACTTTTTCTGATGTTCCAACTGGAACAGTTGACTTATCAACAATAATTTTATTAGTAGTTATGTTCTCTTCTTTAATAATGTTAGCAATATCTTTAGAAACATTCATAACGAATTTTAGATCTGCAGAGCCGTCTGCATCTGGAGGAGTAGGAAGACACAAGAAAATAATTTCACAATTAAGAACAGCTTCTTTAAGATTACTTGTAAATTTCAAACGATTTTCTTCGATGTTATGAACCATTAATCTTTCAAGACCTGGTTCGTAAATAGGGCTAATTCCCTTTCTCATTTTTTCAATTTTTGCTTCATCAATATCTACACAAATTACATCATTTCCTGTTTCTGCGAATGTAGTACCGGAAACAATACCAACATATCCTGTTCCTATAATACCAATTTTAAAAGCCATTAATCACCTTTTTATTGCAAATTAAAATTATATAAATTCAAAATTACTAAAATTAAAATTAATAATACTGCTAATGATACAAGAAATTTGATTGCATTCTTAAATAATTTCCAACATATAATGAAAATCAGTAAGAATATAATCACTTGAATGTAGAGTGGTTGCTCTTGAAAAAAGATTAAAATATCTTGCATATTATCTCAAAATAAAAGTTAGGGGTATTTTGCCTATCATAATTTCATTATTACCCTCTGGAAGTGGATTAAACCGCCATTTTTTTAATGCTTTTATTGCTGCTTCTTCGAGTTCGGGATCTGCTTTTTGAATAGGAATCACGTTAACAACAGTTCCATCAGCTAGAACCTTGAATTGTAAAACAATTTGTGAAGAAGATTTTACATTATTTGGAAAATTAGGAAGAACCTTATTTAAGACTACTCTTCCTCCTCCTCCACCCCAATCAATATCACCAAATCCATCACCTTTACCTTTACCTCTACCACGCATACCCAATCCTGAAGCCAGAGGGTCTTTTGCTTTTTTATCAGCTCCAACGTTATCAGCATCATCACCAGTAATTGTTTTGTCATTTAACTTTGAGGGAAGTTTATCAACTGCTTTAAAAATTTCGGCTTCTGCGATATTATCTGTTCTTTTAACATCATTTTTTACATTAGAAGAAGATTTTTGTGCATCTTCGAGATTCATTTTTGGTTTGGCTCCCTGAGACTTAGCTCCTTCTTCGGTTAAATTACCAGATTTTAGACCAGTGTTGTCACCCGACCCAAGATTAAGTAAGGTAAGCGGAACTGTATTAACTTCATAGGGCTTAGCTGCCTCGGGCAAAATACCAGCGACGCTAAAAATTAAGATACCCAAAGCCGTAACAAAAAGACCAACAAGCCAACCTTTGAATGTATTTTCATCCCAAGGTATTTTTATTGATATATCTCTTTGTTGCTGACTTTGATAGGTTTTATACAACTCCATAATTTCCCCCTTGTTTTTTCCTCTATCAACTCATCTTTCTAATCTCAGATACTTTTAAGCAGTTTTCAAGCCAATTTTATTTAAGTTTTAATAAAATTTATAGGACTATAAGTACACGCTTTAATTTTTTTACTTTACTCTATCAACCCAAGTTTGAGCGTATCCAAGTTTTGACGCTGTTTCTAAAGCTTCAGTTTTTGTGGTAAAATTTCCAAATCTTACTCTATACCAAACTTCGTCTCTTACAATCTGTTCACTTATAAATGCATCATTTATTTCTTGTTTTTTTAATTTATTCAACCAAAACATTGCATCTTCTTTAGACTGGGAGGCATAGATTTGAACTATAAAAAGTCCTTCATCACTTTTTTCTTTTTTAGGATAAGGAACATTTAAATTTTTGTTATTTTCTTGAAATTTGGAATTTGATTCAGATTTAACAATATCTTTTATGTTATCTTTTTTAACATTATCTAAACTCTTTATTTTATCATTTTTAATACGATTATCTTCAAGATTAGTTGTTTTTTTATTATCTTTTTTATTTGTTATAGTTTTTGATTTATTTTTACTAACTTTTTCATCTTGAACTATATCAGATTTGTTAGTTTTGGGATTTATAGTTTCTGATTTTATATCAACTTTATCGTTTTTGTATGTTTGATTTGCTGTATCTAATAAATTTACTTTTTCGCTATTATCATTATTTGAATTGTTGATTGTTATATCTGTAGAATAAATTGAATCTTTAGTAAGGGATTTATTTTCAGAGGTGATATTAGTTGAATCTCTTAAAGTACTTTGGTTATTAAAATCTTTATTTTTTGTAGATTTTGTAATAGATTTTAGTGCTTGTTTTGAATCGTCATTTTTAGTATCAGGTTTTTCTTGGTTATCAATATTTTCAACTAATGTAGAATCAGAATTTAATTGACTATCTCCAAAAATATTATCTTTATTCAAAATTGCTGTAATAAGTAAAGCCATAAGAAGAGTAACAGCTACTCCAGAATAAATATAAATCATTCTTTTGCTTAACTTTTTATCATCTTTTTTATTATTTTTTTCGTCTTTAATATCATTTTCTTTCTCGCCTTCAATTTTATCAATACCGAAATTAGAGGGTTTATCTGCATCAATTTCGCTAAAATTCATAACATCAACAGAGATATCATCATCAATTGGAAATTCATCATCACTAACTACTTCAATATCATCATCATAGTTAAAGTTATCACCTTTTCTTTCTTTTGATTTTTTAAGGTCTTTGGCAAGTAAGTTTTTAAAATCATCATCTAATTCAATGGTATCATTTGTTTCGTTTGCATCGGTACCTTGATTGTAAGAGTCTAATTCATCCTCTTCTTGAAAATTAAAATTATCATCAGAATCATCTAAACCACCTTCGAGTTCTCTTATTTCATCTGCGGTAAGTTCTTCAATTCCATCATTATTTCCGTCATGCTCAAAATTAAACTTACTTTCATCAAATTCCGCTTGGTCATCTTCAAATCCTGAGAAAACATCATCATCAGAATCCTCAAATGCTCCACTTGAATCATCATTATCTGAAGCATTACTGCTTTCATCATCATCTAAATCAGAAATATTATCCAAGTCGAGTTCATCTAGATTAATATTTTCTATTTCATCGCTAGTTTCTTTAAGTGCATTATCATCAATAATATCTTCGTTAGTGTCATTATTAAAATAATTTGCAACTAAAGCTTCATCTGCTTCATCTAAATTATCTTGATTCTCGATTTGGTCATCTTCAAAATCATTTACATCATCAAATTCTTCATCATTATCTTCAAACGGAGATTCATTTGGGATAAGTGGCGGCTCTTCATAAGAGAAATCAGGCAAAATACCTGGATAGGAATCTAATTGCTCAAGCATGAAAGATTCGTTTCCGGATTCATTTGGCTTGTATCCAGATAATTTTTCTTCTTCAGTGATATTACTTTCTAAAATACTCATTTAAAATTTCCAATGCGCTCCAAAAGAAGCAAACACTCCTCTTTCTCTATAAAAGTTATATATAAATATATCTTGGTTGAAAATATTTTCTATATTTGCAAAAATACTTAAATTTTTGTTAAATAAATAATTAATTTGCAAATTCATGTTAAAAATTGGTTCAAGAGCTACATCATTTTGTATGTCTGTAAATCGAGTACCTATAAACTCAAATCCCACTTTACCACTTAATCCATTAGAAAATTTAACTCTATAATTTACTTCACTTTCAAAATCTGGAATGTAAGTTATTTTTTTATTAATACTATCGGTAGAAGTCATGTTATACTTGAGTATAAAATCTATTGAATTAATATCATCAAAATTATAGAAACCGTCTAGATTAATTGTCAACATATTTCCATCTATATAGTTTGGAGAAAAATAAGAAGAGTCATAATTTACAAAGTTTAACATTCTATCAAACATTTTATAATTTACGCCAGCAGAGAAATTATAATCAATATCTTTGTGGTAAAGAAAATTTGCTAAAATATTAATTTTGTTAAATTGATGGTCTATATTAAAGTCATAATTTAAAAATCTATTTCTTTGGAATAAATCAAAGACGTTGTTTCTTTCTAAACCAGATGATACAAGACCTCTAAATGTTAAACTATTATTTAATTTTAAGTTCATTCGAGCATCGAGTTTTATTGCATTTCTAACTCCATCGTAATAATTTGCAATTTGATAACCACCTTTCAGCTTTAAATCAAACACATCTGATATATAGGAAGCAATCCCCTCTGCCATAGCAAAGTTATTAGCATTTCCAAAACTACTTCTTAAATCAGCTTCTACATTAAATCCAATTCTATATTTATTGTATGGATTAATGAATTTCAAATATCCATTTAAAGTTTGCTCTGAAAAATCAAGCGAGTCGCCAGCAGTTTTCATAACATCAAAATTTAGCCCTGTTTCGAAGTTAAATCCTTCGTAAGAACCATCAACATCCAAACCAGCACCAAATTGTGTATTGTTTCTAGTTTCAAAATCTTCTACAGAATAGTTGTTGTATCTAAAATTTTGAAATCTCATATTCGTTCTTGTTTTACTTCCACCAAATATAAAAAATTTGGGGTCGGCAATGTAATCAGAGTAAATATCAGCATTAATTTTAGAGTATTCTCCGTTTTCAATGTGCCCTCTACTTTGATCGAAGCTACCTTTTAGGTATAAATCGAAATCTTCTAATGAAGTAACGTAACCGGCATCTATATTAGATGTTAAAAACCTTCCAAAGTCACCTTGAAGATAACCTTTTTCTTGTACAGGGCTAACTGATTCGGTTGGTAAAGTTGAAACAGGAAGCACTGATGGACGAATTTTTTCAAGTGAATTTAAACTATCTAATTCTGAAACAGACAATTTAGGAATATTAGAGGGACTTCTTTTAAATCCTGATTTTACATTAAGATAATCTGTACCATAAATAATTGCTTCTGGAAGGTCAACAGGTTTTTGCTCTTCCTTTACTTCTTTTTCTTGGCTAAATAAATTTAACCCAAAAAATAGTATTATGTAAAATAATATTGCTTTCATATTCTTGCCAATGAACCAAGTGGGTCCCATAGTGGTAAAACAATTGCTTTTTGCTCAAAATTTATTTTATCCTCTTCGGATAAATATTTTTTATTTATCACTACTTGGAAAACGTTATCTTTAAACCAACCGTTATTCATAATAAAAACGCCTTCATTTCCAACTTCGTTTCCCCAAGAGTTTTCTACTTTCCATTTTTCAACTTCGTTATTTTTAATATTTGCTCCAATAAAGACCATAGCATGAGTCATTTTACTGTGGCAATATAACAATCTTTTTCCTTTGTCGAGGTCTAAGCAAGTAGCCATAGCTTCGTTATAATCATATAATTCATTGTGCATAAGTCCTTTTGGTCTGTCAACAAATTTACCCATATCACAACCAAACCACACTGGCTCTTGATTTTCTAATTGATTTCGAGTATAATTTACTAATTTCTCAATCTCAATATTCAAGTATTTAATTTCTTTTCCACCAACTACATTTCCAAGAAAATCTATTGTATAAGTTTTGTTAAATGGCTTATCATCTGTTGGAGCATTTATCAAACTTATATAGTTTGATAACTCGCAATTAAGAAATTCCTTGTAAAATATTTGTGGAGTTAAATTTTTATAAATAGAGTATTTTTTATCTTTATCGGTAAATTCTAAATCGAACTCTTTAACTGGCTCTCCTACTGCATATACGAGCATATTATATATATCACTCATACATTTAGTTTTCTTTTTATTTATTTGTTCTTCGGTCATTCCAGAGCTTATTAAACGACGTAAAAGCGCTGTGCTTTGTCTTAACTTTACTGATAATACATAATTTAAATTTTTAGTGTTGCTACTATTAAATGACTCTGGGAATACATATTTTGGAACAATTCCATATTTTTCAATTAATGAAACATACATCTCCCACTGTCCACCATCTGGAATTGGGTCTGACATCAAAGTATGTAGAGTTCTATCGTCTAAGTCTCTATCGCTAAGTTTTATAATTGATTCAAGATAATAGTTGCATTTTTCTAACTTATCCCAAAACATCAACCAACTTTGCGAAAATTCAAAATCTTCTAAATTATATTCATTTATAAATTTTTGTCTGGCGGTATTTAAAGCAGCAAAAAGCCAACATCTACCACTTTTTTCTTGGTTTGTTATTTTAGAAAAAGGGAGTTCCAAAGAAAAAGTATGATGAAGTTCATCAGCAGCTTTTTTATTAAAAGCAACTTGTTCTATTCCTTGGTTTCTTAGTGCATTAGAAATAAGATTTCTATGAGCAGTAATATCTCTTTTATCTTCTAAATTTTCTAATATTTCTTTGTTTATTTCTTTAAACATTAAATAAACCTATTTTTTTATAAACTTTTCAATTCTTTTTAATCTAGATGCAGCGGTTTTTCCAAAGTCATCATCTGATCTAATTTCTACTAAAATTCTATAATTTTCACTAGCATTAACCCAATCTTCGTTCTGTTCGTAAATTTCTCCTAGGGATAAAACAGATAAACTATACCAATCTTCGAAGTTAGAATATTTTTCTTTGACTATGTTATAAGAGCCAATTGCAAACTCATAGTACTTGTCAACTTTCCATATTTCACCAATTCTGTAATTAGCTTCTGCTGCAAAATCTAAATTAAAATCTTGCATGCTCAAAAATCCGAAGTGAAATAGTGCAGAATCTTTTTCATTTTTATTTTTATAGTACATCGCTACTCTATAACGCGCTTCAACGGTATAATCATTTAATCCATAATTATTTGCTATATCTTTATATGTATTAATTGACTTTGCAGTATCGCCCATAGTGTAGTATATAATTGCACGTTCAAAACCAGATTGAGATGAGACTTCACTACTTGGATATTTTTCTTCTAATTTTAAGAAGATAGAATCTGCTTTTTGTGGATTACTTAAGTTTTTAGACAGAAGGCCATATTGCAACAGACCTAGAGGAGCATATTCAGAATTTGGAAATTGCTTTTCAAGTTTGATAAAAGCATTTTCGGCTTGCTGAGTTTCTTCCATATTAATATAAGACCTTGCAATCCAATAAATTGCCTCTGCATTTTCTTCCTTATCGGGATATTTATCAACGATTTTATTGTATTCATCAATAGCTTCGCCATAGCGACGGCTGTCGAATTGCAATCTCGCTTTGCGTGTCATAAAATCATAAGCAAAAGGAGATTTGTCATTTTTACCAGTATAAACATCTATAATCTCAATTGCTTCGTCTTCTCTTCCAAGCAAAACAAGACAATTTTGAATGCCCTTCATACTTTCTGGAGCAAGCGAAGAAGTAGGATATGAATCAATTACTTTTCTATATGATTGCATTGATTTTTCGTAATCTCCTTTGTTATAATATGCATCGCCTATAGTATAGTGGGACCTAGCAAGAAAATCACTATTAGGAAATGCTTCAATCAAGTATTCAAGATTAGATATTGTTTCATCGTATCTCTTTTGTTGAAGTCGAATCCAAGCAATTAAATACATTGCATTTGCGGCAAGTTGAGAATTGTCATATTTGCGAACAAATCCAAATAAACTATTTACAGCATTTTCATATTTACCCATTCGGTAATAAGCGTGACAGAGCTGATAAGCTGCATATTCACCTTCATCACTACTTGGATAATTCTTAACAACACGCCCATAAGTTTCTGCAGCTTTGTTATAATCTTTAATTATATAATATCCATCTGCTTGGCGAGCAAGAACTTCTACCGCATAATTTGATTTAGGATATTCATTTACAAGTTGGTCGAATACTTTTGATGATTGATTGAAATTCTTTTGTCTAAAGTGTGACCAGCCCAAGCCATATATTGCATCTTCTCTTCGTATATGTGCTGGATATTTATCTAAAAGTGCTTTATAAGTTTGTGCTGAATTAGTCAGCAAATCAGATGCAAAGTAAGCTTCTGCAAGCCAGAAATAAGCTTCTGCTTTTCTTTCATCTGTGCTTTGCGAACTAAGGAACGCTGATAATGGCTTGATTGCAAGGGCTGTTCGTCCATTCTGAACATAAGCAACTCCTTGCTTAAATCTTGCTTCATCTATATACCAATCTTTAAATGGTACAAATTTAGGATCAGCATTTTTTGCCAAATTTTCTGCGTTTTGGTAGGTGCTGATTGCATTTTCCCACAAGCCCATATTGATATAAACTGCTCCCAAAAGAAGATTTAACCTAATATCTGTTTTAGTGTCATAAGATTCTTTTATTCCTCTTTCTAAAAACCTACGTGCAAGTTCCATATCACCTTTTTCATAGTGCAACTGCCCTAATTCCATAAGCACAACACCAACAAAAGGATAGACAGAATTTAAAGATAGTGCGCTCATTTCTCGCTCGGCAACTTCTAAATTGCCAGACCTTTTTAAGGCAATTACTTTATATAATCTTGCAAGTGATAAAGTATTATAATCATCATTTTTTAATTCATTTATTATTTTATTGTATGCAATTAAAGCATCTTCATTCTTACCCAAATTCAATAATGAATAACCCTTACCAAGTAAAACTTGATATTTTAAAGATGATTGAGAGAATGTTTCTAAAAATGAATTGTAATAAGTTAAAGCGTTTTCAAAGTTGCCAGAAAGTGCTGAAATTTCGCCTCGTAAGTATAAAATCTCTTCAAGTGAGTGGTCTAATCCAACTTGTTTTTCTAACATTAAACCAATCGAATCTTTATCATTTATATGCGACCAAATTGAGTTCGCTTTTTCTATACTTGCAGTAGCGCTTTTAACATCACGTAATGTTAAATGATTTGCTGATTCTCTTATCAATGACCTCAAATAATTATCCGAACTTGGATATTGCAATCTTACATCTCGGTAATGTTTAATTGTCTCATCGTATTCTTTATATAATTCAGAGATTTGCCCCAACGCAAAAACTGCATCATCAGCGTAAATTCCTTGCGGGTCAATTTCAATTGTTTCGTTGAAAATCTCTTTAGATTCTTTGTAAGAATTATTATGTGCCACACTTATCGCTTGCCAATAAGATGATAAATGAGCTAACTCATTATATTTATCATTATTGTTATATTTATGACTTTTAATTGCCTCTTCTTTTGATTTTTTATAATAATCGGCGGCGAAGTTATATTTTTGTCTTTGGAAACTTGTCCGAGCAAGCGAATAATATGCAAAAGGAACAAGCGGTGAATTTGCTCTTTCTTTTATAAAATCTTGGATTTTTTGTTCGGCAATAACATAATTACCTTCTTTCAAAAAAATTTCAGATTCGAGCAACATTGCCCTATCATAAAAACTTGAAAAAGAGCTGTCGGAGAGAATTTTTTTTACTTCAATATCCGCTAAAAAGAGTTGCTCTCTATCAAAAAACTTATCAGTTTTGAAATAGAGTTCATTCTCGTAACTAACGAAGTTACCAGTAGGTTGCCCTATTAAACAAAAGGGTAAGAATATAAAAAATCCTATAAAAAATCTATACATTAGGATTCCTTTTTGATATAAAAAAAGTAGATTTACTATGCTGCAATTACAAAATAACCAAATTTTTATAAGAAAAAGAAATTTTTTTTAATATTTTTTTGATATTGTTGAAAAGTTTAATAAAAATGTTCAATATATATTAAATTATGTAAATATTAAAATTATTTTTGACAACTGCTGCCCAACTCTTTTAATATGCTATTATAAAAATTCTCATATTTTTTCTTAATTTTGAATTTAATTAAAACTAAAAAATTAAAATGATAACATTTTTTTATGTGATACTTGGTGGTGGAATTGGTTCAGGATTGAGATATATGCTTTCTAAATCTTTTTCGCATATTCTTATATTTAATATTCCAATTATTATTTTAATAATCAATATAATCGGTTCATTTATTATGGGCATAGTATTTCAATATGCTAACCAAAATGACCTAAGTGAGAATCTCAAGTTATTTTTAACTTCTGGAATTTTGGGTTCGTTTACAACCTTTTCTACCTTTTCGCTCGAAACTTATCAGTTGATGATTGATAATAAAATAACAGAAGCAATAATATATATTACCGCTTCTGTTTTAATTTCTTTGATTGCTTTATACTTAGGAATTATATTTATAAAAAGATGATTTATATTTGTTTCCTTTTATTTTTCTTTCCATTCTAAATCGTAATACCCTGGTTTTGAATTAATTACTTCTTTTAAAAATTCATTGTCATAACCAACTCCTTTTGGACTTCTTCCTCCATCAACATTAACATCATTCATATAACCATCGTTGTATTTTACAGTTATATGTTTCCAGAGTTCACGCCATGAAGAAACGACTTTTTCGGCTTGAGTATTTGAGTAATCTGTTAAATATTCCTGTGCAAGTTTGGGGTCTCTGATATACATATCTAAAGCAGCTTTTTCTATACTTGGTTGCATTGTTAAAAATTTTGTTTCAAAGTCCTCTTGAACTGCTTGAATATCTTTAATTATCATATTATATTGAAGATAACTTCTATTTGCAACTGCATTAAAAACCCAAAAAGCTACGTCCCAAGAAAACTCTGCAATATTGCCATGGTCAAAAGAATAAGGAATAGAGGTATTTCCTGCATAAAAAGGTATATAACAAGAAGTTGATGCAGCATCAACGCCATACCACAATAAATTACCAACTTCTCTCGGCATATCAGCTCTTGATTGCGAGATATAAGACCAAGCAGTTTGTTGAGTTCCTATTGGTCGCTCCCAAGCAAATGATTTTGTTGTATCATCATCTATTTTCCAAGTAAGGTTTTTCCAGCGATAAGGACAACCATAAGGTCCCGCAGCAAGCCCAACAGTCATATCATAATCAGTTCCTTCAAAATGGTCTCTCATCCAATTCTTTAAATCGCTAACTCCAAGTTTTCTATCTGGTTTTATAAATAAAGGATAAGGCTCAGCGTCTTTAACTGCTCGGAATCTATCTTCTGAAATATTTGCAGATGGAGCAGCCAAAGTATAAAACCTCCATACTCTTCCCTCGCAAAACAATGCTCCGCCTGGGTCTAAAGGATTATAAGTATCTGTGAAAGAAAACTTGCCGTCTCTTTCTGCATAAATTTTATTTTTCTTTGCAAATTCTATTACATCTTTGCTCCAAATCCAATTTTCTGTGTCGTTCATATCAATATTATGTATTCTTGCTTGGTTTGCGTGTGCCGAGATATATCCGTCGGGGATACGTCTTGCAGCGAAGTTTATTCCTTTGTTTCCAACACCTTTACCGATTATTTCCATAATCCAAACTTCATTAGGGTCGGCAATAGAAAAACTTTCACCAGTTGAGTAATAGCCATATTTGGATGTTAATTTTTCAATTGTTTTAATTGCCTCACGAGCGGTTTTTGCACGTTGGAGGGTAATTCTAATTAAAGATCCATAATCCATTATGCCAGTTGTATCTCTTAGTTCTTTATGTCCTGTGAAAGTGGTCTCCCCTATTACAAGACCAAACTCATTCATATTTCCAATAACTCTATAAGTTTGCTTTGGTTGATGAATTTCACCGAGATATTTGCCTGTATCCCAATCATACACTTTTAACATTTCCCCTTCTTTGTGTTCGCCACCTGGATGGAAATAAAGTGGCTCCATAAATCCACCTGCATCGGCAGCATAAGTTATCATTGTAGAACCGTCAAGGGAAGCACCTTTAGTTATTAAAAAATTAGTGCAAGAAAATAAGTTAGGTGAGTTAAAAGTAAGAATCACACAACAAAGTAAAATATATATTAAAGTTTTCATATTTTTCCAAAATTTTAAAAATAATAATACAAATATACCAATTAATTCAAAATAATAAAAAAAGAGAGCAATTTGCTCTCTTTAATTTATTAACAGAAATTTTTTAAATATTAATAATAAATCCCTTATCAATTAATGATAAATTTTGCATTTATTTCGTCATTACCTGATTGAATTTTAATGAAGTATGCACCTTTTGCTAAAGATTTTAACTTGATTTGTTGGGAAAAGTTGCCTCCATTAAAACGAATTTTTTCTGAATGTAACTTCTGTCCAAATATATCTAAAATTGTTAATTCTCCATCGCCTACAAGTTCTGTATTAATTGATAACTCAAACTCCCCATTATTAGGATTAGGTGTTACTGATATAGTCTCAAAAGAAGAGTTTTTAACACTTAACCAAAATACTTCAAATTCTTCAGAAGTTTTACTGCAATTATTTGAATTAGTTACCATAACTGTATATATACCTTCAATAGTGGGTGTAAATGTGTTTTGAATTGCTCCGGTTAATCTCTCACCATTTAAAAACCACTGGAAATTACCAACAGCTCCAACTACTCTTAAATTATCACCTTGTCTTTCAATAGAAGGTGTATCAGGTGCATTTAAAAAACTTAATTCAATAGTATTAGAGCGGAAAGTACAGTTTGACCCATTTCTCACAAAATCTACATAATAAGTACCACTTTTAGTAACTGTAATATTTCTTGAAGTTTCACCAGTTGACCATTGATAAGAACCAGCTCCAATACTTAATGGAACGTTAAGTCTAACTTCTTCACCTTGGCAATATGTTGTTTTATTATCAGGTAAAGATAATGTAATTTCCACATTTTCAGTAACTGTTACATCAAAAGATTCTGATTGAGCAAAACATCCTTCACTATCATATATAGTTACGAAATAGTTACCAGCTTGATTTACTACGATTGATTTAGTTTTAGCTCCATTAGACCATTCAAAATTTGTTCTGTTTCCAGCATAAGTTAATGTAACAGTTTCATCAGCACAAAGTTCTAAATCGCCTTGAACTGTAACAACTGGTTTTGGTAAATCACAATCTAACAATTCAACCTCCCATATACCTCTACCATAAGTCGCAGCACGTAATTTTCCAGTTGATTTTTGGATTTTTAAATCAGCAATAACTGTTGGGGGAAGCCCTTTATCGAATAAAGTCCATGAACTAGCACTTTTAGGAAGTTTATAAACCCCTGCATCCATTCCAACATATAAATCACCAGAACCATTTTGTTGAACAATAGTAATACAAGAGAGGTTTGGTAAATTATAAGTTAAATTAGTTGGATTACCATTTTCAATTCTAATTACTTTATTTTGTGAGTTAAATCCTCCAATAGTTACATACACAATGTTTGGATTTGTTAAATCTGCAAAAATAGAGTTAATTAGAAGTCCACCAGAAGGAGTTTGATAAATAATGCTAAAAGCTCCTGTGGTTTTATTAACTTCAACTAAACTATTTCCAACAGAGCAATATAGTTTATTATTATCTACTGGAGACAACTCAATAAATCTAACATTATTATTACCGATTCCAAAATTAGTTAATCTAGACCAAGTTCCTTGTAAACCTCTTTGGCTCGAAACCCAGATGTTATTATAACCAGCATAAACTTTACTTGGGTCTGTAGGGTCAACTTCAAAAGGAGTTACCCAGGCAGCAGATTCACCAATTGCTCCATATTGAGCGGGACCTATTGCTTGCTGAAAAGAAACGCCTCTATTAGATGAACGAAATATAAGACCACCAGAGCCACCAACATTTTGCGAACCATAAACAAAGTTATCGTTTTGTGGGTCGACAGCAGTATGAAAACCATCTCCACCTAAAGCTCCATACCAATCATCACCTTCATTAACAAAAGTAGAATTATCTTGCGCTCCAGCTATCATAAATTGATCATCAGTTGATGACTGTGCGAACCTATAAAACTGAGAAATCTCTAAGCCATCAGATATATCAATCCAAGTGTTCCCTCCGTTTGAAGTATAATTCAAACCACCATCATGAGCAGAATAGAGGTTACCTCTGTGGTCAAATTCTAAATAGTGATGGTCTGCATGAACAAAAGGAAATCCATCAGCAACAACCCACAATGTATTCAAGTTAAAATTAGAACCTCCATTCGTAGATTTCCAAACATTGATACCTCCAATATATACTTCACTTGAATTAGTAGGATTAATTTCTAATGCTAAATCGTACCACCCCTGCCCCACAGCTAAATCTTGTCCGGATCCATTAAAAAAGCCAAGGTAATTTATACCGTCGTTTATTGTTCGAAGAGTTGACCAAGTGCCTCCTCTATTGTTACTTCTTTCTAAAGAGCGAAAATGATTATTTGTATGTGAAAACAAGCACATAACCATATCTGGTTGAGCCGGAGACACAGCTAACTCACCTCTGTTTGCACTTGTATAAGTTTGCTCTGAGATAAAACTAGAATTCGATACATTATAGGTTCTTAATGTTTTTGAATTATTTCCATCGATTCTAATTGTATAGATAATATTTGGGTCACTTGGGTGGAATTCAATATCACCATAACCTCTTTGAGTATCAATTTGATTCCAACTAGAACCACCATCGTTACTTCTAAATAATCCATTAGATGAAGAAACGTAGATTAAGTTGTGGTTTGTTGGATGAACTAATATTTTATAAATCAATAGTCTGTTTGATTGTTCTGCACCTTGTAAAAAGTTTGTTAACTGCCAATTAGCTCCACCATCTGTAGTTTTCATAATTCCGATAGTGAAAAAATTATATAATCCTCCAGAACCCTGACCTCTTGTGTTTTTATCACCTGTAGCAGCATATACTACATTTGGATTACTTCTTGAGATAGCAATATCAGAAATACCAAGAGAGGCAAATCCAGTAATATCGAATACATTCCAAGATTGTCCTTTATTAGTAGAACGCCATATCCCACCAGAGGCTGAACCGACCCAGATAATATTTTCGTTTGTTGGGTCAACTCTTACAACATTAGCTCTACCTTTTCCAGCAGTAGTTAACTGCCCAGCTCTTGTTCTTGGTCGAGCAGAAGGTCCTAAAAATTTCCATTCATTTGAATTAAGAAATTCCTCTGAGTTTTTAGATTTTTGTTTTAATGAATTATATTCTTTAAATGCAGACACGTAATCTGGTCTGCTGTTTTCATCACCTATTCTTGACTCCAAGAAATAATCTTCACGTAAAAACTGTTTTGCTCCTGGTATCTTATACTCCGGATATTCTCTTTGAACTTTATTTAAATAAGATTTCATATTTTTTGAATACTCAAAATAGTTACCTTCATAAACAGGCATACCCTTTTCAACATCTAAAGCGTTATAAATTTTTGTTTCTTCAATAATTGTTTGAAGTGATTTATTATCATTAGAGTAATTATCTTTGGAATATAAATTTGTTAGTAGAACAAGCGATAATACAAATATTATTTTCATTGGTTCCTTTTTTTTAAGTTTTGATTTTCAAAATTAAGAATATTTTAATTTATATAAAAATTGTAAATATTAATTATGTAGCACGTTTTTTGCTTGATTTTATTGTTTTTTGTTAAAAAATACAAATTTTTAGAAATAATAAATATAAAATAAATGTTTTTAAGCGCTTGTTTAATTGTTAAAAATGAAGAAAATAATCTTGATAGATGTCTTGATAGTATAGCAAATTATTGTGATGAAATTATAATTGTAGATACTGGCTCTGATGATAATACTATTCAGATTGCACAAAAATATACTGATAAAATATTTACTTTTAATTGGTGTGATGACTTTTCGGCTGCTCGAAACTATTCAATATCTGAAGCAACTTCTGAATATATATTAGTTATAGATGCTGACGAAGTTTTATTGAATGGTGAAGATATGAGGAGTTTTCTTAATGAGCAGCCAAATCAATATGCTGGTTGGCTTATAAATCTTGAATCTACTAAAAATAATAAAGGGTATGTATCTAAATTTACTTCTCAATTGCTAAGATTATTTAGAAATAGGCATAATTTCCAATTTAAGGGAGTTATTCACGAGCAAGTTTTACCTTCGATTGTTGAGCAAAATTTTAAAATTGGTAATTCTAATTTAAGAATTGAACATAGTGGATATGATTTATCAGAAGATGAACTAACAAAAAAACAAAATAGAAATCTGAATTTATTAATCAAGCAAAATGAAAAATCTCCTAATGATGGATATAATTTATTTAACCTTGCAAAAACATATTTTGCTTTGGATGATAAAGAAACTGCAGAGTTATATTTTGAAAAGGCACTTAAAAATACAACCAAAACTGGAGTTATTTATCCAGCGACTCTTAATTATTATGCAAGTTTATTATTCCAAGAAAAAAAATATGATAGGGTTATAGAACTATGTAATGAATCTTTAAAACTTAATACTAATCAAGCATTTGCAAATTATATAATAGGTGATACGTATTATGAGTTAGAAGATTATGAAAGTGCAATAAAGCATTATAATGATTTAGAAAACGCAGTTTTAAAGCCATCAAACTTCTCTAAAATAATCGGAGATTATCATCTTCCCTATTCTCAAATTTGCTTTAGGTTAGGAAGATGTTTGATATTAAAGAATAGATTAGAAGAAGCAAAAGTTTATTTTGAAAAAGGTTTAAATGACAATCCAAAAGATAGGAATTGCTTAATCGGACTTGCTGATTATTTTTATAAATCACAAAATTTAAATCAATCACTAAAAATTATTCAAAATGGTTTGAATATTCATATTAATGATAAGGACTTATTAAAAATGAAAAAAGTTATTGAAAATCAATCTAATACAAATCAAAACTATAGCAATAGCTTTATTAGTAATATTAAAGTTAATCTCCATAATTCATTAAAGTCTAACAAAGTTAGTTCTGTTCAACAATTAAAAGATAGAGTTAAATCAAAGTCAGCAAAAATAACAGAAACTAAATCCGAGAAAACATCAAACATTATTGATTCGAATAATTTTTCACAAAAACCACTAATTACACTTTCAATGATTGTAAAAGATGAAGAAAAAATGTTGCCCGGATGTTTAGATAGTGTAAAGGGTTTGGTTGATGAAATAGTGATTGTAGATACTGGATCAGTAGATAAAACTAAAGAGATTGCTATTTCTTATGGTGCAAAAGTATATGATTTTGAATGGATAGATGATTTTGCTGCAGCAAGAAATGAATCATTAAAACACTCTACAGGAAAATGGATACTATATTTAGATGCTGACGAAAGAATTGATATAAAAAATCTTGATATTAATAAACTTAAAAATGACTTAGAAAATGCAGCTGATAATCTTGGCGGGGTTGTGATAACTATAGAATCAGACCATAGCAATATGGATGGTTCTACTGAAAAGCACAAAGGTGGCTATCCAAGGTTATTTAAAAATTTGGGTTATCCAAAGATTTATTTCAAAGGAAGAGTTCACGAGCAAATCACGCCTTCACTTATGGAAAACAATCTGGGAATGATTAGTTCTGATATAAAAATAATTCATGAGGGTTATAATATTCCAGAACAAGAAATGCAGAAGAAACTAAAACGAAATTACACCTTATTATTAAGTCATGTTCAAGAAGAACCCTTAAACGGTTACGCTTGGTATCAACTTGGGCAAACTTTAGGAAGACTTCAACTAATGAAAGAATCGGAAGACGCTATTAGAATGGCGATTAAATGTGGGGATTTATCAAGTTCTGTTTACGCTTCAGCATGTTCTACCTTATCACAATATTCAGGAAATAAAACAAATTATGAGGATGCTCTTTATTGGGCAGAGGAATCTTTAAAAAAAGCACCTAATCAAATTTATGGGCTTAATTTAAAAGGATATGCTCTTCTAGAATTAAAGAGAAAAAAAGAGGCAAAAGACATATTTAAGTTAGCTCATAATCTTTGGAAATCACAAAAAAACAGCGTTCCACAATCTGGATTTGATATAATGGTTAAAGAAGAAATAATTTTAAATGGTTTAAAAAGATCTGAGAATTAAATTTAATAAGTATGGTACATAATTACGTATTTAATAAAATACGTATAATATTCTAATCATTTAAAAAATAATTTTAGCAAAGTTGAAAAATATAATATAAATTATTTGGATATTAAACTAAATACTCTTAATTTTGTAATTCTATGTAAAACAATACTGAAAAAAGGTATTCTAAATGGCAAAACAGCAAACTTTTGGTGATAAATCCAAGAAAAAAGCAGGCGACGATTTAATTCCTGTAAAAGTTATTAAATGGTACAACGATGAAAATAGAGGTACTTTACGTGCTTCAGAGAAGTTCATCAAGGTAAAAGATGTAAATGAATTAGCAAATATTGAATTATAATGGATTAAATTTATGAAAAAGGGTATTCATCCGGCTTATAAAGTTATTGAAGTCAAAATGACTGATGGTAGTACTTTTTTAACTCGCTCTTGCTACAAATCAGATAAAATGGCGTTAGAGATTGATTCTAAATCTCACCCGTTCTATACTGGTAAGCAGATGTTAGTTGATACTGCTGGTCGTGTAGACAGATTTAAGAAACGCTTTGAAAAAGCACAACAAATTAGAAATAAAGGAGGAGAATAATGTCAAACATTTTCCCAATGCAAACAGGTCTTAATACTAAAGGTAAAAAAACTGTTGTAAAAAAGAAACACAATCCAATTAAAGGTAGAAAGTCTATTGACCATTTTGATCTTAAGTTTTTATCAAGATACATCAATGACCAAGGTAAAATTCTTCCAAGAAGAATTACTGGTGTTACTGCAACTCAACAAAAAGCAATTGCAAGAGCAATTAAGTATGCTCGTCATCTTGCTCTTATTCCTTTCGTTGCATCAGATTTAAATTAAGTCTAGCAATATTACAAATTATATTAAAGCGACAATTATTTCATAATTGTCGCTTTTCTTATTTCCAAAAATCTAATCTAAAATATTAATTTGTTTTTAATCCTTTTTTTTCCTAAATTTATTTTTTTAAAAAACTACTTTAGGAAAAAATGGAAGAGAAAATAGCTAATTGGGAGTATGACGATTTCTTAAATTTTCTTTTAATACATGCAGCATTCTCTGATTTGGAGATTTCATTCAGAGAAAAAAAAATGATAAAGAAAACAGCTTCCGAAGATAAGTATCAAGAATTATTAGAGTTTTATAAATATAATTCTGACTTTGAAAATATGTTAATTATACATGAATTTAAAGATAAATATCTAACTAGCAAAGAAAAAATAGATGAAGTATTAAATAAAGTTGAAGATTTATTCTACGCTGATGGAGACTTTTCTACTAACGAAAAAAACTTAAATATAGCTCTTAGAATGATTTTTGATTAATAACTTTAGTATATTATAATTATTATAAAAAAGCGAAGATAATCTTCGCTTTTGTTTTTTATACTTAATTTATTTTTATATTTATTCTTTCCTTTCTTAATCTCTCTTGGGTCTATGAGCATTACTTTGCCTTTACCAGAGATAGCAATTTTCTAGTTGTTTTTTATTTACTCTTCAAGAAGTTTTTCATAAGAAAGTTTAAGTCCTTCAATGATTAAATCGCCTTGTTCTAATTTAGATTGAATTTTCATAGTATTCTTTTATTTATGTATATTTATTTTTCTGATTAATAGTAAGCCCTTGATTTTTATGGTATTCACCAATATTTTCTCTTTTTCTCTCCAAATTATCAATTAACATATATTCATCAACAATTTGTGTTCAAGTTCTTAAATATTAAATAAAACTCTCTTTTTCAAATTTTTAAATCATAACAAAATTAAGAAATTATCATTTTATTTTCATTCAATAATTACATTCCTTGAAAATAATAATTCCTCATGCTCAAAGATATTGATAATGTAGATGCCTCTGGAAATTTTATTAACATCTAAATCAATTTTGTTTTGTCCTTTATTTAAAGATTTATTTATGCTTATTAATTCTTTGCCTGAAATATCAAAAATCTTTAAAACTACATTTTTATCATTTTCTAAGTCCAAATCTATCTTAATATTTGAATTAGCAGGATTTGGGTATAAATTAATATTATTTATACTTTCGTTTATGCACAAACCAAGCAATGATTCTTCTTCTAATTCGGCGCATAATTCTTTAATTTCTTTTTCATTAGCAAGCACTAGGCTGTATAGTTCAACTTCCTTTCTAAATCTTTTCTTATAACGCTCTGGGAGATTGTCAATTAAGTCATCTGTTATCTGATACCAGAAGACAAAGTCGTTTCTTCTATCGCCACTTTCTATTGAAAATTTTATTGGAATGATTTTGTTGATTACACTTGAAACTGAATCTTCTCTGTTTTGATTATATATTACATCTATTCCACCTTCATTTGAATTGGCTACATCATCAAAAGTGTTGTAATTTAAAGTACTATACTTGTTTTGAATATGAACTGATGTAACTCCTTCTTGTTCAAACTTCTTACCTTCAAGTTTATTTTTAAAAATATAAAATGCTTCAGGATAAATGTTTAACTTTGTTTTTTTTGTTTTATTCTTTTCTATTATTTTTCCTTGATTATCTATTATGTAGTCAAAAAATAGCAATTCATCGGTTTTAGAAGAGTAATCTTTTACAACAAAACTTATTTCCTCGCTTTTGAAATTAAGCCCAATTTTTTCTAATTCATTCAGTTCTAATTCTAAATAATTAATCTTTGTTTTTACTTTCGATTTAAATTTAACATTTAGTTTTTCAATTTGTTGGTCAATAATTTTTTCGTCAATTAAAATTTCATTTGTAGTAATGAAATTTTCTTTGAATAATTTTTTGTATCTCTCTGGCAAAACTTGATATAAATCTTCATTTGGAACTGCAAAAATCACAAAATCCGTAATATATTCATAATCACTTTTTAAAGAAATAGGAACAATATTCACAAAACTTTGCATATCATTAATTTTGAATTCAAAATAGTCGTTATCAATAAATTTAAAATTAAACATTCCAGTTTCTAACTTTTGAAAATCATCATAAAAATACTTTTTCTTTTTCCAGTTTAATTTTTTACTTTTTTTATTATCAATTCCATAGGAAACACTTCCTAATGAATTTTCAATTTTGTATCTCAAATATAATATAAATACTAAAGGGATATAGTTGTTTTTTTGTTTGTAAACCAATAGTTCATTACTGTTTCTTGAACGACTCATAATCTCTTGAGCAGTTTTAGGGAAATCAAATAAATTCATCTCCTCCAACTCCTCAATAGTCAGGTGAAAAATAGGGAGTTTTCGCATTGTTTCTGGGTCCAATTTTTGCTCTGGTTTCTCTTCTGAAAATAAGAACATTAAGCCGATTGTGATAATTGTTAGAATAGACATAGCTCCCGCTCCTTTTAATAAATTATTTGTAATTTTTTTCTTTTTAATAATTGAATTAAGTTTAGCATCATCAATAAGTTGCTTTTCTGATTTTAATTCACTTGCTTTCTCAAAATATATATTTAATTCATCCATTTTTATCCTCCTTCACATTAAGAAGTTCTTTTAGTTTTTCTTTCCCACGATGAATTTTAACTTTCACGTTATCTACTGTTAAATTATGTATTTCTGCAATTTCTTTATGCTTGAAACCAAAAATTTCTGCAAGAATAATCACATCTTTTGTTACTTCATCAAGTTTATCAAGTTGTTGATATAAAAAGATAATATCAACTTTATTCTCAATATGTTCTTCGCTTGTAGAAATAATATCTGGGTCAAATTCATTCTGATTATGCTTGAACTTATTTTTATTCTTGAAAAATAATCTGCGTGCAATCGTAAATAAATATGAAAGAAAAGCCAATTCTTCTTTGATTTTAGTAAAATTAGAATAAGCAATAGCAATAGTTTCGGCACAGAGTTCTTCTGCGTCAATCCTATTCCGAGTTAGATTAAGAGCATATCTCTCTAATGGCTCGGCATTTTGCTTATATAATTCTATAAATCATTTCTTTTTGTTCATATTGTTTCATTTACACAAAGGAAGTGCTTTTAAACAGGAAAAGGTTACAGATGGAAAAAAAATTATTTTGTGAATTTGCTGCTTGGCTCGCAATGTTCGTCAATAATAATTTGATTTTCTATCTGTTCTATTTTCGGACTGACAAGTGGAATACCAAGATTTAAGCCCCTTAGTATCATCAAAATAGCAACAAGTGCAATACCAAAAGGGATAAATCTATTTATTCTTTGTCTGATTTGAATGCTAATTTTACTTTTGAAATGATATAAAAATGCCATTGCAGGTATTGTCCCAAAACCGAACATTGCCATATAATTAACAGCTTCTTTTAAATCACCTGTAGCAACAGCCCCTGCAACAGCAGCATAAACTAACCCACATGGTAAAAAGCCATTCAAGATTCCAATTATTATACTACTAAAATATGAAGTTTTTAGAAGATTTTGGCTAATTTGTTGTTTTAATTTTCCAAAATTTATAACCATTTTTCCTCCAAATTTGAATTTAGATTTTAATTTTGAGGGTATTAACAAATATAATAAAATTATGCTACCAAGGGTTATCGATATATGACTTTGTAAAACTATTATAGATAAACTTTCACCTATAAAACCAAATATCAATCCTATGAAGGAATAAGTAATAACTCTACCCAAATTATATAAAATATTACTTAGATAAGGAGCTATTACAGTCTTTTTATTAATTGGAATTGCTAAAACTATAGGTCCACACATTCCTATACAATGCATTGACCCAAGAAATCCTAACAGAAAAGCGGCACCAAAAATCATTTTTTAACTAAATATTTATTCAAAATTAAGGGTTTTTTATTTAAATACAAGTTTTGAGATAATTATATCTCAAATAATTAATAGTTATTTTGATTATAATTATTGGTTATAGAATCTTCGTTTAATCTATTATAAATATATGTCTTTATATCGGTTTCAAATATTTTAAAATTTTTATTTTTTATTTTTTCATATAAATATGAGTCTTCAGAGTAGATATTTTCTTTAAATCTGCCAACTTCATTTAAAATATCTTTTTTTATGAAAAAAGTACCTCCAACTATGCAATCATATACACTTATTTTATTAATTGGGTTTTGTTTATCATACACAAGTTCATCACCTAATACTTTAAAACCTCCATGTATCAAATCATAATTAATATTATCTAAGATTTCTTTTCTGCTTTCTAAATGATTTTCCATGTAGTAATCGTCTGAATCTAAGAATGTTATGTATTTTCCTTTTGCCATGCATAAGCCACTATTTTTGGCATTAGCAACACCCGAGTTTTTTTGATATACATAAGTAAATCTTTTATCATCTTTAATTAAGTAGAATATTTTATTAATTGCAGGTTCAAAAGAACCATCATCAATAATAAGGCATTCCCAATTATTAGATGTTTGATTAATAACAGATTTAATTGCATTCTCTAAAATATTATTTCTGTTATAGGTTGTTATAACTATTGAAAAATATATCATAATAAAGATATTAACGAAAATAAAATTAATTAGTGTAAAATTTAAACTTTATTTTTTAAAATTATTATATGTTCTTTTCGTCAATATTTAAAATTAAAAGAAAGACGTAGTATTAGCAATTTTGACATAAATAAGATAAGAGAAGATTTTCCTATTCTATCAACAAAGATGAATGGCAAAAATCTAGTTTTCCTAGATAATGCTTCATCTACCCAAAAACCAAATCATGTGTTAGAGAAAATTAAATTTTTCTATGAAAATAACTACGCAAATATCCACCGTGGTACATATAAAATCGCTGAAAACGCAACACAAGAATATGAAAACTCACGAAAAAAAGTACAAAATTTCATAAATGCAAATTCTAGTAACGAAATAGTATTTACTAAAGGCACTACTGATGGAATAAATTTACTAGCATATTCTCTTGGACAAGAAATAAAACAAGGTGATGAAATAGTAATAACTGCTATGGAACACCATGCTAATATAGTTCCTTGGCAAATGTTATGTCAACAAAAAGGAGCCGTATTAAAAGTAATACCAATTAACCTTGACGGAGAACTAATCCTTGATAATATTAGTGAATACATAACTGATAAAACTAAAATATTATCTTTAGTACATATATCAAATACTCTTGGAACTGTAAACCCAATTAAGAAATTAATAGACTACGCACATAATTTTGATGCTTATGTTATCATTGATGGTGCCCAATCTATTCAACATAAAAAAATTGATGTACAAGAATTAGATTGTGATTTTTACGTTTTTTCTGCACATAAATTATTTGCTCCTACTGGAGTTGGTGTTCTATTTGGCAAAGAAAAATTATTAGAAACTTTACCTCCTTACCAAACTGGTGGTGAAATGATACTAAACGTAACTTTTGAAAAAACTACTTTTAATTCCTTACCATATAAGTTTGAAGCAGGAACACCAAATATTGCTGGAGTTATAGGTCTTGGTTCCGCAGTTGATTATATAAATGAAATTGGAATTGATGAAATAGATTTATATGAAACGGAATTGCTTGATTACGCATCTGAAAAACTATCTCAAATAGATGGGATTAAAATTTTTGGTAACTCAAGTAAAAAAGCAAGCGTAATTTCCTTAAATATCGATAGTATTCATCCAACTGATATTGGAACTATGGCTGATGCTTATGGCATTGCAATGCGTGTAGGACACCACTGTACCCAACCATTAATGGATTTTTATGGTATTCCTGGAACATGTAGAGCAAGCTTTGCATTTTATAACACTAAAGAAGAAGTTGATTATTTAAATGAATCATTATTAAGAATTAAAAAATTGTTAGGTTAAAATTATGAATGATATGACTGAGATTGAAGAAGACAGTATTGATAAAATCTTTGATGAAAACGAAATAATTGAAGATAAAATTATTGAAGAAGAGGAAGAAGAGAATTTTACTGACCCAAGCAATAGTCATAAAGCTAATCAAAAGTTTATGGATTATGAAGATACGGGAAACAAATCTCTGGAAGATAAAGTATATGGAGTTATAAAAACTATTTACGACCCAGAAATTCCAGTAAATATTTATGATTTAGGCCTTATTTATGATGTGAGTATCACTAAAAATAGCGAAGCCGTTGTTTTGATGACTTTAACATCACCAAACTGCCCAGTAGCTGGTGGTCTTCCAAAAGAAGTTGAAGATAAAATTAAAGAACATCCTGAGATAAACAACGCAAAAGTGATTTTAACTTTTGATCCATCTTGGGATATGAGTTTGATGTCAGAAGAAGCAAAATTTGAATTAGGAATGTTATAAACAAAATTTCTAAATGATTTTTAAACGAGTTTTAAACTAAATGTTTTAAATTAATTTTTTTTCTTAATTTAGTAATCTTTAAAAAACAAAAAATTGAAGAATGGCAATAAAATTTCACGATTTAAAAGTAGATAAGGTAGTTAGAAGAACTAAAGACGCAGTAAGTATTTATTTTGATATACCAAAAGAGTTAAAAGAGGAATTTACTTACAAAGCTGGGCAATATATTACTCTTAAACTTGATAATCAAAATATTAACGAAAGAAGAGCTTACTCTATTTCTACAAGTCCTTTAGATAATGAATTAGCTGTAACTGTAAAAGAGGTAAAAGGAGGAAAAGTATCTCCTTGGATAAACAATGTATTAAAAGAAGGAACTATCTTAGAGGTTATGCCTCCACTTGGAAACTTTACTACTGATATTGATAGTGGAAATAAAAATATTTATGTTTTTTTCGCTGGTGGAAGTGGTATAACTCCAATAATGTCACTGATTAAAACTATACTTCAAATAGAAAATAATAGTAAAATATTATTGTATTATGCAAATACAGATATTGACTCTATTATCTTCAAAGATGAGTTAAATGAAATGACATTATCTAACAATAACTTAACCATAGTTAATATTTTAAATGTTATTTCTAATGATTTTAAGGCAGAAATTGGGAAACTAACACCAGAAACTTGTAGAAGTTATTTATCAAGAGATTTAACAAGTTTTGATTTGCAAAATGCAAAATACTTTATATGTGGTCCTACAGGATTTATGCAACAAGTTGAAATAGCATTGGATGAACTGCAAATTAATAAAAAGCAAATTTTAAAAGAATTATTTACCGCTGAAGATAATATATCCAATAAAAATGAGAATGATTCGTCTAATAAATCTGAAGTAAGAAAAGTAAAAGTTCATATTTATGGCGAAGAACATATAATAGATGTTAAACCAGACGAAACCATATTAATGGCAGGAATCAGGCAATCTTTGGACCCCCCGTTTTCTTGCCAAATAGGGGCTTGCGCAACATGTCAAGCAAAAGTTTTAAATGGCAAAGTTGAAATGGAAGCAGATGATGCTCTGATGGAAGAAGATAAAATTGATGGTTATGTTTTAACCTGTACAAGTCATCCAGCTAGTGATGATGTTGAAATAGATTATGATTATTAACAAATTTTTTAAAAGAAAGGATATTTAGATGATTGCAGAAGTAGATATTATAGAAAGAGTACCAACAGGTATTGAAGGTGCTACAAAGCAAGACGACTTTTTAATGACACGCAGAGCGATTGAAACAATCGAACAAGTGAAACAATCTAACGAAGTTCCTGAAGAGTATTATTTAAGATTAGGAACTCGTCCTGGTGGTTGTTCAGGAATGAGCTACATGTTAGGTTTTGACTCTGAAGTTAACGAGAATGATAGAGTAATTGAAGCAAATGATTTGAAAATGGTTATTGATAATCATTCTTTATTTTACCTACAAGGTGTAACTTTAGATTACACTGATGGCGCTCAAGGAGCTGGATTTGTTTTCAATAACCCAAATAATGACCATGTATGTGGTTGTGGCGGAGGAAATTAAGATTATTTCTTAATTATAATTTATAATCACCTAGTATTAAATCTGCTAGGTGATTTTTTTTAAATTTAATATTTTTTCTTTTAATTAATCTATAAATCATGAATAAATATATAAAATTTGGAATTTACATAGGTTCCGGTATGATATTCGGATTTGGATATTATTATTTTATCGGATGTGACTCAGGTTGCCAAATTCAATCAAATTGGCTTAACTCTACGCTATATGGAGGTTTGATGGGGTTAATCTTAGGGTTCCCAACCAAAGATAAAAAAAACAATCCACAATAATAAATATTTTTTTGATTAATTAAATTTATTTCTTTAAATTTGTAATCTTTTAAAATCGAAATCGAGGAATTTATAATGTCAAAGTTTTGTGAAATAACAGGTAAAGGACCTTTATCAGGTAATAATGTTTCTCACTCTAAAAGAAGAACTAAACGTAAATTTTTACCAAATCTTCAAAAGAAAAGAATTTGGGATCAAGAATTAGGGCAGTGGATTACAGTAAAACTTTCTACAAGTGCTTTAAAAACAATTGATAAAAAAGGTTTAAGTGCTGTATTAAACGGTAAATAATCTTTAAAAATTTTAAATTTAGCCCTTCTAATTTACATTAGATGGGCTTTTTTTATTTTGTAATGTCTATTTAATTAAGGATAGTAATGAGTCATAGAGCAAATCTTTTATTTTTATTTATATTTTTTATTTTACCAAACTTAGCATTAGCTAATCATATTGAAATTAAGATTAATTCAAAAAATAATCAGAAAATTGAATATTATGCTAAAATAACTAATATTCAAAATTCAGAAAATAAAATAACTAACAATATCACTGAATTTAACTTTAGTTATAAATTATTAGAAAATAGTGAAGATGGTTTATTATACTCGTGGAAAATCGATAACGTTTTAAATTACAAAGATTTATCTGGAATAAGTAGAGAACTCCAAAGACTTAATGAAGGTTTAGAAATCAAATTCTTTACAAGTGAAATAGGAGAGTATAAGGCAGTAGAAAATTGGGCTGAAATTTTAGAATTTTATGAATCTAAGTTACTTAAATTAAAAGATGATTTTTGGGGTGATGAAAGTGCAGTTGCATATATTAACTCTTTAAAAAGTGATTTACTAACTCCTGAAAAACTTAGTGAATTTTTGCTAGGAGAAATAAATTTATTTCATAATTTTTACGGTGCTGAACTAACTTTAGATAAATCAGAGATAAATAATTTAAGTATATTAGATGAGTTTATGGGAATAAAACTTCCTGTAATAAACGAATCTAAATTGACTAAAAATAATAATAACTACTATTTAGTAATCTCCGAGAAAATTGACCAATTAAGGTCAAATGCTATTATTAAAAATGAAGCTAGAAAGTTTGATGCTAAACCAATTCAGTATTCAAATAGCCAATTATTTGAGTTTGAATATAACAACACATTTGAAATATTAAAAATTAATTTTAAAAAAGAAATAGAAATTGGTGAAGATTACATGAACAAAATCATAGAAATTAAAAGGATAAACTAACCATATATTTTAAATAACTTATTCATCAATACTTGGTGTATTTGATTTGGATTCACTCTTATCTTGATTAATTCTGTATGATAAAGATACCGTAAATAGGCCGCTCCTCCACTGAAAATCTTGGTCAAAATAATAGTTTACATCTTGAGTTACTAATCTTCTCATTCTTGTACTAAACACATCGCTACCCGTGAATGTAACTGTCATGTTATCAATTACATCTTTTGATAATGCAAAATCAACAAACCAAATTTCTCTTATTCTACCTTGAGGTATTTGCATTGGTCCTCTATAATTATAATTTATACTAAAATCAATATCCCAAAATAATTTTATTTTAGAATTTAATTTTGCATTAGTTGTCCAAGACTGTGCATCTAGATTACCAACAAATGCGTTACCAATTATACTGACATGGAATAAGTTAAAATTAGTATTAAACTTCAGCCATTTATACGGGTCATAGGAAAAATTAAGTTCAGTACCTATATCATTTTGAGTTCCAATATTAAAAGGACTAATTATTGTTATTCCATCTTCATCCAAATAAGTAACTCTCTGAATTACATTGGTACTATGCCTGTAATAAATACTCGACATCACTGAACCTTTTTCCCAATTATACAGATGCCCTGTTTCATAAGAATCTGAGAATTCTGGGTCTAAGTCCGGATTTCCGAACCAAAAGTTCCTATTGTCAGAAAAACTTGATATAGGCATTAAAAATCTAAATCGAGGTCTTTGAATTCTTCTGGCATAGCTTAATTGAATTGAATTTGCTTGATTAAGTTTATATGAAAAATGAGTAGAAGGGAAGAAATTAAAGTAAGTTCTTGGGTTTGATTCATTAGTTTCTGTTAATTCAGTACTTATATCAGAATATTCGGACCTCAGTCCGAACTGATATGAAAAATTACTGAATTCGTTACCAGCCATTATATAAGCAGCATATATATCTTCCAAGTAAATGAAATTATTATTGAATTGCTCAATTTCATCAAATGTTCCATTTTCGTTTCTTTGAGAAAGACCAAAATCATTATCAATTTTTCTTAAGGTTGACTTCAGTCCAGCTTCAAATTTACCATCTTTTGCAAATGGATAAACATAGTCAATTTGATATAATTGGTTTCTCTCAAATTCTAAGTTTGAAGAATTTTGAACAATATCATTTACACCACTATTATTAAAAATAATCCCTTGATTTAAGTTTGATAGTTCTAAATCCTCATCTTGAAAAAAGTTAATAACTGCTTTTAATGTGTGACCTTCTTTTCCTAAATCAAAATCGTAGTTTAATGAAAATTCAAACATTTCGCTATCTTCTTTTTCATTATCTGTTCTAAGGGTTGATAAAAGTAAATCGTTTTGTCTATCAAAATCTCTATATACTAATTCCGCAAAATTATCTCTTTTACCAAATCGGTACATTCCACTAAAAGTTATGGTGTTTTTTTCGTTAATAAAGAAATCAGAACCTAACCTAATAGTATTGTTATACCCCCCTCTTGTTTGGTCTCTTTGGGTAGTGGTTAAATATTTATCTGGGTCATTGAAAAAATATTGTTCAACATCAGCAAACCCAGGAAATTTTCTATATCCAAAGCCCAAGCTTCCAAATAAATTATATTTTTCACTTCTGTAATTCGATGAAACAGAAATACCATGGTTATCTGGAACCCCAGAATTTACTTCAGTATTTCCATTAAATCCTTTTCGTTGTTCCTTTTTTAAAACTATATTTATTATCCCTACCTGGCCTTCTGCATCATATCTTGCTGATGGATTTGTTAAGATTTCAATTTTATCTATCATATCCCCCATCATCATTCTAAGCGTTTCTGGGTCTCTACCAACTAATCCTGATTGTTTTCCATCAACTAAAATTCTAACATTTTCGGAACCTCTCAGAGAGACATTACCCTCCGCATCAACCGTTACTGATGGAATATTATCTAACATATCGGCTGCATTTCTTCCTTTGTTTGTTGCATCTTGCGAGACATTAAATACTCTTTTATCTAACTGCAATTCCATATACTCTTTTTCGCCAGTTACAACAATATCTTCTAATTTTAAGTCTGATTGTAATAATTGAATTGTCCCTAAATCAATATCTTTGTTTAGATTTACATATATATATTTTTCTTTAAATGAAATATGAGTAAATTTTAATAGATAATAATTTTTTTTAGCTTTTAATGTAAAAACTGATTTATTATCTTTTATTGAAGAGTAAACACCAGTAACTATAGAGGAATCTTTTGTATTTAAGAGCGAAACTACAGCACCTATAACTATCTTGTTATCATCTTTTGATTTTATATCGCCTTTTATTGTGAATTGATCTTGTTGAGAAAATAATCCAGAAAAAAATAATACCAACAATAAACTAATCATAATCTCCTATTTCATTGTTGGTATGGACGTTTTAGAAGTCAAATTATTTAGTTAAAATTTGTCTTCTTCATCATAAAAAAGAAAATTAAAAGATGTCATAGAGCCATAACATTTAGTTATATAATTTTGATACTTTAGTTTTTCGGCATCACTTAAATCTTTATTTGAATTAATTTGCTGCTCTAACACTCTTAGATTATCTCTAACCATAACTATTTTATGCATCAATTTATCAATTGGAATTTCGTGGTCTTTGGTATTGGGGTCACCAGGTATTACTTTAATAGTTCCACCAGACCACTTATGCGCTAAATCAGCATTGTGCTGAGATTCCATTTCTCTTAAAATAAATTTTGCAATTGCTCTTACTTCATTTGGTTCCATGATATTCCTTATTGTTTTAAATTTTGATTAAGATGCTTAATAGCTATTTCTTCGATTTTAGCAAAAGCGTTTTCTAATTTATCATTAACAATTAAATAATCAAATTTATCGCTGTATTGTTTTTCTTCTTCAGCTCTATTTAATCTATTTTTTATTTCCTCTTCGCTTTCAGTTCTTCTGTTTCTCAATCTCTGCTCTAAAATTTCAATGCTTGGTGGTGATATAAAAATTAATAAAGTATTTTCGGGAAAATATTTTCTTAAAGATAATGCACCTTTAACATCAACATCAAACAAAACAGTTTGATTATTTTCTATAGATTTAGCAACTTCGCTCTTTAATGTGCCATAGTAATTACCAAAAATTTCTTCATATTCGACAAGTTCATCATTCTCAATTTTATTTTGAAATTGACTTTTCGTCAAAAAATGATAATCTTTTCCTTCAGTTTCTTTCTCTCTTTTTTTTCTTGTAGTTGCAGAAACAGAAAACTCTATTTTTGGGTACTTACTCAAAAGGTATTTCGCTATTGTTGATTTGCCTCCACCGCTTGGAGAGGAAATAACAATTAAACTTTTTATCTTAGTCATTATATAAAATTATAATTTAATAAAAAGCAAAAATAAGAATTTTAAATAAATAATTTCAATTTACTATTAAAAAGTTTATAAATTCTTTTTCTTTATTTTAAAATCAGTATTTATACTGAAAGATAATGAGAATTTTTTTATTATTTTTGTTTTTTATGCATAGGTACGATGAAAATATTATTATATTTATTTCTTTTATCATTCTGTATAACCAAAAGTCAGGAACCAAGCTTTGGCAACAAAGAGATAGACTCTTTGATTTCTGTGACTAAAACTGCCCCCAACGATACTAACTTAGTTAATACCTATAAATTAATATCGAGAAAATTGTTTAATATTAATACTGAAACTGGTATAAAATATGGTGAAAAATCTCTTAACTTAGCAAAAGAATTAAAGTGGGAAGAAGGAATAGCTAACGCAAAAGAAGTTTTAGCAATCAACTATTCAGTTAGATTTGAATATGAAAAAAGTAATAAGTATTTATTTGAAGCCCTAGAATATTATGAATCTGTAAATAATTTAAAAAAAGTGGGTAATATTTATACTACCCTTAGTATTAATCAAACTAATACTTTGAACACATCTCAAGCCCTTAGTTATATTGACAGTTCTATTTCCAAATATAAACAAATTAATTATGTAGAAGGTCTTGTAATGTCTTACGCTAATTATGCTATTACTTTACAACAAATGTCAAAATATTATGAAGCAATTGAAACTTATTTTACTATTTTAGAATTAATTGATAAACATAACATAGAAGAAAGAAGAGTAGAAGTTACATCTAACATAGGTAATACTTATTTTCATATTGGTAATTACAGCCAGGCAGAAAAGTACTATAAAATCACTATAGACTTAATGGCTGATGAAACTGTACATAAAGCAATCGTTTATAACAATCTTGCAGAAGTTCTGGTTTTTAGAAATGAATTAGATGAAGCATTGGAATATTTAGAACAAGCTTTATCGCTTAATAGACAAATAGGTAATATGCGTTTTGTTTCTATGAATCTTGCAAATATTGGTAATATTTATTTAAAAAAGAAAGAATTTCAAAAAGCATATTCTTTATTAATTGAATCATTAGATATGGCTAATAATCTTAATTCAATAGAAAATCAAATGCTAATAAATTCACTTTTGGGTAGTTTTTACATTACTGTATTTCTCGATAGTGATAAATTAAAAAATGAAAATAATTTAGTGAAATCTATTAAATATTATGAACTTTCAAAATCTTTAGCTACGGAATATAATGACCAAAGAAGGCTTATAGACATCTCTAAAGATTTATCAAACGCTTATAAAATAAGCAAAGATTACAAAAAAGCATACCAAAACCTAGAACTACATTATGAATTAAAAGATTCAATTTTAAATATTGAAACTAAATCAAAAATAAAGGTTTTAGAAAATGATAAGGAAAGAAAACTTAAAAATGCGGAAATTGAATACTTGAAAAACGAAAATCAATATAAGTCTCAACTAAACATTTTACTTATAATAAGCGTTTTATCTATAATTGGTATTCTATTTTTTGTTTATTATAATTATCGAAATAAAAATAAACAAAATAAGTTATTAGAAGAAAAAGTAAATTCAAGAACAAAAGATTTAGATGAGGCAAACAAAAAAATCAAAAATGCTTTAGAAAAACAAACCGAACTCAATAAACTAAAATCTAATATGATAAGCAATGTTTCTCATCAGTTTAGAACTCCTCTTACTTCTATTTCCTCTTATGTTCAAATCATAGAGTTAAAATCTAAGGAAAATACGGAATTTGAAAAACCAATACTAAGAATAAAAAATTCTATAAAAGACTTAGTTGTTTTGATAGATAAAATTTCTACTTTTCAAAACATAAATGATATAAAAGAAAAAGTAGAACTAGAACAAATTAATTTAAATGACATTGTAACAAATGCCATTGATAAAATAAAATCTAATACTAAGTTAATTTATAATTTTGAAACTAATTTAAACGTTTTAGAATTTAGATCAAATTCAAAATTATTATCTGATACAATAGAATTAATAATTATAAACGCAGTTAAGTTTTCCAAACCTGGAACAAAAATAATTATTTCTAGCTTTAAAGATAATAATTTAATCTATTTAAATATAGCTGATGAGGGCAAAGGCATACCAGAAAGTGAAATTGAAATGATATTTGATCCATTTTTTGTTGGAGCTAAAAATGTTGCTCTATCAACCGGAAATGGTCTTGGATTGTCAATTGCTAAAAATAATATTACAATACTAAATGGTGATATTAAAATAGAAAGTCGAGAAAATATAGGTACAACAGTTAGTTTGATTTTCAAAACAACTTAAAAAAATGGGGAATTAATTCCCCATTTTATAAATACTTATTTTTAAATCTTTTTTTTAAATAAAAAATTTATAAATCAGCGAAAATATATAAAGCAATAGCAGTAGCAGCAATACAATCATTTAATTTTTTCTTATCCACTTTATCAACTGTATCATTAGCTGAATGATGGTATCTCCAATATTCTTGCTCTGAATCTACCACTAAACCCATTCCCGTAAAGCCAAGTTTCATCATTGGACCAATATCTGCTCCTCCACCTCCTTGCTTAATTTCAAACTTAGGGTTTATTATATCAAAAACATTTTCATATTTTTTAAATTGTTCAAAATGCTCGTTATTACCAGAATAACCAACTGCTACAGGATTAAAAACTCCTGAGTCGAACTCAAATAAGCCGTGATGGTGTTCATTTTTATGTTTTTCAGCATATTGGATTCCTCCTTGAAGACCATTTTCTTCATTAGTCCACATCACTACTCTAATAGTTCTTTTTGGTACTAAATTCAAATCTTTTAATAGTTTTACAGCTTCCCAAACAGCTACGCAAGGTCCGCCATCATCGTGCGCTCCTTGTCCTACATCCCAACTATCAATATGTCCGCCAGCAGCCACAATTTCTTCAGGCATAGAACTACCTTTTAATTCGCATAAAACATTATGAGAAAGTGCATCCTCTTGCATCTCAGGTGATAATTCAATTTTAATTGTTACTTTTTTATTATCATTTGCAAGTCTTTGAATTATATCAACTGCCTCAAGTGAAATAGCAGCGTGAGGGATTTTTTTAACACCTTCCTCATAATAAGAAACTCCAGTATGCGGATTAGCATCATAAAACGGAGTTACAGAGCGAATAAGAGAGGCAATAGCACCATGTTTTGCAGCTCTTGCAGCTCCGTGAAGTCTATATTGCACAGTTTCTCCGTAGGTAGTAAATGCTCTATTATAAAGAACAATTTTACCTTTTACTAAATTAGATTTTTTTTCTAAATCATCAAAATCATTAACAATAATACATTCGGCTTCTAAACCATCTTTGGGAGTAGCGATAGAACCACCCAAAGCAAGGATTGGAATATTATAATTCCAAGGATTAGTCATTGTAGCTTTGCCTTCTCCCCTTTTCCAATTAGGGACTTTAACTGGCTCCTTAACTACATAATCAAAACCATCCTTTTTCATTTCTTGCTCAATCCAATTTATTGCATCTTCAAGATGTTTAGAACCAGAAATTCTATGACCGTAGTTATCACATAAATAAGCTAATCTATCCCAAGCAACAGAATCTTTATGAGCATAATTATAAATCTTTTGAGCTATATCATTATAGTCTTTTTGCTGAGAGAACAAGATTAATGGCAAAATAAAAGTAAATATTATTAATCTAAACATTAAACATCCTTTTTAAAATTTAAAAAAATAAAATTAACACTATTTTATAAATTAAAAAAATAATTTAATTAGAAATAATAAAAATATGTTAAAATTTTAAAATAAACAAACAAATGATTTGATATTATATTATTAATATAAATTTTAATACGAATCAATAGCTTTTTACTGCGATATAACTAATTTCTATATTTGCATCTTTTGGTAATCTTGCAACCTCTACTGTTTCTCTTGCTGGGGGATTTTTAGGAAAGTACTCTTTATATATTTCATTAAATACTTTAAAATTATCTAAATCAGTTAAATAAACAGTTGCTTTAACAACATTTGAAAAATCCATTTTAGATTTATTTAAAATTGCTAAATGATTTTTCATTATTTGACGAACTTCATTTTCAAAAGTATCATTAACTAATTCATTTGTAATAGGATTAATTGCAATTTGACCCGAAATATATAAAGTATTATCAACTAAAATAGCTTGAGAATACGGACCAATTGCTTCGGGAGCATCAACAGTTGATATAACTTTACTATTTTGATTAAGAAACCAAAATATAAATACCACAACAGTTATAATAAATAATACAAATTTCATATTTAGTAAGTTTTAGGCATATCTGAATCAATAACAATAATAATATCTGCTATTCCTATATTTTCATCACTAAGATTTTCAATATCATCCTGTTCAACAGATGCAATGGTAATTATTCTATATTTTGGATTTAATTTCTTTAAATACCAATTAATTCCTTCATAATTATTAGAGTGGTAAGTGCCATTTAGATGATAAAATCTATTATCAAAATTTTTATGAATGAAATATGCCATAGTGGCGTCTTTAATTGCCTGAGATTGAGCAATATATGGCATACCATGTCCTGCACCCATACTAGCCATAGATTTATATCCAGGTAATTCCTCGTCATACTCCATCGGTAATGGACACATGTAACTTTTAGATAATTCCTTTAAACTTAAAAGCGCCTCCTCTCCTTTTCTTGCTAACAATGAAGCATATCTTCTAGGAATATTAGTGGCAATAAAATTCAGATTATTTTTAACAGCAAAATCAATAAAATAAGCATAATCCGTTTTATAATTACTCCATAACCTTGCTTCATTTTCAAAATCTTTCAGGCGAATTGTTCCACTCAAAAGTTCATCTATTAAAATCTGATTATCCGCTTCAAACATCTCAGCACCAATCGTAAGATTAGAATCTTCGCTGTGAATAGTTTTTAAGAACTTTATTTGCAGATAATGTGAAATTGGATTATTATGCATTTCTCCAAAAAGAATTATCTCTGAATCCATTAATTTAGATATTAACTTTTTATTTTTTAATTCTTTACCTTTACTATCATAAATTTTATATGCTTCGGTTGCATTCATTGAAATTATACTCATAATACAGATTAAAAAAAGTTTTTTCATTTTTAAATTAAATTAGTTTTTAAATATTTATTAATTTTTTAGAGTAAACCTTAGTGAACGCCAGATAGCTATTACAGAAATAAAAATTATAATTCCTCCCCAAAACCAATGTGGAAGTAATAAATATAATTCCATATTGCCGGTATCTGACATCATAAGTTCTTCATTTTTTGTAAATTGTTTAGTCATCAGGTAATCAATAGACATATATACGCTTAAACATGCCTGAACGCCTAAAAATAGAATTAAATTTTTCATAAACTTTTCAGAACTTTTAACAACAGCTAATAAACAAATTAGTCCAAAACCTAATACAACCGGAGTTCCAAACCAGCTTCTTACCCAATAAAGAGACGAACCAATTAGTAAGATAGTAAGTACAATAAGAGCAATTTTAGATGCTTTTTCATTTTTTGCACATGCAATAAAAGTTGCTCCAGCAATCGTCGGACCTATTGGACCTGCCATTGCTACCAAGCCATTTCCTATGCTAGCTAAAAATAAACTTCCAGAAGTTATAGCAAGTCCAGACCCATTAGAATATATTTCTAATGAATGAAAAGAACCTCCTAGAAATAAAGCCATTAATCCGTGTCCCATTTCATGAAACCAAGTTCCAAGAACAGTAAATGGATAAAAAATCAATCTACCTATTTCAAATTGCCATAAAGCAATTGTAATTATTGAATAAATAACAATAATAATAAGCGTTTTGTTCTTTTCTGTTAGTTTAGCCATTTCTTAACCATTTATGGTGACAACCTATTAATTAACCAATCGTTTTCTAATTTGAATACAATTCTATCGTGCAACCTACTTTCTCTTCCCTGCCAAAATTCAAAGTAATTTGGTTTTAAAATATAACCTCCCCAATTTTCAGGACAAGGTGGATTTTCAGGATATTTTTCAATTAGTTCTTTATATTTTTTATCTAAAACTTCCCGAGATTTTATAACTTCACTTTGATTTGAAACCATTGCACCAATTCGGCTTTCGTATGGTCTTGAATTAAAATATGCAATAGAATCTTCACGAGCTATTTTAGTAACAGTTCCTTCTACTCTAACCTGCCTGTGAAGTTCATTCCAAAAAAATAACAAAGAACCATTATTATTTCCATTTAATTGTTTTGCTTTCTCTGAGGAATAATTAGTAAAGAACACAAACCCATTAGTATTTAATTCTTTTAACAATACTATTCTTAACTTTACTTTATTATTTTCATCAATTGTTCCTAAAGTCATTGCATTTGGTTCCATAATAGATGAGTTTTTAGTTTCATCAAACCACTTCTTAAATAACTCAAGAGGGTTTTTAGGTAAATCACTCTCTAATAATTGGAACATATCATAATTGACTCTTAAATCGCCTAAATTTTCTTTCATTCTTTACTTTTTAATAATTTTACTAAAATAGAATTTATTATCTTGCTCTATTATAATTAGATACATTCCAGAGCTAAAATCAACCATATTTAATGTTTGTTTGTTTTCATTAAGAACTTGGTTAATCAATAAATTTCCTTTCATATCATACAATTTCAATTTTGAATTATAAAAGTTTTGATTTAAAACACTTAAAGTAACAAAATTATCAACCGGATTTGGATATATCACAACATCTTCTTCAGTATTTAATTTAGCACTTGCCATATCTCTTGGTTCAAAAATCCAAGTTTCACTCACTCCACCTAACATACCACTATTGTATGTGCTTATATTCCATGAAGTAAACATATTTCTGTTTTCAAAATCACTTTCTTTAATAATAAAACTAGTTGATTCGATGTCAACTTTAACCGAATCCTGCAATTGGTTTTCTACATTAAAAGAATATACAGTTAATAAGTAATTTGATGCATTATCTTCTTTTTCCCAACTAAAAGTCCAATCTTCCTCTTTAACAACTATTCCATTATTTATTGGCGAAATCAATTGAGTTTCCTGAGGCATTTTGCCAGTAGTAAATTTAAAAGTCTCTGACCAATTACTATATAAATCACCATCTTTAGCTCTAATTCTCCAAAAGTATTCAGTCTCTGGTTTCAAATTATAATTAATTGAGTTAAGTTCATTACCTTCTATATCATCTTCATCAATCAATTTAAATGAAAAAGTAGATCTATCTCCAACTTGAAGATGATATTTTAAATTTTCATCAAAACTTTCCCACATAAAAATTGGTTTTATCCTTAATGTAGTTTCATTATTATTAGGATTTATAATTTCAGGTATTTGAGGAGTATAACTTTCAGTTGTGAATGTTCTAACTTCGCTCCAATCACTAAAAACATTATCTTGTTTAATTCTAACTCTCCAAAAATATGAAGTTTCATTTTCTAATTTATTTGTTATAAAAGCATCAGATGAAAAAGTAATATCCTCAACTAAACTGCTAAAATTACTTTGCTTACTTAATTGAAATTGATATTCATATTGCGAATCAAAACTCCATGAAAATTGTTGATTTAAAGCAACATTTTGGGCATTGTTTTCTGGCATAATAAGAACTGGAGTAGTAATATCTCCAGCAGGACCATCTCCTAATATAAATGTATATGTATAATCTTTATTACTTCCATTCACCCCTACACCTTTTATCTCAACTGTATATTCTTCGTATAAATTTAAATTATCGCATTTCCATTTAATCTGATTAGATAAAGCACCCCATCCCTGATTATCAAATCCAATACTATTAACTCCAACAGCATTTCCTTTTGAATCTTTCATAGCAACTGTTACGCTATTATGATTAATATCGTTATTTCTCCACCAATTTTGTTTATCTTTTATAACATGAAAAGATAAGTACCAGCCATTTTGAAAATAGTTTTTATCATAATTTCCTTGAGGATAAGCAACATATTCAATATCTGAGTTTGATATATTTCCTTCAAGATTATCCAAGTATTTTAAATTCATACCTATAGTTCTAAACTCCTGAACTGTTCCATCTACCCTACCAAAAGAAATCTTATCAACAAATGGATTTATTATTGCTCTTCTGTGTCCTAAATTTTCAATATTAATATCAATCATCCAACTTATTAAACTCAACTCAGAGTCTGGATTGTGATTTCCAGAACCCATACTTATAAACAAATTAGACTTGTCATTTCCATAATAACCGTCTTGAGAAAAGCAACTCCAACTTGATGGAGGTTGATGAGATAAAGCTCTATTGGCAACAGTAATAAGCGCACCTTGTTGGGCATTAATATCTCCATCATAATCATAGGTTACCGGAGGGATATTGTGCATCTTTCTTATTCGATTAACTAAATCTAATATTCTAAGTTTTTCTTGATTAGTAAGCTCACCTTCTTTACAGCTCGCAACATCTGGCTCTACTTCATAAATACTTTGAGTATATAAAGTTATATGAGAACAAAAAACAAATGCTAATATAAAAATTAATTTCATAATTCACCTTATTCATAAAAATATATTACAAAAATAAAAAATTATTTTCATATATCAATATTTTGTATTAAGTTTGTATTTAGAAAACAAAAATATTATTTTTTTATGTAAAATTTGTTTTTTAATTAACTTGTTGGTATATTTGTAATTCTAAAAGTGAAAATTTTAAAATTTTGTTTAATAATTAAATTTATAAGGTTATATGGGAAAAAGCGTAACAAAAGCAGATATAGTGAATAAAATCGCTGAAGATATTGGTCTTACAAAAGTTGAGACTAAGACAGTTGTTGAAGGTGTGTTTCAATTTATTATTGACACAGTAGCAAGTGGAGAAAGAATTGAATTAAGAGGTTTTGGAGTATTTAATAATAAGGCTAGAAAACCACGTATGGCTAGAAATCCAAAAACTGGAGAAGAAGTTCCTCTAGAAAAAAGATTTGTGCCTGTATTCAAACCATCTCCAGAATTTACTTCAAAAGTAAATACTTCTTTATTAGATTAAATAGGAACTAATTATGCCTTGTGGAAAAAAAAGAAAACGCCATAAAATGGCTACGCACAAAAGAAAAAAACGTTTAAGAAAGAATAGACATAAACGTAAAAGATAATATTAAGGGACTTTATAAGTCCCTTTTTTTATTCATAAATTCTGTAACATAAGAAATAATTTCAGATAAACTTTCAAAGTCATTTTCATTGTTTTTAAATATACAGTTTACTTTATTTTTTAAAGGAAGAATATATTTTTCATAAGATTCAATTATATGATTATCAAATTTGTATAGAACATCTTCTTCATCATACCCCCTTTCCAATTTATCTCTTATTATTCTTCTCTCTTTTGTTTTTTCCAAATCTGATTCAACAAAAATTGTTATGTCGCAATTTGCGATTACTCTTTCTCGATACAAAGCAAATATACCCTCAACAATTATAATTTTTTTTGGTAAATAAATCTTTTTACTTTCAGGAGATTTTCTAGGTTTATTATAACTATAAATATCCTGAATAACTTTTTCACCATTAATCAATTTTAAGAAATCTTGCTCAAATTTATCTAAATCTAAAGAGAAAGGAGTATCAAAATTAGGTTTGCCATTTTTATCAACAGGTTGTTCATCCTCGCTATAAAAATAATTATCTTGGTCGAACACTATTGCATCGTTACCATATATATTTATAAATTCTTTAGCTAAAAATGATTTTCCAGAACCAGTAGAACCTGTAATTCCTATTACCATATTTTTCAAATTAACACTCCAGCAATACAAGCAGTTATAAAGCAAGCAAATGAGCCACCTATTAATGCCTTTAATGATAAAAATGCAGTTTCAGATTTTCTTGAAGGCGCAAGAGTTGCAATAGCTCCAATCATTATACCAATAGAGCCAAAATTAGCAAACCCACATAAACCGTATGAAATTATAATAATTGATCTTTCATCTGTGAGTGATTGATTTAAAATCATATCCTTTAAAGTTGAATAAGCAACAAACTCATTAAACACTGTTTTTTCTCCAATTAACTGTCCGCATAAAATAGCATCATTCCAATTTATACCCATTAGCCCTGCAAATGGTGAAGCTACTAATCCAAAAATATATTGTAAAGTAAAACCATCAGCATAAGAAATGTTTTTGTTAATTCCGATATTCGAACCAACTATATCACTTAAAAATATATTTATAAGCGCAATTAATGATAAGAAAACAATAATCATGGCAGCTACATTCAATGATAGTTTTAAACCATCAAAAGTTCCATTTGCTAATGCGTCAAATATATTTTTGCTTTTATCTCCTTCAATTAATGCTTCTTGTTTAAGTGAAATATTATTAGTCTCTGGTACTATTATTTTTGAAATAATTACAGCAGCAGGAGCAGAAATTATAGAAGCAACTAAAAAATGCTTTGCATAAAAAGTTCTCAAAACCGGATCATCTCCTCCCATTATCCCTATTAAAGCCGCCAGAACAGCCCCGGTAATAGTTGCAAAACCTCCTGTGATTAACGTATTTAATTCCGACCTTGTCATCTTTTCTATATAGGGCTTTACAATTAATGGAGCTTCAGTATGACCTAAAAATATATTGGCAGCTACTGAAAGACTTTCAGCTCCAGAGATTTTAAGAAATTTTTGCATTACTTTTGAAAACAATCCTACTATATAAGGCAATATCTTCAAATAATATAAAAGAGATGAAATAGCAGAAAAAAATATTATTGTAGGTAAGATTCTAAAAGCAAAAATAAAACCTAATTTGTTGTTTTTTACTAAATCATCACCAAAAATAAAAGATGAACCCTCTAAACTCACTTGATAAGCTTTCTCAAAAATAGATGCTATGAATGAAAAAAAATCATTTATAATAGGAACTTTTAGGATTAAAACAGCAATAACTATTTGAAATATAATTCCATTAATTACTAATTTCCAATTGATATTTTTTTTATTTTCTGATATCAAATAAGATAATAAAATAAAAGCAAGTATTCCGAGAATAGCCCTTAAAATAAAAATCATAAATTTTAAATAAGTTCAAACAATATTGCAAAAATATAAATGCAAAAATATAAATGCAAAAATATAATTATTTTGTTAAAATTATGTTAATTATAAAAAAAAACCCTGATTTCTTATATCAGGGTTAATAATAATAAATATTGAAAGTAAAACTAATTAAACAAATATCTAATTCCTAATTGCATCCTCCATCTTGATTCGATCGGATTTATGTTGAATTTATCTAAACCAATATTATCTTCTCTAAAAGTATATTTAGGCGTAGTTCCATCTGCCTCATATCCTTCAAAAGTATATAAATAATAATTGTTAAAGTTTCCTCTTACAGTATATACTGTTCCCCATTTTTCATAAAGTAAGTTTCCAAGATTAAATATATCAGCAGATATTTGGAATCTATGTGTTTGGTTACCAATTTTCAATCCTATATCTTGTCTGATAGAAAAGTCTATCAAATTTGTAAAAGGAGCGAAAGAGCCATTTTTCTCTGCATACTGTCCTCTATTTTTGGATAGATATTTATCATCTTCGATAAAATTATTTAATCTCTGCCATTGTTCTGCTGCTGTAACGGTAACATCTCCTGCTTGATAATCAACTAAATTTATATCATTCTCACTTCCAGGTATATAAACAAGTCCTCTGTTTGCACTGACACTTCCAGTTTCACCACTTAAATTTTGAGCAGCAAAAGGTCCCCCTATTACATATGAATAAGGCACTCCTGATTGAGAATTTATAAATAATGATATAGTAGTTCCAAACAATTTATTTTTTGTCCAATTCTTTGTATAACTTAAAGCAGTTACAACTCTGTGTCCTATAGCAAAATCTGACCTTCCGAACTCTGGATTATTTCTACCGTTTACATGGACTTGTCCTCTCCATTGAGAAGAGTTTTGAGATGAAGTTCCCTCTGATAAAGCAAAAGCATCTGTCCAAGCATAAGCAACTGATGCTTTTAAACCAAAATCAAAATCTTTCGCTAAGTTTAAACTAAAATTATAAGTGTAACCTTGAGATGTATTTGAAGCAAGATAAGCCGCAGTATATGTGTTATCAATACTTTGATTAACATAAACTGGTCTGTTATCAGGTCCCCCAGTCAAATTATGTTTAACAGTGGGGTCGCTATTAATATTTGTGTAAAGAATATTATTTAAAGTCTTTGTATAAAATGATTCAACCGTGGTTTGAATATCAAAAGGCAATATAAAATCATAAGCTATATTAGTTCTAAATACTTGCGGATATCTAAAACCATCAGTAAATAAATCCATTTGTCCAGAAGGTACGCTAAAATTTGGGTCTGTAATTTGAGTATCAGGATTAGGATTAAAAGGTATCATTTCATCTCTTCCAGCTCTTAAATCAACGCTACCAGCTGTTAAACCATTATTTGTAAACATTGCACCTGGCCAAACAAAAGGTATCCTACTAGTAAATACTCCAGCTCCCCCTCTTAATTGTTGCTTACTTTTTTCATCAAGTATATAGCTAAAACCAACTCTTGGAGAAAACATTAATTGTGGTGATGGAGCTTGACCAGCTTTAGTATCATTTGCTAAGTCATAATACTTTTGGATTTCTGGTAAAGCTGTTTCATTAAAATAATTATCTTCTCTAGGATTATCTAGAATAACTGGTAAGTCTAATCTTAAACCAAGAGATAAACTTAATTTATCATTTACTCTCCATTCATCTTGACCATAGATACCAAATTGCATAGCATTAAAATCAGCCGCTCCATCATCTGCCCCTGGTAAGGCATAAGTTCTTTGAAATTGTGTTGGTAATCCACCATTTATAAAGTCATCCAAACTTGCATATCTATAGTATCCAAAATTTTGTCTTAAAAACAAATTGTAAATGCTATAAAATTCGTTATGTGTTCCAATTGTATAAGTATGATTCTTCTTATAAATCCTAAAATTATTGGTCAAAGTTAATATATCTTGGTTTAATTGATTTGCAGTTGAAAATTGTTCAGAACCAAATTGAATACTACCATTAGCTTCATCATCAATTCTTACGTAAGGAAATCTATCACCTAAGGTACTTCTGTTATCTCTTACTCTAACATAACTTAAAATTAAATTATTAGAATATGACTCCCCAAAAATAGAATTAAATTCTAAAGCTGAAGAATTTGTTGTACTTGGAAAGTAAATACCATTGTTAGAAAAATTAATTAAATTTCTGTTCCCAGCATTTCTATTAAATTGTTCTGCATTTGTATATTGATGTCTAAAAACTAAATTATGATTATTATTAATTGTGTAGTTTATTTTTCCAAAAAACTTAGTACCATCTAAATTTCTAATTGTATTTCCGTTTGAACCTGGATCATAATTGTATGTATTAATTAAATGGTTTCTAAGATTATCTAAATCGTTTGTAGAAACTCTACCATCAACTCCAGTATATTCATTAGCATTAAATGGTACTGGAGTTTCATCTGCTTGTAATTCTGTATTTACAAAGAAAAATAGTTTATTTTTAATGATTGGTCCACTAACCGAGAAACCATATTGTCTTTCAATGAAATCATTTACTCTAGCCCTTTCTATATCTAATCTTTCTGCTAAAACTCCATTATCCTTACCATAAGTATTTTGATTCTTAAAGTAATTATATGCAGTTGCTTTAAATTCATTTGTTCCAGAGCGTGTTACAGCGTTAATACCACCACCTGCAAAACCAGACATTGAAACATCATAAGGTGATAAAACAACTTGTAATTGATCTAATATATCTAAACTAAATGGAGATATACCAGTTTGACCACCATTAGTACCGGAACTTGCTAAACCAAAAACATCATTATTAATAGCACCATCAATATAAATAGCATTAAACCTATTATTAACACCACCAATTGTTACACCACCGCCATAACCAGCTGATTGAGGGGTAAGTCTGATGAAGTCATTAATACTTCTTGATATTGTTGGTAGATTGTTTATATCATCAACACCAATATTAGTACTTGTTCCCATATATTGTCCAGCCGAACCTTGTTTTGCTGTAACAATTATTGGCTCTGTAGAAACCGACGATTCATTTAATTTAACATCGAATCTTTCTTGTTCACCTAATCTCAAAGACAATTCTTTTATTTCTAAAGTTGAATATCCCGTGTAGGTAATTGTTATAGTATATGGTCCGCCTACTCTTAAATTAGATATTCTGTAAAAGCCTTCGGAATTTGTATTAGTTCCATAAACTGACTGAGAAGGTTCATGAACTGCTTTTACTGTAACACCAATTAAAACTATTCCGTCCATATCAGTTACCTTACCGCTTATTGAGGACGTAGTAACTTGCGCAATTATGCTTTCATTTAAACAAATAGTCAAAACAAAAATAATTGCTATTTGAATTATATTACATCGTTTCATAAAAAACCCTTTGTTTATAAAATTTAATTTTTAATTTTACAAAACTATCTCTTTAATGTTAAGCAAATATTAATTTTATAAGTAATTTGAATTAATTTAATGTTAATTGTTTTAAATAATTATCTAATTATATTTCATTATGTTATCAAGTAATGTTAAATTTAATTAATGTTAAATTAATATTTTTTATGTAAATTCAATTCATTGATTAATTGAAAATATGAATAGTGTTTTTTAGTAGAAAAAAGAAATGAATTTTTAGATTTTAACCGCTAAATAGTATCATGCATTATTGCTATTACAATATTACTCAACCAAAATTACTATATTTCAACATTTTTAAATATTTTTTATAATTTTAAAAATATTTTTTATAATTTTGAAATATTAGAACTTAAAAATAAATAATTATGATAAAAATTATTTTTGTGATATTATATTTTAGTATAATTCCTGCTTATGGAAATTATTACACTGGTTTTGGCTCTTATTATCATCAAATACAGCCACCGAACATCGAAATGAATGAAAACTTCTTTTCGCTTAACTTACTTCTTGAAAATAGAAGTAAGTGCAAAATTTGGTATGGACTTGGAGTAAATCTTGCTCAAATTGAAAAAAATAATGAAGCTCCAGCTGATAGCCCTTTCTTTAATAATTTAATTCAAGTAGAACCAGCAGTTAGATATAATTTTATTTCAAACAGCACAGCAAACTATAAATTTGTTCCTTATTTAAAAACATCTTTACTATTTGGTTATCTTGATGCTGAAGATAGACTAGGTAATATATCAGTCGGCGGAACATTCTCATTAGGACTTTCTTATGGTTTTAACCTTTTTAATGAATGTTTTATGATTGACTTAAACACAGGTTATTCTGGATTTAACACTATAGAAAGAGCTGAAGATAGAATATTTTTTGAATCATTTATGGTTGGACTAAACTTGAGTATGAAAATATGAAAAAAATACTTATTTTATCGCTATTATTAGTTTTAGCATCATGCTCTAAAAAACTTCCAAAAAATGATGATGCCGTAAGAATTAAATTAGATAGTATTCAAAATTTAGAAGAATTTAACCCATTTGTAGAACCAAATACAGGTAAACAACGAAACCCAAGTACACTAAGAGGAAATGTATACAATATAACTAAAGTAGTTACAGAAGAGGGATATAAAGAATATGTAGTTTTTTTAGATAATCTTGCCTTTGGAATAGATAATCCTAATTATGAATTTATACCAATAGAAGTTGTAGATTTACAAGGTCCTAAAATTGGTTTTGATAAAAATTGGTTTGAAAATTATAATAATCCCCTTGACCATGATGTTATAAGAGAAGTTGATACTGTAAAAGTAATTGACAATGGCTGTGGTTGCAGTAAAATATCATGCCCATCATGTCAAATAACTTGTCCGTTCCCTTGGCAATCTAGAGCAGAAAATAGAAGCCCAATATTTGTAGAAGCAAAAGTAGGTATAGCAAGCTATATGGACCAATCACCCTTAGAATTAACTCAACGTGGTTTTGATCAACCTTTTGGAGAATTTGCCTCGGGATACAGATTTGGAGACAGAACTAAAGCTCATTTTGCATTAGGGCTTTCTTATTTTACTGGTATTTTAACTTATGAAAATTTAAATGGTGTTTTACTAAATCGTGATGCTCTAATGCTCTATGGAAAATACCAATTTAATGAGTGGAATTGCGTTTTTCCTTACATTTACAGTCAAATAGGTGCATCTCTAGATGTTAATTCCTTGTACATGGGTAGACTTGCAATTGCAACCAGATTAAAAGGTATGTTTAACTATGATTGTGATTGCGATGCAGATCTTGATGCTGATTTAAAACTTAAAAAAGATATTGCTTTTGAATCTCCAGAAGTTGACCTTTCAATACCAATTTCTCTGGGTTTCGGAATGGGAGTTGATATTCCGGCTAATAAGTATTTCGATATATCTATTGATTTGGGTTACAAATATATGAAAATTGGTGAAACTACAACTGTATTTAATTTTAAAATGCCTGTTGCAAGACCAATTTCAATTTATACTTTAAGATTAGGAGTAAACTTTTAGGTAAGAATATGAAAACTAAAAATTATTTATTATTTATATTATTCGTTTATTTATTTGCTGGCTGTTGTGATTGCTTAGAAGAAACTGATCCACCAAAACCATTTTGCTCGCCACGAGAAGCAACAGTAACTAAATTTGACCCAACTCTTATTCAAGAAGTTTTCCAAGATCAAAATGGAAATGACTCAATAGTCTATTATCCAACTGATGCCTACTCCATACATGGATTTCAATTTCCAGATTCAAAGTCAAGTAGCGGAAATTTACCTATAGATAATGGAAGATATTCATCAGAAGTTGGAAAAGATAGAGTAGCACTGGCACAAACTGCTCTACCAGATGGAGTGTTTGGACGATTTCCAGTTTATTTAGCAGTATTATCAAATTTACCTGCAAATGAAGATATAAATGGTGATTTCATCATTTCTGAAGTAGATTTATCAAACCCACTTGACCCAATAGCTTATGTTAGATTTAAGGGATGGTTAGATTTTGTAAATGATAATTTATTTAGTGAAAGCTCGCAAGATTTTTGTGATTACTATGAAACTGAATTCAATATAAATGATTACACGCCTTCAAGATTTGGAGAAGACAAGCCAAGAGCAATCACAAGAAACGTAAACTCTAATATAGTATCTTTAATAGATGCTAGAGGTAATATATTAATTGAAGATATATCAAGCCCAACAATACGATTAACAGGTGGTGCTTATAATCTAAATGAAATTGAACTTTGGAGTCAAATCACTGGCGCATTGTTAGGTAGTGGTATTAATAATATATTTAATTCTGATTTAATTAATGATTTACGTGAATTATCTGAACAGAAAAAAGTAGTGGATATAGAAGTACATATTGGAGATTATTTCTATTATCAATCAACTAAAGGAATGGGATACCTTATTCAATTTCAAAACATTGCTGAAAGAAATATAAACGGTATTAAGAGAAGAGTATCATTTATGTTTACAGATTTTTAAATATCATTTATAATTAATTATGATAACTAATTATACTCTAATCAATTTGATTAGTTATCATAACTATCTCTTATTTATATCATTTTTTAATTTCTCTTTTAACGAAAACAATTTCACTTATATTTTTTTCTGATAATCTATTATTAATTTTTTCTAAGCTAGACTCTGTCTGTTCAAACTTCTCTGGAGTAATTTGTAACCCATCATAAGTTACTATCTCTTTAGTTGTTATATCCCCAGCTTTTAATTCACTAATGTTTAATCTTTCTTCTAAATACTCCTCTATAACATCCTCATTTTGATTTAAAACAACTACTTTTGTGATATCCGAAGTATTTTTGTTAACTAAATACTTCTTAATAATTTTCTCATCTGACGATAAATTCAAATATTTTTCATTGTTATAATAAACTTTTAAATCCTTTTCATTAAATCTTAGACCATTGATTTCACGCTTTTTAATAAAATCCTGAAATTTATAAAATAAATCATGGTCAAACCATTTAATATTTTTGAAAAAATAAGTAATAGCATTTTGGTGTCGTTTAATAGTTTCTGTTTTTGATTGTATTAATTCACCTTCTAATTTTAATCTTAATATATCTTCTTTTCTAACTCTATAAACTAAATTATGATATAGATTAATCATAATTAATAGTTGTATCTCTTTGGGAATTAATAATCCAGACAACTTATTTGGTTCTCCAGAACCATCAACATGCTCAAAAATCATAGAAGCATAATCTAAATATTTACAAAGTGATTTAATTTGATAAAAATAATTCTTAGTATTATTAAAATGATTAAAAAAATCAATTTTCATTTCATCATCAAGTTCGGATATAAAAGAAACCTTGAATAAATCTGGTAAATTCAACAAATAAAAATTATGCAAAAGCGAAGCGTACAATATATTTTTTTGCTCTTCTTCACTAAAATTTAATCTCATTGAAATACTTCTACAAATCTCGACTACTTCAACCGTGTGATTTCTAAAATAGAAATTTTCAGCATCGCTAATAGTATTTGATATTCCTTTGATTAGAAGTATTTGGTATTCACTATAGACGGAGTTATTTTTTTCAACTTCCTGATTATACTTACTTTCTAATATTTTTAATTCTTTGAATGTTGAACTTTTATCGCTTAGAACTGATTCATTCTGAATTTTTTTAATTAAATCAGAACTATTTTTATTTTGATTATTTTCTTTACTAGTTTCAACATTTTCATTGTCAGATTTCTCATCATATTTGAATAATCCTAATTTAAGTATTTGGATTAGCTGTAAACTATTAAATGGTTTTGTAAGAAATAAATCAGCTTTACTATCCGAAATATATTGAATTAATAGTTTTGGATTATTCTCAGAAGTAATTAATATTTTAAAGCATTTTGGATGATCTTTATCTATTCTTTTTAAAAATTTAATTCCATCTGTTCCCTTCAAAACTCTTGAAGATATTACAATATTGGGTTTCAAACCCATATCAAGATCTTTTATTGCATCATCGGCAGTCTTTCTAATTACTAATGTATATAAAGTGCCAAGAAGTTTTGAAAATAATTTAGCGGTAAAAATATCATTATCTACAAATAAAATTATCTTTTCCATAAACTTTTTATTATTTTAGCAGTAATTAAATAACAAATTAAAAAAAAAATTTAGAATTAAAACTATGAACAAAATACTCATCGAAATTTTAAATAATATATCTAAAATACTTCTGATAAAAGGTGAAATAGCTTTTAAAGCGCAAGCTTATAAAACTGCTGCAGATATTATTGAAATTCAAAACCTTGATGTTAAAAATTTATTAGAACAAGGCAAATTAGCTGAAGTAGAGGGTTTTGGAAAAGCACTTGTGGAAAAAATAACTGATTTTGTGACAAATGGCGAAATGCAATATTATAATAAACTTAAACAAGAAGTTCCTATAAGCTTATTAGATTTGTTAGAAATTGAGGGCTTAGGAATCAAACGAATTTCTAAACTATGGAAAGAATTAAACGTAATATCTTTAAATGATCTTAAAGAAGTTATAGATAATGATAAAATAAATGAAATAGATGGTTTTGGTAAAAAATTAATAGAAAATTTAAAAAATAATTTACACAATAATTTAAAACAAATTTAAAAATAAAATGAACGTAATACTAATTTATATTATTTACTCTTATTCCCTATTTTCCCAAGTTGAAAATACTAAAACTGACTTACCAATAATATCCGACACAACAATAACTAAAGAAAAGTCTAAACATATTGTTACAATTGGCAAAGTAGAGTATGGTTCAAAAATTGACCTACTTCCTCTATGGAAAATTGATGCTGCTATGAATTTAATTGGTGGTTTAACAAATAAGTTTTCCTATTTTCCATTTAAAGAAAAATTGGATTACATAGATTCATTAAAAAAATCAAATGTTGATAATCCATTAGTTTATATGAAAGATAGTTTAGGTATAAATTGGATCTTCAATTTAAAAATTAATAAATTGCAAAACATCTTGGGTGTAAACCTTACCGCAATCTCTCTAATTGACTCAACTAAAGTATTTAATGATAATGGTTTTGCTTATCTTAACTTAAGAGATTCAACAAATAAAAATGTATATGATGTTTCTCTTACTAATGCATTGCAACGTGCCATTAGTAAAACTCTTAAAGATTCAACAATGTTTTCTGATAACTTAGAAGACTATAAAGTATTTCCTTTTCCTACTCTTGTTGTGGGTGGCTTAGAATTTAAAAATAATGAAAAAATGTCTAAGTGGTCCTTGTTCACAGATAAGCAAGTTACTTCTTTTGATGTTGCAGAAAGCATTTGGGAAGAAGTTTATAATCAAAAAAGATTTGTTGCCTTTGATATCGAAAGCCGTGACTCATTATATACCCTATTTAATATGTATGGCGTAGAAAATTATGACGCTCCTACTCCTTTTGAATTAAAAGCTCTGAACGCTCTTGAAGTTGAATATTTTATAACTGGTTCGTTCGAAAGAGCATCTCCTGGTGGGATTATCAAAATTCATATTTGTCAAGTCGAAAAACAAAATTTAAAAATTATTTCAACCGGAAAAATAGAATTAGAAGAAGATAGCATCGTAGAATTACGTAAAAAAGTAAAGAAAGCAACCAAACAAGCTATTGATAAGTTTAGGGAGATAAATGGGTAGATATTTTGCGATTGGCGATATCCATGGTTGTTATTATACTTTAAAAAAACTTTTATTCGATGAATTAAAAATTACAAAAGAAGATAGATTAATCTTTTTAGGTGATTATATAGATAAAGGACTAAATAGTAAAAAAGTTTTAAAATTAATAATGAATTTAGAGCAGGAAGGGTATGAAATTGAAACACTACTTGGTAATCACGAATTGATGCTTCTTAATTCAATCATCTCACCTTTTGAATATCATAACTGGTTGAAAAATGGCGGGAAAGAAACATTACTTAGTTTCAAAGTTTTACACCCAAATAAAATAAAACAAAAATATATTGCTTTTTTTAAAAATCTTTCTTATTTTAAGATTTTTAAAGGATACATTTTAGTTCATGGGGGTTTAAATTTTAAAATTGATAATCCAATAGAAGATTTAGAAAGTATGCCTTGGATTAGAAATTCAGAAGTTTTACCACAAAAAATTGGTAGTAGAAAAATTATTGTTGGGCATACACCCTCTACAATAAATGAAATTCAAAAAAGTCTATTAACAAGTAGAATACTTTTAGATGGGGGTTGTGTTTATAAAGACAGAAAAGGTCTTGGAAACCTTGTTGCTATAGAACTTCACTCATTAAAATTATTCCACGTTTATAATATTGATTAATTAGGAGAATATATGGGAGCGGAAATACTAAAAATACACAGCGTTACACCAGAATCAAGAAAGATTAGCGATGTAGCTAAACAAATTGATGAAGGTGCTGTTATACTATATCCTGTAGATACAGGATTTGCTTTAGGATGTAAATTAGAACATAAAGAGGCAATCAGCCGAATTCGAAGAATACGTAATTTACCTGAGTCTCAATCGCTTACTTTTTTATGCGAAGATTTAAGCAAAATTTCAGAATTTGCTAAGGTAACAAACGATGCTTACAAGACTATCAAGGGATTAATTCCCGGTCCTTACACATTCATTTTACCGGCAAGCAAACTAGTTCCAAAATTTGCTCAAAATCCTAAAAGAAGTACTGCTGGAATTAGAGTTCCTAATAATAAATTAACAGAAGCTCTTCTTACAGAATTAGGAAAACCAATAATTGCAATTACTGCAAAAATAAATTCTGAAGGTCCTAGTCTACCTGAAGAAATTATTGAAGAATACAAAAATCTTGTAGATATTGTTGTTACAAGTGATGAGTATAATTTTACAGGTGAATCTAGTATTATTGACATGACAACAGATGCTTTTGAAATTACAAGGGAAGGCGCTGGAATTGATAAAGTAAAAAACTTTTTAATTGCATAAACAACAAAGGAGAGAGCAATCTCTCCTTTTTTATTTATATTTCATATTCATTAATATAGTTGATTCTTCTTATATTTTTCTATTTGACTATTTACATAAGGGTAAGCAACTCTTTCAATGTCTTTTTTAATTCGTTTCATTATATAATAGTTTTTAACTATCTCAGGTTGGTTAAAATCGAACTGTATAAATTGATTGAAAACCATTTTAATTTCATTCTCTTTAATTTCAACTTCTATCCTTCATTCAAAGTCTGTTCTTGAACTAAAAGTGCTCAAACCCAAAGCGACAATTTTACCAGACTCAATATCAAATAATTGAATTATATTACTAAAATCATTAATTGTACCAAAATTATTTAAATTATATTCATAATTATTATTAACTCTCTCACGAGATGTAAAGTTTCTTAATATCCAATCGGCTGTTTCATTCATTAATTTTTGTTTGTTCATTGTTTGAAGTATACCAGAAATTTCATATTCCCTATCATTTGTTTGATATAAAGTCGAATCAATGTAACAGGAGGGTAATGTAAAAATTAAAAATGAAAGTACTAAATATATTTTAAACATAACATTACCAATAATAAATACTAAAATTAAATTAACGTAATTAAATAAATAATATTTAAATAATTAAATTCATTATTTACTAAACGCTAAGCACTATTCAAAATTGCAACCAGAAAAATAAATTATCTAATTATTCGTCAAATTACTATTAAATTGGTAATTTTGTATTTTATAATTAATAATATAGTTAAATGAATCTCTCATTTGAAGATAATTATCAAGAGACCTCAAGTATAGATAAAGATGAATATATTAAATCTTTAGAGATTTCTATTCAACTTCTTCAAAGAGAAGTTGAAACTTTAAGAAAAAAACTTCTTGAAATATCTTCCAATGAACTAAAAGATACACAAAACAACTCCTCTTTTAACTATAACAATGATTTAATAAACAGAGTTAACTCCATATCTGAACTTATAACTACACTAAATCACCTCTTCCAAACTAATAAGTTTTTTTTAGAATGGCAGTTACTATACATTTTGAATGATTATTCATTTCAATTGATTGATGTAAGTACTAAAAACGATAAAATGATAGAAGAGTTTGATAAACTTCTAGAAGACGGTGTGACAGATTGGATTTTATCAAATGATGAAGTAAAATTTGCTCCATCTCTTGTTGATTCAACTGATAGAAATCCTATTTATAATGTTTTTGTTCCCATTCAAAATAAAGGTTCACAATCTATTTTATTTTTTGGTAAAACTATCGAAGACATTAACCAAGTGTCTGATGATTTTAAAAATAACTTGAAGCAAATATTAAACTTTGTTTGTTTAAAAATTGATAATATTGTTTCTTCTGAACATATCTCTAAAATATCAAACAAATTAGAAAAGAATTCCTCAAATAAGTCTAAATCTAATAACCCTTTAATCAAACTTGCAATTAGTGAGTTCGAACAACCAATTAGTTTAATTGATGCAAACCTTAATTTAATTGAAAATGGAATTGGCAATGTTAACAGACGTACTGAAATAATAAAAGATAATCTGAATATCATAAGTCAATTAAAAGATAAACTTTATAATTTAATTGATGAAAAACAAAATCTAAACACAGAATTTGACATTTCTGAAATAATAAATGATATTAAATTTTTGACAAATAATCAATTACAAAGAGACGGAATCAATCTAAAAATTTCTTCCACTGAAACATTTATGATAAATTTTGATAAAAAAAGAATAGAATCCCTTTTTACAAAGTTAATTCTCTTTTCTGTGGATTTAATGCCTGAAGGAGGAGCTTTAGTCATAAGTTATGAAATTAAAAAGCAAAGAACATTTTTTAAATTCTACTATGAAAATGCACTCCTAACTAACGAGGAATTTGAAAAGATAAAATTGAATATTCAACCAGAAGAAATCAATAATGGGCTGTTCAAAAATTTAAAACAAATCTTAAATAGTATTGAAGAAAATAATATTGAACTTGATTTGATAAATGATACCAAAACTGGCACAACTTTTTCATTAATAATTGAAAAACAATGAAATTAATATTATACATATTACTTTTTCTATTCAATTTTAATCTTTATTCTAAGATTGAAAGAATTGATATTGAGCCAAAAAATAGAGTCAATATATATTTCAATAACATACCAAATTTCAATTCTGAACTTTCCAGCGATAAAAAAAATATTATTATAACAACCTCTGTATCTGATTTTAACCCTAATTTTTCTCAAGTTTCTGGTTCTGGTATTATTAGATTTATCACAATTAATAAAAGCCCAGAAAATTTAAGTCTTAAAATCGAGCTATCTACAGAAAGAGGATATGTTGCAATACCAATGTATTACTCAAAATCTATATTAGTTGAAGCTTTTTCGTGGGATGGTATTTCGCAAGAAGAAGATAAATATAGAGAAGCATTACTTGCTTATGAGTCGGGACTGATTGACGAAACCAAAAGTTTATTATCTTCCGTTAACTCCGAAAATTTACCTAATGCAAATGCACTACTTGGCTTGATTTTACTAAAAGAAGGAAAAGCAAACGAAGCTGCCCCACTTCTTTTTACCGCTTTAAAAGATAGCTCCAACATTAACGATATATATGCAGGTATTGCAGAAATCTTTAAGTGGTTAGGCAATGACTCAGAATTTATTAAAAATGATAGTATATTTAAAGCTAAAACTAAACTTGAAAACTACCCTTCTTTTCCGATTAGTGGGATAAAAGAAAATATTACTATTCCAGATTATTATTATCCCGAACAAGTTGATGAAAGTTTATTAACTGATTCTAAATTAGATGAAAGTAATACCTCAGGAACCTTTTTAAAAGAATACGAAGATAAATCTGTTTCCGAATTATTTGGTTTTTCTGACACTTATATTGTCTTTGTTATTATAATTTTACTATTATCATTTCTAATGCTTTTTTATGTTTATTCAAAATGGAAAAAATCCAAGTTGAGTGAATTTAAAGATATGTCTAAAGAAAGATTCTCTGAGGAAATAAGACAAGCTAGAAAAAAACAACAAGCAAAAACCGAAGAAGTTAAAAAAAACATAACGCCAAAAGAAGAAAAAAGTAAAAATGTTTTAGAGCAAAAATATGGACAACAAAAGCCGTCCAATCCAAAAATGGATAATATTCAACAGTTTAAAGTAAAACCAACCAAAAATGTAAAAGAGACAACAAATAAAGAACAATTAGAAAAATATTTAACTAACTATATACCCGTCAAGAGACAAGAAGAAGTAGAAAAAAAAGAAAATAAAATTGAAGAAGATTCTGTATATGATGCTGAGCCTAACAATAACAAATCTAATTTTTCACCAGATGTTAATCTTGCTTTAAAGCTTTCGGAAGAAAAACAAAAAATTAAACAAAAGCAATTATTAGAATTAGTTAAAGATAAAAAAGAAAAGCATCAAGAAGACATCGACATCATTGAAAAAGCTAAAGAACTTGGAATAGAAGAAGGGAGTATAAGAGAAAAGTTACATTTAGATGAACTTGAAACAAATAAAGATATGATGGCGAAACTAAATAAAAAATTTAACGTTGATAATAGTATAAAAGGAGACGAAAATAATGAATAAGTTATTTATACTATTTTTTACTATATCAATTATTGCACTTAGTAACTTACAAGGGCAGCAAAATACTACCAAGTCAAACAACAGTGGCACAAAAGTTGATAGTTTTACTGTAGAATCATCTATAAAACAAGAATCTGATTCAATTGACAATCAAAATAAAATTAGATTCATTTATAATGACGGTGAGCAATATATTATTAAAATTCAAGTTCCTAAAGATTTAGATATCAAAATTGAAATTTATAATATGCTTGCTAAACCAGTAAAAACTGTTTATGAAGGAAAATCATCAAGTGATCCAGATAGAATATATGACTTTAATGCTTCAACTCTTCCAAATGGAATATACTTCGCTATATTGCAAGGAAACGGTTTTAGACACCCCTATAAGTTTACTATTCGGAGGTAAAAGTGAGTAATATTCATCAAATGAGAGAAAATAACGGCTCATTTGGTGATTTGAGTCGCACTAAAAGAAAGTTAAAGTTTTTCTTACTTGCTTTGATTATTTACGCTCTTCTTATCTTATCTACTTCGTTTACTAATCTATATTCTCAAGAACTCGGCGGCGGATACGCTCAAACTTATTTATTAAGAAACATTGGTGCGAGAGCAACTTCTATGGGTGGCGCTTACACTGCAGTTTCCAACGACCCTTCTGCGATTTTTTATAATCCTGCGGGTCTCGCCTTTTTACCTAATAAACCTATGCTACTTGCTACTGTGGCAAATTTAGACCTTGGCAGAACTCACTCTACTCTTGCTTACGCACAAACCATTAATGAAGAAATTGGTTTTGGTGTGGCTTTAAATAGTTTAAATTCACAGGAATTTGCTCGAAGAGATGTTTTTGGAAATCAAGTTGGAACTCTCCAAGATTGGCAATTTTCGATGCACTTAGCAACTGCTTACAGAAAAGAATCTGTTAGTATTGGTGCATCTTTAAAGTACTTAAGACATTCACTAATTGGTTCAAATATCTATGCTACAGGTGCCGCTCTTGATATAGGCACTAAGTTTGATATTATGGACTTATTCACTTTTGGGGCTTCTGTTCAGAATGTTGGTTCGATTATGATGTGGAATCAGCACGATGATGAAGGTGCAGTTTCAGAACTTTTACCTTATAATGTAAGAGCTGGTGTAGCTATGGAGTTTGGATTGAACGATGATTACTATGTAACTCGTTCGAGAGAAGATGGCTCTCTGAAACAAGTTTATGTTCCTCCTACAAGATATATCTTAGTGAGTATCGACGCTGTTATGTTTCAATATGACAAACATCCAAATTTTGTTTTAGGTATTGAAGCAGTCCCTTATGAAATGGTGGCATTAAGAGGTGGAATAACTTTATATGGTGCAACAGTTGATAAAGTTGGTTTTCTGCCTATGAATTATTGGAGTGGTGGAATTTCTATCAAGCCAAATTTAGAAAATACTCCTTTTAATTTCAATGTTGATTATTCGGTAAATAAAGAATTTATTGCTACTTCTGGATTAACTCATAATATAAGTTTGATATTTGAGTTTTAAATAGCTAAAAAATCAACAAGGGCTTGCAAGCCCTTGTTGTATATATGATTACTCGATTATTAGTTTCTTTGTTTCAATTTTCTCTGGGGTGTTGATTTGAATTATGTAAGCACCTCTGGAAATGTTTGGTAAGTGTAAGTTGTAGTTGCCACTTATCTCAATATTGCTTACTTCGAATATAGTAAGTCCGGACATATCAATCACTTTTAACGATTGTATATGTGCTTTTGGTCTTTCAGAAACTATATTTATCGTCTTATCTTGAACTGGATTAGGGAAGATTTTGAATGAGTTTGTTTCTACCTCTGTTTCAATCATTGGATTAAAAATATTAATTCTTTTTGAATTAGTTTTTAATCTAATTAATGGCGAAGACAAAATCTCATTTGAGTTTTTACCCTCAAAAACTGTTAGTTTGAATCTATAATAATCTGAAGATTTATAATTATTCAAATTACTATAAATAACATTTTTCATTACGGTGTCTATTCCTATTTTTTCCCAACCTCTCTCAAAAGGATTATAAATCTCTAAATGCAAAGAATCGTAATTACCTAAATCATCTAAATGTATTTCAGATTTTTTAGATATATCTAATGTTGTACCGACATCCATTTTAAACATACTACAGACTAAATCTGTTGAAATAAATGTAAATAACACAATTGCAAGGACTGTTGCTTTCATTCTCTAAACTCCAATTTATAAAAAAACTTATTATTTTCTAAACATTTATATTTAACAATTAATAGTTTGTTATTAATTGCTTGATTGCTAATTTCTTTTCCATTTATATCAAAGTACCCAACTTCAATAGAATCTTCACAATCGGTATCTTTGAAATTTTCTATTAATACACTTAATTTCTTAGTATCATATTTGAATATATTATAAAGTTTATCTACTATAATAACGTAATCATCATTAGCGACAATATTTTGAATTGTATTTTTATGTCCTTCAAAATAATCAACAACGTTTCTTAATGTTTCAATTTCATACTTTTCAGATTTTATTACAGAATAATCATTAACATCAATTAAGTATGCATTATCTAAACTTGAAACAAGTAAATTTTTTTCATACATTTGAATTGAGTTTATATTTTCTGTAAAATTAAAATCAAGATTTATTTTTTCAATTGTTTCAAAATCAGTAACATATAAAGAATTTGTTCTATGCCTTATTCTCGATATAAAAAATAGTTTATCATTAACTTCATCATAAGTATAGACTTTAGATATGTCAATACTATATAATTTTTCATCAAATTCTTTTGTTAAAATTTTACCAAATTTCATTTCTGATTTATCTAAATATGCTAAATCTAATAAAACACCGTCAATTTCATTTGAAAAGAAAATTAACAATTTATTTCTATAAGATTCTATTTTTTTTATATATTTATTAGACAATTCTGAAAATGAGGAATCTATTAAATTTGTTACTCTATTGAGTATATAGAAGTTACCTTGATTTGCAACTAAATAGAAATAATTTTCATCATAATCAAATGCTTCTATTGAATTAAAACTTTGTAATTCTTTAGAAAATATTTTAACTTCTTCATTATTTTCTAAATTAACTTTAATTAATTCATTTTCTTTTAAGTAATATAAAAAATTATTATCTAATCTATAATGGTTTATATTTTTAACATCATCAATAACTCTTTGATTATTTGTTAAGTCTATACATTCTAAACCACCTTTATAAAATTTTCCAAATTCGTTAAATTTTATAAAAGATAATTTATTATCATTTAATTTAAAGTTAATAGGTGAATCGTTAATTTGTCTTGTTAAATATCTTTTTAAATTATTCCCATTTTTGTCAATAAGGTTGATAGAATTATTCGATAGATCAATTAAAGTGTCTTGTCCAACACTAAATACTTTATAACCTAATGAAGTTGTTGAATTAGTTTCTAAATATAGTACATAATTTTGGTTTATTATAAACATATTGTAGTATAATTTATCATTTACAATTTTCATATATTCAGGTGGAAAAAATAATTTTAGTGAAACTGCTTTTTTGTTATTCTTTAAATCAATAAATTCTGTGAAATATCCAGTATCTTCGAAAGTTACAGCAACATAATTTTCATTCGCTATAAAAGAATTATATGTTTCAATTTTTTTATCAAATTTTTTTAAAACTCTTTTACTGTCAGATTTAATATTATATGAGATAATACTATTGTTTTTAATATAATACACAAAACCATTTTCATAATGAATAGCTCTTAATTCATTATCATTTATTTTCTTAATTATATTCTTAGTTTGATATTCTTCGATTATAATTTCTTTATTGTTATCGACAAAAACCACATATTTTTCATCAAAATAAATTAATTGATTATAATTTAATTCAGAATGATTATTATGTGCTCGAAATTCGTCAGGCAATTTAAATTCTTCAAAAGTATTGTTTAAAATATTCTTTTTTATAATAAAATTACTGGTGACTGAATTTGTTTCTTTGCTGACTAAATAATACAAATCATCATTTATTAATCTTACATTTTTGAAATCATATACATAATAATCAGGCATTGATTGAGAATCAAAAATATTTAATGCGTTTATTAACTCAAATCTATTATTTAAAATGAAAATTTCAGGATTATTTATAAAACCAAAAAAACTAGATCTATAGCCATCATCACAAAACAGTAAATAATACTCACCTGATTTTTCAATGATTAATTCCTCTTGTTGAATACCAATTCCAATTTGTTCAGATACTGCAATATTAAAATGCAGTATCTGAAAAATTGAAAAAATAATAATGTTTTTTATAAATGTTTTCATTAATAGTCTCCTAAAATCCACCAATAATCAAGTACTAAATTTTTATTTATTTTAAAAATTGTATAACCAAAATTATATTGGTGCCATATTTTATTACGATTATAATTGTTAACATCTAAAGGATATCCATAAAGAAATATTTTTTTTCCTGGATTCGGTGACCAATTATAAGCACTTATACCGTAAAATGTTCCTTTACCACGAGTTACATCATTCTGGAGAGAATTAGAGATTTGGTTAGAGGCATTTTGCTGTTTCATAGGAACCCCTTTAAATAATTTATTAAAATTTTTTTACGTCATTGCACCTAAATTTTTAAAATTGTTATTCAAAATATTGCCCAAACTTATTTTACCATCCCAAAATCTCTAACAATATTCACCTACAAAAAATTCACCTACAAAAATGTAAATATTTTTTTTCTTAATTCTGAATAGGCGAAGCTACGGAAGTTAATTTTATCATCCAAATTATTTTTGAAATTCTAATGAATTTCTAATGAAATTTTAATAATGTATTTTGAATAAGACCATTTAGGGAAACCACGCCTTCGGCAGCCGATACCCCTCCAACATTTCGACTCCGCTCAATGACCAATGATAGTGGGGTATTATTTTATTATTGTTTTATTCTTCTCTATTACAAATACTTATTAATACTTTAGATTTTCAAATTTTTTACTCTGTCAATAAATCCTTAATTTTGTAATTAGATATGAAATAAATTAAGATAAATGAAAAAAGGAATAATATGAATTTTGAAGAAATAGTGAGTTTAGAGCAAGAATACGGTGCGAATAATTACAAGCCATTAGATGTAGTTTTAACAAAAGGAAAAGGTGTTTGGGTAGAAGATATTAATGGGAATAAATATTTGGATTGTCTTGCGGCGTATTCTGCTGTTAATCAAGGGCATTGCCATCCAAGAATTTATGATGCATTAGTAAATCAAGCAAAAGATATAACTCTTACTTCACGTGCATTTAAAAATGATAAACTACCTTTGCTTTATAAAAAACTAAATCAGATGACTGGTTATGAGATGTTTTTACCTATGAACTCTGGTGCTGAAGCAGTAGAAACTGCAATAAAAGCAATTAGAAAATGGGCTTATAAAGTTAAAGGAATTGAAAAGAATAAAGCAGAAATTATCGTTGCATCTGATAACTTCCATGGAAGAACTTTATCAATAGTAAGTTTTTCTTCGGAAGAACAATATAAAGATGGGTTTGGTCCATTTACTCCGGGGTTTCATATTGTGAAATATGGAGATATTGAAGCAATTAAAGAGAAGATTAATAAGAATACGGCAGGGATTCTAGTTGAGCCAATTCAAGGGGAAGCAGGAATTATTATACCTCCTGATGGTTACTTGAAAGAAATTAGCGAACTTTCACAAAAAAATAATATTGCCTTTGCTTGTGATGAAATTCAATCCGGTCTTGGAAGAAGTGGAAAGTTATTTGCTTTTGAATATGAAGATATCAGACCTGATGTTGTAATAATCGGAAAAGCTCTATCTGGGGGTTTTTATCCAGTTTCTGCTGTTCTTTCTTCAAAAGAAATTCTTGGAGTATTTAACCCAGGCGACCATGGCTCAACTTTTGGAGGAAATCCTTTAGGTGCATCAGTTGCAATTGCCGCCCTTGAAGTTATAGAGGAAGAAAATTTAATTCAAAAGTCTTATGAATTAGGTGAGTATTTACTGGCTGAATTAAAGAAAATCAACAATCCAATGATTAAAGAAGTTAGAGGTAGAGGGCTTTGGATTGGTATGGAACTCAATAAAAAAGCAAGACCTTATTGTGAGAAGTTAATGGATATTGGCATTTTATGTAAAGATACACACGAAACAATTATTCGGATTGCTCCCCCACTTGTGATAACAAAAGAAGAAATTGACTGGGCATTAGAGAGATTTAGAAAAGTATTAGGTTAGAGATAATTTTTAATCAAAACAAAATAAATTATAACGAGATACAGTAAGCATCTCGTTTTTTTTTAAGTTAATCTTAGATAAATTATATTTTTATAAATGAAGTAAAAATAGTTTTTTCAACAATTAAAAATTTAATTTGTTTATTTCGTCTATACAAATTCTATTAAAAATTATATAATAAATGAAAAACAAATTTATCGCAGTTCGTGGGGCACAAGTTCACAACCTAAAAAATATTGATGTAGATATACCAAGAAATAAATTCACAGTTATTACTGGGCTTAGCGGCTCAGGTAAATCAAGTTTAGCTTTTAATACAATATACGCAGAAGGACAAAGACGCTTTGTAGAGTCTCTTTCTTCCTATGCAAGGCAGTTTTTAGAGCGATTAGAAAAACCAAATGTAGAAAGTATAGATGGCATCCCCCCTGCTGTTGCAATTCAGCAAAATTCTCCAAGTAAAAATGCACGCTCCACTGTTGGAACTTCAACAGAAATATATGATTATTTAAGATTGATTTGGGGAAGAATTGGCAAGACTTATTGCAAGACAACGGGAAATTTAGTAAGAAAAGACACACCCCAGTCAGTAGCAGATGAGTTAATGAGTTGGGATGAAGATGAAAAAATTTACGTGCTTTTTCGCCTACCAGATAACGCAGAAAATGTAAATAGAGAAATTGTAAATCATAGGAATAATGGCTATTTCAGAATCATGCTAAAATCCAATAAAGAAATTTTAGACACTTCTGAAGATTCGCAAGATGAACTTCCAATCTCTTTAAAACCAAGTGATTTTTTCTTTGTTGCAGATAGATTAAAAATTGGAAAAGACAAAGAATTTTTATCAAGATTAACCGAAAGCTTAGAACATTCATTTATGAATGGTCATGGCAGAATTGAAATATACAGATTACGAGATGAAAAATTTTTTAAATTTAACAACAAATACGAAGATAGCGAGTCAGGTAGAGAATACGTAGAGCCAGAGCCAAGATTATTTTCATTTAATAATCCTTTCGGAGCGTGTCCTAAATGTCAGGGCTTTGGTAGGTCTGTTGGGATTGATGAAGATTTAATAATACCAAATAGAAGCCTTGCTATAAAACAAGGAGCAATTCACCCATTTAACTCCGAAAGATTTGGCAAAAATTTAGATATTCTATTAGATTTAGGTGAATCTGGGTTAATTAGAACAAATGTTCCCTTTGCAGATTTGAATCAAATTGAATTAGATATTATATGGCAAGGTGCATACCCCTATCAAGGAATCAATCCCTTTTTTGAAGATTTAGAACAAAATACACATTCAGTACAGAATAGAGTATTTCTTTCAAAATATCGAACATTTACTAAATGTTCAGAGTGCGGTGGCTCTAGATTAAGAACATCCGCTCGCCAAGTTTTCGTACATGGTAAAAATATCCCTGACATTGTAAAAATGCCATTAGATAAATTATATGAATGGCTTAGCAATGTAAAATTCACTGAATATGAAATGGGGATTATTTCTCAAGTATTAGAAGAAGTCTTATGGCGATTATCATTACTTATCGATATTGGCTTAACCTACTTAAATTTAGATAGGATTTCACATACCTTATCTGGTGGCGAATCGCAAAGAATAAGTCTTTCATCTGCATTGGGGTCTTCCCTAGTTGGTACTTTATATGTACTTGATGAACCATCAATTGGATTGCACCCTCGCGATACCGACAGACTAATTAAAATCTTACATCGTTTACGTAACATTGGAAATACAATAATTGTTGTGGAACACGACCCAGATATAATGATAAGTGCAGACCATATTATTGATATGGGACCTCTTGCCGGAAGCAATGGTGGAGAAGTAATTTATGCTGGTGATTTTGAAGGGATATACAAAAGTAAAAAATCTTTAACCGGTCAATATTTATCAAAAAAGAAAAATATTGAAATAAGAACGAAAAAGAAAGTTGATTTAAGCAAAGCAATTACCATTACTGGAGTTAGACATAATAATCTTAAAGTAGATTCAGTTGATTTTCCTATTGGTATTATCACTGTTGTTACAGGAGTTTCTGGTTCTGGTAAAAGTTCATTAGTCTCCGATGTATTTTATCCTGCTCTCCAGCAAGAACTCGGATACTCTAATAATGATGTAATTCGCTACGATCAGTTACATAATCTAAACTTAATTGACGAAGTAGAAATGGTTGACCAGAGTTCTATTGGTAAGTCTTCTCGTTCTACTCCAGTAACTTATACAAAAGCATTCGATGGAATTAGAGAACTTTTTGCAAATACACAAATTGGTAAGCAGTTGAATCTAACACCAGGATATTTTTCTTTTAATGTGCCAGGTGGTAGATGTGAGAAGTGCGAAGGTGAAGGATACATCACTGTTGATATGCAGTTTTTATCAGATGTATCGCTTTTATGTGAGGATTGTAACGGAACAAGATATAAGCGCGAGGCAAGGCAAGTTAAATACAATGGTAAGTCTATTGTTGATGTCTTAGATATGACAATAGAAGAAGCTGCAGAATTTTTTAAAGAAAACAAGAAGATTTCAAACAAAATGAACCTCTTAAATGAAGTTGGACTTGGATATTTGAAATTAGGTCAGCCATCAACAATGCTATCTGGTGGAGAAGCTCAAAGAATAAAACTTGCTAATCACCTAGATAGTAATACTGATAAGAAAAAATTATTCGTATTCGACGAACCAACAACTGGATTACACTTAGAAGATATTTCAAAACTATTAAATTGCTTCAATCGTCTTGTACATGACGGACATACAGTTATTATAATTGAGCATAATTTACATATTATGTATAATGCTGATTATATTATAGATTTAGGTCCTGATGCAGGAGATAAAGGTGGGTTGATAGTGGATAGCGGTACTCCAGAAGAAATTGCAAAACGAAAAAAATCGTTTACTGGTATTGCATTAGATGATTTCATTAAAAAGTTGTAAAATAGATAAATAGAGATTTTATTATGAAAATAATTGAATGTCCGAGAGATGCGATGCAAGGTATAAAAGAATTTATACCATCAGAATTAAAGTTAAAGTACTTAAATGCTTTGATGAAAGTAGGTTTTGATACTCTTGATTTTGGGTCTTTTGTATCTCCAAAGGCGATACCTCAACTTTCTGATACCAAAAAAATAATTGAAGATATAGATTTATCACTCTCAAATACTCAACTTCTTGCAATATGTGCTAATAAGCGTGGAGCAGAAGATATTGTGAAATTCGAAGAAATAGACTACATCGGTTATCCTTTTTCTGTTTCTGAAACATTTCAAATGCGAAACACCAATAAAAACATTAAAGAATCATTCGATTTAGTTATTGAAATGCAAGACCTTGCTTTAAGTAATAATAAAACCTTAGTAGTCTATCTTTCAATGGCTTTTGGGAATCCTTATGGCGACCCATGGCATCCAGATATAGTTACCAATTGGGCAGAACTAATGGTGGAAGAGGGCATTGAGATTATCTCACTTGCAGACACTATTGGCTCATCTAATTCAGAAAATATCCAGCAATTGTTTTCAACCATTATCCCACAATTTGAAGATACAGAAATCGGAGCACATTTTCATACAACTCCAGAAAGTTGGGAGAAAAAAGTTCAGACTGCTTATGATAACGGCTGTAGAAGATTTGATGGAGCATTAAAAGGTTTTGGCGGTTGCCCTATGGCTAGAGATGATTTAACAGGCAATATGCCAACAGAAAACTTACTCGCATTTATGGATATGAATCTTGTTTCACACGAACTAAACTTAGAACACTTTGAAGAAGCAATGGAAATTGCAAACTTCATTTTTAATAAATATCATTAATAATTATAAACCTAAAAAGAATTTTAAAATGGAAAAAAGAATTGTAAAAGCGCCTACCGGAACTAAACTATCTTGTAAAAACTGGCAAATTGAAGCTGCCTATAGAATGATACAGCATAACCTCGACCCAGAAAATGCTGAAAAACCAGATGAATTAATTGTTTATGGTGGATACGGAAAAGCGGCAAGAAACTGGGAATCCTTTGATAAAATTTTAGAATGTTTGCGAAATATGAATGAAGATGAAACACTCTTAGTTCAATCTGGAAAGCCAGTTGGAGTTATACGTACAAGAACTGATGCTCCAAAAGTAATTATTGCAAATTCAAACTTAGTTCCTAATTGGTCTAACTGGGAATACTTCCGTGAATTAGACAAAAAAGGACTAATGATGTATGGGCAGATGACTGCTGGTTCGTGGATTTACATCGGAACTCAAGGAATTGTGCAAGGGACTTATGAAACTTTCGCAGAGTGCGCTAATCAATATTTTGGTGGTACACTTGCTGGTAAGTTCCTGCTAACTGGAGGAATGGGCGGTATGGGTGGAGCTCAACCACTTGCTGCAACTTTTGCTGGAGCAGTCTCTATTACCGTAGAAATTGATGAAACTCGCATCGAAAAAAGAATTAAAGATGGTTATTGCGACGAAAAGATTTATAGTTTGGACGAAGCACTTCAAAAAGTTGAGCAATATAAAAATGAAAAGAAAGCATGGGCAATTGGTTTAGTTGGAAATACTGCCGAAATTTTACCAGAAATCTTAAAACGAGGAATCATTCCTGATATAGTGACTGACCAAACTTCTGCTCACGACCCCCTAAATGGCTATTACCCACAAGGACTTTCTAAATCAGAAGCAGATAATTTACGTAAATCCAATCCAGAATTATATTTAGAACTAACATATAAATCAATAAGAAAGCACGTTGAAACAATGATTAAGTTTCAAAAACTAGGTTCAATCGTATTTGATTATGGAAATAATATCCGTGGAATTGCAAAAGATAAAGGCGGATTAGAAAATGCCTTTGACTTTCATGGATTTGTTCCACTTTTCATACGTCCTCAATTTTGTGATGGACGTGGACCTTTCCGTTGGGTCGCTCTTAGTGGAAACCCCGAAGACATACGCAAAACAGACGAGGCGTTGTTGAAATTATTCCCAGAACATCAATCACTTCATCGTTGGATTAAAAATGCACAATCAAGAATTGGCTACCAAGGACTACCCGCAAGAATATGCTGGCTTGGCTATGGCGAAAGAGAAAAAGCTGGCTTAATGTTCAACGAAATGGTAAAAAGTGGTGAACTCGATGCACCTATCGTAATCGGAAGAGACCACCTTGATTGTGGTTCAGTTGCTTCGCCCTACCGCGAAACTGAATCTATGCTCGATGGTTCTGACGCTGTATCTGATTGGGTATTCTTAAATTTTGCTTTAAATGCAATAGGTGGAGCAACTTGGGTAAGTTTGCACCATGGAGGTGGAGTAGGAATGGGTATGTCACAACATGCAGGTATGGTAGTAGTAGCTGATGGAACAGAAGAAGCCGCTAAACGCTTATCAAACGTTCTAACTTATGATCCCTATATGGGAATAATAAGACATGCAGACTCTGGTTACGACAGAGCAAAAGATAACGCAGACAAGTTTGACATTAATATTCCCATGAAGTAAAAACTTACATATAAATATTAAGAACAACTTCTAACCTCTATTTAAAATATTATTTAACCCTACCGAAGGTTCTAAACCTTCGGTAGGTTAAATTTTAAATAAGCCCCCCCTTTTCGTTGTAGAGACACAATTTATCGTATCTAAGTTCCACCCTATCATTTGCCTTTTGCTTCATATATCGTGGATATCATTCTAACTACATCCTTCGTCATATTGAGCGAAGCGAAATATCCAGTCATAAATTCAATTTCTCCGATTTTATCTAAAAAGCAACATCGTTGCTAAATATTAACAAACCCAAAAATAAAATTAAATCCCAAGCTCAGACAGATGCTAAACTACAAAAAGTTCATTGAGCGGAGCAAAAATTCCCTTTTCCTAAAACCACACACTCTAAAAACAAAATAAAAAATAATTTTAATCATAATCCTTTAAAAAACAAAATAATAAAATAAAAAGAAGAAAATTATAAAAGCAAATGAAGCTAAAGTAGAAGCCTTTTTATCGTCTAATAAAACACAATTTGTAATTCCCGTATATCAAAGAAACTATGATTGGTCTACAAGTGAATGTAAACAACTTTTAGATGATATTTTAGAAGTAGGAACAAGTAAAGAAATGAATGTTCATTTTATTGGAAGTGTTGTATATGTTCATGACGATGTTTATACTTCATCTAAAATTAAAGAATTAACAGTAATTGACGGACAACAACGTTTAACAACATTGACTTTAATATATTTAGCTATTTTTCGTTTAGCTATTGAAAATGTGGACCATGAACTAGAAGCCGAAATTTTAGAAACTTATCTTACAAACAAATTTGCTTCTGAGGAAGAAAAACTTAAACTTCGACCAACTGAAAATAATAATAAAGCGATAAGATACCTTTTGAGAGGTGATAAAAATAAGGAGTTCAACAATTTTTCAAAAGTAATTGATAATTTTAATTATTTTAAAAGTCGAATAACTCTAGAAAATATTGAGTTTATTCTCAAAGGACTTACAAAACTTATGTTTGTAGAAATTTCACTTGATAGACAAAATGACGATCCACAAAAAATTTTTGAAAGCTTAAACTCAACTGGCTTAGAACTATCACAAGCTGATTTAATAAGAAACTATATATTAATGGGATTGGAAAGAATAGATCAAAATAAAATATATAATAATTAATGGGAAATAATTGAAAAACTTGCTAAAGACGATACTAAAAATACAAGTAGAGTTTCTGATTTCATTAGAGATTATCTTACATTAGTAAACAAAAAAATACCAAATAAAAGTAAAGTTTATTTAGAGTTTAAAGATAAATTTCCAACAAGAGATTTGCAAGTATTAGAATCCAATCTTTTGCCTATAAAATCGCTTGTTAAATTCTATAATAAACTTATAAATCCAAAAAATGAAACAGATAAAGACATCAGATTACAACTTCAATATATAAACAGACTTGAAATAAATGTAGTGTACCCATTTTTAATGAAAGTATATGAAGATTATTCAGAAAACATAATTGACAAAGTAACTTTTATCAAAATTTTAGATTTCATTCAATCCTTTACTTTCAGAAGATTTATTGTTGGATTGCCAACAAACGCACTAAATAAGATATTTATGATTTTATATGAAAAAATAGATAAAGACAATTACTTTTTGTCAATGCAAAAAGAGTTACTTAGAAAATCAGGCATCCAACGCCTCCCAAAAAATAAAGAAGTTATAGAAAGTCTAAAACTAAAAGATGTTTATAATATTCAATCTAAAAATAGAACTTATTTACTTGATAGACTTGAAAATTTTGAAAATAAAGAACCTGTATTAATTGAGGGCAATTCTGACATAACTACTGAGCATATTTTTCCTCAAAACCCTGATCCAAAATGGAAAGTTGAGTTAGGAGCAGATGAATATAAATTTATAAAAGAAAACTACTTAAATACAATTGGAAATTTAACTCTTTCAGGGAATAATGGAAAACTTGGTAATAAACCTTTTATATTTAAAAGAGATTTAGAAAACGCTGGATATAAAGATAGTCATTTATGGCTTAATAAATATCTATCAAATTTAAAAAAATGGGATAAAACTGAAATAGAAAAACGTTTTGAATTACTCGCTGAGAGATTTTTAAAAATTTGGCAAATTCCAGATATTGAAATTGAAGAAATAGAACAAAACGATGAAGTCAATATTTTTGAAGCAGAAGATCCAAAACACAAAAAATTAGAGTATGCAATTTTCTATGACCAAAAAATTGAAGTTAACCAGGTATCAAAGTTATATTCGGAGGTATTTAAAAAGCTATTTGAATTGCAGCCTGAAACTTTTTTTACAACAGATTTAGCAGAAAAAATCACATTAACAAAAAATCCTAAAGAAGGAAGTCCTAGGCAAGCTGTTTCTATAAATGATACATATTATATTGAAGGTAATATTGATAATATTGGGAAATTTGATAAAATAAAATATGCATTAACAATATTTGATTCAGAGGATGAACTGTCAATAAAATATGCTAGTAAAAATAGCCAATTGGAAATGTCAAAAGATTGGGAAAAAGGTAAATAAAAACTAATTCTAACCAATTCCTTTGCACATAATATTAAGCACAATCTACAAGCAATTGAAAAACAACATATTAGAAGTTCTCAAAAAAATAAAAAAAGAACTTTTCTGCAGAATGTCTGGTCCTAAAAAATTTGACAAAAAAAAGCCACGTTAAAACGTGGCTTCTAAATTATCTAATTTTTACGGGCATTATAAGGTTTAGCAGTTCTTTTCCGTTTTCATCAGGCAATACCAAAATTGGTTTTAATGGGTCAGAAAAAGTAACATAAACTAAGTTCTCATCAGTTTTATCTATGTTATTAATTGCGTCTTCAAGAAATTTGAAGTTAAAACCTATTTCAATAGGGTCTCCTGTATATTGGCAGTTAATTTTTTCTGTACCCGATGTACCACTTTCCTCATCGTTACCAACAATTGTTGTAAGGTTATCTTCAAATTTTACTCTAACTTGTTTAGAAATTGAATTAGAGAAGTAAGAAACTCTTTTAATTGCTGTTAGAATTTCATCTCTATCAAAAATAGATATTAATGTATTATTTGAAGGAATAACAGACTCATAAGGAGGGAATTTCTCAGTTATAATTTTACTAACAACAACTGTATCCCCAAAATCAATTCTGATATGAGTAACTTTTTCTTTAGAAACAAGAAAAGAAATAATTACATCATCGTCAACTGATTTTAATAAGTCTATAGATTTAGGTGGAATAATAATACTTAAATCGCTTGGCAAATTAGGATTTTTAGGAATATAAGTTGCACGAACTAACCTGTAAGAGTCAGTAGCTACTACATTTAGTTGGTCTTCTTTAAATTCAAAGAATACACCTGTCATCGATGGACGAAATTCATCTGAAGATACTGCAAATGCTGTTTTTTGGCAAAGAGTAACTATAGAATGTTTGTCAATGTAAGCAGGATTGAAACCATCTTCGAAGTCGCCATCAAATGATTCGCCGTTCCATTCAGGTTTTGTAGTTTCATCAAGTTCTGGAAGTTTAAGATATTCTTCAACGTCCATTCCTTTCATCTTGTAGCTACCTGTGGAAGTAGTAATTCCCACATTGAAGAGATCCATATCAATATCGAACTTAACTTCTCCGGCAAGACCAGGTACTTTTAAAAATTCATTGATTTTTCGAGCAGGAAGCAATACTTTACCATTTTCCTCCCCTGCAACTTGAATCGAAGACATAATTGTAATATCTTGATCGGTTGAGATTAATGTTAAATTATCTCCCTCTAATTTAACAAAAAAATGTTCTAATACTGGCAAAGTAGATTTAGGGGGAATTGCCGGCATAACCCTAGAAACTACTTTTTTAAGTTCTTGCACATCTGCTGAAAACTTCATTTTTTTACCTATATGTTAACTTGTAATTAAAATTTGTTATTTTTGAAATATAAAATTAAATAATTTTTTTTTAATAATATTTAAATGTTGAAAATATGTTAACAAAATACGGAATAGATAATATTATCTTTATGCTAGTAATAGGTATGTTACTTCTTGTTATTGCTTACCTTACAAGTAATATAAAGATTTTAAGTTGGGTTTTATATACTCTTGGAGGTTTTTTTATAGTATTCACTTTTGTCTTTTTTAGAGACCCTGAAAGAACAGTTCCACAAAAAGTAATTGAAGATGAATCTTATATTATAGCTCCAGCAGACGGAAAAGTTGTTAACATTGAGGAAGAAGTCGAGAAATACTATTTGAAAGGTGAGTCAAAAAGAATTAGCGTTTTTTTATCTCCAATTGATGTTCATGTGAATAGAACCCCAGCAAAAGGTGAAATTGAGTTTTATGAGTATTTTGAAGGAGATTATTTAGTTGCTTTTCATCCAAAGTCATCGGAGTTAAATGAACATTCACGAATTGGATTGAAAAATAAATATGGTAAAGTCTATTTCAAGCAAATTGTGGGATTGTTAGCACGAAGAATAGTGTGTGATGTAAGAGTAGGTGATAAATTAGAAGCTGGTGATAAAATAGGAATGATGAAATTTGGTTCGCGAATGGACATAGCGATTTCACCTGATAGTGAGATATTTGTAAAGGTTGGAGATAGAGTTGTGGCAGGAGAAACAATAATTGCAAGACTAAAAAAACAGGAATAGTATGGCAACACGTAGAGTAACTCGTTCATTTGTACCTAATTTACTAACTATTGCAAATCTATTTTCTGGATTTGCAAGTATAGTATATTGCTCTATGGAGGATTATAATAGGGCAGCATTTTTTATTATTTTAGGTGCATTTTTTGATATGCTTGATGGTCTTACTGCAAGAATGATAAAAGCATCATCTGAGTTTGGTGGCGAGTTAGATTCATTATGCGATGTTGTTACGTTTGGTGTTGCGCCTTCATATTTACTTCATGAAATTTATTTTTATCAATATAATGAATTTGGAATTTTTATTTCTTCATTTCCGGCAATAATGGGAGCATTAAGACTTGCAAGATTTAACGCCCAATTAACTTCATTTGAAGATAAGAAATATTTTATTGGTTTTCCTATTCCAAGTTCAGCGTTAACTATTATAAGTTATTTAATATTTTATCACTTAAATGATAATATTCAGCATAGAAGTAAAGACTTTTTAGCATTTTTTGTAACAATAGCAACTTCACTGGCTATGATTTCAACAGTAAAGTATCGCAATATACCAAGACCTAGTTTAAAGAATATCAGACAGCGACCAGTGCTTCATATTGGGTTTATATTTTTAATTATTGGAATTATAGTATCTAAGGGCTTTTTATTATTTCCTTTTATGCTTGCTTATTTAATCCTTAGTGCTGCTATTCATATTTTTAAATGGCTTAGACAAGGCAATACTTTGGAGCGAAGTATCGAAGAGTTTGAAGATGATGACTACTACTCCGAAAATGATTTTCAATAGGATAAATATTAATAAGAACTATGGATTATATAAAATTTAATAAAGAGAATTGGAATAAAAGAACTGAACTTCATTATAATTCAGAATTTTATGATAATGAAAATTTTATTAAAGGCAAAACTTCTCTAAATAAAATAGAATTAAAGTTGTTAGGAGATATTAAAGAGCAATCTATCTTACATCTTCAATGTCATTTTGGTCAAGATTCTATTTCATTGGCAAGATTGGGAGGAGATGTTGTTGGAGTTGATTTGTCAGATAAATCAATTGAAAAAGCAAGGGAATTAAATAAAATTTGCAATCAAAATGTAAGGTTTATAAATTCTGATGTTTATGATATTAATAGCATTATTAATGAAAAATTTGATATTTGCTTTACTACTTATGGTGTAATTGGTTGGCTACCAGATTTGAATAAATGGGCTAAGGTTATTTCAAATAGTTTGAAAAAAAATGGTAGATTAATATTTGTAGAATTTCATCCTTTTGTTTGGATGTTTGACAATGATTTTGAGTATTTCCAATATAATTATTTCAACAAAGAAGTTATTATTGAATCAGAAGAGGGGAGTTATGCGTCGAGAGATGACAAACAACAAATATCATCTTATAGTTGGAATCATAGTTTAAGCGAAGTTATTTCAAGTTTATTGAATAATGGTATAGAAATTCAGAGTTTTGAGGAGTATGATTACTCGCCATATAATATTTTTCCAGATATGATAGAGGTGGAAAAAAATAGGTATAGAATTAAAAAGTATGGTGATAAAATTCCGCTAATTTACTCGATAGTAGCTAAGAAGAGGTGATTGCAACCATGCCGCTGCTTGTATCATCGGGTATGATGTACCAGTTGCAACCATTCCGGGTTGTGCTAATAAATAATTTTTTTCTTCATAACTTTCCCATTCAAAATATTTACCAAAGCCACCACCAGCCTTAATGTTTGTACCCATAGCATTTATCATTTTTTTATGTCCACCCCATTGCCAACCCATAAAAAAGTTTTGTTGTTGAAATCTTTCTTGTTCAATGTTGATTTGCTGCCCATTATAAATTAAAGGCATAGGAACTGGCTCTATATCTTGACAAAAAATATAGTTAATCAAAAATAGTAAAAGTATTATCATCTTACCACCACAAAATTAAAGTTAAGCGATTGATTTGGTAGTTGACATTGTAAGTAATATGCTCCGCTTGGCAATTCTGGTAAATTGAAATTATAATTTTGTTGGTTTATTATACCATTATAAAGTGTTCCAACTTTTGCTCCAACACTATTATAAATTTCAATATTAACAATTTGTCCGATAAACTCTTGTGAATTGAAATTTATAGTATAATCCACTTTATTAAAATAATCAATACTTATATTGATGTTCTCAACATTTAAAGTTTGGAAATCATAGCAAGTGACAATACTATCTCTGTTGTCAAAGTCCTTTACAACAATTAGGTTTTGACAATTGTTAATTAAAAACATTCTAGAAAATTCTAAACTAATTTGTAAATTTTTTGTATTTAGAATTATATTTTTATCTTCATAATTCAAAAATATATGATAATAATAAAACTTGTTTTGAGTATTTTCAATCCTTTCTCCAACCCTACAAAATAGATTATTATTACAAATACTACTTTCATTATCTAAAACACTATGTAGCCCATAATCTGCAAATAAATTTATACTTTTAACTAAATTAAAATTAGGAAAGTCATAAATTTTGTATCCACTAGTAATTAATTTAAAATTACTTAAAAATTTAGTATTTTTAGAAGTTAATGCTCCTAATTTGTCGTTACTCGTATTTTCATTTGTCATTAAAATACTCATTTCATTTAATTCAACATTAAACATTTTAGCAGCTCCTACTGGGTCATCCCACTTTCCATCTCCATTATCCATTCCATTTAATATTAAATATTTGGAATCTGGCGATGAACGATAGGATTTTAAATAAAAACCAGGACCAGTGAATTCACCTTCATCGGATACTCTTAATCTATTTACTTCTTCTGTGTATATAATTTTTCTTTGGTTTATATCATATACATAAAAGAATTCAAAACCAGGACCATCATCGAAAGAATAAGCAATCTTTCCAAATACTTTAGTCATATCTGGAGTGAAATTATAATTTAATGATTTATTTATAAAATTGCTTTGTGATTTGTATTGACCTACATCAAAAGTAATTCTATTAATAATTTCATCAGTAAATAAATCAAAAACAAATATTGTGTCATTAACGTAAGTTTCTTCTTTATCAGGTTCATAATCACCTCTTGTAGAGAAATAATAACTATTTCCAAGTCCTGAAATATTATAACCACCTATTTCACCTTGCGGTCTTATAACATTTCTAACTAAACTTCCATCATTAGAATTTCTAATCTCCAATTTACCAGAATTATAAGTAAATAAGAGCAAATCGGAATTAGGAATTTCCATTACATCTCTAACAACATCGTTAGGATTGTGTTCTATTTCCCACAGTTTTTGGGAAAAAACAGGGATTGCTAAAATAATTAGCAAAATTAATATGGTTTTCATTATACAACCTTTTTAAATTTATAAAAAAAATTATTTTGTTTGATAGGGTAGAAAAATAAGGATACGCAAATAAAGCGTTGTAAGGAGTTAGGGCAATATGATTGACAGAGTAAAGCATTTTAGCATACAACTCTTTTGCTTTTTGTAAAAAACTAACAGCTGAAATTACGAAATTAAATAATACAAGTCAAGTGTTTTTTTTAAAATGCAAAATTTTTTTACTAACTAATTGTATTTCTTTTTCTACTGGATTCTTCGGCTGCGCCTCAGAATGACGGTGGTGGGTTTGCCTCAGAATGACGGTGGTGTTTTGGGAGATTCTTCCCTTAGGTCAGAATAACAGAGGAGTTTTGTTCATTTCGACTTCGCTCAATGAACTTGTTTATTAGTTGCTTATTTCTATTATTACAGAGCGGTTAAGGGTTCTTCCGTAAGGGTGTTTGTTGTCAAAAAAGGAATTTGTGTTTAGTTCAATATTTATATTTTGCTTTGAGTTTGTTTCAAATAAATTTAGTGCAGAATTGCCTCTTTTTCTTGCTAACTCTTTGTTATATAAAGAGTCTCCTATATTATCAGTCATTGGGATGATTGTAATTTGTTTATTGTTTGCAATTGCAGATTTTACTAATTCTAACACTTCATCGTCAATTGAATTAAATTTATCTTCATCAAAATTGAAGTATCCCAAAATATATCTGGACTTGTTTTCATTATCTATCTTATTTGTAATGATTTCCGAAGATGTTTCTTTGTAATCTAAATTTAATTTCAAAGTATCTGCCAAAGTGTTACTTCTTATTGACAAAGGATTTGAATATGCAGTAAGTTCTTTGTTTTCAAAATCTAATTCTAACCCATTATTTAATTTATAAGAAAAATCTCTTTCAGAATAAATTTTTGGTTTTTCATTATATATAACACTTGAAATTATTTCTTCATTAAATGTGTATTCAATTTTATAGTCAAGATTTACATCGCTTTGCAAGGTATAATAATCATTTTCAAAATAAGTAAATTTGACAAGTTCATTGCTTTTATCATCAAAAATGAATGAAACTTTATCTTCCTCACGTTTTAGTTCTTCATATCTAAAGTTTAATTCATCAACTTCATTAAGTTTAAAGTTTATTCTATTCTGATTAATTCCGCCTTTGGTAAGCAAATCTTTAATTTTATTAATTCTATTTTCAAACAATTCTTTATCAACTAATGTAAATTTACCAGTTGAAAGAGTAATACTAACTTTTTCATTTGATTGAAGATACTTTGTTATATTATCAATAAGTGAATTATGGGCGAGTTCGAATAATTCATTTCCATTGCTTTGCAAGAGGTCAGAAGAGTTTTCTTCAAAATAAATTATTGGCAGAATTGAATATTTCTCTTGAATTTTTTGATGATGATAGTTTAGAATTATATTATCATTATTTTCTAATTTACTTCCGTTTGAAGTTAGATTGATTTTAAAAACTAATTCAAGTTCTTTTGGCTCTTCTGGCAATGGTAAGGTTGGAGATACAGGTGGCTTAGGAGGAATTACTGGTTTTGGTTCTGGTTCGGTAAATTTGTAATTCACTGCAATTCCAAAATTTATATTAGAATAACTCCATTCCAAATCTGAAGCAATTGGCATTAAAGCATAATTATATGATAAATTAGGAGAAATTGAGTAGTTTCTATTTATTTGAATATCATATTTGATAACTACTCCTAACATTGCATTAATTTTATTGAAATTGGGAATCTCACCTTCGTATTCTTCCCTTGTTCTTAGACCATTCTCAAAAGTAAATTCGTTAGCACCAAGAGCGTTTTCTTGTTGCGAAAAATTATTAGTGATTGAGTAAGCAAGCCGAAGATTAGCACCTAATTTAATTGGTAAATTGAAATCAAACCAAAATATATTATTGATATTAATATAATTAATAGAGTTATCAATAGGAACTTCGGAGTAAATAGGATAAAATGTATCTTCTTTTATGAAATTACCTAACAATTCTTCCCTATACAATATCACAGAATTGTTTAACAAGCCCAACTCTAATGAATAATCTGAAATTAAGTTAAATTTCTTTTCCTTGAATTTATAATTTAATCCAATATTAAAATTTGGAGTAAAAGATTGATTAAATCCATATTCAGAATAAGAATAATTAGAAATTCCTTTAAAATTTGTAAAGTTAGCAGAATGAATATTATAATTCATAGATGGGTTTAAGTAAACACTTACATTATCTTTACTTCTTAAATTACAAGTTATTATTAAAATTATTAAGATTATTATTTTCATAAATTATTTTATTAAAGTAACTCCTATGCTTTCAAGAAATTTTTCTTCTGAATGTAACTCAATATAGTATTTGCCATTAGAAAGTTTACTTAAATTAAAGTTTAATAAATTTTCACCTTTATTAAAATTATGTGTTTCAGTAATTATTTCTTGACCAGTTAAATCTCTAATCACAATACTACCTTTAATATTATCAGTTGCTTCGATAATGACATTAATATCTTCTTTTGAAGGATTAGGACTAACCGAAACAAAATTTAAGATATTATAAGTATGAATAACTCTTCTATCATTATGTAAGCCCTCAATTAATAGCGAACCATTAGAAAAATAATTATCAGTTGTTACTCCTAAGTAATTGATGTTTCTATCAAATACTATTGGTGTTTGGTCAGTTTCAGCAATCCCAGAAACACCTTTTATCACAAGTGCAGTATCTATCAAAGCAAAGTCTCCTCTCGCTCTTACTTCGATAACTCTTTGATTATCAACAATTGAATTGCTAATAATTTCACCTACTCCGAATTTTGAAGTTACTTCTAAAGGAAAGAATAATCTTGGATTTAAAGAAATAGAAGCATTTAACTCTCTTATGCCAGCATAATTTTTATTTGGAGATTCTTGGATTAAAATAGGTATTTCAACTTCTGCTGCTGCATTATCTGCAATTATATCGGGAATAGTTATAAAGTTAACCGAACTATATGGCAATAGTACGAAGTTGTTAGCTAATGGACAAGGGTCAGCATTTACAAGTAGTCTTACTTCACCTTGATAAACTCCATCCCAGAGAAGTTCAAGCTCTATGGTTTCATTGGGTGAGATTTTATCTGGAAGATTAGAAACAAGAGAATATCCGTTATTTGGAATAAACTGAACATCTTTAAAGATTATTTCTTCATCAAATTGATTAGTGATTGTTAATTTTCTAGTATTTTGTTCTATAATAAAAGGTAAGTAATCGTGGCTTGCAAGTAACTCAGCACCAATTCCGTCAATAGCAAGAGTTATCTCGAAGTAATACTTTTCTTGATTATTAAAGTATAATCTCAATTTAGCTGTGTTTCTACCTGCAAAAAGTGGGGAAACAGTAAAATTGAATGATAAAACATCATTTTCTTGTAAAATAGTTGACTGAAAGTCATTTAATATAAAAATTCCATCTGAATCTATAATTTCAAAATTTGTTATATTTAAATTTACATCATCTAAATTTTGGATTAGATTTATAGTTGTTGTTAATGAGTCATTAATACATAAAGTTCCAAATTCATATTGCTCTTGGAAATATGCCACATTCCTTGGTAAACCTATACCAGAAATAGGAATTTTTATGGATTCGAAACAATTATCAGAAATAGTTAGAACATCATCTAAAACACCAATATCTTGTGGGTCAAAAATAATTCTAAATGAAATGCACTCGTTTGGTTTTAGTGTATCTCTGAATTTATCAAATATTATTTCATAGTTAGTGTTTTGCTCAAACCAATAGGTTGCAAGGTGGAAATCAACTTCTCCATCATTACATATTTGGTTTTGATAATATACAGTATCTTTAACAAATATAAATTCCTCTTTTACAAAAGTTGAATCATAATTAACACTTGGTTTTAATATACTAAATGTTGAATCACTTATATCACTCATTGGGAACATAATTCTAAATGTAGTTAGTTCATTTGGTCCGGTTGATGATAGAGTAATTCTGTTATTATTAGTAGCAAATGAACCTGATAAAACTTCTCCGGTTACACCACCAAATCCTCTAATTGGCGTATTTTCGATAATATCCCAAACGAACATTTGTGGCGACCATTTTGAAACAATAACTAACATTGAAGAATTGGGGTTAAAGGATAATTCTAAAGGGTCTGATGCGCCAAGTTCGAAAATATTTTGAAAAGCACCTTTATCTAAATTTACTAAATAGACATAAGCGTTTTCATTGGTTTTTTCATTAAATTTTCCAGCCAAGGCAACAAATCGTCCGTCTGGCGAAATAAATGAGCTATTAATATAAGGTGTCGCATCAATTTGTAATTCTTTGATTTTGATATTTGTATTTTTATCTATTAGATTAACATTACCAAAATAAGACGCTGCACAAAGAAAGTTTGTATTTTTAGAAAGTGATATGGATGAAATTGGTTCTTCAAAATTTACTGAGTCAACTAATCCATCATAGTTATATTTGTATATAGTTTTTCTATATTTTGATAATACCCAAAAGTATCCATTTTGCTCGTCAGTTATAATTTGATTTACTGGAGAGTTATTAATTGAAATAGTTTTTTCGGGAAGAGGATTATTTATGTTATAAATCAAAATAAGGTCAGACGAGGGAGTAGAACCAAGATTTGTAACACCAACTATGAAATTCTGAGAGCTTATAAATCCTGCTCCTGAATATTCGAAGTTTGTTATTTGATTTGAAAATGAAAAGTTATTTCCAGACTCTAACTCTATTCTTCTATCTGAGTAAAGTTTGATTAAGTTATCACTATTATTAAATTTCAGATAATCAATTCTGTTATTGCCTAAGGAAGTTTGTTGTCTTGATAAATTTTGGAAACCTTGTTGAATTCTTATAAGTCCTTCTCTTGTTGTATCAGAAGGAACTTCCCATTGAAAGGTTTGAGAATTAACGCTTCCAATTTGTTGCCAATTTCTACCGCTATCAGGGGAGAAACTTAAATTGGTTTGAAATCCTAAAGTACTTCCTTCCCAGTTTATAGGATATTCTAAACATGGTGTTATTTTTTCTCCACCATTTGGACTTAACACGTTATAAGTTTTATCTAAATCCTCAACAGTGAGTTGTTGTTTGTTAGCAAAAAGTATTAGTTCTGCTTTTGCTCCATTATCATAGTGGACAGTAAACACATCTGAATATGGTCTTGCCTCATCAGGTGTGAATCTAAAAGTTATTAAATAATTTCCACCTGGCAACAGTGATGTTGGAGGTGGATTATTATTAATGCCTCCTAACTGTCCATCCCACTGGACTGAAAAATACGGCGATTTAGTTGTTATACTGTCAACCCTTGTTGAAGTAATATTGCCACCAAATATTCTATTTGTTGTGGTTGTTAGAATAACTTGCCTTATGCGTGTACTTCCTATTGCAACATTACCAAAGTCAATTGTTTCAATTTTTGGTCCGTTTGTCTGAGCAAAAATCAACCTTGGGGTGTTAATATTAGCAAATTCTAATGTTCTTGTTGAAATATAATTTTGATAATTACATATTAAAGTCCCTACATAATCTTTAGCATCTATTATCACAGAATAATTGGGCTTCCATTTTAATCTAAAATTATTTTGTTGAGTTATTTCAAAATCAATAATTTTCTCTGCGAAATTATATTCGATTACGAAAAAGTCATCTAAGCTTGGAATAACTTGACTTCCAAATAAGGTTAAATTTCCTTCTGCAATAATATAATATTCTTCATCTACATAAGCATTTGTTATATTGAGATTAAGTTGAGAATATAACGAATTTGTTAAAATTAAGATTAGAAGTAAGTATTTCATTTATTTTTTATATTAAAAACAAAATACACTTTAAAAGTGTATTTTGTTTCGTTTTGTTAAGAATTTATTGGTTTTTTAATTGAGTTTCTTCTTGGTTTGCTTCTTTATTTACGTCTTGAAAGTATTCTTTTATAAGAAGTTCGTAATCTTTAGAGTAACCAAGTTTAAGTTTTTTCATCATCTCTTCCATAGCTCTTTTTCTTTCAAATTCATCAAGTTGCAGACCGTCTGGAGAAACTAAATCTTTTTTATCACCACTTTCAGCTTTTCTTTTTTTAGAGAAATCTCTTTCATTTACAGATTTATAAGCCTCTAGAAGTCGAGATAATATTTTTTGTTGTCTTTCAAGAGTTTTATCTGAGATTCTACCTGACTCAACATCAGCAAGTATCTCTTTCATTTGCTCTGATACTTCTTTGAGTTCGGCAGCCATCTTTTCACCTTGTTCATTTTGGTATTTTTTCTGCTCTTCTTTAAGTTTCTCAATGGATTTTTGAGCTTCTCCAATTTGGTCTTTTAAGCGTCCTTCCATACCTTGCTTATTTTTTCCTTCGCCCTTATCTCCACTTTGCCCGTCAGTTTTATTACCATCTTTTCCTTCTTTTCCATCTTTATTTTTACCATCTTTTCCTCCAGAAGCTCCACCTTGATTTTGCATTGCTTCTTGAAGACTTTCTTGTAGCATTTGTTGTTGAGCCGCAGCTTGTTGAATTTGTTGGGATAAAGATGGCTCTTGACCTTGTCCTGTTCCTTGTCCGGAACCTTCGCCTTCTCCCCCACCACCGGGGTTTTGACATGCTCCAGCTTGTTGACCTTTCATATCGCTCAAAACACCTTGCATATCGTTTGATGAATTATTAAGTGATTCCATAGCATTACGTTGAGCATTTGATGAACTGTTTGTTCTTCTCTCGCTCAGTTCTTCTTCTGCTTTTTTCATTTCTTTCATAGCATTTGCCATTTCTTTTGCAATATTTGGACTTAGTTGCATCATTTGCTGAGAGAGATTTTCCATACCTTCAGAAATATTGTTAAGTGATTGTTTTATTTGTCCTTGTTCTTTTTGTATTTCAGGTAATTGTGTAGAGTTATGGTCTAATTTCTGTAATTTTTTTCTTAATTCTTCTTGCTGCTTAGATAAATCAACCATATCGCTAATACTTTTTTGCATTTGGTCAATTGCTTTTTGCATTTGGTTTTGTTGCATTTGTTGTTTCATTTTTTGCATTTGCTGAGCAAATTTATCTAAATTTTTCTGAGCATTTTGTTGATTTCTTTTAGCTTGTTCTTTTTTATTTTGTTTCATATTCTCGTTTGCCTGATTCATCTGCTCTTTTGTATTTTCAGGATTAAGAGATTCTAAAGATTTTTGAAATTCTTCCATTAATTGTTTATCTTCAAGTTCTTTTAAGTCTTCACCTAAATTTGCTAAATCTTTTTCTAATTTATTTACATCTTCTTTTAGTTTATCTTGTTTTTTAGATAATTCTTCTTTATTAGCGCCTTTTTTATCTAACTCATTCGATAATTTTTCTTGTTGTTTCTCCATATCTTTAGCTTTTTTTGAAAGCATATCCATTTTCTGTTCCATCTGGAGTTTTTTAAGCAATTTCATTGTGCGCTCTATTTGCTTTTTGAATTGCTCTTCATCTAATTTCATATTTTCTAATGCTTTTTTCATCTCTTCAGGAGACATTTTTTCAAGTTCTTCATTTATTTTCTGTGACTTTTGTTTCATCTCTTCAGTTGAAACTTCTTTCATAAGTTCTTGTAATTCTTTATATTTTTCTAATGTTTCAGGAGATAAAACATTATTATCTTGCAACTTTTCTGTGGATTCTTCTAATTTTTGTTGCATTTCACTAAATTTATCTTTCAATTGTTCTTGTTTTTGTGCTATATCTTTAGCTTTTTTTTGTTTTTCCCAATCTAATTTCTTTTTATTAGCATCTTTTCGCATTTCATTTTCGAGGTCTTCAATGTCTTTTTTAAGTTTTTCTGTATCTTTTACTATCTCTCCCATTTCTTTAATTACTTCCTCTTGAGTTTGCTCTGATTGAGCAAAAACTTCGTCAAGAGAGGGAAGTCTTAACGTGATGATTTGAGTTCTGCTTGATTTTGGACCGGAAACAATATCATTATCAAAGATTTCTAGATAAAATTCATATTCATTTTCTGGTACAATATTAAGACGGTTTAAATCCCATACGTAAGGAACTTCTTGGATTAATTCATTTTTGATAATTGATACTTCAAAATTTTGAAATTTATCATCTACTTGAACATAAGAAGAAGCACTCAATCTATAGTTTAATATTAATTTAGAAAAACCATAATCATCAGAAATTTGTGTGAGAATTGGTAATATGGCTTTTTCTGAAAGTGTAATATTTTCACTAGGATTTATAAGTTTGATTTCAGGTGATTCATCGCTTAATGCAATTATTCTATATACAATTGGTTGAATACTTTTTTTTAGATTTTCATCTATAACTTCAAAATAATACTCACCATTTTCAGTTATTTTATATTCTCCTTTAGCACTGTTGCCATCTAAATTTAAAGATTTTTTTACAATATTAGTATCATTATATAACGCAGGTTTGAATATTAGCTGGGCTGATTTAAGATTTTTATTTGAAGAAATAGTAAAACTAAATTTAGAGCCAATAAGAGCAGTTATATCTGCATTACTTTCATCAATTAAATAACTTGGTTGATTAGTATAATAAGGCAGAGATATACTTCCAGATATTTTTTTTATAATTGGTAAATCTGTTACCTCTACTTTACCAATTTTAGTTTGTGTTATTTGTTGATAATAATTTGCTTCAGCAAAAAATTCGAAGTTGTTTTTAATTGAATTAACAATGAATGTATATTTTCCATCGATGAATTTTGAAGTAAATTCGTCGAATTCTTGCTGTCCTTTTTCTTTCATTTTAATAATTATCTCTTTTGGTAACTGACCTTTGCCAAGAATATTAATAGCTATATCTTCACCACGCAAAAAGCTGTATCTTTCATTTTCTAATTCTAAACTAAATGGTATTGCAGGGAGATAACTCTGTTTGTAATTAATTGTTCTGTTTAAACTTCCAAACATTTCACTAGGAAAAATTGAAAAAAGTGATATATTTAAAAGAGACGCAATTATAAAATACACACTACTTCTTTTTAATTTACTTTTATCAATAACAACTCCAAAATCTTTATCCTTGCTTTGTTCGAATACTATTTTAAAAGCTGAATCTGCTAAATCAGAGTTAGAACTACTGTTCTCACCACTAATTTTTATTGGGGAAAGTTGTAGTACATTTAAAAGTCTATCTTTTATTTCTGGAAATGCATTACCTACTTTAAGAGCATAATGATCAATATCAAATTTATATTTAATATTTAATAGTTTTAATAATGGTTTATTTAATAAAAAACCTGCGCTTACAATTATCATGAAAATTGAAATTGCAAAGAGATATGTCCTAAATTGAATGTCTCCCTCAGCAAAATATTCAATAATTGTTGCAAAAAAAGAAATAACTAAAAATACCGAAATTAAGTTTATAATACCTGTAGCAAAATCAATAGAGTTTTGTTTATTAGATACATTTTTAATTTTATTTAATAATGAATTATATGAATTATTATTCTCTAACATTTTTTCCTTTTAAATTACTTTTTTAGTTGCTTAATGCGTAAACTATGATATTAGTACCCATTTTTAGAGCATTTTCTCTAACTTCTTGTGGATCGTTATGAACGCTTGGGTCTGCCCAGCCATCACCAAGGTTACATTCGTAAGTATAATAAATAGCCAATCTACCATTTACATACATACCAAATCCTTGAGGGTTTTGCTTGTCGTGTTCGTGTATTTTAGGTAGTCCCTTTGAAAAATCAAAATGGGAATTATATATTTTATGATTAAAGGGCAATTCTATGAATTCTTGGTTTGGAAAGACCTTTTTTAATTCTTTTTTTATGTAGGGGTCTAATCCATAATCATCGTCTATATATAAAAAACCACCATTTTCAAGGTAAGCCCTTAAATTTGTGATTTCTTTTTTTGAAAAGCTAACATTACCGTGACCTGTAAGCCATACAACCGGATATTTAAAAATTTCATCGCTTGCTAAATCTACAAAATGGTAATTAGGGTTAACAGATATATTTGTTTGTTGCTGGACAAATTTTAGCAAGTTAACATCAGATGAAGGGTCATTATACCAATCTCCACCACCACTATACTTTAATCTGGCAAAAATGAAATCACTTTCTTTATTTGCAAGAGATATTGTAAAACTTAAAAGTAATATTAAACTTATTATTTTCATAAACACAAAGACGAATAAATAGATAAAAAATTACTTAATTTGTAATTATTTATACTACGAAAAATATGAATTGATTGTTATATGTTTTTATTCATTTACATTTTCATTTTTACCATTAAAAAATAAATATTTTATAGCAAAAACTATTAAAATTAATAATAAGATTGGAAATACAATTTTACCATACAAAGCAATATATTCTTTAACTAAATCAAGATTATCAGCGAATATTAATCCAAGAGTTATAAGAATACTATTCCAAACCATTGCAGAAAATAAAGAAAGAATTGTGGTTTTAGTTAAGTCTAATTTAGACATTCCTGCAAAAAACGATATAACTGCTCTTGTTCCAGATAAAAATCTATTTGCTACAATTATATAATAGCCATATTTTCTAAACCATTCTTCAGGTTTTTGAAGCTGCTTTTTAGTAATAAATGGTAATTTATCTGAATCTATAATTTTTGTTTCAAATTTAAAACCTAATGAGTACATAAATATAAAACCTAAGGTTGAACCAAGAGTGGCCATAAGTAAAAGAGGAGTGAAACTAACTGTTCCAACTGAAACTAATGTTCCCATAAAAACAAGTAAAACATCACTTGGTGAAGGAGGGAAAATATTTTCCAAAAAAGTTATAAACATTGCAAATAATAAAATAGAATACCAAGGAACTGTTTTAAGAAAATCATAAGACCAATCAAGAAATTCTATTGGTATTTTAGAGAATATTTCAAACACTTCAAACATAATTATTAATAAAAATTGAATTTTTGCAAAAATAATATTTCAAATTACCAAAACAAATTTAAAAAATGTTTCATAAAATTTATTTTTTGATAATTTCCACTTATAAAATTTAATATTCGCACTTTTACTGCATTTTTCCGTAATTTTGATTTTTAAAATGAGGAAAAAATGAAATCGTGTTTTGTTTTAATACTTACTGTTTTTTATTCACAAAATTTAAATATTATGTCACAAATAGTAGAACCAAAAGCACCGAAAAAGGAGCATGTTTTTGAAGAGTTCGGAAATAAAAGAATTGATAATTACTATTGGATGAATCAGAGAGACTCTGAACCTGTTATGAAATATATTCAGGAAGAGAATGATTATACTTTAGATGTTATGAAGGACACCGAGGAACTTCAAAACGAGTTATACCTCGAAATTACAGGAAGAATAAAAGAAAGAGAAGAGTCTGTTCCGTACTTTTTTAATGGTTATTGGTATTATAGCAGATATGAAGAAGGCAAGGAATACCAAATAAATTATAGAAAAAAATCAAGTTTAGATGCTCAAGAAGAGGTATTAATTGACCAAAATGAACTTGCAAAAGACAAAGCATACTTTGCTTTGGGTGGTTTGCAAGTTTCTCCAAATAATAAACTAATAGCTTACGGATACGATGATATATCTCGTCGGCAATATAAAGTCAGAATAATGAATATTGAAACTGGAATACTTTTTGATGAAGTTATTGAAAATACAGCTGGAAGTGCTTATTGGGCAAATGATAATAATACTTTATTTTATGTTGTAAAAGACCCTCAAACACTAAGAACTTATAAAGTAATGCGACATACACTTGGGACAAATCAAAAAGAGGATGTAGTAGTTTATGAAGAAAAAGATGATACTTTTGATGCTTATGTCAGCAGATCTAAAAGTGGCAAATACATTTGGGTTCAATCTCAAAGCACTTTATCGAGTGAGGTAATGTTTATTAATGCTGATAGACCAACTAGTGAGTTAATAATTATTAACAAAAGAGAAGACGACCACGAGTATGAAGTAAGCCATCACAATGAACATTTTTATATTAAAACAAATTGGAACGCAAAGAATTTTAGAATTATGAAGTGTTCTGTGGATAATTTTTCTAAAGATAAATGGGAAGAGTTAATTCCGAATAGAGAAAATGTATTAATCGAAGATTTTGAATTATTTGATGAACATTTGGTTGTTGAGGAAAGAAAAGAAGGACTAGTTAATCTTAGAGTCATTAACAAGAAAAATGAACATTATATCAATTTCGGTGAACCAACTTACTATGCTTCTTTAGGAAATAATCCAAATTTTGATACAAAAACACTGAGATTTGTATATTCTTCGCTTTCTACTCCTAATTCTATATTTGACTATAATATGGAAACTAAAACAAAGACTTTGTTAAAAGAATCTGAAGTTTTAGGTGGTTTTGATAAAAAAGACTACCAAGTTGAGAGAATTTATGCAATTGCAAGAGATGGAGTAAAAGTCCCAATATCGCTTGTTTATAAAAAAGGGTTAGTAAAAGATGGTGACAATCCATTAGTATTATATGGTTATGGTAGTTATGGAATATCAATTGATGCTGGTTTTAACTTTGATAGGTTATCTCTACTTAATCGTGGTTTTGTTTATGCAATAGCCCACATCAGAGGTGGCGAGGAACTTGGCAGACAGTGGTATGAAAATGGAAAGTTACTCAAAAAGAAAAATACTTTTTACGATTTTATAGATTGTGCGGAATATTTAATAGAGAATAACTATACAAATAGTGAAAAGATATTTGCTTATGGAGGAAGTGCCGGAGGTTTACTAATGGGTGCCGTTTTAAATTTAGAACCAACTTTATTTAAAGGAATACTTGCAGCAGTTCCATTTGTTGATGTTATGACTACTATGTTTGATGAAACTATTCCACTTACAACTAGCGAATATGACGAGTGGGGCAATCCAAACAATGAAAAATATTATAAATATATGCTTTCCTACTCTCCTATTGATAATATAGAAGCCAAACCATATACAAATTTATTAATTACAACGGGTTATCACGACAGTCAGGTACAGTATTGGGAGCCATTAAAATGGGTTGCAAAACTACGGGATTATAGAACTGATAAATCAAAATTACTTATGCTTAATACTCAAATGGAAGCAGGACACGGTGGTGCTTCAGGACGTTATCGTCGTTTCAGAGAAAAATCATTAGAATATGCGTTCTTTTTGAAATTGTTAGAAGATTAATATATTTTTAAAGTTATATTTTAATCCACAGTGAACGGGTTTAAAAAACCGTTCACTATGTAATAAATAAAATATTTTTTATTTTTTAAAATACTTAATATAATTATTTCTATCGTTTTGAATAACTTTTAGTGCTTCTTCTTTTCCGAGAAGTTCATTTACTAAAACTTTCTTATTTTCTAATTTTTTGTACTCCTCAAAAAAGTTTTTGATTTCTTTTCGATAATGCTCTGCTAAGTGAGTTGCATCTGTAACGTGATTAACGCTCATATCATTCTTTGCTACTGCGATTATTTTATCATCTGCCTTACCTTCGTCAAGCATTTTAAAAGCTCCAATTATAGTTGCTTCAACGATGCATAGTGGCTCTATAGCGATTTGCGAAAAAACTAAAATATCAAGTGGGTCACCGTCCTCTGATAGAGTTTGAGGAATAAATCCATAATTAGTAGGATAATACATTGCAGAATATAAAACTCTATCCATTCTTAAAAGCCCAGATTCTTTGTCAAGTTCGTATTTAGCTCTAGAATTTTTGGGGATTTCAATAATTGCATTAAATGTATCTGCTCGTTCAGTATTCAAATTTATATCATGCCAAGGGTGCATTTTCATATTTTATTTTAAAATTAAAATTTACAATAATTCAAAATTAAGGAAAAATATGTTTTGAATAACAATAACAGATAATTTTTCAAAATTTAAACTAATTTTATTAACTTTGTAATCTTAAATTTGACATTAACATGAAAATACTTTTTCCAATATTTGTTTTTTTAATAACACTAATTATTTTTAGTGCTACAGGTTTTGAAGGATTAACTTACACCGATAATGGTGAATTAGCAGGAGTTGCTGCAAAATTGGGTATCTCCCACCCTACAGGCTACCCTTTATTTGCAATACTATCACATCTATGGACTTATTTACCTCTGGGCTTAAAACTTATTCATCAATTAAATTTACTTTCTGCTTTTTTTGTGTCTTTATCGGCAGTTTTTGTGTATTTTAATTCAAAAATGATATTTGACAACTATATAATAAATAATGATTTATATAATAGTATTATTTCAACTTCCTTTGCTTTATCATATAGTTTTGGAAGTTTGATTTGGGAACAGTCTAATTCTTTGGAAGTTTATTCATTACATTTTCTTTTTCTAAATCTTTTAATCTATTTTTCTTTAAAGTTATATTTTAATTATAGTGAAAAAAATCTTTTAATTTTATTTTTCATAACAGGATTGAGTTTTACAAATCATTTAACTACAATTTTAATAATACCTTCGCTTTTAGTATTATTACTTTTTGATAATAAACTTAAATTGCGAAAATTAGATAACAAAACATACTTAATTGGCTTTTTGTTGTTTTTACTTGGTTTATCATTGTATATGTACCTCCCAATTAGGTCTAGTATGAATCCAGTTTTTAATTGGGGCGATGTCTCTCGTGGATTGGATAAATTTTTATATCATGTTCAAGGAAAGCAGTATCAAGTATGGATGTTCACTGGCTCTCAGGCAATAAAGGATAATTTAGCAAAATTACCTTTAATGATTTTTGAACAGTTTTTATTTATAATTCCATTTATTTTAATTGGAATAGTTTCAATATTCAAAAAATCAAAGTTTTTATTTAGCTACTTTTTTTTAGCAGCTATAGTTACAATCATATATTCAAGTAATTATACAATTCATGATATTGACCCATATTTTGCTTTAATGATTATCTCATTTTTGTATATATCAATTTTTTCTATGATAGATTTACATAAAAAATTTAAAAATATAGTTTATGTAAGTTTATTATTTCCAATATCTCTTGTAGTTTTTAACTATCAAAGCAATGATGTTTCCAAAAAAGATATCATACCTCAATTTACCGTAAATTTAGTTGATAATCTTGATTCTAATGCTGTAGTTTTATCATCGCAATGGGATTTCTGGGTTTCTGCTTTTTGGTATAAACAGCAGGTAGAAAATTATAGAAAAGATGTGGTTTTGATAGAAAAAGAGCTGCTCAGACGCACATGGTATTCTGAGCAATTATTTAGTTGGTATCCAGATTTAGAGCCATCAAGAAAAGAAAAAGATGCCTTTATGTTACATTTGCAAAAATTTGAAAATGAAGAGAACTATGACGCTATTGGTATTCAAAAAACATTTATAGAAATGCTAAAATCATTTGTAGATAAAAATATAGATAAACGACCTGTGTATTTTACTTATGATATACTTCAAACAGAAAGAGAATTACTCAATTCCTATATTTTAAAGCCAGAGGGTTTTGCTTATAGAGTATATAAAAATGAAAATCCAAACCATTCAACTAAAATGAATACTTTGGATATTGAAAGTATTATAAAAAATAAAAACATGTATAATAATCATCTTGATAACGGGTTATTTGAATTTCTTGCAATAACTTATATAAATTTTGCAAGATATTACATAGCAAGAGAGGATTTTAAAAGTGCTTATAAAGCTGTTCAAATAGCTCTAAGAATTGAGCCTGATAATGTGTTTGCTAAACAACTATATGAAAAAATAAGATAGTTAGCTGTTTTCAATGTCATTTGTTATTTTCTTTTCATTATATTTATATTTGCTTGGGTTAAAATCGGTTAGTTCATCTAATGATCCATCATCAATATAAAGTAAGAATAACCCCCCAATTAAAACTATTACATACCTAAGAGCTGGATTATTAGGAAACAAAAACTCATCAATCAACCCCCATACACCAACCCAAACCATTATTAAAGCTACGGTTTTATATATTATAAATAAATTTGGTTTTTCTGATAATTTGGAAAAGAATATACTTCTATACTGATTAGGTCTTTTATAAAAGTTTTTTATTTTTCTTGGTCCTCCCAAAGTTAATTCTCCTTTTTATATTTTATCGTTAACATATTTAAAATCCATAAATCTTTTTTCCATATTTACTCTAATCAACTTAACTTTAAGTCTTGTTCCAACTTTTAATTCTCTTTTGGTTGAACGTCCAATAAATCTAAATCTTTTCTCTTCGTAAATATAATAATCATCATTTACTTCTCTAATCTTAAGAAGTCCCTCAGCATAAAAATCATCAACTGTAACAAACACGCCGTATTCAATTACTCCAGTAATTGTCGCCTCGAATTCTTGTCCAATTTTATCGGACATAACTATCGTGTGGGTAAGTTTGGTTGAAGCTCTTTCTGCTTCCATAGAGCTTCTTTCAGTCTGAGATATATGCTTTGCAATTGAGTGAGAAAATACTTTTAAATATTTTACTCTTTCTTTGGACGGCTTACCTTTATAATATTCTTTTAATAATCTATGCACTATTAAGTCGCAATACCTTCTAATAGGTGAAGTAAAGTGAGTGTAGTCATCAAATCCTAATCCAAAATGACCAAAATTTGTTGGGTCGTAAATTGCTTTTGGCAAGGACCTAATTAAAACTTGATTTACTAAATTTGATTCGTTTTTTCCATGGTAAAAACTAATAATATCATTAATCAAAGTAGATGATACTTTGTTGGAAGGGAATTTTTTACCCAATGAGGAAACGAAATCAATTGCCTCTTTCATGACATTTGGTTCTGGTTCTTCGTGAATTCTATATAAAGTAGGAACGCCACCTTCGATATTATACTGTTTAGTGAAGTTATTAAATTCCTGAGCAACTAATTGATTAGCAGCAAGCATAAATTCTTCTACTAATTTTGTTGCTTCTGTTGCTTGTTTTAATTTAACATCAATTGGGTTTTTATTTTCGTCAAATTTAAATTTTACTTCGCTTGATTCAAAATTAATCCCACCATACTTAAATCTTTTTGTTCTTAATTGATTAGCTAATTCATTTAGACTTAAAATTAAATCTACATTATCTCCTTTACCAGTTTCTATAATTTCAAGAACTTCTTCGTAAGAATATCTTCTTTTGCTTTTAATAACAGTTTCAGAGATTAAATAATCAAGGATGTGCCCTTTTTTAGAAAAAGTCATTATAACAGAATAGGCATATCTGATAGTTCGTGGTTTTAAGGAACAAATATCATTTGATAAATTTTCTGGAAGCATAGGAACTACTCTATCTGCAAGGTAAGTAGAGTTACCCCTATTTCTTGCTTCAATATCTAATTCTGTGTTTTCTTGAACATAATGCGATACATCAGCAATATGTACTCCAAGTACTCTATTTCCTTCATCGTCAATTTTTAATGAAAGTGCGTCGTCAAAATCCTTTGCATCATCTGGATCTATTGTTATTATTAGTTCCTCTCGAAGGTCTAATCTATTTGGGTATTCTTTTTGAGATTTAGGTTTTGAATATTGTTCACTTTCTTTAATAACTGCTTCAGGGAAAGTAACAGGTAGCTCGTATTCTTCTATAATGTCATTAAACTTGGAAGAATAATTAGTTGTATTATGTAAAATATCTTCAATTGCAACAGAAGGGTTTTTGTTAGGGTCGTTCCATTCTAAAATTCTTGCTGTACAATAATCGTTTTCTTTAGCTCCATTAAGTTTGTCTTCGGGTATAAAGAAATCAAATAAATAATTATCAGAGTCTGGAATAAGATAATGTTCAAATCCATCAAATTCTATTTTACCTTTTACTCTTTTAGGATTTCTTTTGAGAATATTAGAAACCTTGCCAAATAATTTATCACCTCTTGAATTAATCAGTTCTACTTCTACAATATCTCCGTTTAACCCATTTGATAAATATTTATTTCTAATGTTGATTATAGTTCCTGAGTTATCATTTGCTATTACATAAGATTTAACTTTATCAATGTATAGTGTACCTTGAAAAACAAATTGATTATCTTTCTGAGCTAACTGAATTCTTCTTTTAGGTAACCTTTCAATCAGGTTACCTTTTTCCAATTCATCAAGTAAATTTTTTAAATCTTCATATTCCTTAGATTCAGAATTTATTTTTAAAAATTTTGATAATTGAATTAATTTTATTGGTTTTTCTTTTCTAGAGAGAAACTCTAAAATTGATGTGATAAGTTTTTGTTTTATTGAATATTCTAACATTAAATTATATGAATTTTGAAAAATGATTAAGAGAAATACCTGCAGCTACCGATACATTTAATGATTCTGTTTGACCTATACCTTCAATTTTAAAGGAATCTTTAAGAAGTGATTGAATTTCCTTGGATATTCCATGAGATTCATTGCCAAATACTAAACAATATTCACCTTTTGGTTTAAAATCTACTAATAGTTTACTCGCGCTCAAGGATGCTCCATAAATGTCCATTTTAGGAAAGTAATCTTTTACGGCTTGTTCCAAATCATCAAAATACTGTATTGATATCTTGAAAACCGCTCCCATGGAAGATCTTACTGCTTTTGGATTAAAATGGTCAGAGCTATCATTTCCAAGAGCAACTTGTTTAAAACCAAACCATTCTGCAGTTCTAATAATTGTTCCTAAGTTTCCGGGGTCATTAATTCCATCTAAAATCAAAGTTGTCTTGTTTGGTAATATGTCAATATTTTTTTTGCCAACCACAGCTACTATTCCTTCTGGAGACTTCATTGTGGACATTTGGTCAAATTGGTGCTTAGGAGCATTATATACTGGAGTTCCAATTTCTGCATATTTATCAACAATTTCCATAACCTCCATTGATGGTGAGTCCCTTACAACAAGTAATTCTGCTGTAAATTCGGAATCGAATACTTCACTGCATAGTTTCCTGCCTTCGGCAATAAAAAGATGATTTTGGTCTCTATTTTGTTTTTGATTTAAAGACCTTATTAGTTTTCTTAACTTTTGAGTTATATTTATGGCGTAGTGCATTTTAATTCTTTAATTATGAATTTACTTCAATTTAATTTTAAAATTAAGAAAATTTTTTTAAATCAGCAAACTTTATATTTATTTTTAATTCACAAATTATTACATTATCAACTATTAACTGTTATAATTCAATAACTTGAAAATTACTTATAGAATATATTATTTTTTAACAATAATATTTTTTGTAACTTTTTTTTATTGAAATCTGTGATGTAATTAAAAATTCTTAATTTTGTAATGTTTAAAATATATTTAAGAAAAAAATTGTTAGCAAAATTTATAAAAGATAAGATTTATAATAAAATCTTTAAAAATTATGTTTTTGAATTAGAACAGCTCACTCAGAATTGTGATACTTTGTTAGATGTTGGGTGTGGAGTTGAATCTCCCATAAAACATTTTAAAAATAAGATTCATTCTGTAGGAGTTGATGCCTTTTTACCATCAATTGAGCGTAGTAAATCTCAAAATATCCATAACGAATATTATAATATCGGTGTTCTTGAGCTGGACAAACACTTTGAAGCTAATTCTTTTGACTGTGTGTTAGCTTCAGATTTGATTGAGCATCTCAAAAAAGAAGATGGCTTTAAATTATTGGAACTAACTGAAAAGATTGCCAAGAAGAAAGTTATAATTTTTACTCCAAATGGTTTCTTGGAGCAAGGAGAATATGATAATAATCCATGGCAGGTTCATCTTTCTGGTTGGGATATCGATGAAATGCAAAAAAGAGGCTATAAAGTTATTGGTATTAATGGACATAAAAGTATTAGAGGAGAATACGCTAATATTAAATATAAGCCAAAATTTTTATGGACTTTAATTTCAGATATCTCTCAAAAATTTGTAAGAGATAATCCTAAAAGTGCTTTTCAAATTTTATGTGTAAAAGAAATTTCTAAATAAGTAAAATGATTTTTGGTTTTAATAAATTTTCTTTTTAATTTTAATTTCCACAAAATACAAAAGCAGCAAAAAGAGGTTAAAATGAAAAATAAAATGACTAATTCATTGTCAATTTTTACTATAATTTTTATGATATGTATATTGTCATTTAAGCACTTTCTATATTCAAATGAAAAAGAAGCGTTTTTTAAACCAGTTATCAATGACTTAATTTCAAGAGGTGTAGATAGTAACTTTGTTTTGAGTCTTGTTAATCATAGTTCAGTAAAGTTTGATGAAAAATACGTTAAAATAAATGTAACAGGTTATCTTAAAAAAACTGACTACTCGCATAATTACAACAACTTCTCTATTAAAAAATCCAAAAGCTTTTTAAATAAATATATTGAAGTTTTAGAAAAAGCAGAATCACAATATAAAGTCCCAAAAGAAGTGATTACATCTATTTTATGGGTAGAAACAAGAACTGGAAATTATCTTGGAAATAATCATATACCTTCCGTATTTTTAAGCACTGCTATGGCAAATCAAGAGGAATTTATTAAAAAAAATACCGATGTGTTTGAAGAGAGTTATTCTGAGGACTCCGAAAAATTAAATGAATATATAGAGAAAATCAAAAAAAGAGCAAATAAAAAATCTAACTGGGCATTGAATGAGCTTGTTGCCTTGTCCAATATACACAAAAAATTACCAGTTTCAATCTTTGAACTTAAAGGTTCTTGGGCAGGAGCTTTTGGTATGTCCCAATTTCTACCATCTAGTTTTAATAACTGGGCTGTAGATGGTAATGACGATGGAGTTATAGATTTGTTTAATGTTGATGACGCAATATTTTCCGTTGCTAATTATTTAAAAACAAATGGCTGGGATATAGATGAAGAATCTAAAAGAAAAGCTGTTTTTCATTATAATAATTCAAATGACTACGTTGATGCTGTTTTAACTTTAGCAAATAAAATACATAATTAATTTGTTTGAAAAAATAATATATAAAAGATATTTATTTGCAAAAAGAAAATTTCAGTTTATCTCTTTGATTAATAAATTATCTATCGTTGGAATAATTATAGGAGTAGCATCTCTCATAATTATTATGAGCATATTCAATGGTTTTCGTGACTTTACGATATTTGAACTTGTTAGAGATAATCCTCACCTTGTAATATCAAAATATAATGACGAGTTAAAAGATAATCTTAACAAGAATAAAGATATACAGAGTGTGACAGAAGTTTATACAAATGAAATCATCATAGAACAAAATAAAAAAAGGATTAGCTCAACAATTGTAATTAGTGAAAGTTTTGAAAATAATATTATTTCTAATAAGATTGCAAATGAATTGGATGCTTTTCTTGGAGATACTTTGAAGATATTATCAATGACACAAGTCGAATCACTTGTTAGTAGTTTAAGTATTTTAAAACCAAAAATATTTATTGCCGATAACGTTGCTTATAATAGTTCTATGACAATAAAATCTAATGATTTAAAACTTAAGCAACCTGGTGCAATAAAAGAACTACATCTAAGATTATCAGACTTTATGAATGCTGATGAATTTAAAGAAAATTTAACTAAATCATATAATTTTAAAAATAATCCAGAAAAAAATAAATTAGAGATAATCTCGTGGAAAGATAAAAACAAATTGCTGATTGTTGTTATGGAGATTGAAAGATATTTTGTATTTGTGGTATTATTTATTGTTGTAATAATTGCATCTTTTAATTTATTTGCCTCGATTTCAATGACAATATTTGAGAAGAACAAAGATATTGGTATTTTAAGAACTATAGGTTCCACAAAGAAGAATATCCAAAAAATATTTATAACACAAGGTAATATTGCTGGTTTAATTGGCCTTTTTCTTGGTACTATAATAGGTCTTAGTGTTGTTTATTCTCAACTATATTTTTCTTGGATAAACATACATGTAAGTAATGGAATGTCCCATCCATTACCAATGGAGTTTCAATTACTTGATTTAATCTCAATTATAATTTCTACTGTATTAATTATATTTATCAGCACTTACTTTCCTGCAAAGTTATCCTCAAATAAGTCGATAGCAGATGGAATAAAGGTAAATAATTAATAAATTAGCATTATAAAAAAATATTTTTTCGAGTTAGTAGTTTATACTTTAAAAAAAAGAATTTGAATATGAATTATACAGATTATCATAGTTTTAACGATAATAATCCAGACGACTTGGCAGGAAAAGTAAGACGTATGTCAAAACAAATCCGAGAAAGAAAATTATCTGGACAAAGTCCCGTTTATCCTAATATCGATGAAATAGAATTATTTACTAATTTTTGTATTGATAAAGAAAACTTTATAGATGCGGAAATATTTGTGAAAATTTGGCTTGAGTACTTTCCAACTTCCTTAGAAGCGCATCAAAAATATGCTTTTATTAAAATGAACTTAAATGAACAAAATGAAGCTTTAATTCTAATAGATAGAGCATTAGAATTTAACCCTTACGATACAGAATCTCTTATTCTTAAAGCAAGAATTTATGACGAGTTAGATAATTTCATTTTAGCTTTAGATATTCTAGAAAGTGTGTTAGATTACGATAGAAATAATGAGGAAGCTAAATTTTATAAAGGAATTGCTTTAAGTAATTTACAAAGATTTGATGAGGCAAAGGAGGTATTCGAAGAATTAGTAAATAATGAGGAATTTGAAATTGATGTTTATATTGAGTTAGCTATTATTTACTCTGAGTTAAATCAAGGTGATATGGCATCTCAATATTATGATAAAGCAATAGAAAAAAAACCTTTTGACTCTAAAATATGGTACAATAAAGGTTTAATGTACTATAACAATGGACAGTTTTTTAAAGCAATTGAGTCACTTAAATACTCACTACTCATTGATAATAAAAATATTTTTACGGTTAAATTGTTAGCTTCAGTATATTCTAATTTAGGAAGATTAAAAAATGCTTCAGAAGTTTACGAACTTGGTTTAAAGAGTAATCCTTATCATTATGAATTACAAACTAACTTAGGTGGAATTTATGGTGATTTAGGTGAAATTGAAAAAGCAATTTATATATTCACTGAATCCCTTAAATTGAACTCACAGAATTACCAAGCTTATTTAGGAAGAGGTATTTGTTATGACATGCAGGAAAACTATGATTTAGCTCTAAAAGATTATGATTCGGCGATATCTATTGAACCAAGCAATCAAGAAATATGGTATTCCAGAGGTGATACGCTTTATAATATGGGTAAATTTGCGAGGGCGCTATTATCTTACAAGAAAGTTGTTGAGATAGATCCAGAAAATCAAGATGCTCATTATGATTATGCAAATTTATTAGTAGAACTCGAGAAATTTGAAGACGCTAAAGATTCTTATACTGATATGATTACTTTATTCCCTCATTCAGGTGAAGGACACTATGGTCTAGCTAAGATTTATTTTATTGAAGCAAACTTAGAACTTGCTCTTTCTCATTTAACAAAGTCTTTAGAAATTGATATTTCGCTTTTAAGTGATTTCAAAAAAACTTACAAGATTTTACTTAAAGATTATCCAGAAATATTAAATTATATTGAAACTAGATTAAAAATAATTAACTAATGCTAATAGAAGAAAATAAAAGTTTAAAAGAATATAATACTTTTGGGATTAATTCTATTGCAAAATATTTTATTAGCATAGAAACTAAATTTGATTTAATAGAGTTAGTTAAATTAGATATTTTCAAACAAAATAAAATCTTTGTTTTAGGTGGTGGTTCTAATGTTCTTATGCCGGATCATTTTGATGGTCTTGTTATAAACATAGATATAAAAGGTATAAATGTAAATAAGTTAGATGACTACACTATACTTAAAGTTTCAGCTGGTGAAGATTGGCATAATTTTGTTGAATTTACAGTAGAAAATAAATTCTATGGGTTTGAGAACTTAGCATTAATCCCAGGTAAAGTTGGCGCTGCTCCTATTCAAAATATTGGTGCTTATGGGGTTGAGCAAAATGAATATTTTTTAGAGTGTGAATGTTTTGATTTGGAAAATAGTATTTTTTTTAAGTTAGATAAAGTTGGTTGTGAGTTTGGGTACAGAGATTCAATTTTTAAAAATAATTTTAAAAATAAGGTCATAATTACAGAAGTTAGTTATAGATTAAATAATATACCAACCTATAATATTACTTATTTAGAATTAAAAAATGCTTTTCAAAATAAAGAATTTACTTCAAGAGATATTTTTGATTTAGTTTGTAAAGTTAGAAAACACAAACTACCTGATCCAAATGAGTTAGGAAATAGTGGTTCATTTTTCAAAAACCCTATAATTTCTAAAGATTTATTAAATGATTTATTAGTTCGACACCCTAATATAAAATACTTTGAATACTCTGATAGTCAAGTAAAATGTTCTGCTGGATGGTTGATAGAACATGTGGGTTTAAAGGGTTATAGAAAAGGTGATGCGGGGGTTTCTGTTAATCATTCATTAATATTAGTTAATTATGGAAATGCAAAATCTAAAGATATTTTAGAAATTGCCAATTTGATAATTCACAGAGTACTACAACAATTTAAAATAAAATTAGAAATGGAAGTGAATAAGATATGAAAAATAAGCTTTTTAAAATATGGAGAAAAAAAGACCACCCAGTTACAATAATTGTTAATTATCTTTTGATTTTTATATTATTAATGATTTTACAACCAATTCTTGATTACTTCTTTGAATTTGGTGGTAACGAAGCGGCACATTTTTTATCTATCTTAGTAGTTTCGACTATTACCACTCTTTTTATTGTTAAAAGATATAGAGACAAAGTAGAAGATAAAATTATAATTGAAGATTAGTAGATAAATTTAATATTTAATTTTTACTAATTTCTTCTTTATTTTTAATGAAATTCAAATCAACTGCTCTTAGTCTAAACCCCGCAGTTTTTACACTCTCTGATAAAGTTTCCAAATTTTCGGTATAAAATAAGTTTTTAAGAGACTCTCTTTGCTCTACCCAACTATAATGTAAAGGGCATGGATAATAATGTCCGCAACCTTCTAAGCCCAGAGCGCATTCTTCGAACAAAGCAGTTCCATCAATTGATTCTACTATTTCCATAAGTGATATATCTTTAGCTGGCTTTGTTAATTTAACTCCGCCATTTGGACCTTTATAAGACTCCAAAATATTTACTTTTGTTAATTCTTGAAGTATTTTTGTTAAAAAATGTGAAGACAAATATAGTTCCTTAGCTATTTTAGAGATAGGTACAAATTTAGAATCCCCATCTTCTATAGCAATATAAATTGATGCTCTAATACCATAAATACAAGCTTTTGAGAGAAGTGCCATAAAACTTTTTTCCTGATTAAGACTATTTTATCCGAAAATTAAGAACTTTTTTATTAATTTCAAAATTTTTTATTTAAACTTTAATATTTTTTAAGTCTTACTATATCCAAATTATTTATTTTTTAGCATTGATGTTTAAAAAAAAGTCTTTAATTTATCTTTATTTAATTAAAATAATCGTAATTTTGTGTGTTTATAAAAGTATTAATAAATAAAATAAATAAAGTGTTTAAATCTATAAAAAATATACATTTTGTCGGTATTGGTGGAATAGGAATGTCAGGCATAGCAGAAGTTTTATTAAATCAAGGATTTAATATATCAGGTTCTGACTTAACTGAGTCTCAAAACACAGAATATCTCAAAAACAAGGGTGCTAATATTTATATTGGTCACTCAGAAGAAAATATTAAACAAAGCGAAGTGGTTGTTTATTCAAGCGCGGTAAACACAAAAGAAAACCCTGAGACCAAATACTGCTTAGAGAATAAAATACCTTTAATTAGAAGAGCAGAAATGCTTGCTGAAATTTCTCGCTTGAATTATAGCGTCGCAATTGCTGGTACACACGGAAAAACTACTACAACTTCAATGTTAGGATTGATATTAATTGAAGCTGGAATCGACCCAACAGTTATTGTTGGAGGTAGATTAAGTGATTTTGGTGGTACTAACGCTCGACTTGGCAAAGGAGAGTGGACGATTGTTGAAGCAGATGAATTTGATAGGTCTTTCTTGCAATTAACCCCAACTATATCAATTATTAATAATATTGAGTCTGAACATTTAGATGTATATAGAGATTTAGAAGATATTGAAGATACATTTACAGAATTTGCAAATAAGGTTCCATTTTATGGGTTTGTTTCTCTCGGTTTAGATGATGATGGAGTAAAAAATATACTACCTAAAGTAAATAAAAAAATTGTAACATTTGGTTTTAACAGAAATTGTGATTACAGAGGTGATAATACAATTTATAAAGATAAAACAGCAAGTTGTGATGTCTTTGAGTATGGAAAGAAACTTGGAAGGATAAAAATTCGTATTCCAGGTGAATATAATTTAAAAAATGCACTTGCTACAATATCAGTTGCGCGATCAATGGGTGTTGAGTTTGATGTAATTCAAGAAGCACTTGCAAAGTTTGCAGGGGTTTATAGAAGATTTGAAGATAAAGGTGAATACAATGGTATAAAAATCATTGATGACTATGCTCACCATCCTTCAGAGGTTAAAGCGTGTCTAAAAGGTGCAAGAGAAAGCTTTAAAAATAGGATAGTATGTGTTTTTCAACCTCATACTTTCACTAGAACAAGAGACCAATATATTGATTTTGCAAAATCTTTTGATGAAGCAGACGTAATTTTGATTACTGATATTTACCCTGCTAGAGAAAAACCAATTGAGGGTGTAACAGGTAAATTAATATCAGATTCAGCAATTCAATTTGGTCATAAAAACGTAATTTATATTCAAAACAATGATGAAATTGAAGATACTATAAAAGGTATTCTCCAACCAAATGATTTGTTAATAACAATGGGAGCTGGAAACATTTGGAAAATTGGAGAGAGTTTGGTTAAATCAAGTACCAAATAAATAAAAATTAATAACTATTAAAATTAAAAAGGAGTAATTTTAAATGAATAAGTTTTTTTTCTGTATAATATCATTTTTTATTTTAAATTATAATTTGTTCTCCGATGTAACTAAAGAAGTAGTTGCTGAAGTTGGAGCTGAGAAAATAACTGTTGCCGAGTTACAAAGAGCGTATGAGAAAAACTTAGGAAAAGATGAATTGCCTTTATTAAAAAAATCTAAAAGTGAGTTTGATAGATTTCTTAATATGTATATAGATTACAAACTTAAAGTAATTGACGCAAAAGATAAAGGATTTTTAAAAGATCCTGAGGTAATGAAAGAAGTTCAATCTAACAAACAATTAATTGCTAAATCATTCTATTTAGATAAAGTGTTTGAAGAACCAAGAATTAAACAAATATTAGAAAAAAGAAAAATAGAATTTAGATTTGCATATATTATAATCCCCTATCAAGATGAAGCTGGATTAGGCGAATCCAGAAAGAATGCGTATAATGCAATGGAAAAAATAAAGTCTGGCGAGGATTTTGGAAGTGTTGCAAAGATATACTCTAAAGATTTGAAATCAGCAGAAAAAGGTGGAGTTGTTCAAAGTTGGGTTACAGGAGGTCAGCTTCAAAATCAACTTGAAGATCCTCTTTTGAAATTAAAACCTGGTGAAATTAATCCTGAAATTGTAGAAACTAACTACGGATTTTTTATCCTTAAACTAATTGAAAAAGAAGAAAGAAAAAGACATAAAGGTGGACATTTGCTAATTCAGTATAATGGTTCAACCAAAGAAGACACATTGAAAGCTTACGAAAAAATGGAAAAAATTCTTAAAGAATTTAAAAGTGGCAAAGAGTTTGAAACTTTAGCAAAAATATACTCCGATGATGTTTCTACAAAGGATTCTGGAGGTAGATTTACACATTGGTACTCCAGAGCAACGGGTTTTGAAAATAATGGTACTCCTTTGGTTAAACCTTTCGAAGATGCTTTTTCAAAATTAAATATTGGTGAGGTATCAGATATAGTAAAAACAGAATATGGTCTTCATTTAATCAAAAAGTATGATACTCAGCCACTTGATGATGAATTTGAAACTAAAAAAGTAAAAGAAGTATTTAAAAAAGCTTATTACAAAAAAGAGTTACAAGCTTTCACTGATTCACTTTCTAAATTATATGGCTTCCAGATTTTCGATAATGTAAGAGATGAATTTCAAAAGTATATAGATACTTTAAAAACAAATATTGGAACTAATTGGGCTGATAGTGTACCTAAAGAATTATATTCAAAGAAACTTTTTACTTTTAATGATAATTTGTATTCTTTAGAAGACTTTATTAATGTTTCAAACAATGAAAAACAAATGAAAGGATTTCTTTTAAGTGATGAAGGTATTTATCTTGCTATTATGAAAATGATAGAAGATGATATGTTTAATATTGCAACAAAAGACCTTGAAAAAATATATCCTGAATTTGCTTTGATATCCGAAGAGTTTTTAAATGGTTCTATTCTTTTCAAAGCAGAAGAAATTGAAGTTTGGCAAAAAAACAAATTAGATTCAACTATTGCTAAAGCATACTATGATTCCACTAAAAGTAATTATAAAACTAATTGGCAATACGAAGTTTATGAGATTTTTCAATTTTCTGAAAAAAATATAAACTCATCATTAGAAAAACTAAATAGTGGCGAAGATTTTATTGAATTAGCTTCAATAGAAACTCAAAGGGAAGGATTCAGAGAAAAAAGCGGTTATAGAGGAATTATAGACTCAGATAAAGATCCAATCGCTAAAAAAATTAATCCAGATGAAATAAAAGAAAATCAAGTTTATGGACCGATTGAACTCGACAGAGGATATTCACTAATTAAATGTATAAAAAAAATTCCTCCAAGAGTAATGACATTTGAGGAAGCATTCCCTATGATTTCTCCTAAAGCCCTTGAAATAAGTCAGAATAATTTAAAAGAAAAATGGCTTCAAAAAGTTAAACAAAAACATAAAGTGAAAATTAACGAAAACGTTATCAACAAAATATATAAATAATTATGCTTAAATTACTTTCAATTATATTTCTTTTTTCTTTTTACTTACTATCTCAAGATTTAAAACTTGAAGATGGTCAAACACTTGATAAAATAGTAGCTATAGTGGGAAATGAAGTTGTTATGGCTTCGGAGATAGACGCTCAGATGGCTAGAATGGTTCAGTCTGATTCTGATTTAGATTTTATGGATAAGGAGCAAAGATTAGATGTTTTAAATGCGTTAATCGATGAAAAACTGCTTTTACAAAAAGCCATAAAAGATTCAGTTGAAGTATCTGACCAAGAAATTGATCAAAGATGGGGACAGTTATTAGAAAGTTGGAAAGCTCAATACGGTTCAATTTCAAGAGTTGAACAAATTTTTGGTAAATCATTGAGTAGAGTTAAATATGAGTTCAATGACCAAATTAAAAACCAGATAATGACTCAAAAATTAAATTATGCAAAATTTGGGGACTTTTCAATAACAACAAGTGAAGTAGAAGAATTTTATAAAAACTACAAAGACTCCTTGAAATTTATGCCTGACCAATACGAGATAAGTCATATAATTAAATATGTTAAAGTTGATAATAGTGCTAAGGAAAATGCTTATAATATAGCTAAATCAATAAGAGATTCTATATTAAAAGGTGTGAATTTCGAATCTCTAGCAATAAACAATTCTGATGATTTAACAACTAAAAAAGATGGTGGAGAACTTGGTTGGGTAAAAAAAGGTCTATTATTTCCAGAATTTGAAAAAGCTGCTTTTGCACTTACTCAAGGAGAGACTTCCCTTCCTGTTGAAACACCTTTTGGGTATCATATAATTCAAACTATCGAAAAAAAAAGTGACCAAGTAAATACCAGACATATACTAATTAAGTTTAAAGCTGACACAGATAACTCAAAAAAGATATTCGACTTAATGTTACAAATCAAAAATGATGTTGAGCAAGGTAAAACAAGTTTTGAGCAGCAAGCCCAAATACATTCCGAAGATGAAAACACAAAAGGTTTTGGTGGAGTTATTGGTAAGGTAACAATACAAGAGCTTCCAACTCCAGTACAAAAAGTAATTAAAGAAATGAAAGAAGGTGATATATCTGAACCAATTTCTTATGGAAATGACCCAAATAAACCTGCTTATCAGTTAGTTTATTTCAAAAAGTATTATCCTCAACACAAAATGAATATAGAAGATGATTTTGATAATATTGAGATCATAGCTAAAAATTATAAACAAAGAGAATTAGTGCAAGAATGGATAAAAGAATTAAGAAAAGAACTACATTGGGAAATTCTTGACTAAATAATATTTTTTATACTACAATTTTTTAAAATTAATATCAATCACTATTTTCTCTAGTGTATTGTAAGATTAGTTTCTCGATTACAACTTCATCATCTTCTAAATTTGTAATCAAATTGTTCAAAGTCTTTTTATTTTTTATCTCTTCAAAAAATTCGTAAACAGGAAGATTTTCAGTCCAGTACTTTTTATTTAAAAATATCATTGGGTAAACATTATCAAACAAGTTATAGTGGTTTTGCTCTACTGTCTGGAAGATTTCTCTTAAAGTTCCAGCACTACCAGGTGAGTAAATTATTCCCCCTTTTGTAATCTCAATTAGAACTTCTTGTCTAATTGCTGCAGAAAAAAACTTCGCAATTCTTGCAGGGAATGGGTTTGGCGGTTCGTGACCGTGAACCCATGTTGGAACTGATAAGCTGGTTAATCTAAATTTTGGTGGAAATTTTTCCAAAATTTGATATGATTTAAACAACCATTTTTCATCTGAATATAAAGGTGCTGAAGATAAAAATTCTATTGCTTCAAATAATTCCTCATTATTCCTGAATGCAAAGTATGAACCTAAGTGAGTTGCTTCCATCATACCTGGACCTCCACCAGATACCATCATATATCCTTGTTCTGTAAGTCTTTTGGATAACAAACTAACTTTTTTATAATATTCATCATTTCTCGGGACTTTGTGCCCTCCCATCACTCCAACTATTTTATTGGGTGAGTTAAACCTATTTACATACTCATAAAGAGCCATCCTAAGAGAAGCATCGTGAATACTTTCTGTTACTCTTAAAAATGGCGATAAAGCCCCTTTATTCTTATGGTCAATAAAATGAGAATATATTTCGAAGTCGGTAGAGTTTTTGTAACTCAAAGGAGTATTTGGGTCAAAATTATCATATAAATCTTCTATTGAATATAATCGTCTTGGAAATAATTCAAATGGTAGATTTAATGAAGGTAATATATAATTATTTGAAAGTGTTAGTTTTTCAAATAGATCTTTATCTAATCTACATCCAATAAAGATACAATCTATTATATCATAATTAATAAGTTTTCTTGATAATAATCTAAGATCTAAATTTTTAAATATTAGATTTTCTAAATTATCATTTCTTTCTAAATATTCCTCTAAAAAATATAAACTATATATTTCTGTCATATAACAACCTTGTTTATTATTCTTAATAATTATACTTTAAAGAAATAGATTAAAAGTAATATTTTATTACCCCTCACCCATCACTTTTAAGTATCTAAAATGAGACTTTATTGCTTTAGGAATTGGTAACTCCTTATAGAGCATATCATATTTCTTTGAGTATTTTTGGATGATTGGTGTTATCTCTGTGTAAACCGTATGCGGTAAATTAGGAAACAAATGATGTGCCGTATGTGAATTAAAACCACCAAATATCCAGTTTGCAATCTTACTTGTTGGATGAAAATCTAAACTTGCTGCAAGTTGATGCTCAAAATAATCGTAAGGTAATTTACCTTCTTCATCAGCCGTTGGGAAACTAGTTTCCATACTTAAATGTGAAATTATTAAAGTTAGTACAAAGAATATTGAAGATGTCAAACTCATTATTAAATAAGTAACGATTATTGTTCCTAAAGAAAAATCAGTGAAATAATAAGGAATGAAAATCATATAGCCAAAGTAAAAAAGTTTGAGAGATACAAGTTCGATTATAAATTTTTTAGTATATTTTAGATTTTTCAAACTTCCTAAGTTCTTTTTAAATAAGTAATGTATATCCTTAATCAAAATCCAATGCAAGATATAGAAAAAGTATAAAAATATTGCATAAAAATGTTGATATTGTTGATAACTTTTCTTTTTTTGGGTTTTTGTAATTCTAACAAATGGATTTTGTTCAATTTCAGCATCACTTCCATCAATGTTTGGATATATATGGTGAGAGGCAACATGTCTTTTTTGCCATAACCTATAGTTAATGCCTTGTAAGTTAAAAACAATGTAGAAAACAAAATCATTTACTTTTTTACTCTTAGAGAAAGTATTATGTACACAATCATGTGCTGTATTAATCGCTAATAATATACCTGTTAATCCTAATAAAACATAGTTAATAATAAATAAATATATATTTGAATCAATATGAGGATTAAAAATGTTGATATAAAACAAAATAAATAACGAAAAGTAGAAGGTAAATTTTATTACAATCATTTTTCTAGCTTTTTCAATTGTTTCTTTAGATAAAAAGCTATCTACCTCCTCTTTTAAATCTTTATAAAATGAATTTTTAGCCCTTTGAAATTTAATTTGATTTTTTACCATAACTTATACTTTCTTTATAATTTGTTATTTACAAAATTAAGAAAAATATTTCAAAAATAACTACCTAAATATCATCTTTTGCAACTGCTCCAATGCACTTTCGAGATTAGTTTCATTCCTCAAAACTTCGCTCTTGAGCATATCTAATTTTATTTTAAAATCCTTATCTTGAAAAAGAAACTCAACAATAGTATTTTCAAAAGTTTTATCAATCCAATACTTATCTTGGTTAAGTCGTTCTTTAGTAATAATCTCTAAAAAATTATTTCTATGTGTAAATTTAAAAATCTCCTCCCATATTTCATTCAAACCATTTTTTTCTAGTGCTGAACACAAAAACACCTTCTCGCTAAATTTATTACTTTGTCCAAGTATTTTAATAGCTTGCATATAGTCTAACTTAGTTCGTTTAGCAATTGGTATCTTGTCGCCATCTGACTTATTAACTATTACCATATCTGCAAGTTCCACCGCTCCTTTCTTTATACCTTGCAATTCATCACCTCCAGCTGGTAAAATCAATAATAAAAAGAAATCAACCATTGTTTTAACTTCTGTTTCACTCTGCCCTATTCCAACAGTTTCAACAAGAATAATATCATAATTTGCAGCTTCACAAAGAGAAATAATCTCTCGAGTTTTGCTTGCAGTTCCTCCTAAATATCCACCCGATGGAGACGGACGTATAAATGCCTCGGTAGATAATGAAAGTTCCTCCATTCGAGTTTTATCACCAAGAATAGACCCCTTACTAACAGTGCTGGAAGGGTCAACTGCAAGAACTGCAACCTTGTGACCAAATTCAATTAACATTGAACCAAAGGCATCTATAAAAGTTGATTTCCCTGCTCCAGGCATACCAGAAATTCCAATTCTTATACTTTGTTTTTTATTTTTATTTGCAAGTGAAAGCAATTTATTTGCTTGCTCTTTATGTTTTTTTGCTTTGGATTCAATTATTGTTATTGCCCTTGAAAGCGAGGACACATCACCATTTTCTAATTTTACAAATAAATCATCTAATTCTATTTTCATCTTTTCGGAATTTCTTTTTTAATTTTGTATTAAAAGTTAAGCAAATTTAAAAAATTATAAATTAAATTAAAGAAAATGAACAAAACTTATAAAATATCATTACTCTCAATTGGAGACGAAATTTGTATCGGACAAACTTTAAATACCAATGTCCATTGGATTTCCAAAGAAATAGTCAAAATTGGTGGTGAAATTATTTCTCATCTAACAATTAAAGATGAAAAAGAGGATATTATAAATTCAATAAAATACTTAAAAAACATATCTGATTTAATAATTGTTACTGGAGGGTTAGGACCAACTCACGATGATATAACTAAAAAAGTTTTAGCAGAGTATTTTAATGATAAATTAGAACTTAATGATGATATTTTAAAATATTTAAAAGATTACTTCACTTCTAGAAATCGCGAATTTTTGGAACGTCATTACGAACAAGCCCTACTTCCATCAAAAGCAAGAATTTTTTCTAATAATATTGGAACTGCTCAGGGTATGTTTTTTGAGGAAAATAATTTAAGACTTATCTCGATGCCAGGTGTTCCTAGAGAAATGAAACACATAATGGAAAATGGTTTCTTACAATACATTCAAGAACAAATTCAATCAAACTTTTATGATGTAGTTTTATACCGAACATTAAGAACTGCTGGAGTTCCTGAATCAACTCTTGCGGATTTAATAGGTGATGTATCATTTTTAGGTTCTAGTAGTTTGGCATTTTTGCCTTCTTACTCAGGCGTGAAATTAAGAATTGGTACATCCGCAGAGAATTTTGAAAAAGCAAAAGAAGAGTTAGATAGATTAGAAGAACTAATTTCTGATAGATGTGGCAAACATATTTACTCAAATACAGATGAAGAATTAGAATATCTAATAGCAAATTTACTTTTAAATCATAATAAATCATTATCAGCTGCCGAATCTTGTACAGGCGGGTTATTTGGAGCTAAAATAACTGACATGTCTGGAAGTTCTGCTTATTTCAATGGTTCTGCGGTTACATATTCTAATCAATCTAAAATTGATATGCTTGGAGTAAATCAAGAAACACTTAACAAATTTGGAGCTGTTTCAGAAGAATGTGCTAAAGAAATGGCTTTTGGGGCACTCACAAAATATAATACTAATTATGCAATTTCAATTACAGGAATTGCTGGACCAGATGGCGGTACAGAATCTAAACCTGTTGGAACTGTATGGATTGGATTTGCATCAAAGAAAAATATATTTGCTAAAAAATTTATTTTTACTAAAGACAGAGAAATTAATCGCGAGTTATCAGTGCATAACGCATTAAATTTATTAGTTAATGAGATTAAAGGATAAAATATCATAATGTATATTCTAGGCATTGAGAGTTCTTGCGATGATACATCAATATCGATTTTGAAAGATGAAAATGTATTAATAAATCTGATTTCTTCGCAACATTTCCATAGTAAATATGGAGGAATAGTCCCAGAACTTGCCTCAAGGGCGCATTTGGAAGTTATTTCAGAATTAGTTGCTGATGCCCTTAATCAAAGCAATGTAACTATGAATGAAATAAATGCAATAGCAGTTACAACTAATCCCGGACTTGTGGGTTCTTTGTTAGTAGGTGCTAATTTTGCAAAAGGATTAGCAATTAAATATAATATACCAGTAATCCCAATTAACCACATAGAAGGTCATATATTTAGTGGAAATTTGCAATATCCAGATTTAGAATTTCCGCTGCTTTCACTTGTAGTATCAGGAGGTCATACAGCAATCTTTAAAGTAGATAGTTTTCAGGAATATGAATTAATTGGCTCTACGATAGATGACGCAGCCGGAGAGGCATTTGATAAAATTGCTAAATTAATTGGCAGAACCTATCCAGGTGGACCAATTATTGATAAACTTGCAAAGCAAGGTAATCCCAAGAAATATGATTTTCCACGCTCACTAAAACACCAAGATAACTACAATTTTTCATTTTCCGGCTTAAAAACATCAGTTAGATATTTCATACAGAATAACTTCCCTAATGGACTGCAAGAAAATGATTTACCAGATATTTGCGCATCTGTGCAAGAGGCAATAATAGATACACTTGTCTATAAAACAATGAAAGCCACAAAAAAATTAAATATAAAAACAATAGTTATCGGCGGTGGAGTATCAGCAAATTCAAGATTAAGAGAACAATTTTATAAAGAACATGAAAATGGATATAAAATAATAATTCCTGATATGGAATTTTGCTTAGACAATGCTGCAATGATAGCAAACATCGGCTATAATAAATTTAAAACCAAAAAAAATGATTATTTAGCAATAGATTTTACGGTAAATTCAAATCCAATAAGAGCATAAAAATATTGTAGCTCAGAATTATTTGTTTTGTAGCTCATTTTTCCTTTTTCTTTGAGCTTTATTTTAAAAGTATTTGAGCTTGAAAACTTACACTACCATTTTGAATTTGCCGTAAATAATTATTTTTGAAAAAACTAGAATTTATCTCCTCTCAATACCACAAACGACAATTATTATCATTCAACTCTGTATATTGTTCGTATTAAAATTTTAAAAAATAATACAGGTGTATAGGTATGGAATTTTTATTTAGTAAAATTGTGAAGTTGCAAGTTGTGTTTTCTGCTTCACTTTTACCTTACAATATAAAAAAAGCTTTTTATAAAAGACAGAAAGAAATTATCGATAAATTTTTAATCAATTCATTAGAAAATGATTTAGAATACAACACTTATACGAATGATGGATTAATATATAATGTTAATGTTGAAACAAGAATAAATGCAGCTAATTTATTAGATGAGAATGAGTTGAAAACTAAATTGCAAGAAAAAAATGAATTTTATCAAAATTTAATAAAAAATGGTATTATTAAACCATCAAATTTTAAAGCAGTTTTCATTCTAACTTGTAACGAAGATTTATATCAAGAGCAGATTTTATCTTTGTCTAATAGCAATGACTTGTGTATCTTGAATATTGAAGATTTTGCAATTTATGTGGAAGAACCAGATTATTTATTAAGTAAACATTTAGATAGTTTATTTGATAATATGTCTGGAATTATAGTAATGGAAAATTCTAATAACTATAAAGGAATTAAATGGAAGTATAAGTTTTTAAAAGGGATAGGTTATGATATAGAAATAATCTTTATTAGCGAATCATTGAATACTTTACAAAAAATAGATGAAATTAAAAATTATTCTGAATTACAAGTAGCCAAAATTTATGAAGAAACTTTAAAATGTATCTATAATTTTCAAAATTATTTAAAATCAAAAATAATACATTTAGTACATAATAAAGGTGTTATGAAAGAAGATAGACTAAGTATGACATATACTAAATATAAATATATCGATAAAATTATCAGTAAATTTATAAGCGAACCAATCATAAATCCAATTGCAAAAGTTTGGATTGACGAAAAATTAAAAAAGAATGATGGGAATTAAAAAATAATTACCCTCATTTTCTATTACGACAATTATTATCATACAACTCTGTATATTGTTCGTTTTAATATTTTCAAAAAAATTAGGAAAAATTATTATGAATATAATAAACATTAACTCATATTATAACTTAAATCCTTGGCATATATCATTTACTCAGACCGTTATTAGGAAGTATCGTTCATATACGAAATATCAAAATCCACTTATTGAAATTTCTGAAAATATTCCTATTTATTTAGTAAGTGAATATACATTTTCATTAGTTAAAAAAGGTATTTATAATGTTGTGCATAGATTAGAAGATGAAGATTCATTTAAAGATTTTGAAGAAGAAAATGAAGGTTTCGAGTATCAAAAAACTAATTTTCCCGAAACTGAAAAGTTTGGATATTTTGTTAGTCATGGTGCGCATGGAATACCTGAAATTTATCTATGTATGGAAATAATTTTAAAATATCCAAATAACGAATATGAAACAACATATTTAATTGCAAAAGTATTAATTCATCTATTTGCACATGCTTATATGGATACTTGGGATTATGGAAAAGAAGACGAATTTTTTTATTGGATGGATGAAGCATGTGCAAACGAACTTACCTTGAATTTTTTTTCTGATTACCAATTTTATATAGATGAATACGAAAAATCTTTAAAAAAATATCAAAATGCCCCATCTCCTTATGAATTTGTTAAAGATTTAATTTTATCACAACCTAATAATTATAAACTTGGCTATTATTTTCATGAATATGGGTATGAATTTTACAATCTGTGGAGATTATTTTATGATAATAAGAGAGGAAAGAAAAAAGACATAGAAGACTGGTTAGACTATATAAAAAACGTTGTAATGGACCAACGTATTCGAGATTACGGTTTAGATTATAAATATTTCAAAGAATTTACCAACAAAGTTTTAATGAGTAGAAGAGATTTCAAAAAATTTAAAAGAGAAGTTGATAAAATTAAAAGAAAATAAAAAAATTAACAACAAAATCACTAACGACAATTATTATCATATAACTCTGTATATTGTTCGTATTAAAATTATAAACAACAAAATAAGGAAACAAATACTATGAATATCATAAACATTAACTCAAGGTTTGAACTTTCACCTTGGCAAATTGCATTTACTGAAAGTGTTCTTCGCTCCGATAGGAATCACTGTCGCGATAGTGATTCACTATATCATATTGCTAAAAAGATTCCCTTCTATCTTGTGGATAAATATACTTTTTCATTAGTTAGAAAGGGTAGCTATCATATTTTAAATCGAATAGATGATAAAGAAAATCGTCAAAAATTTGAAAATGAACAAGAAAATATAGAATATGATGATTCAAGATGCCCCGAAACTGAACTACTTGGATATTATGTTAGTAAAGGTTCTCATGGAATCCCAGAAATTTATTTATGCACAGAATCAATTATAAAATGCACAAAAGACGATGAAGAGTTAACCTATTTAATTGCTAATGTTATTATACACGAACTTGCTCACGCATATATGGATATGCGCGATTATGGCACAAAAGATGAGTTCTATGAGTGGATGGAAGAAGGTTTTGCCAATAAGATTACCTTAGAGTATTTTAGAAATCACTCAGATAATTATAGACATAGATGCTATTTTTTATCACATAATACTTACTCAAAAAATATAGCATATAACTTTGTTACAAATTTTATATTAAAGCAGCCTGATAACTATAAATTAGGTTTCTATTTGCATATTTATAGAGTTCATAGTCATTTTTGGTATAACCATAAAGATGATTTAAATCAAAAACAAAAAGCAAAAGCCGCATGGTTAAATTATGTAAAATCAAATATAAGAAGTAGAAATTTTGATGCAAAAACATTTTATGATAAAACTACAAATGTTTTATTAGAAGACCCATACAACGAGATACCTAAAGATGAAAGATAAACATATTATATACTTGCACGGTGTGAATGGGGAGAACTCAAAAAAAGGGCTGCAAATTAATGCAATAACTCCAACGCAAACTCCTCATTCACCCAAACTAACGCTCCAAAATATTGAGCGGGATTTCCTAACTGATAACACAATCATAGTTGGGTCGTCGCGTGGTGGCTTGCTCGCACTGTTTCTTAGCATAAAGCACCAACTGCCATTAATCGTTATAAATCCGGCAATAGAACAATCAGCAATAAATAAAGCAATTTACGGAGATAACTGCGACAATGAACTCGCAGAAATCTCAATTTATGTAAAAGAAAACATACACAAATTACGCTATGACACAATGTTAATTCTGTCAAAAAACGATGAAATAATTGATTACAGAAACGCAAACAAACTCATAAACTGCGAACATAAAGTTTTCATAAATGAAAGCCACAGAATCGCAAATTTTGAACTCTTAGTTCCTCTAATCAACTATAAAATCACAAAATTTTTAAAATAAAAGTAATTATAAGTTAAATTTTTTTTTCTATTTTTGTAGAAATGAAAATGAGAAAAGGAGAGAAGTGTGAGTTATACTAAAGAAAATGTTATTACACCAGAGTGTAATAATGGAATAATTTATAAACATTATAATTTAAAAATGATGTATTTTAAAAAAAATTTTTAATTTGCAAAATTAAAAAATCAAAAAATATTAATTATGATACCAGAAGAATTAATTAAAATTAAAAATTACTTGAACAAAGAAAATTTTAAGCTAAAAAATACTTTTGAAGATGGCAGACTAAATGCTTCAATTAATGAAGACCAAATATTAAAATTGATTAGAAAGGAATATGAAATAAATATCCCTAAATCAAGAAGTTGGTTTGATTTTAGTATCGAAACAGAAAATATATTTTATCCAGTTAATATTAAAGTAACAAATACTACTCATCAAGATAATTTAAACTGCAAATTAGGAATTTATTACTCCTTAACAGGTCATTTACCAGATTTTCCAAATGAAATAAGGTGGCTACATTATTTTGAAAAATTAAAAAATAATCTAGGAAAAAATAAATCAAAAGACTATTTCTTTTTAGTAATAAATAAATCTGACCTTACAGACGTTTTTGTAAATTCTCTAAAAGGATTAAATTCTATATATCCAAATGGAAATAATTTACCCTTTCAATGTAAATGGGCAGATAATAAAATGTTCAAAAAAAGAAAATTCAAAGATTCACAAGATTTTCTTCTAAAAACCTTTGGAGAAAGCATTAAATTAAGGTCAGAGATATATTTTAATTTCAAAAAATATTTTAAAGAATATGTATAACGTCAAAACTTTAGGTCAAGTATTTACCCCTAACCATATTGTTTCTCAAATGCTAAATATGAGAAAAAGATTTGGTTCAGTATTAGAACCTTCCGCAGGTGATGGTGCATTTTATAAAAATATTGAAAATTGTGTAGGAATTGAAATTGATTCTAGATATACAAAAAACGGAGTTTTAAATATTGATTTCTTCGATTTTTCTGTTGAAAATAAATTTGATACAATAATTGGAAACCCACCTTATGTTAGATACCAGGATATAGATTCAAATACTAAAAATAAATTAAATCTAAAAATGTTTGATGAAAGAACTAATTTATATCAATTTTTTATTGAAAAAAGTATTAATCATTTAAATGATAATGGAGAAATAATTTTTATTACTCCAAGAGATTTTTTAAAAGCAACATCGAGCATTAAATTAAATAAATTTATTTATTCGAGTGGCACTATCACCGATATAATTGATTTAGGAGATGAAAAAATATTTAAAGGTTATTCTCCCAATTGTATTATTTGGCGATTTGAAAAAGATAATTTTTCAAGAAAAACAAATATACATCAACAATTTACTTATAGTAATGGTCAATTGTTATTTACAGATTCACTATATTCAATTTATTTAAAAGATATATTTCAAGTAAAAGTAGGTGCAGTTAGTGGTTCTGATAAGATTTTTGAAAGTGAAGAATTTGGAAAAACAGATTTTGTTGTATCTTCAACTTATAAATCAAATAAAACAAAAAGAATGATTTATAATCAAAAAATAGATTATTTAGAGCAATATAAAGATATTTTAATAAATAGAAAAATTAAAAAATTTGATGAAAGCAATTGGTGGATGTGGGGAAGGAATCATTTTAAAAGTGAGAAAAAAAGAATCTATGTAAATACTAAAACTAGAAATAAAAGGCCTTTTTTTACTCATGAATGTAAAAATTACGATGGTTCAATTTTAGCTTTATTTCCTCACAAAGATGACGTAGACTTGATTGAACTTTGTGATTTATTAAACGATGTTAATTGGTTTGAGTTAGGTTTTGTCTGTGATGGTAGATATATTTTTTCACAAAGAAGTTTAGAAAACACTCTCTTGCCGGATACCTTTAGAGAATTTGTAAATAAATCAAATATGTTGTTTTAATGGAATTAGAAAAATTAGAAAATAAAATAAAAAATCATTTAATTAACTTTCATATTTTAAATAAATCTGCAGAAGAAAAAAAAATAAATTCAATTTTAGATTCTATTTTTGGAGCAATTGTTAGATCCAAAACCTCTTTTATAGATTTTAATTTATTTTTAGAGGATATTACAAATGAATTAGTTTTTAATCATGAATTTTTAAGTAATGGTGGTAATATTTATAATTATATATGTTGTAAGTGGGAAAATATATGCAGACATTTATTTCGACTCCGTCCTGTTGGTTTAGGAACTCCAAATGCAGCTTCAGGTGAGGGTGAGTTATTATTAAATTTTATTTCAAAGTATTTATCAAAACCAAAGAAAGGAGATTTGAATTACAAATATATTGAAGAAGGTATTACAAAAGATATAATTTACGAAATTAAAGGTTCTGGTTTTAGAGTTTTTGGTAATATAACAGAAAAGTCTTTTAATGAAGCAGCATTAAAAGTCGCTAAAAAACATAAATTTGAACCTAATATATCAAAGAGATCTAATATCTCTGCTGTAGAATTAGAAAAAAATTGTCATTTAAATTATTGGAATAATGAATTTAAATATCATTGTAGAGAAGATATATTTAAATTTATAGAAGATTGGTTAAGACTAATAAATAATAATTTCAACATGGATAAAGAGAGTCAAAGTTATAATTTATTAAATAATAATAATGAGTTACAAATAGAATATTTAAAAAAAATAATCGTTAAACAATTGTTTACTAAATTTGTTGAAAATTCAAATTTTAACTATTTGATTTATTTAGGGAATAATGGTGAAAATTGTAAAGTTATAACAAATGAAGAAGAAAAATTTAATTCTATGATTGATAATAATGAAATTAAAATTAGTGATGATTATTTTAGAATTAATCAAGATAATAAAATTGGGTTTTATATAGATTTTAAATAACTATATTATAAACCCCAAAACCCCATGAATTTGGGGCTTTTTCTCCCCTCACCACAACCACCTAACATACTTATCAAACTCCTTTTTATCAACATAAATATGCTTTATAGTAATGCGATTGGCAACAACTTGTAGCCAGTCGGTTATGTCTATTTGGTCGGGCAGGGTGTATTCTTCTTCCCAGAAAACAGCGGAAATAGTGTTTTCGTAAGAGATTTGCTTTCCACCGAATAGACGATTCTTGTGCATAAAATAGAAAGTTTCATCATAAATTATGTGTAGCACTTTATAAAAATGAATAATTTTAAAGTACAAATTATAATTTTCATCTTCAATTATTTTCCGTTTCTTCTTTGCCATAATTTGTAAATTTAAAAATACAAAATTAAGGAATAAGATGATAATTTATGTCGTTGATGTGCTATGGTGAAACTTTTTATTTGATAGACAGACTAAATAATTCTTCGAGTTTATTTATTTCTTTGTATTCACCAGCGACGATGATTTTGTCGTCCATTAAAAATTGCAAGTCGCTTTTGGGGTTGAAGATAGTTTCATCTTTGCGGACAAAACCAAGAATTGTTACACCAACTTGGCTTCTAATGTCTAATTCTTTTAGTGATTTACCAATCCACCTGCAATTATCGGTAAGAGTAAGCACTTCGATATTAAAATTAGAGTTTTTTAAGTCAATTTTTGAGTCGATATATTCCATAAGATTAGACCCCATAGCAGTTGCAGCCATTTTAACGCCACCAGCATTATAAGGATTTATAACTTTGTTTGCACCAGCACGAATAAGTTTTTCTGCATTGACATCGTCGTCATTTCGAGCAATTATTTTAATATTTTTATTCAATTGGCGTGCAGATAAAACAACAAAAAGATTAGTAGTTATACTGCTTGTAGCAACAATAATAGATTTAGCTTTAGAGATACCTGCTAACTTCAAAATTGAATCATCAGTAGCATCACCACTTATAACAAACTTGAATACTTCTAACTGATTGCTTTTATTTTCATCTACGTTACCTTCGATAATCACAAATTCACAACCTCTTTTTTCGAGTTCGTGAGCAACTAAATTACCAACTCTACCAAGACCAACAATAATATAGTGGTCATTCAAATTTTCAATCTTTTTCATAATTCTTTTCTTTAACCTAAGTTGTTGATTTTGAATAATTAATAAATTTTCGAGTAAAATACCAAAAATATAAAAGAAACTTCCTATTCCAGAAACAGAAATAACAATTGTGAATACTTTTAGTGCTTCATTCATAGGATAAATTTCTGAGTAACCTAATGTAGTTACAGTGATAATTACCATATAAAATGAATCAATCCAAGACGCATCATACTCTTCCCAAAGAATTTTGAAGCCAATTGTACCAATTGTTAAAACTATGAGTAATAGTATAATAGGAAAAGTTGGCTTTTTTAAATTTGGATTTTTGTTAATTTTATCAGAGTAAATTATCATAAATTTTTTATTTATTAATTTCTCAAAAATAAGAATAAAAGAATTAATTTAATAGAAATATTTTTTAAGAAAACTAAAAATACAGAGAATAGATGATTTTTTTATTTAATTTGTCTCAAAGTTAAATAATTAATTATATTTTAAGTTGAATTTGCTTATTTTTGAAAATTAATAAATAAATTTTGTTAAAATGTTTAGAGATTATCCTTATTATTTTGAAGTTAAAACTAATCTTGGTAAATCAATGAAAGTTTATGTTAAAGAAGTTGGTTACAACATTCTAATACTTGCTTTTGCTGATAAAAATGGCGATTTGCAAACTGCCCGCTACGAAAAAAACAGCATTGATGTAAAAATAATGATAAGTGCATTTTTACAAGAATATGACATTATTCTTGATTCAGTAAAAAATGCTATTATAAATAAGTGATTATGATATATAATGACGGTTAATCAATATACTACATTTATATATAACATTTTATATCATTTCTATTTCACCTTTTAATATAAATCTAACATTTCTTTCTGTGAATATTTTTATTATCTCATGTGTAACTTCTTCATTTAATTTTAAATGAATATCATCGCTTAAAAATGATTTTTTTGTATCATTTGTTTTGTTGATTATTATAAATTGTAGAAAAGATGTTTCTCTTCCTTCATTAAATTCATTTCCATGGTATTCAATATATTCTTCAAATTGTTGTAGGTGTTGGTAAGTGTTTGGGTTTTCTTCGTCTAACCAAATCCTATATCCTGTTGCTAATTCTGAAATTATTCCATCAACAGTGCTAACACTATTGATATTAAATAAGGTATTATCATCTCCTTCTGCAAAATTTCCAAACTTTGCTTTTAATATTCCTTTTACCAGAACAATTTTATCTTTTTTGATAAAGTCATTATATTTTTGATAAATATTACTCGGTGCAAAGATTTCTCGTTTGCCAGTCAAATCTTCAAACTCAATAAAAGCAAGTGGCTTTTTATCTTTGTCTAATCTTGTTCTAACTTCAGTAATCATTCCAATAAGCGAAATCTCGGTTTTCTGGGGTGCATTATGAAGATTACTTATTGTATATTTAATAAATGAACTTATATGAGTTTCATAATTTAAAAGCGGATGTCCTGAAACATAAAAATTCAAATATTCTTTTTCTTTTTCCAAACGCTCTAGTTCTGTCCACTCAGGAGCATCATATAGTTTTAATTCAGTTGATTCATTATTTATAGATCCAAACAAATTATCCATCTGCAACTCATCTTCTTCTTGTTTTTTACGGGAGTACTCTAAAACGAGTTCCACGCTATTAAATAGTTGATTCCTGTGACCAATATTCAAAGAATCAAATGCGCCACTACAGATAAGTGCCTCTAAAGTACGCTTATTTATCAAATGATTATCTACTCGACCAGCAAAATCAAACAAATCTTTAAATGCACCATCCTGCCTTGCTTTTAGTATATTATTTGATGCAGGAATTCCCACATTTCTTATAGCTGATAGCCCAAAATAAATAGTATCGCCTTTAGCATTAAAATAAGTTTGCGAATTATTTATATCAGGTGGCATAAGTTTAAGTCCATATTTTTTGGCATTTTCTCGTAATGCTACAATCTTAGTCTGGTCGTTAATTTCGGCAGTCATATTTGCAGCAATAAACTCTGCGGGATAATGAGCCTTTAAAAATGCCGTTTGAAAAGCAACATAACTATATGCAACAGCGTGAGATTTATTAAATCCATAATCTGCAAATTTCTGAATTAAATCAAAAATTTGACTAGCAAGTTTATCATCTATTTTATTTTTTTCTTTGGCTCCTTCCATAAATCTTGGTTTGAGCGAACTCATTGCTTTTGTATCTTTTTTACCCATAGCTCTACGGAGTAAATCTGCTTCACCAAGCGAAAAACCAGCTATATCTTGCACTAATCTCATCACCTGCTCCTGATAAACTATAATACCATAGGTTCTTTGGAGTGATGGGCGCATTGAATCGTGAAGATAAGTAATTGGCTCTCTTCCAAATTTCCTCTCAATAAAACTTGGAATATTATCCATCGGACCAGGACGATACAAAGCATTCATAGCAGAAATTTCTTCTAGGCTATGCGGCTTTAATTTCTTCAAACTTTCCTGCATTCCAGTAGATTCAAACTGAAACACTGACAAAGTATCTCCATTTCCAAATAGTTCATAAGTTTTTTCATCTTCTAAAGATATAGCATCAATATCTAAATCGACATCATAATTTTGCTTAATAAGAGCAAGGTTTTGCTCAATAATACTTAAAGTTTTTAAACCCAGAAAGTCCATTTTTAACAAGCCACCCATCTCTAGGTATTTCATAGAATATTGAGTTGCGATGTTAATACCGCCTGCTTTATCCTTATTTACTTTCATAATTGGGACATATTGAGTCAAATCGCCAGGCGCAATTACAACTCCTGCGGCATGGATACCTGTATTTCTTACTTTACCCTCAAGAACCAAGCAGTAATCGAGCAGCTGCCCGATTTTATAATCATCTTCATTTAATTTTCCTGTGGCGATTAACTCCTTTGCTCTATTTACATCATCAAGATTTTTATTTTTATAATTCTCATAAATATTTTTAAGATACTCAAGTTCAGGTAAAGCTATTGTTTCCTCTATTGTTGCAACTTTACCGAATTTAACAGGAATCTTTTTAGTGATTTCTTTAATCTTTGCTAAATCAACATTTAAAACTCGCCCAACATCAGTCAAAACAGCACGCGAGGAAAGTTTTCCAAATGTAATAATCTGTGAAACCGCCTCCTCGCCATAAAATTCTTTAACATAATTAATAACAATTTCACGCTTGTCATCACTGAAATCGATATCGATATCGGGCATTGATACCCTTTCCGGATTTAAGAATCTTTCAAAAAGCAAGTCATATTCAAGTGGATTAACATTTGTTATTTCTAAAGCATAAGCCACAATTGAACCAGCCGCTGAACCACGACCTGGACCTACGCTTACCCCACGTTTTCGTGCTTCTTTGATAAAATCCCAAACAATTAAGAAATATCCAGGGAAACCCATTTTATTGATAATCTCAATTTCATAATCAGCCCGCTTTTTAATTTCATCAGTAATTGTTTCAAACCTTTCACTAAGTCCTTCATAAACTAATTCCTCAAGGTATTCTTCGAGATTAGTTGCTTTTGAGGTTTGAGGAATTGGAAATTGAGGCATGTGATTTGACTTTAAGTCTAATTCTACATTACACTGCTCTGCAATTTTAACGGTATTTTCAATTGCTTCAGGTAAATCCTTGAAGAGTTCAACCATCTCCGCTTGACTTTTGAAATAAAATTCATCAGTCTGGAATCGCAAATTACTAACGTCTATCTCATTGCTAATACTTGAATTATAGTTTTGAATCATCAATAAAACGTTATGCGGAATAGAATGTTTTTTCTCAATATAATGCACATTATTTGAAGCAACTATAGGAATATCAAACTCCCGAGCGATTTTCAGTTGCTCTTCGATTAATTCATTTGTCTCGGGAAGACCCAACCTCTGCAACTCAATATAAAAATCTTTACCAAAAATATCCTTGTATCTTTGGGCTGCTTCTTTTGCACTTATATAATCCTGCTGTCTTAGATAAGATTCAATCTCACCTCCAGAACCAACTGCACCAATCCCACCAGACAGTGCTATAAGTCCTTCGGAATGTTGATGTAATACTTCAAAATCAATTCTTGGGCGATAATAAAAGCCCTCCAAAAAGCCAATAGATGATAATTTAATTAAATTTTTGTAACCTGTTAAATCTTTTGCAATTAAAACAAGATGATAAAATCTTTTACCAGAAGAATTTGCACTTTTATCAAACCTAGAGCCAGTAGTAATATTTGCTCTAAATCCAATGATTGGTTTAATTTGTCCAATATCTTTATCAAATTTTGATGTAGTATATTGCTCCAAACCAGCATACATAACTCCACTATCAGTAATAGCAAGAGCTTTCTGTCCATCAGCAATTGCTTTTTTTATCAACTGTTTAACGTCAGCGCTCGACTCCAAAACGGAGTAGTGAGAATGGACATTCAGGTGTACGAACTCGCTCATAATAAATTATCTTTTTTGTAAGAAATATAATGCAAATTACGACTAATATATTACAATTTTTTGTCGTAATAAAACTTGAACGGTATTGTGGAAAAAATATTTTTATTGATGTTGGGTTTTATTTTAGATTAAAATTTTAATAAAAAGAAAATATTACATTCTCAATTGCACTTAAATAGCCTAATGAATTGTATAATAAAGTAATTTGATTTCTAAGGAACCAGCGCAAATTTATATAATTTAGATTCTATCTCCAAACCATCTTGGTTGATTCCATTAACTTTATATAAATATACTCCTGGATTAACCTTATTTCCTATATTATCTCTCAAATCCCATTCAACTCCACCATTACCATCTCGTTCTTGAAGGGTTCTGATTAAATTACCATTTATATTAAATATAAAAACTTCGGCTACCTCTGTAATATTTGAAATTGTTGCAAATGTATGAGTTTTTAATGATACAGGATTTGGGTAAACAAAACATTCATCTAAGCTTTCTGTAGTATAAGTAAAAGCCAACGTACTTCCAGGACCGGTTGTCATTGGATTGCCCTTTTTCGAAAATACATTTAACACTTGAATAGTATAATTCTTTCCTACAGCGTCATAGGTTCCTCTATCTACATTAAGTTGAACTTTATTTGATTCGTTTGGAATTGTATCTACAGAAAAAACATATCCCGTTGGGTTAATTTTATAATTATTTGGATTATTAGCACCCAAACCAACTTCCTCCGAAAATTCAATCATAAGCAATGTCAAGCCCTGAACTTCTAATCTCTTTAAATATACTTCATTCAATGTTTCATAGTTCATTTCAAATTCTAATATTCCATCAATTGTTGGCGAGTTATAATAATCTCTAAATTTTTTGATTTCAACAATATATTCGCCCTTTGGAATTGAATCTAAAAAAACTAAAGTAGCAGTTGAATCTTTTGAAGTTAAAACTTTGCTTGGCACAAACGAAATATCGGAATTTCTAATAACAAAATTTTGAGATTCTATTTCTTCTTTTGGTAATAAGCCACTGAATTTTATATTAATTGAATTGAAAGTTTTAAACTCTATAGACATTGGATATACTAATTCATGTGTATAAATCTCTATTATGTCAGTATAATTTAAAGGATTTCCATATACTATTTCCGAATCAACAATTTTATAAGGTATTGCTGTAAATGAATATAATGTATTTGCTGATAAATTAGATATTACTACAGAGTCCGCATTTTGTACATTTGTTACAAATTCTATATCATTATCACCTAATTGATAAAACTCAACTCCATCAAATTCAGAATTATTTTCCCATTTTATCAATGCAGAACTTTTATTAAGAGCATAAGCATCAATAATAAATAAATTAGGTATATCAGTATCTTTGTATTCAAATAGCTCAGTTCCAAATCCAGTAGAAATTGCTATTTCATTTTTACCGTTATTGTCAAAGTCATAAATTATTGTAGAGTTTGTAACTGCGTCATCATAATGAAAAAGTGGTTTTACTCCACTATCATCTATTTTAAATATATATAAATTAGGAAAAACACTTACTATAATTTCATCACCAAAATCTTCATCTAGATTCCCTGCAGTTACCCCATTTTTATATGAAATAGGAAATTGCCCAAACAGACCATCTCTTACGCCATGAAAACTTTCTTTCCATACTTCTTGAAATACATTATTGCCTGATGATTTAAATAATCTTGCAGTCCATAATGAACGCCCAGAACCTCTTTCGTTAAATAATTCAGAATCGCCATAATTTAAATTAATAAATCCTTTCGCTCCATCGGGGAATATTATTTTTGACATAAACTGACGACTTAATGAAACTTGTTCTGTAATATTATTAACAGTATTAAATTTATTTCCATCATACTCATAAATCTGAATAATCCCTAACCTATTTGGAATCAATACTTCTGCCCGGCCATCATTATCAAAATCATCAATAACCCCACCACGTTCAAAACCTAATGTTGATAATTCAGCGCTAGGAAATAATGTATCGGAAATACTAAATTTATTATCAGTAAAACTCCTAATAGTATAAACTCCCCCATTATTACATAATATTTCCCTCCTGCCGTTATTGTTCAAATCGTAGGAATCCTCTGCCCATTCTATTATCTCTGGACTACTTTTATAATTACTATTTGATAAAAGTGACGGTGAATTAAAAAATATCTCGGTCTCGAATGCAGTACTCGATAGAAAATCTGTTTTACCATCTCCATTAAAATCACCGTAATCTACTGGTATATATGTATTATTCGATGAGTCGATTTCGTGAAAATTATTATCTTTAAACTCTATCAAATATGTTTTATCAATCTCAAGATTTGTTAAATCATTTATAATAAATTGAGGATTATCATTTGTGATGTTTGCTACTTTATTTAATTGATAACTTCTTCTAAAACCATAGTCTTTTTTTGCAAAAGAATTTTTATCAAATTTATAAAGATTTATATTACTAGAGATTGATAAACGAGTTGTATCTTTGAATCTAGTAATTCCCTCAACCTTAATATCATAATCTCCGTAAACTAAGTCTCTCATTTTTATATAATGATACTCGCCTCCAAAATTTGTGTTACTAAAATAGGTAGTATCAAATGTAGATTTATTAATTGCAGATATTTTTACATCACAATTCAAATTTGTTTTTCCTGCAAAGTAATAAGTTTTAATTCCCTTTTCAATTGCGCTCGAAATTTTAAACTTCTCAAATCTTAACTTGTTGATATTATTTCTGACTCTAATTTTTGTTCTTCTCTCAACCGAATTATTATTTTTTGTGTGGATTAACAATCTAATAGTATAAATTGTATCTTTTAAATTAGAAATTGATAAATTAGTAAGTTTATTATTTTTTATACTACTACTTGATGAATCAATTAAAGTCCATTTATAACTTAATTTTTCTTCGTCTGATAAAAAGAATACATCCGTCAAAGAAATTTCTAATTCATTTGCTATTCTTTGCTCATCATCTTCAGTAATTTCATCAGGATAATATCCCTGCCCTATATAAACTTCCCACTTATCAAATAACGGTATTGTTGTGCTTGCAATTATCGGGATAGTATCTTCTTTTGATTTTATAAATAAATCATCAAACTTTGGAAAATAAATCTCAAAATCTGCATTATTTTGGCTTTGTACTGCTTTAGAGGCATCAACCAAACCTCCACCAAAACGCGTGTCCCATTTTCTATCTCCCAAATCAAAAGCTGAGGTCTGCAATAAACTCCTTACTTCAGATGGCTTTATATTTGGGTTTAATGATAATAATAATGCCGAAGCAGATGAAACAAATGGTGCAGCCATTGATGTTCCGCTTGACCTTTTGTAACCATTGTCAAATGCCTCTGTTGTTAAGACTTGGAGGCCAGGAGCTACAATATCAATAAATGAACCCCAATTACTAAATCCATAAATACCATTCTCAGAGTTAGTTCCTCCAACACAGATAACCTCAGGATAGTCTGATGGAAAATGAGGTCTGTTCCAACCATTATTTCCAGAGGAGGATACCATAACAACCCCCATTGAATAGGCAAATCTTATTGCATCTCTCAAAATTGGAGAAGAATATGGCTCTCCAAATGAAAAGTTTAGCACTTTTGCACCATTCATAATAGCATAAATAATAGAATTTGCTATATCATCTGATTCTGCTTCGCCTGCGCCATCAAAGGTTCTAACCGTCAGTAATTTTGAATTAAAAGCAAGCCCTCTTATTCCAATATCATTTGCAGATGCAACCATAACTCCAGCTACAGATGTTCCGTGTCTTCCTTCATCAAACGGTATTGGGTCTGGATTATTCCAATCTCCAAAATTCGCATTTTCTTGGTCAACCATATCATAGCCAATAACATCATCAGCATAGCCATTTCCATCTTGGTCAATCCCATCTAAATCACCTGTTAATCCATTTCTGGTTTCGGTATTGAGCCATGGTTCAAATCGTCCGTTTCCATTAATATCTTCAGATTTATTAATCCATAAAGAGTTTACTAAATCGGGATGTTCAAAATCTATACCAGTGTCTATTAAACCAATTATAACTCCCTCCCCTGTTGAATATCTCCAAGCGTTTAAAGCGTTTGTTATTCTTAACTCCCATTGAGTCGAAAATAGTTCATCTTGAGGATTTAAATCATTTTCAATTTTATAAATATGATTTGGTATTATTTCATATTCAGTCTTTAAGTTATGTAACTCAGTATCATCAACTATATAATACTTTTCAAGTTCATTATATATTTCAGTTTGCTCTGCATTTAATAATCTCAGGTTATTTTTTTGTTTTTTTATAACTTTTTTAGTTTCTGATAAACTTGTATTATCTTTAGTTTTAATCAGATATGTTCTGCCATTTGATAAATAGCTAAAAATAAAAATAAAAATTAATATAATTCTCAAATCATCCTCTATCTAATAAATCACAATTCTATTCGTCTATACATTTATAGACTATTTAATTAATAAAATGTTACAAAATGTACGAAAAAAAAGCAAAAACATCAGTAGAAATCTCTCCTTTATTATCAACTCGTTGGAGTCCACGTTCATTTAATCCAGAAAAAAAAGTAAGTTTAGAACAATTAAAATCCTTAGCTGAAGCTGGTAGATGGTCTGCATCTTGCGCCAATGAACAACCCTGGAACATTATTTTTGTTAACAAACATATTGATAAAATATCTTACCAAAAAGTTTTTGACTCCCTGGCTGAAGGAAATCAAAAGTGGTGTAAAAACTCACCTTGCTTCGGAGTTGTAGTAGCAACCAACAATTTTGCTGGAAATAATAATCATAACGATTGGGCTGGCTTTGATTGTGGTGCTGCAACAACCTCTATGATCCTACAAGCCAGACACTTAGGTTTAGCTACTCACCCAATGGCTGGTTTTAGTGAAGAAAAAGTCATAGAATTATTTGATATCCCTGAAAATCATAAAGTGTATGCTATCTTTGCATTAGGATATCAAGATGACCCTGAAAAACTTGATGAACCATTTTTAGAAAGAGAAACAGCAGAGAGAGAAAGAAAAGAACTCAACAGCAATTTCTTTTTATCAAGTTGGGGAAATGGATTAGAGTTAACTTAAATTATTTTTTCATAAATAAATATACAAACAAATTACACTTTATTAAAAATATTATTTAACAATTGATTATTTTATTGTATAATATATACTTACCTAGTTACTATTTTAGTAATTATAAACTTATTATTAAATACTTTTAATCTTTTTAGGTTATTACATGAATATTTTGTAATTCAGTATTTAATTTTAAATTAAAAGTAACAAAGTTGACCAAAATAGATTTCTTGAAATTTTTTGAACTATCTACTCAATTGATGCTTGTTGTGAATAAAGAGGGCTATATACTTAAAGCTAACAGACCATTTTATGATGTACTGGGTTACTCAGAAATCGAACTAAAAGGTGTAAGGATATGGGATTTACTAATCAAAGATGATTACGAACTCACTAAAAAAGAAGTAGAGAATGTAGATGCAGGTCTTATATCAAAATCATTTGTTAATAGATATAAAAGAAAAAATGGAAAAATAGCTTACATAGAATGGGATTCTTATCCAGATTTGCAAGAAAAAATAACCTATGGAATAGGGAATGATATAACAGAAAATTTATTCTCAGATTCATCTCTTCAAGACCTTGCACTAAGTATTCCTGGTACAATTTTTAAACTTAAAAAAACCAATATTCAGACAAACTGCAGCTTATGGTCATTTCGGAAGAGAAGGATTTCCTTGGGAGCAATTAGAATTAGTAGAACAAATTAAAAAATACTTTAATTAATTTTATAAAAATGATTTAAACAAGGAGCTTCGGCTCCTTTTTTTATGCTTTTTTTTGAACGCATTAATTTACCCAAGATGTTATAAAAGTATACATAATAGTTTTGTACACAAGTTTACTTTTACTAAGGAAAGAAGATAATGTTGATAAGATACTTACCTAAAGCTCAGCATGTTGAATTATTTTAAGAAGATAGATTCTGAAACTAGTTCTGAATGTGATTTTAAAAATTATTTTTATTTCTTATTAAACCTTTTTATAATTCTCTTGTCTTATTAGAAAGATTTAATAAACAATTTTAGGAAAAGAATTATGTATAAAAAATTTGTATTTGCAGTTGTAATATTTACAACTTTGGTTTTGGTATCTTGTAAAAATGAGAACCCATTAGATACTGAAGAAAATCAATCTTCGATTATGAATATTGAAAATTTAGATTCTCGTTTGGATAGAAATTTAGAGATGGTTGATTTAGAAACTCCGTTTGGGATTGACCATAAAAATGGTAAAATAGAGAAGATGAAAGATAATCATCAAAAAAGAGCTGAGAAAATGAAAAAGATTATGAAAGAGAAGTTAGGACTTTCTGACCAGCAAATTGAACAAATGAAAACAGCTAAAGATGAAATGAAAGATTGCACTGAAAGTGCTAAAACGGGAATAAAAAGTATTATAGACGCTGAATTTGAAATTGCAAACGCTAAAAGAGATGTGATTATTACAAGCATGAAAAATAAAGAAATCACTAAAGATGAAGCTAAAGAACTTATAAAAACTCTAAAATCAGAAGTGAAAGAATCTATTAATAGCAATACTGAAATTATTGCATTTAAAGAAGAATTAAAAGTTTGTCATACAGAAATGAAGACAAAAATGGAGAGTATTTTAACAGCAGAACAATTAGAAAAGATGAAGGAAATAAAAAATAAGCACGAAAAAGGACATCATAAAAGAAAAAAATAATATTGTTAATTATATAGAAACAAAAGAAATATTTGCTTTCTATTGAAATTAATATTATTTTTGTTAAATAGTTTGTAACGAAACTGAAATTGATGTGTATATTGTATTGAAATTGATAACAAATTTCAAATAATTTAATAAATTTTAAAGAGGTGTAAAATGCGTAGAACAAATATGATGTTAGTAGCACTAAGTGTTGCAATAAGTATGTTCTTGTTTTCTTGCCAATCAGATAATCCAATGACTGATAATGGTGGAGATGATTTCGGTGGTAGAGCTACAAGTAGTATCTTACCAGCTGATGTAGTAGCAGATTTGAATTCGGGTGATTTAGATAATCCATTCAATGAAAACTATGAAGGGATGACTTTTGAAATGCTGATGGGTGGAGACGATAGAGACCCTATGAGCGACAGAAAAAGAAAAAACGTAAAAAGAGACAGAAAGAAAAGAGAAGATAAGCCAAAAAGATTTGGTGATGACCTTAACTTGACTGATGAACAAAAAGCAGCAATGGAAAGAGCTAAAGCAGCTTATAAAGATTGTGCTACAGAGTATATTGAGACAATTAAGTCAATTTATAGAGAAGTATTTGCTAGTGCAAATGAATCTAGAGATGCTATTATTACACAATTAAAAGCTGGTGAAATTACTCGTGAAGAAGCTCATAAAATGATGAGTGAATTAAGAATGAAAGTTCAATCTGCATTGGAATCTAATACAGATTTGCAAACTGCTATAGAAGGTTTAAAAAGATGTCAAGAAGCTTTAAAATTAGCTATGGACGAAATTTTAACACAAGAGCAAAAAGATAAATTAAACAATAGAAATAAGCCAAAAAAAGATGGTAGAGATGACAAAGATGATGACAAAGATGATGACAAAGATGATGATAAAGATGATGACAAAGACGACGATAAAGATGATGACAATGGCAGAAATGGTAGAGGAAGATAATTCTATTATTTTCAATTAATTGAATAGTCCTAAAATAGGGTTACACTAAAAATTAAAAAATATCCCTCAATTAACAAACTAATTGGGGTGTTTTATGAACATAGTTTGGTGTAAAAAATTAAGTGAAAGATGCGGTCTAAAATTATTGTATAAATCGACCGCCTCTTTTACTACTTTTTGTACTTGTAATAAATCTTTCAATGTGTAATATAAGTTAAACTCTTCTTTCATTGTCCTATTCATTCTTTCTGCTAATTCATTATCATACGGACTTGATGTTTCTGTCATACTCATTGTTATATTTGAAGTTATTGCTTCAGTAACGTATTCCGAACTACAATATTGCAATCCTCTGTCTGAATGATGTATTAATTCATTTTCTGGGTATATCCTTTGGTCTATTGCCATCTTTAATGCTTTTGCTGATTGCTCCGCTGACATCGATTCACTTACATTATATCCTACTATCTTTCTGGAATAAGCATCTGTTATCATTGTTAAATATACATTTCCCTGTTTTGTTTTTAAATATGTTATGTCGCTTACCCAAAGTTGCTCCGGTGATTTTGGTACAAAATCTGTTGTTATGTTTGGGTGTTTTCTTAACCAATGCTTTGAATATGTTGTCTGCACATATCTTTTCTTTGGTTTTACCAATAAGTTCAGTTCTTTTAATAATGTAAATAATTTATCTCGTCCACATTTTATTCCATGTACTGTTAGTTCCTTAGAAATTAATTTATGTATTTTCCGTGTCCCTACTAATGGCAATCTCTTTCGTATATTACAGACAAATGTCTTTATCAAATGTTTTTCCTCTGATACTTTTTCTTCTATTTTGCATCTTTTATAGTATGCTTGTCGAGAATATCCAAGTAATAAACTTGTTTCTTGTATCGTTATTCCTGGCTCTGACGTTGTGATTTTTCTAACGACAGAGCTAAGCACTTTTTTCTAATATCTATTGAAAACATATCATTAGCAACATCTATCGCTGTATTTAATACATATTTCTCTTTCTCTAATTGTTTAATCTTTGCCTTCAATTCTTGGATCTCTGAATATGGGGTTTGCTTTCCTTTCATATGATTAAATTTACTCCAATTTTGATTACCATGTTTTCGTAGCCATGTTAATACTGTTGTTTTTCCTTGTATCCCATATTTACGTTGTGCTTGTGGATATGTTATATATCCCTTTTCTACTTCATTGACTACTTGCAATTTGAATGACAAACTGTAATCTTTTTGAGTCCGCTTTGAGGACTCTAGTTTCTTTTGAATTTCCATTAGTTACTCCTTTTAGTGTAACCTTATTTTAGGACTATTCAATATATTGAATATAAGGGAAAATATATAAAAAATGAAGGTGATAAGTTTATCGAAATATTAATTAATTTAGAACATTTAAAAGATGTTAAAGTAACAGGAAGAGTTTTCGAAGATATTACTGGTGGTGGTGTTTTGGTGGATAAAAGTATTTATAGGTATGAAGTAAATGATGACTGGTATAATAAGAATTGTTATAGAAAATGGTAGCCGAGTGCTAGTATAATTGTAATATCTTTAACTTATTTTATCACATCAATTATAAATTCTGTGGCATTTTTAAGAGAGTTTAAGTCTGTGTTGTTATTAATAACGAAATCAGCTTTTTTCTTCTTTTCTTCGCTGGACATTTGGTTTTTCATTCTTTTTAAGATTTTCTCTTCAGAGGTGCTATCTCTTTCTATAAGCCGTTTTATTGTAATATCTTTTGGTGTAAAAACGCAAATTATATAATCATAAGCATCTTCCATACTTATTTCAAATATTAGTGCGCTTTCTACGAAAATTAACCTCTCCCCTTTTTCTACTAGTTCATCTATTTCATCTATATTATCTTGAATTACAAGAGGATGAACAAGTGCATTAAGTTTCGCTAAATTTTCTTTTGATTTTTCATCTTCGCCAAAGACGATTTCTTCTATGAATTTCTTATTGATATTACCATCTGGTAGATAAAAATTACCACCAAATTCTTTGATTAATTTTTCTTTGAGTTCGGAGTTTTCAAGGTATAGTTTTTTTGCTTTTGAATCAGAATTAATTACTTTGTAACCCATTTCATTAATAAATTTTGAAACAGTAGATTTACCGCTTCCAATTCCACCTGTTATTCCAATTATTTTTACGTTATCTTCCATATTATAATTGAGATTTTAATAATAGTAAAGTCACGTTAAAGTGCCCGATTAAAAATTATAGATTTTATTTACTATCAATCAAATAATATTTTTATGTCATCGAATAGACACGATTTATAGTATCTAATTGATTATAAAATAAATTTAAATATGAATTATTATAATTTACAGATTACTGATCTTGAATTTAGTAATTTTGCTTGTTTTATGTAAAGACACGATAAATCGTGTCTCTACTAAAATTATTAATTCATATTACATATTGCTAATCATCGCATCAGCAAATTCACTTGTTTTGAGTAGTTTTGCGTCATCCATTAATCTATGGAAGTCATAAGTTACTTTTTTCTGTGAAATTGTTTTCTCCATAGAAGAAATTATCATATTTGCGGCTTCATTCCATTCAAGATGCTCAAGCATCATGCATGCTGATAAGATAAGTGAACCTGGATTTACTTTATCTTGGTTAGTATATTTCGGAGCTGTCCCATGAGTTGCCTCAAATATTGCGTTACCTGATATATAATTTATATTTGCACCTGGGGCGATTCCAATTCCTCCAACAATTGCAGCTAATGCATCAGATATATAATCTCCATTTAGATTCATAGTTGTAACTACTTCATAATCAGTTGGGCGAAGTAGAATTTGCTGTAGAAATGCATCAGCGATGAAGTCTTTAACTAAAATTTTACCGGATTCAAGTGCATCACTTTGTGCTTTGTTTGCTGCCTCTTCCCCATTTTCAGCTTTAATTTTATCATACTGTCTCCAAGTGAAAGTTTGCTCTGTATATTCTTGTTCTGCAACTTCGTAAGACCAATCTTTGAACATACCTTCGGTAAATTTCATAATGTTACCTTTGTGAACTATAGTAACTGAAGAGCGTTTATTTGCAATAGCATAATTGATTGAAGCTCGCATTATACGTTTAGTTCCTTCTTCAGAAATTGGTTTTATACCTATTGAAGAGCTTTCCGGAAATCTGATTTTTTTTATTCCCATATCATTTTGAAGGAAATTAATCACTTTTTTAACTTCTTCAGTTCCTGCTTTCCATTCAATTCCAGCGTAAATGTCTTCTGTGTTTTCACGGAAAATCACCATATCGCAATCTTGAGGTCTTTTAACTGGTGAAGGAACACCTTCAAACCATCTAACAGGGCGAACGCAAGAATAAAGGTCTAATTCCTGACGCAAAGCAACATTTAATGACCTAATTCCACCGCCTACTGGAGTTGTTAAAGGTCCTTTGATTGCAACAAGATGCTCTTTAATTATATCAAGAGTTTCTTTTGGTAACCACTCTCCAGTTTTCTTAAATGATTTTTCTCCAGCAAGAACTTCTTTCCAAAATATTTTTTTTATTCCTCTATAAGATTTTTCAACTGCTGCTTCGACAACTTTTTTAGTAGCCGCCCAAACATCTGGTCCAATTCCATCGCCTTCTATAAAAGGTATAATCGGTGCGTTAGGAATATGTAGTTTCCCATCGACCATTTTAATTTTTTCAGCCATAACGTTATCCTTATTTATCAAAAAATGAATTTAGTAATTTTTCACTAAATTATTCTGCTTCTATTACATCAAATCCAGTGTATTTTCTTAAAACTTCTGGAATTATTAATTTTTCACCATCAAAGTATTGCTCTAAAATTGCAACTATAATTCTTGGAGTAGCTAGCCCAGAACCATTTATAGTATGCACAAACTCTGGTTTAGAGTCTTGAGAGCGTTTAAATCTAATATTTGCTCTTCGAGATTGAAAATCTAAAAAATTAGAACAAGAAGAAACTTCGAGCCATCTTTTTTCTACTCCAGCCCATACTTCAAAGTCATAAGTCTTAGTAGATGAAAAGCTTGTGTCTCCACTGCAGAGTAATAAAACTCTGTAAGTTAATCCAAGTTTTTTGATTAAATCTTCAGCATCTGAGGTCAATTTTTCAAGTTCGTCAAAAGAGTTTTCAGGGTCAGCAAGTTTTACTAATTCCACTTTATTGAATTGGTGAACTCTTAAAAATCCGCGAACTTCTTTTCCGTGGCTACCTGCTTCTCTTCGAAAACAAGGACTGTAACCAGTTATCATAATTGGTAGTTGCTCACTTTTTAACATTTCATTATTATGATAATTAGTTAAAGGTACCTCTGCAGTTGGTATCAAATATAAGTTATCTTCTGTGCAATGGTACATATCCTCTGCCATTTTAGGGAGTTGTCCTGTTCCTTCCATTGAAGCTTGATTTACAACGTAAGGTGGAATAAATTCTCTGTAACCCTTTGAACTGTTTTCATCTAAGAAGAAATTAATCAAAGCACGTTCTAATTTTGCACCTTTACCAGTTAAAAAAGCAAAGCCAGAGCCAGTAACTTTTGCACCACGCTCAAAATCAATTATATTAAGTCGCTTTCCAATTTCAATATGGTCGAAGTTGTGTTTTACTTCAAAAGTTTCCCCAAAAGTTCTAATTATTTTGTTATCATCTTCGGTCATTCCTTTTGGAACTGAATCATGAAGAATATTAGGAAGTTTCATTAAAGAATTTTGAATACGGTCTTCTACTACTCTTAACTCGCTATCATAGGCAGATATTTTTTCTGAGACTTCTCTCATACTTATAATATCTTGTTCTGCGTCTACTTTATTTTTTTTCTTTTCTGCAATTTGCTTAGTTACGATATTTCTTTCGTTTTTTAAACTTTCTACATCAGCAATAATTGCTCTGCGTTTTTCATCATCTTTTACGATTGCATCAACATCAACTACAACTCTTTTTAAACTATTATTTTCTTTAACTTTATCAGGAAATTCTCTGACGAATTTCAAATCTAACATAAATTTCTTCCAACTATTAAATTAATATTACAAAATTAAGCAAAAATACTAAAATAAATAAATTATATTCTTTAAGACTTAATAGATTTAGTAAGTTGATTATGATTTAATAATGTAATCTTTTGCAACACCAAATCTAAGACCATTTGAACTTATTTTGAAACTGTTTTTTCCAGAGACATTTAATAGTTTTTGAAGAATTAAGCCCCCACCTAAAATAATATCAGCTCTATTTGAGTGAACTCCATATTTATCTACAAGATAGTCTTTGGGATTATTTTTAATTATTTCTAAAACATTATCTAATTCAGTTGCTTTCATCTCAAAATTGTGAAGTTTTTCTCTTGAGTATGAATTAAGATTAAGATGGATTTGAGCAAGGGTGTTTGGAGTGCCAGCTACTGCGATTATATTGCCAAATTTGAAGTCAATTATTTGAGAAAATAAAAAGTTAAGTTCCTTGTTAGTAGAATCTATTGATTTAGCGGAAAAAGGATAAAATAAATTATTTCTTTCGCTTAATCTAACTGCTCCAGTTTGCAGAGATGTGATATTGGTAATTTGAGAATTTTGTCCTGTGATTATTTCGGTACTACCACCACCAATATCAATTACTGTATTAAAATGATTATCTTCTATACTTCCTAAAAAGGAAAGTCTTGCTTCTTCTTTTCCTTCAATAACATTTATTTCATTTCCAATTATTTTTTCAAAAATACTTTTTACCAAATTTGAGTTTTTAGCATCTCTCATTGCAGAAGTTGCAACACTTATAACTTTTTCAACATTATTTTTTGTTATTCGATTATGATATTCATTTAAAATTTTAGTTGCTCTTTCAATTGCCTCTAAAGAGATGTTTCCACTTTTATCAAGACCTTCACCAAGTCGTGCGATTTTATGATGGTCTTCTATAATTGTGTATTTGCCGTTTTGGTATTCTAATATTAGAAGTAAAATAGTGTTAGTTCCGATGTCTATTGATGCTATTTTTGTTAATTTTTCTGAATTTATCATCTTCTCTTTGGATTAAATTAATTTGTATATTACGATTTTTATATTGTTTAGTTTGGTGAAGAAATTTATAAAATAATTAGAAACATTTTATACTTTATAACGAATAATATTTTTATAAAATTGAACTAAGTATTTTAATTTAATTTTAAATTGATTAATTTTGTGAAATGAAAAAGAAAATTATTTTTAAACCAAGAAAAATTGAAGTAAATCCTATAAAAGATAAGGAAAAAACAGAACTTGTTAATAAATGCTTGGTTGATATAAGAAAATATTATCTTAATAATATTAAAGAAAATAAAATGATTGCGTTTAAAGTTATGCACTTTAACAAAGTTTTGAAGAAATCTTCTGCTGAGAATAATTTCGAGTTTATTGATACTTTTATTAAATTAGAAAAATGGGGATTTGATGATAAAAATTAGTTTATTTTTTTTGATACTAAACGCTTTTGCTTTTTCAAATGAAATCAAAATTTCTAAATTAACCTATAAATTTGTTTTAGATGAAAGTAAACCAAATAGTACTTTTTTTTCTGTAAGCGTTCCTTATGTTCAGAATATAGATCGAGAGCTGTTAGAACTTATTTATTCTGATTTAGAATTTGATATAGATAAGACGGATAAACCATTAAATACTAATTATTTATTTGAACAAGTAGAATTAAAATTTAATGAATTTAATGTATCATACAATCAAATTTTGGAAGAACTTAAAAATGAAGATGAAGAAATAAGAAATAGGTTAATTTATACTTATGATGAAACTTATCAACTTAAAATGTTTAATGGATTTATAACTCTAACAAAAAATTTAACTTATTATTCAGGTGGTGCGCATAGTAACTATAAAACATTTCATTTTAATTATTCATCTAATAACAAAAAGAAACTGCTTCTTAATGATATAATCAAGAATAGAGATTCTCTTTTAGTTATTGCCGAAAGTAAATTTAGAAAGATTTATAAGATACCAAACAATTTGAGTATTAATACAACAGGGTTTCAATTTCCTGAAGGAAAATTTGAAATTTCTGAGAATTTTTTGATTGAAAAAGATGGCTTTGTATTTATATGGAATACTTACGAAATAGCCCCTTATGCTTATGGACAAATTACTTTAAAATTGACTTTTAGTGAATTAGAAAATATTCTAAATGAAAATTACAACTTTTATTAATCCGGTAGAAGAATATATTTAAACCAATTATCATAGTCAAAGGTTGATTTGGTTATATCAATAACTTTTTCAAGACTAAAATTATCTATATATTCAATTGTTTGAGTGCTATATTCAATTTTATTATAAAGCATAATTTGTCTTGTTAGATTATTTATCTTATTTAAAGTTCCCTCATTTTCTATTAGAGAGTATGTTTTGAGTAATTCTTTAGCTATCGAAAGTTCAGATTTTGAGAATGGTTTTTGAATTAGCTTATTGAATTCTTTCATTAATAGTTCTAATACTTTTTGTTTCTTCTTAGAATCAAAAGAAGTATAAATATAAAACTCCGTAAAATCTGTATAGTTTGAAACACCAGAATAAATATTATAAGTGATTGCTTTTGATTCCCTTAAAGATTGGTAAAGTCGAGATGACATCGCCTCTGAAATCATTATATTAAATAGAGTGTAGCAAGTTCGTAATTCAACACTGCTATCTAAATTAATTTTAGATAATAGCAAATGTGTTTGGTTTGTGATATTAGATTTATTTTCAAAAGTTATTGCCTTATTTAAGTTTAACTTTTGATTTTCCTTAATTTTGCTTTTTGAATGAAATTTAAATTTTTCTATGATTGATAAAAATTCATTAATGTTCGGACCAGCATAAGCGATAATAATGTTATTTGCATCGTAATTTTGTTCGAAATAATAATTTAGGTGGAGAATATTTATTTCATTAACAGATACAATAGAACCAGCTATGGGGTTAGCTATATTTTCATTTTGAAATTGGATTTGAGAAATTTTATCTGTAATAAAATCTTCAGGATCCTCCTCTGCAGAAACTATTTCATCAATTATAATTTTCTTTTCTTTGTTTATATCATTTTGATTAAATTCGGGTTCTAAAACAACTTCATAAAGTAAATTAAATACCTTTGATAGATTTTTATAGTTTGCTGTGGCAAAATATGAAGTGTATTCTTTGGTTGTAAAAGCATTTGCAATTGCTCCATATTTTTCAAATTCTTTTGCAATTTGTTTACTTTTTAATCTTTTAGTTCTTCTAAAAACAAGGTGTTCTAAAAAATGTGCTGTTCCGTTTGGAACGTTATGTTCATCTCTCGAACCTGATATAACTGAAATAGATACAGAAAATGGGAATAAAACAGATGTTTCTTCTGCAATAACTTTTAATCCATTTTGATATTCTTTTACGATTATATTTTCATTTATATTATCGTTTTTTGGTGTTTGGTGTAACTTTCTTTTTGTTATCAATTTAATAGTTCTATTGAATTTATAATTATGTTTCTATCTAAATGAAGTTTGATATAACGAATTAAAATATTATAAATTTTAATAAATTCATTTTTTTTAATATCTAATTCATAAGTGTTTTTATTTATAATATTTAACAATGCATCAGAATATGATGATTCTAATTTTATTCCTTTAAAATTGTTAATATGCCCATTATTCAAATCAAAAAATAGTTGATTTGTTAATAGATTATTATCAATTGAAAGCTCGTAACCGATGTTTGAGATTAATGAAATCATAAAATTTAAAGTAGCTCTAAATTTATAACCGCTTTCTATTTCTAAAAGAGCGTTTAAAAGTATATTATAAAGTTCGGGATTTATTTCTCCTTGGTTTTGAGTTTTATTAATTAACTCACAGCATATAAGTCCACATGCGCTTGAGTCTAAATCTTGTTTGATTTTCTTTAGTCTTATGTTAGTATCTGCTGAGCTAAGAGTGTGCATATCTCTATTTGGCTTAAAATAGAAGTTTATTTCAATTATATTTAAAATTTCTAGTAATCCCATAAATTTTGATTTTGGGGAAATAGCTCCTTTCGCCATTAGGGTAAGTTTACCATAATCAAGTGAATAAACATTGACTATTTTAGACGATTCAGAGTATTTTCGTGAGTTTAGTACTATACAATCAGTTTTTTTTATCATTTTTTTATTTTTTTTAAAAAATATTTTGGTATTTAAAAAAAAGTTCTTAATTTTGTGTCTGTTCTTGAAACGAAAACGAAAAAACATTCCTGAGTAGCTCAGTTGGTTAGAGCATCTGACTGTTAATCAGAGGGTCCGGGGTTCAAGTCCCTGCTCAGGAGCTTTAAAAAAGACTTACAATTATTTTGTAAGTCTTTTTTTTTATGTTTCAATACTATTTAATAACAAAAGATAACTTTCGTATCTATCTATATCTATTTTACCTTCTTCTAATGCCTCGATTATAGCACATTCTGGTTCGTGAGTGTGAGTGCAAGGTAAGAATTTGCAATTATGGTGATACTCTACAAAATCATCAAAATATGTTGGTAGTTCATGTTTGTTTATATCCCATAAAGCTAACTCTCTAATTCCTGGTGAATCAATTATTTCACCTCCATAAGGAAGTTCAAACATTCTTACAAAGCTTGTTGTATGCAAGCCTTTTGCTGTTCTTTGGCTTACCTCACCTACTTCCTGGACTTTGTTATCTAATAAAAAGTTAATTAAGGTTGATTTTCCGCTGCCCGATGGACCTGCAACAATACTTCTTTTATCTTTAAATATTGATTCAAGTATATTAGTGTTGATTTTTTCTTCTAATGATAGAAATTTAACTGTAATGTTGAGTTCTTCAAGATAAGTATAAAAATCATCAATGATGTCATCTTGGTTTCCAAGTTCTATTTTATTAATTAATATTATAGGAGTTAAGTCCCCGCATTTTGCTGCAACAAGATATCTATCTATTAATCTTTTATTATATTTTGGATTGTCAGCAGACATAAAAATAATTAAATTATCTACATTTGAAGCAATAACATGCTCCATATTTTTATTTTGGGGAGATTTCCTTGAAAGTTTTGAATGTCTCTTCCCTACTGCCCTTATAATTCCTTTTTGATAGTTTAGATTTTTTGAGCATTCATCAATAATTTCAATATGTACATTATCTCCAACAGCAACTATGGATGATGTTTCGTAATTAGATTTTATAATGCCAGCAATTTGACATTCGTAGATAGTATTATCAATAGCTTTTACTAGGTTTATAGAACCAATTGAGGCAATTAATTTTCCTTCAATTAGATTATCCGCATCGATATTATCTTTAAACTTTATGCGTTTCTCTCTAATTTTAAATTTTTCTTGTTTTTCTTTATTTTTAAAACTCTTTATTTTGCTTTGGACTGACAAATTATCTTGATTAGTTAATTTTTATTTGGTAAAATTAAGGAAATACAAGCTGTTTTCAAAATTAATTTATAATTTAATGTCAAAATTAATTCCAATATTTGTTTGGGATTTAATTTTAGTTGTTAAGTTTTGGTTTTCCATTTTATAAAATGAATCTTCATATTTAGGAAATTTACTAATTTGAAGAGGTTTAGTTTTAGCTTTATCTATCATTATTTCTTTGTTAAAGTTATAATTATTAATCGAATCAGTATTATTAGAGTTTTTTGAATATAAATTATTAAAAGTTATTTTACTTATTTTCATAATGTTACTCAATTAGTTTCTCAAAAATAAGAATAGTTGATGCTAATATTACTAGTAAAATTACTGAAAAAAAAAAGCCGACTATAAAGTCGGCTTTTTAAGGAATTAAAAAATGTTAAATATGATTATTTAGCTATTATTTAACAATCATTATTTTGTCAATTTTAATTAACGGTCCGGCTGTATATCTTACTAAAAAAGCACCAGATGATAATTTGTCAATTGGAATTGAAGCGCTATAGAATCCACGTGTTTTTCTTTCAGAAACAGGAACTGCTACTACATTTCCGTTCATATCGATAAACTCAATTTTTGCATCACTCTCGAATGGCACTGCATAAGAGAACTCAACTGTAGTTGCATTTTGATTAATTGAGTTGTTGAATTGACCTAAAATTATAGGAATAGTTCTAACTGCTGCAGCACAAGACTGAACGTCAACAAATCCTTTATCTGGAACATTGTAGATACAAAAATCTCTTTCACCAAACGAAATGTCAATAATTTCTGGTTCTATATGCTCAAGACCTGTTGCATCTTCGTTTATACTTGGTAATTTAACTGAGAAATGAGGATAAACAATAACTCCATTAGCATTAATTGCATTTCCAGTTCCTCTAATTGTTAAAATCTCCCATTCTGGTTCGTTAGGGTCGCCAATTGTTAAATCTAATTCTTTACCTGTTACAATAAAATTCCAGCCAGGAGCAGCCGCTCCGTTAGTTAGGATAATATCATTTAATTGATTACCACCAACTCTGTAAACTGGTTGAAGCCAGTTTAGTTTGTATCTGATTTTAAATTCAATTTCAGTAATATTAGCTTCAGTCCAATTAGGAATTGCATTTTCTAGTTCGACAGAAACACCAAGATTGAAATTACCATCATTTAAAATTAAATTGGGGTCTAAGTCTCTTACGTTTCTATTATCGTTCATTGTAAATATCACTGTGTTTTCTGTTGCAGAAGCTTCTATTAATGAACGAGTAGTCGGTTTTTCTTCATCATTATACATCCCATCTATTACAAGTTCTACCTCAGAGTTAAATACTCCTGCTGGAAGACCACTTGCAACAAACTCAACGTTTATAGTTCTGAAACCACTTGGCTCGATAACTTCGCCTTGGATAGAATAAACATCAGCTCCATTGTATGTGAAATTAAATTCATCAAAGTTATTTAAGTCTCTTCCAGTAGAAGATGCTATTCTTTCAATGGTTATTGGATCAGTTGAGGAAAGATTTCTAATTGTAACTGTTCCATTATCAGTATCACACTTGATAACTGGTCCTAAAACTAAAGGAGTTGAGTTAAAGCCAGTTTCTCTACCAGGTGCTGCAATTTCAACTGTTGCAGTTTGTCTCTGAGTTGGGTCGTCAACTGGTTCAACACCTGTAATATTTCCTGAGTGAATAATATTAATTAAGGAAGCTCTTCTGTTTGCTTGTCTAGGAGTGAAGTTATAATAAAGAATAACTTCTTCGCCAACAGCAAGTTCCCATGGGTTTGCTTCAGTAGGTAAATCTCTACCATCATTTACTCTATCAAACTCAAAATCAATTATTGCTGGTGCTGATATGTCCCAAATAGTTAATGGATTATTATACCCAGAATTTGATATTTTTACTTCAAGTTGATAATTAGCAGGACTGTTTACTAACACAGCTTCAAAACTTTCTTCTCCTTCTGCATCAATTATTGGAAGGTAAACTTCTCCAATTAATTGACCAATAAGTGGTTGCTCATCACCAACATTATCTCTTATTATAGCAGTTATATTTTCTGTCATAATGTGATTAGTTGCGTTGTAGTTTTGCTGTGGCGTAAATTGTATAGGAATTTGTAATTGAAATTGCCCACCAGCTCCCTCTGGATTAATAGTTACATTAGCAGGTTGGTCAAGAGTTATATTTCTAACCCAGTTGTTACCAGCAGCATTAGGGTCTAAATTTATTCTAAAGTCGCCATTAGATGATACTAATTTATCTGCTCCAGTAGCTCCGTCGTTAAGAGTTAAGTCAACTAAAGTTACAGCATTTTGTGGATTTGGATCTACAGACGTATTTTTGATTATAATAAATCCGTTATTAAATTTTGCTTTAAGGTTATTATTAGCAGTTCTTAATAATCTCTCTTTTTCCCATTCTTCGCTTGTGATAGATGCATCACTTTTAATTACTGTTTTTGTCCAAGTTGAAATTGTGTCATCTGCAGCATCACCATCTGGCATTAGATAGTTTACAGCATCTGAAATAAATGGAATGTCTCTTACAAAAACACCAGTATTATTAGACATAAAAGTTGCATTATTTATTCTCACTCTTAAATCATTATCAGTATGAGGAAGAGTATAAGTAGAGCTAAAACTATTGTTAGCGTCCAATACTAAATCATCAACTACTGTATAAGGTGCTATAGCAATAGGGTTTCCATTTTCATCAACAATATTGTCAGCATCAATACCCCAAACATTTAATGGAAAAGTTGCCATTCTTTGTCTATCTCTATTATAGTTTTGTATGAAAAGTACATTACCACCACCAACATTAGCTCTAACTTCGGTAGAAGCAGAAATAGTTTGATTTGGCCAATCAGAAACATACATATATGGTTCACCACCTTGCCCTTTAATTGGGAATGAAAACTCCACACATTCTGTTTCGATAACTAGTGAATCTAAATCATATCTATTTCCTTTTTCGTATTGAGGTGCGTCTAAGTATTCTCTTTCTGGGATATATCTAATTGTTACATCAATCTCACCTTCTGCTGGAATAATTATCTCGCCTTGTGGCTCAACAATTTCATAGCAATTACCTGGTATTCTTTGTAGTGTAATACCCTTAATAATAGTTTCTGTTTGTTTTTGTGATTTAAGTTTTACTGTGATTTCATTAGTTGTATATAAACGCTTTAATCCGAAGTTAATTTCTTCTTCTAATTCTAATTTGTCAGCATAGTAATAAATTGTAGTGTCAGCAAAATTTTCAAAAGTGTTATCAGGTAAGACAAAATGAATAAAAGCATCTTGTTTTAAATCAATTACTTCATAAATAAAATGAAGTTCGTAGTCAATTGGAGTACCAACCCAAGGTTCTACATCATTTTTGTCAGGTTCTTCAGCAAAATTTATTCTTGCTTCAGAAAAATTTTCCATATCTATTACTGTTGGTAGTTGAGGCATTCCTTGATCAATTTGTGGCATACAAGAATCACAACCTTCAGGAATTTCAAAATCTCTTAATTCAGTAGCTTTAATTTCATAGTAGCCACAATCTTCTTCTATCTCTAAAAGTGGAGGCAAAGTATCAAGTTCACCTAAGTTTCTGTAAGCGGTAGCTGCTACCCAACCATAAGAATCAAAATTTGCAAAACCGTAAATGTAACCACCAAAAGAAACATCACCCTCAAGAACGTGAGGTCCAATCTGAGGTTCCATTACCACCCAATATAATTTGTCATCATATTTAGTTCCAATCCTTGGGAATTTTTGACCTCTTAAAGCTGGATTTGTACTTACAATCGGTGTACCATCCATTGTTAAAGTAGAAAGAAGTTCTTGCCTTTCTTCTTCAGTTTCAGCATCAGCATATACAATCAGATTAAGGTAGTTATCTAAGTATTCGTTATCACCAGAAGTATTTGAAGGAGTTTGGAATATAGTTGCATTAGTAAATTGCTCAACTGGAGTTACTCTAAACATAAAAGGGTCATAATCGCCTTTAGGGGTTCTATCCCAATAAGCTGAGTAAGAGTATTGCATTACAAAAATCGGTTTATCAGACTGGAAGTATGAAACACCTCTAATAGATTCTAAAGCGTGAGGAGCTTGAGCACTGTTTGGATGATATTCAACGAAATCGCCTTTTTTATCAAGAATACCGTCCCAAATACCGAGAAATTCACCTGTGAATTTATCAAACCATCTAACATCAAAAGTTGTGTTATCTTCACCAGCAACAATTCTAAAGAAATCACCTTTATCTGTTGACCTATCAAGCTCGATTGAAACATAGTTTTTAGCCCAAGCTCTAACAGGCGGTGGCATTGATATAAGATTATCTCTACCACTTGTCACAATAAAAGGTGGAATCATAGCTCTTTCGTGGAAAGAAATCATACCAATTGGTTTGTCTGAGGTAATATTAGTACCTGTTAAATCAAAATAACCTCTTGTTTCACCAGTACCTGAAACAATATAAGTTTGTCCTTCATTTAGAATAGTAGTAATTTGAGAATTCAAATTTCTACCACCAAGAGTACTAGTTCCAGCACCAACACCTTTTAAGTTAATGGTAATTCTTGTTCTATTTTCTGCAGCTACAACAACAAAACCCGTTCTCCAAGGTCTTACTTCATTGAAGTCATAATATGAACAATGAATATAGTCAGTACCCCATACATTAACGGGTATTGCTAAATAACCCTCTGAAGTTACTTGTTTTGAAACGATAACGTAAACAGAGATTGGTTTTTTTGATTTGATAATAAAACCTTTATTTGTTCTTTTATCCTCATCAAGCTCATCTAATTGCATACCCCAATTTAAATCATTATCAGTATTTACGGAGATAACACCCATTTTAGGAACTTGATAAGATCTGTCAAATCCGCTTGGGCTAGTTATTCTAACATCTGTTTGTTCAGATGAAGCAATAAAAATACCTATCAACTGACGTCCGTTATTCCAACGGTCGTTAGGTGGAAATGCAACAACATAGTGAGTTCCAAGAGCATTTGCGTTAAGTAAGCTCTCTTTAAGTTTTTTCTTTACATGAGGCGGAACCTCATCTTTAGTATATAAACTGCTTGCCATAAACAAGGTAAGAAACATAATCAGTAGAATTTTCTTCATACTATTCTCCTTTAAAATTAAAATTTTTTTTTTCGATTAATTTATTATCACTTTAAAATAAGTTTTGTTACATAAATATTTAATTTTTTTTACAAAACCTAAAACATAAAAATAAGACAAATTTTTTAAACTTCCAAATATTCTTCACTAATTAATAAACTACCATCTTCAGATTTTATTGTATAATCAATTCCTAAAGGCAGAGTAAATTGCGAAGATGTATGTCCAATTAATAATCCATAAAAAATTGGGAACTTATAACCAGCTAATATATCTTGATATACTTCAATTTCTGACATATCCCAAGTATTGTTGGATTTTGTTTTACAATCATTACATTTTCCTATAACTAATCCTTTTAAATTATCAATTTTTTTTCCACTTTTTAATTGAGTTAGCATTCTGTGGAGTTTGTATGGCTCCTCTCCTACGTCTTCAATAAATAAAATTTTGTCTTTTGTTTCTATTTCATAGGGCGTTCCCATTAAGGAAGAAATTAGAGAAAGGTTCCCTCCTATTAGTTCTCCAGTAGCTTCTCCTTCTGATAAAGTGAAAGTCTTATAAGGGTTACGGATTTGAGTTTTTTCTGGATTTTTGTATAATAGTTTTTCACCTTCAAATAATATGTTTCTAAATGAATCTAAAGTAAGATTATCAAACTGAGAAAGCATTACTGGTCCGTGAAATGTAATTAAACCAGTTATTTTATTTATTGCAAGATGAAGCGCCGTTATGTCGCTATAGCCACAGAAAATCTTAGGATTATTTTTAATTAAATCGAAATCAATACTATCTAATAAAGTTGCAGAACCATAGCCGCCTCTAATACAGAAAACAGCTTTAACATCTTTGCTTTTAAATGCCCAATGCAAATCATCAACTCTTTCATTTACCGTTCTGGTTTTATATCCAGTACCGTTTATCACATTTTTTGCAAAAACTGGAATTAAATCTAAATATTCAATAATTTCTTTAGCTTTTGATATGTCATCAGGAGAACTCACAGCAGAGCTTGGGGCTATAATTCCTACCTTGTCTCCAGCGATTAATCTTTTAGGTCTAATTTTTTTTAAATTTTGTTGCGCTGCTAATGAACTAAAATTCAATGAAATAGAAATTCCTCCAAGAGCAAGTAATTTTAAATAATTTCTTCTTTCCATAATATTATTTATTTTTGTTTATCTTAAAATGTAATTTAAAATATTTATTTTTATTATGGAAATATTTTTTGATTTAGAAATAGAAGAAATGCTTCCAATTGGAGATTTTCAAGAGGAAGATTTAGACTTACTCCTTAAGACTGCTAAACTTAAATTAGGAGAAAAAGGACTTTATGATGAACAGCTAATAACAAAATCTTTTTGGTATTGTGTGGAAAAACATAAAGATGTAATAAGAAAATCAGGTAAGCCCTATTACTCTCATCCTCTGAAAGTTGCTATTATTTTATTAAATGTTTTTCCTTTTACTGATTCGGAAGCAGTGTCCGCTTGTTTGTTGCATGATACCATTGAAGATGTTGATGATGTGTCTTTTGAGTCTATATCAAATGAATTTAATGAGAGTATTGCTATTCTGGTTGATGGAGTTACTAAGATATCAACGGAATTTACTAGTAAGGAAATGAATAAGGCATTTACTTATAAAAAGATTTTTACAGCTTTAGTGCAAGATATAAGAATAATAATGATAAAACTTGCAGATAGATTACATAATATCAGGACTTTGCACTATCTACCAGTAGAAAAACAAAAGGTAATTGCTAATGAAACGCTCAACTTTTATACTCCTATTGCTCACAGATTAGGTCTTTCAAGAATAAAAATGGAGTTAGAAAATTTATCATTTTATTTTTTGGACAGAGAAACTTATCAAGCTATTAAAAATGCTCTAAGCGAAAAAAGGAGAGAATTTATAAATTATATTAAGATTTTCACAGACCATATACAAAAGTCTCTTATTGAAAATAACTTACAACATACATTGAGTATTATCCATAAACATGAATATGAAATTTATAAAATGCTCAAGGAGGGAATAGCTTTAAGTGATATTGATAATTTTTATTCAATTGTAGTGATTTTAGATTCAAATAATATTACAGATTGTTATAAAGCGCATGGAGTTTTGGCAAACGCTTTTACAACGATTAATTTTTTGGATTATATTTCTTCTCCAAAAATTGATTGGAATAGGTCGTTATATTCTGAAATTTATGGTCCTGATGGTAAAAAAGTTGAAGTGATTATCAGAACCGAAGAAATGGAACAAATTGCAGAGGAAGGTTATTTATCAGCAGCAAAATTTAAAGAAGGGAATAGTTCCAAAATCTTTGAGAAAGATCAAATTGAAAAATGGGGCGAATGGGTTAGCGATATAATAGAATCAAAAGGAGAAGAAGCGATACCTCTTATTTGGAATTCAATTAAGGTTAATATTTTTGACTCCGGTATAAAAGTATTTGATAAAAATGGTAATAATTATGTTTTACCAGAGTCTTCATCAGTTTTGGACTTTGCTTTCGAGCTTTCTGAATCAGATGGTCTGCATTGTGTTTCCGGAAAAGTAAATGGAATAGTTAAAGATATAGGTTATAAATTAAAAGATGGTGACCAGGTTGAGATTTCAATTACTAAGACATCTTTTCCAAAACCAGATTGGAATAAATTTGTTGTTACCAACAAAGCAATTATAGGACTTTATCGGTATTTTAAAAATATCAATAAAGAACTTGCAGAAAATAATCGTCAAGATGAAAAATTAGATTATTCAATTCAAATCACTGGTGAAGATAAGGAAAGTATGTTGCAACAGATAACAGAAGCAATTGGCAAAAATAATATGATAAAACTTGATATTGATACAACTGGCAATATGTTTTCTGCTTTTATGATTCTAAAAATAACAAGTAAAAAAGATATGAATTATATCTTTAAAAGATTATTTATGATTGATGGAATTAGGTCAGTTGAAAAAGTAAAATATAATTGATCATATTGACCAACAGCATTAAGTAGGTTAAACAAGAAATTAATAAGGATTTGGAATAATTAAGGTTTCAATATTTATTTGAGATATTATTGAAAAGATTTTAAAATCCTTATATTTGTAAAATTTAAAAAGCAATTTAGGAAATTTATATGTTAATTACATTACCAGATGGTAGCAAAAAAGAATTTGAACAAGGTTTGTCAGGGTATGAAATTGCTAAATCTATATCCGAAGGTCTTGCAAGAAATTCTGTTGGTATTTTAGTTAATGGTGTCAAAAAAGAAATCCACTCCGCTGTAAATGAAGATGCTAATATTCATATTTTAACATTTAATGATGATGCTGGTAAAGAGATGTTTTGGCATTCGTCTGCTCACTTGCTGGCTGAAGCTTTACAAGAACTTTATCCAGATGTAAAGTTTGGAATTGGACCTGCCATTGAAAATGGTTTTTATTACGATGTTGATTTTGGTGAACATAAAATTTCTTTAGATGATTTACCGAAAATTGAATCTAAAATGTCAGAACTTGCTAAAAATAAAAGTCAATTTATAATGAATGAATGGGAGTGGGACGAAGCCCATAACTATTATAAAAATCTTGGTAATGAATATAAATTAGAACTTTTAGAAGATTTTAAAGGTCAAAAAATTACTTATTGCACTCAAGGTAATTTTGTTGATTTATGCCGAGGTGGGCATATTCCTGATACAAGCTGGATTAAGGCAATAAAACTTACTTCTGTTGCTGGTGCTTACTGGAGAGGGAATTCTGATAATAAAATGATGACAAGAATTTACGGAATTTCGTTCCCTAAAAAAACTTTGCTTGATGAGTATCTTGTTCAACGCGAAGAAGCTGAAAAAAGAGACCATAGAAAACTTGGTAAAGAACTAAAACTATACATGATTACGCCTGAAGTTGGTGCTGGTTTACCTGTTTGGTTGCCTAAAGGTGCATTCATTCGCAGAAAACTTGAAGCATTCATTAAAGATGAACTTGTAAAAAGAGGATATGTGGAAGTAATTACACCTCATATCGGGAATTTAAACTTGTATAAAACTTCTGGGCATTATCCTTATTATAAGGATTCTCAGTTTGCCCCTATTTCTGTTGAAGAAGAAGAGTATATGCTTAAACCGATGAATTGCCCTCACCATCACAAGATTTATGATAATGAACAGCGATCATATAAAGATTTACCTCTTCGTCTTGCTGAGTTTGGTACCGTTTATAGATACGAACAGTCTGGAGAACTCTCTGGTCTATCACGTGTTAGGGGCTTTACTCAAGATGATGCTCATATCTACTGCACTGAAGAACAACTAAAAGATGAACTCATAAATTGCGTTGAACTTACTCAATTAGTATTCAAAACCTTTGGTATGGAAGTTTCAACTCGCCTATCTTTTAGAGATGATGCAAAAGATAAATACGCAGGAGATATTGAGTTATGGAATAAAGCAGAACAAATTATCAGAGAAGTTGCTGACGAAATTCACCTTGACTATTTTATCGGTTTAGGAGAAGCATCTTTCTACGGACCAAAAATTGACTTTATTGTTAAAGATGTTATTGGTAGAAAGTGGCAACTTGGAACCGTGCAGGTTGATTATGTTATGCCAGAGCGTTTTGGATTAGAATACATTGGCTCTGACAATGAAAAGCATCGTCCTGTTATTATTCATAGAGCGCCATTTGGTTCGATGGAAAGATTTGTTTCTATTCTTATAGAACATTTTGCTGGGAATTTCCCGTTTTGGCTTGCTCCAACTCAGATTTCGGTACTTCCGATTTCTGATAAAACTCTTGAATACGCAAATGAAGTTGTTACTCTCCTCAAATCTAAAGGTTACAGAGTAGAACTTGATGCAAGAGCCGAAAAAATTCAAAGAAAAATTGCTGAATCAGAACAACAAAAAGTCCCTTATTCTATGATAATAGGTCAAAAAGAAGAAGAAAATAAATCAGTTTCTTTAAGGGAACACGGAGTTGGTGATTTAGGTTCTAAATCTCTAGAAGAAGTAATTGAACTTTTCAATTCTCTTGTTGACCCCACAAAATAATTTTATTAATCTAATAAATCAATCCATTTGAATTATTAGTTTTTTTTCAATTTATTAAAAAAAAGCCCTCTTTAGAGGGCTTTTATTTTACTTGTTCTTTCTACTTCTGAAATTACTTCCACCAGAACTGCTGCGTCTTGAGTCGCTGCCGCCACTACTTCTTCTAGACCCTCCTCCATCTCTTGAGTAACCGCCACCACTATCACTTCTTCTATCTCTTCCGCCTCGGTCTCCCCTATCTCTGTCGCCACCTCTTCCGCCACCGGAGTCTCTATCACCTCTTGGATAGCCACCGCCGCTTCTTCTTTCGTCTCTTCGGCCGCCACCACCGTAGCTTCTTCCGCCACCACCGCCAGAGAATCCACGACCTCTTCCACCACCGCCGAAGTTTTTACGTGGTTTTGAAATCTCAACTGATACTCTTTGACCTTTGAATGTTATGTCTTCTTCAAATGCTTCGAGTATTGTATCTTCATATTGATTATCAATTTCGAAGAATGAGAAATCATTCATTAGGTCTATAGTTCCAATTGGAATATTTCTATCTTTTGTTGCTTCGTTGATTAAACCAATTAATGATTTTACGTCTAATCTATGAGCTTTACCCATATTTACAAAAAATCTTACTACATTTCCACCAGAAGCACTTCTTGATTTTTCGTGAGTAACAGATAAATCCTCTGCATTTTTATAATAATCAAGAAATCTATTAAATTCAACAGATACAAATCGCTGAATCAAATCTTCTCTGGAAAGGTGTTCCAATTTTTCGTAAATTTTTGGTAAATATCCTGAAATACTTTCTTCGTTAACTTCTACATTATTAACTACATCAATTAAATGGAAGAGTTGATTTTCACATATTTCTTCTGCATTTGGAATTTGCTTTTCAGCGAATTTCTGACCAGCGATTCTTTCCACATCACGCATTCTTCCTTTTTGTTTAGGATTTATTATTGTGATAGAAATACCTTTATTGCCGGCTCTTCCTGTTCTTCCAGACCTATGAATATATACTTCTGGGTCATCAGGTAAATTGTAATTAATTATGTGAGATAGTTCGTTAATGTCTATACCTCTTGCGGCAACATCGGTTGCAACTAGAATTTGAAGATTCTTGCTTCTGAATTTCTTCATTACATAATCACGCTGCTGTTGTGATAAATCACCATGCAGTGCGTCTACATTGTACCCATCATTAATTAACTTATCAGATACATCTTTTGTTTCTTGTCTAGTTCTGCAGAATATTATTCCATATATATTAGGATAAAAATCCGCTAAGCGTTTAAGAACATAATATCTATTGCGTTCGTGGGTCATATAATACTCATGACTCACATCAGCATTACTTGTGTTCTTCTTACCGATTGTGACTTCAAAAGGATTGTTCATATAATTATTCGCAATTCTTTTGATTTCAGATGGCATTGTAGCCGAAAATAACAATGTCTGTCTGTTTCCTGATGCTTGAGATAATATTATATCTAGTTCTTCTTTGAACCCCATGTTTAACATCTCATCGGCTTCATCTAAAACTAAGTACTTAATCTTTTTCAAGTTAAGTATTCCTCGTTTTTGCAAGTCTTTTACTCTTCCAGGTGTTCCAACTATTACTTGAGGACCTTTTTCTATATCTCTTATTTGTTTTTCGATACTTGCGCCGCCATAGACTGGCACAACTTTCATATTTTTTTGATATTTAGAATAATTGTTCATATCTGAGGTGATTTGAACACAAAGCTCTCTTGTAGGGCACAATATAATTGCCTGGACATCTTTATTCTCGATATTGACTTTGTTTAATATCGGCAAACCAAAGGATGCTGTCTTACCAGTTCCTGTTTGTGCGAGTCCTACTAAATCTTTGTCATCATTAAGAATATAAGGTATTGTCTGAGACTGAATTTCTGTAGGCGTCTCAAAACCTAAATCTGCGATGGCTTGTAATAATTCATCATTCAAGCCCATCTCTTGGAAATTTAACATTAAATAATCCTGTAGAATATCCTTTTTTAAGGGATATTTTGAAAAATTGTGAGAAATAAAGTACAAATATAAGGGAAAAATATTTAATTTTATCATTTATATCAAATTAATTTGTTTTTACTACTTTTTCTTTCAATTATTTTTTCCGTTCTAAATCCTCCGCCCGACTTCTTTTTTTTATATTTTTCTTTTATTTTATTTATTAAATCTTTCTGAATGCTTTTTACGAATGTTCAAATTACTTTTCCTATAGTGATGATTATATTTTCAATGGCGTAAGAAAGATTTTAGAAGACGTTGAAAGAATTTTTAATAGCGTAGAATATATTTTAGAAAACGTTGAAAGAATTTTTAATGGCGTAAAGATAATTTGAAAAGGTTTTAATTATATTTATTATGGTGGAGATGTCTTGGAGATTCTTTGCAATTTTAATTTCGTAATTCCTTTTTTTTTTCTTAGTTTTGATAAAGTATTTATGCAAAATTGAAGGAATATTATTTTGATTAAATTTAAAAATTATATTGATGGTAAATGGGTTGAGGGTAGTTCTAATAGTTTTTTTAAAAATGTTAGTCCTGCTGATAGTAGTGATGTTATTGGTGAGTTTCCTCTTTCTGATGTTAATGACTTGAATAGTGCTGTTGAGAGTTCTGTAAGTGCTTATAAATTATGGAAGAATACTCCTGCTCCTAAGCGAGGAGATATTCTTAGGATTGCTGGAGATATTTTTACTAGAAGGAAATCTGAACTTGCTCGGGTGATGACTCGTGAGATGGGCAAGCCGACTTTTGAGACTGAGGGCGATGTTCAAGAGGCGATTGATACTTGCTATTATGCTGGTTCGGAGACTCGTCGGTTGTTTGGTCATACTGTTCCGTCGGAGATGAATAATAAATTTAATATGTCTGTCAGGACTCCGGTCGGAGTTTGCGGGATTATTACGGCGTGGAATTTCCCGATTGCTGTTCCTTCTTGGAAAATTATACCTGCTTTGGCTGCTGGGAATACGGTGATATTTAAACCAAGCGAAGATGCTCCTCATTCGGCGGTGATATTTGCTGAAATATTGGAGGAGGCTGGCGTTCCGAAGGGTGTTTTTAATGTTTTGTTTGGTGATGGTGGTATTGGAAGGGAAATGGTTGAGCATCAGGATATTAAATTGATTGGTTTTACTGGCTCCACTGAAACTGGAAAGAGGATTGCCGCTAAATGTGGAGAGCTTAACAAGAAATTTTCCCTTGAGATGGGCGGAAAGAATCCCCAGATAGTGATGGAAGACGCAAATTTAGATTTAGCATTGGACGGGGTGCTTTGGGGAGCTTTCGGGACTACTGGTCAGAGGTGCACAGCTACTTCACGATTAATTTTACATAAGGATATTTATGATAATTTCATCGAAAGATTGAGGGAGAAAGCCGAATCTTTGAAGCTGGGCGATGGTCTGAAAGCAGATACTCAGATGGGACCAGTGATTAATCAGAAAGCAGTGGATAAGATTGAGGGTTATTTTAGAGTAGCCAAAGATGAGGGGCTGAAATTGGTTTGCGGAGGAAAGCGAGCCATTGATGGGGATTTGGCAAGGGGTAATTTTATATTGCCAACGATTTATAAGGATGTACCGGAGAGTTCGAGATTGTTCCAAGAGGAGATATTTGGGCCGGTGCTTGTGATAACCAAGTGTGATTCGCTGGAAGATGGAATTAACAAGGCGAATAATTGCCAGTATGGGCTATCCTCCTCAATTTTTACAAATGATATGAGAAAATCGATGATTGCAATGCGAGATTTGGAAGCTGGGATAACGTATATTAATGCTCCAACAATTGGTGCGGAAGCACACATGCCTTTTGGTGGGATAAAAGGGACGGGCAATGGTCATCGAGAGGGTGGCTGGACTGTTTTTGATATTTTCACTGAATGGAAAACGATATACATTGATTATTCTGGGTCATTACAGAGGGCACAGATTGATAATTATTGAGGATTAATTTTTAGTTTTTTGCAGAGAATTGCGTTTTTTGGTTTTTTGAGAACTTGGAACTTGCTGTTTTACAATGGGTTGCCGATTGTGGCTAATATTGTGTTCAAGGTTTTCCGTTATTTTTTGTTCAACTGCTCCGCAGTTGTGGGGGTTGGGGTATTTTTTTGCTATTAACGTTGAACTTCTCCGAAGTTCTAATACATTTTTGTTTTTATTGTGATATTATTTCTATTTCTTTTTGTTTTGTGTTTTATATTTATGCAAAATTATAATGTTTATTACACACATCAAATAATTATTTTTAAAAATAATTATAATTATATTTACAATGGTTTTGTGCAAAAAGTGGACTTCTGAAAAAAGTTTTTCGAACTGCTAAATTGTGAAATATTAATTAGTTATGACGAAAAAAATGAAAATGGCTAATATTGTGTACAAGGTTTTGGTCTGTTTCGGTTATTTCGACTCCGCTCAATGACCTTGATTTTTATTCTACTCCTACTTTATCGATTTCTTTCATTAGTTTGTCGGTTTCTGATAATGCGATTATGATTTTTTGGTAGTGCATTATGTCGTCGAAATTTAGTTCTCTTCCTTTGCGGTCTTTTAACCATTTTTGAGCTGGTTGGTATCCGCCGATGTAGAAGTTCCACGCTACTTCAGGAACGCCATCAAAGTATTGTTCCTTGTTAATATATACTTTGCTTTCTTTGTAAGTTACTTTTTCTACTATGTTGCTACCATTTATTGGGTATTTGGTGATGTAGTTTTCTACTTCTGGGCTTTCAAGTAAATGGATTTCTCTTATTTGTTTGCCGATTTCTACGAGTTTCCAGAATGTATCAATTTTTGGATATGGCACTCTTGGGAAGTCGATTTTTAGAAATTCTTTGTATTTTTCTCTGTATGCAGGGCTGTGGAGAACTGCATAAATATAATCTAATAGGTCGATTGGGGCGAAGGTGTTCACTTCGACTTCGCTCAGTGAACTTGGGTTGTTTTCACTTAGTGAACTTGAATTTAGCTCCCTGAGCGTAGTCGAAGGGGGCTTCTCTGCCACAAATTTCAAACCCAACACTTCTTCTATTTCTTTTACTATTTCTGGGTTTAGGTTTGGGGTGCGTTCTTGCTCTATTATCTCGCCCTGCTCGCCTTGGTCTGGGTACAGATAAAGTGGAGCAAAATAATTATGTTCCTTCATACTTAAACTATGTCCATCGGCCATAAAATTTATAATGAAAATATCATAAAATTCTCTTTTTACTTCTATATTTCTATTAAAAGTAATACCTATATTTGGTTTTAAAAAATGTTTTGAAATTTTATATCTTCCATTACATACAAAGCCATTTTGAGTACCACTATAAAAAGTATTTCTAATGTCAAATGGTCTATAGTGAATTTTTTGCCATACATTATTATTTTCTATATTGTTTTTAATGTCTTCTTTTGCTCTTTTAATTTTCCAATCTCTTGCATCATTCGTATTATACTTTTGAATTATCTTATCTTCATCTAAATCTAAAAAGTCATGAACAACAGATTTCAAATCTCTTTCGTCAATATGAATTGTTAAAGTATCTCGTACTGTTTGTATACCAGCAGTATAATTCATTAATTCATCTATTGTAAATCCATTTTCGTAACTCATTATTTCATCAAAGTTTTTATTAGCTAGGAAATAGTATGGTTCTGTTGGATTTAGATTGTTCCAATTTATAGATTTGATATTATTGTTTAATAAGAAATCGTATTTGTGATTTCTTTTTCCGTATAGGTCGAATTGTTTTATTTGGGTTTTCATGGGGTCGTTGCCTATTATTTATAGTTATGAAAATGTAACGGGTGGGTATATTCTTTCATTAGTTGAATCATTTTATTTATAGTACCTGGAATAACTATATACTGATGTTCTAGGTATTCATTATATGATTTAAATGCATTGTTTAATTCTAATGAACAAGAATTAACTAAATTATATGCATATTTTTCATTAACATTTTTATACTCTATTAATGTTTTCACTTTAATTTTGAAATCAATTTTTTTAACTTCTTTCTTTTCATTTAAATCTGAAATATCTTCAAATTGATTTTTAATATAATTTAATATATAAATTGTTGGCAAAAAATTTTCTGTAAACTCATTTGCTTCAATTTTTATACAATTATCGAAATGATTAAATTTTGATTTTTTGTAACATTCATCTAAATATTCAATCATCATTTGTTTATTTTTAAATTTTTTTACTACTAATAAATTTGAAATCGCAATTATAACTATACTTGTAAACATCAAAGATTTTAATGCATTTGAAGTATTTATTTCTTTACCACTATGAACATATTCATTTCTAATTTGGAAAATATCCTTATCTTTCATATTCTCAAACGTTATAACAGAGTTATAAAACTCATAAACTTTTTCAGATAATAGTATTTTTAATCTAGTTTTTATATCTTCATATTTTCCATTGCCTTTTAACAGCATTTCAAGACTAATTACAGCACCCAAATAATTAAATGATGTATTTAAATTGTTAAAAGTAATATAAAAATTATTCAGAGAATCAATTAAATAATTATAATTTAATTTTTTATTATTATCAATTAAATAGAACAAATTATTGAAATAACTATTTTTTATAATTTTTTTTAAATTTTTTCTTGATGTAATTATATCTGATGTTTGAATATTTAAACCAAAACCGGAAATTGAAACATTTGATTTATTATAAGAATTTGAATCTAAAATTTGATAATCAAAATTATCTTTTTTATAAATTTCTCTCTTTAACGATACACAATTTTGGAAATTTGATATAACTAAAGTTACAAAGGATAAAAAGGAAATAATTTGATTTGCTCTTAATGGTATTTTTTTTTCTTCATAATTTTCTATTAACAAATAAGTAATGTCATTTGAATACATTCTCAATTCATCATGAGTAATAATATTAATAGAATCATTTTTTTGCTTGAAGAAAGCTTTTAGCTCTTTTCCATTTAAAATTAGTGCATCATTAAAAACATATTTATTTTTTTCATTTGTTGATTTTATACTTAAACCAACTATTTCAAAAATACCATAGAATGGTTTTTCGTATTCATATTCCATTCTCAATCTCCTTATAAACAAATATTACGTCATTCTGGTAAATTGGTTTTTGGGTTAGAATGACTTCATTTCGACTTCGCTTTCCCTTCGACTTCGCTTTCCCTTCGACTTCGCTCAGGGAACTTGGTTTTTGTGTTCACTTTTGTTCATTTCGACTCCGCTCAATGAACTTGGTTTTTTTTAGTGAACTTGAGTTTAAGCACCCTGAGCGGAGTCGAAGGGTGCGTTAGTGTAATGTGTTGTATTTTTGCATTCTGCTAATTTTGGTAAATCTTTAAAATTTCCATTTATTAATGCCTCTTTTTTCTTTCTTGTCCAACCTTGTATCTGTTTTTCTCTGTTAAATGCATCGTCTATTCTTTCGTATTCTTCAACATAAACTAATTTTATTGGTAAATACTTTTTTGTAAAGTTTGAACCTAATCCTTGTTGATGTTGATTTAATCTTTTTTCAAGGTTTCGAGTGCTACCTGTATAGTATTTTCCGTTTGAGCATTCGAGTATATACATGTATCCTTTACCCATGATATTCCTTTGTTATTATAGTTTATTTTAAGTTCATTTCGACTTTACTTCCCTTCGACTTTACTTCCCTTCGACTTTACTTCCCT
>CBFIFP010000005.1:0-177642 GCA_965661945.1 Eximiradiales bacterium
CCGCCGAGATCACACTCTTATATTATGAAAAAATAAAAAAGTCGTAAATTAATTTTTACGACTTTTTTTGGTTTATAGAATAAATAATTTGATAGATTAAGATTTATTATATTTACTAATTTAGCATGAAATTAACTAAACTTTAATCAAATTTAGATTCAATCAAAACTGATACTCTGCGTGCTAAATCCAAATTTTGGTTATTTTTTATTGATTCTCCTTTTCCTTTTACATCCCAAATAATTCTATTTGAAATATTTTTGTAATTATCATTTTTTTGAATTCTTTTTTGAATTTCTTGAGCGGTGAAATAAGCTCTGAGTTTTGAAAGTTCTAAATTATTAAATTGCGCTCCGTTAGTAATATTCAAACCGATAGAGTTATCAATAATAGAAGGTCCAAAATATCTCATTCCAGATGCAATTTTTCTTTCATCCGCATACCCAACTATTGTAATTTTTACGTATTCATCATTCAAATCACACGCAGAGTTATATTGTTCTACTTTTTGATTCAGAAAATCATTGATATCTTCAAATGCTGCTTCAATTTCGACAGAATAGCTTTCATATTTATCAGATGGTTCCTCAACATAATTTGTGCTATCAGCACTAAATCTATTATGTTTAAAAAGCAATTTTAAATTATTAAGACTTTCAATTGTATTTGGGTAGTAGTATCCTGTTACAAAAAATGGAATATTATATTCTTCAATATCTTTATTTTTTTTAACCATTGGAATAATAATATCAAAATTATATTCAGTATTTTTGATATCATCGCATGGCAGGAATATTTCTTTTTCAAAATTAAATTGAGGATAACAATCGCTTTTAAAGTCTAAGAAATAGGTGTTATCTTGAGCTAATTCATATTTCACTGAATTACCAGTAATATTGTCAGATATTAACTCTTGATTTAAATCATTTTTAATAGTTAATTTACCATTAAGTTTTAAATCATTTTCATTTATAAAATTTAATGAAACAAATGCCTCTAAGCATTTTGCTTCTGAAAATATATCACTATTGCCAAATCTATCAGATGAGTAATAAATCTCGCCTTGAGTGCCCATTACGTAAGATTTTTCATTATATTTTGAATTTATTCTACTTGAAAGTTTATTTACTTTTTCAATTTGGCTATTTACATCTATAAAATCAGCTTTATATATATTAAAATTTTTACTTTTTGACTTACCATTTGATGAAAAATATATTTCATTATTAGAGCCAAAACTTGGAGAATCTTCAACTGCGGAAGTATTAACTTTATTTCCTAAATTTTTTGGTTTTTTCCAGATTCCATTATTATCTTTTTCTGTATAATATATATCAGTTTCACCAAAAGAATCTTCTCTATTTGATACAAAGAGTAGTTTCTTGCCGTCATTTGATATTCTTGGTTGTAATTCTTCAAACTCTGAATTTAACTCAATATCAATTGGAACTGGAGGTGAAAAAGTTGTGTCTAAAGCAAAAGTATAATATAAATCACTATCACATTTATTACATTTTTTTGCAGAAAAATAATACTCAACTAATCCGGTGCTATTGTTTTCATATATAGCAGGAGTGCTTGTTGGAATTAATTCACCACAAAAATTTTGAACTACAATTATTTTAGTCGTTTTTCCATTTACTAACTTAGATTTTAGTATTTCTTTGCTTATTCTATCATTGATGTTATATTGCGCTGTAATATAGAGATATTCTCCGTTTATTACGGGGTCGTATTCATCAAATTGGCTATTTATACTAAGGTCTGATTTATATTCTTCAAATTCATTTGTAAATCTTGCTTTATCTACGCAAGAATTAGTTATAAATAGAATTGATAATAAATATATATATTTAAACATTTTTTAATCTAAAAGTAAATTTCTAATTTTGCTATTACTATCGACAGAATTTTAAAAATATTTAATTTATGCGAAACACAAAAATAATAATTAATAAATCAAATTTACTACATAATCTTGAAATAATTAGAAATAAGGCATTAAATAGTGAAATTATACCGCTTATAAAATCTAATGCTTATGGACATGGACAATTAGAAATCGCTAATCTTCTTAAATATCAAAACATTTATGCATTTGGGATTGCATATACCGATGATGCTTATTTTCTTCGAAGCAATGATATAAAAAATAAATTATTAGTTGTTGTACCCATTACTAATGATGACGTTGAAGATGTAGTTAAATTAGATTTAATTCCATCGATTGAAAGTTTTAATGTATTAGTAGAGTTAGATAACTTTGCTAAAGTTAATAATAAAATTATAAATTTTCACTTATTTATAAATACCGGAATGAATAGAGATGGTGTAAGCGAAGATGAGTTAAGTTTAATCGTTAAGAATTTAGATAAACTCAATAATGTTAAGTTAGAAGCGTTGATGAGCCATTTTTCTAAATCAAATGATATTGATTATTCAAACTTGCAAATTAATAGATTTAATCATTTAATTAAAAAATTTAATCTTACCCAAATTCCCAAACATATTTCAAATAGCGGGGGTATTTTTAATTTAGATAATTCTCAAATGGATTTTGTTAGACCTGGAATTTCTTTGTACGGTATAAACCCATTTAGTGATAATCGATTAAACAACTTACTTCCAGTTTTAGAATTAAAAACTTCAATTAAAAATATTATATCAATTAAGAAAGGAGAATTTATTGGATATAGTTTTAAATATCAAGCTGAAAAAGATATGCAAATTGGAATTTTACCAATAGGATATGGAGATGGTTTTTCCTATTTACTTTCTAATAATGCAAAATGTATTATTAACGATGAATATTGTGATATAATTTCCTCTATTAATATGGATTTAACAATATGTGATATATCTAATATAAACTGTGCCATTAATGATGAAGTAACGTTAATAGGAAGAAGTAGTACAAAAGAAATAAAAATTATTGAAATAGCTGAAAGAATTAATACGAATCCTTATGAAATTTCAACTTCTTTAAAAAGCAAAATCAAAAGAATTGTTGTTTAATACATTAATTATTTATTTATTTCTATACAATTATATGATAATTATAGTGTTAATTGTATTATTTAAATATACCTGGTTTTTTGTAAATATTTAGACTATAATATTTACCTATTTCATTTATGGTCTCACTTTGGTTTTGGCTAAATTGGTAAGGATAACCAAAATAAATTAAGGTGTCATTTCTAAAGGCATATATATAATTCATTGGACCATCAGCATGATTGATTTTTGATTCAACGACTTTGTAATTTTCGAAATCATTTTCTAATTTAAAATCTACTTCCTTATATATATGTATTCTTTCCTTTTGGAACTGATTATATGTAGTTGATTTTATTTCTAAATTTAGATTCTGTTTATATAAATATGTTGAACAAGAAATAAATGTAAAAATGAAAACTATTAATATAATTTTTAATTTATTGTACATTAAATTAATGAAGATAAACTTATTCATTTATTTCACTCCATAAAATATTTCCCAACTCATTAATTTCAATTCTTCTATCATTTTTAAATTCCCATAAAAATCCCTGATAAAAAACATATCCATTTTTATATAATATAACATAAGGATAAAAGTAGTCTGTTACAGTTGTTACATCATATACTTCATATTCTATTCTAGGATTATATGATGTTCTTTTTTCTTGATGCTCTTGTTTATAAGTTGATAATTTAATATTATAAACTTCATAAAACATTATTTCGTTCATATAATTTATTTGTCTTGAAAAATCAGGTCTTCGTTTGATTTTGGTAAAGACTTGATTTTTTGGCATACCTTTGTATATTTCAGCAAATTTATTAACTCCTGTTAATGGAATTTGGCAAGATGAAATTAATAAGACTAATAATAATATTAAAATTATCCTCATTTAATCTCTCCATAAAATTTAGCAATTCTATTTAAAAAAGGTTCCTGGCTTCTTCTAAAATCCTCTAACACACCACATTCTAATAATTCATTATTCTTGAAAATAAATACAAAAACATCATAAGTTCCTCCCAGCATTTGATTTCCAGAAATCACAAAAAAATTTTTAAAATAAATCTCAAATTCTTGATTGTCATAATTTAAAATTTGTTTTTCTTTTTCTTTTAAATCAAAATCTTTTAATACGTCAAGTTTGTAATCACCTCTTGTTTGGAAAGATAAACTATTATAATCATATCTTACAGCACAAGAAGTTGATAAGAAGATGATTATTGTAAAAATAAAAGTTCTCATTATTGTCTTACTAATAAATTTATTTTGTAATTTTTTGATTTCAAAAATAATTATACATATACTAACTTCCAAATAATAATTTCTAATGATATTCTAATAATTTTCTAATTAAAAGATGCTTAATTTTGTATTATTTTCAAAACCAATATGGATTATACTAGTTATTATGTTTAGATATTTTTTGTTATTGATTTTATCATTTAATCTTAATGCTCAAGAAGATAATGGAAACACAAATAACTCTATAATTGACAGTCTTTATATTTTAGAAGTAGAACAAAAATATGAACTAGATAAAGTTTTACATGCAGAACCACTTTATATAGATTTGATTAGAGATCTAGGAGCAAGAAAGGGTGAGAAAGAGTGGAATTTTGGTATGGGTTTAACTGATGATTCTGATTATGACCGGTATGAAAGTTTAATAGAATATGAATGGGCACCAATAGATAGGTTAGGGCTTGAGGTTGAGATTCCTCTCACATTTTATTATCCAAATAATGAAAATGGCAATGGTAGTTTGCCTGGTAGTAAAATTAATAGTTTAAAATTAGCTGCTCAGTGGAGTTTTTATGTGAATACAAATATTGCAACTTCTCTTGCAATAGGAATGATACATGAGTTCGAGTTCAACGAGTTTAAAAATTTAAATAATAGAGTATATATAGGAAATTTATATAATCCTTTTTTTATTGCTGCAAAAAGATGGGGTGATAATTTCCACACTTTACTTTATACAGGACCAAGGATTACTCAACATTTTGATCAAGAAGTTGATTATGGTTTTGAAATAAATTCAAACTTTCACTATATGATACCAGGAACCAGAAATTTTGTTGGTATAGAAGTAAACCAAGAATATACTTATGGTGAGTTTTCTACGACTTTAAGACCACAAATGAGGGTTGGTATTAAGGAAAATTTATTAATAGGTATAGTAACAGGTATTCCAGTTGGCTATTCAAACTAAAGACTTTCAACTTTTTTAAGAGTAATATGGGAACCTGAACACTGAATTAATATGATTTATTTAGTATAATTTCATACAATATTTAATTTAGGACTATTTCATTTTATAATCTTTGAGGAAGTTTAATGAAAATTGTTTATCATTTTTTAGTTGATTAACTAATTTATCAATTATATCAAATTTTTTCTCTTCCCTTAAGTATGATAAAAATTCTACTCTTAATTCTTTACCATATAAATCCATATCTAAATCAAAATAATGAACTTCAAGTTGAGCTTGTGCATTTTCTAAGAATGTAGGTCTTGTGCCTAAATTTGCCATTCCAAAATACTCTACTCCATCAATTTCTGATTTAACAACATATACGCCATTTCTGGGAATTAACTTATGAACTTCTTCTGGAATTACGTTTGCTGTAGGAAAACCTATAGTTCTGCCTCTTTTATGTCCTTCTCTTACGATGCCGGTTATAAAATAACTCCAACCAAGCATTTTATTAGCAAGTTTAATATCTCGATTTTCTAAAGCTTCTCTTATTTTTGTACTTGATATTATTTCATTTTCATTTGTTGTTTTAGCACCAATTTGGGTAACTTCAAAATCATATTCTTTTGATATTTGTTTGAGTAATTCATAATTTCCTTCTCTATTTTTACCAAAAGAATGGTCATAACCAATCAAAAATTCTAAAAAACCTAGTTTTTTATAAAGAATATCAATAACAAATTCTTTTGCTGATAATTGAGAAAATTCTTTGTTAAATGGAATAACGAGTATAGAATCAACTCCAAGTTTTTCAAATAAATAAATTCTCTCTTCAATACTTGTAATTAATTTAAGATTATTTTTAGAATTTGACCGAATTATATGTTGTGGATGTGGGTGGAAAGTTATTATACAAGATCTTAAGTTCTTTTCTTTAGCTTGATAAATCAGTTTATCAAGAATTTCTTTATGACCAATGTGAATACCATCAAAAGTACCAACCGTTAAGATTGTATTTTTATTAAATTCAACATTATCTATATCCCTGAAAACTTTAATCATTATTTATTTTGTTTTTATTATTTACTCTATTAATTTTAATTTATCAATAAAATCATTCAATTCGAAAGCATCATCAAGTCTATATTCACCAATTTCTGTTCTTACTAAATTAGACATATAGGCACCACAATGCAATTTTTCTCCTAAATCTCTAGCTAAAGAACGAATATAAGTCCCTTTAGAACAATCTATCAAAACTTCAACAAAAGGATTATCATAGTTAATTATTTCGAACTGATTAATAGTAAGTTCAACTGGTGCTAATTCTACTTCTTTTCCCTCTCTTGCAATTTTGTATGCTCTTTTACCTTTTATTTTTTTAGCAGAAAAATTAGGGGGCATCTGAGTAATCTTACCAATAAAATTGCTATTAATCGTATTTTTAATTAATAATTGATCAATATTGCTTGCATTTTTAATGTTTTCTTCTGGATATTCAGAGTCATCAGATTTAGTAGTTGCTCCTAATTTAAAAATTGCTTTATATTTTTTATTTAAAAGAACTAAAGAATCAATTTTTTTTGTTGCTTTGCCAAAAGCAATAAGCATAAGCCCAGTAGCTAAGGGATCTAACGTTCCGGCGTGACCTACTTTTTTTATTTTAGTGGCAAACCTAAGTTTATTAACCACATCAAAAGAACTCCAAGTAATTGGTTTATTTACTAACAAAACAAAACCTTCATTGTTAGCTATTTCAGTAAGTTCATTAAAATTTGAGAAACAATTATTTAATATCAGCATTATTTGAGTTTGCTTTATCTATTAACTCTTGAAAATGTTCAATTTGGTCTAATGTATCATCTAGGAAAAATTTTACTTCTGGAGTAATCCTTAATCTAATATTTCTTCCAAGATAAGCTCTTACCTGAGAGGTATTTTCTTCCATAAAGTGTATGACTTCCATAGGAGAGGATTTACCACCATAGACACTTAAATAAACTTTAGCAATAGATAAATCTTTAGAGACTACAACAGAGGTTATAGTAATCAATTTACCTCTAAAATGTTCGCTTGCAATTTCATTAATTGGGATTGCAAGTACTTTTTTGATTTCACTTGATACTTTTTCGATTCTAATAGACATTTAAAAAATTCTCTTAAAATTTTCGTTTTGTTTCAACTAAATTGAATGTTTGTATAATATCGTCTTCCATGTAGTCATTAAAGCCATCGAGCATAATACCACACTCGTAACCTTCACTAACTTCTTTAACGTCGTCTTTTTCTCTTTTTAAGGAGCCAATCTTTCCTTCGTAAATAGGTAAGCCATCTCTTAATAGTCTTGCTTTTGCATTTCTTGTAATTTTTCCTGAAAGAATCTTACAACCAGCAATTCTTTGAGTTCTACCAAGTTTAAATATATTTCGAATTTCAGCTTCACCGCCAACTTGTTCGCTAACTTCAGGTTTTAACATTCCTTCAAGAGCGTCTTTTATGTCGTCAATAACTTCGTAGATAATTTCATAATCTCTTATTTCTACGCCTTCATTATTAGCAAGTTGTTTTGCTTTGGCAGTAGCATTTGTATGGAAAGTTATAATTATCGCATTTGAAGCAACAGCAAGTTGTACATCAGATTCATTAATTTGACCAACACCTTTCATTAGAATATTAACAGCGACCTCTTGATGACTAAGTTTTTGTAACTCGTCACTTAATGCTTCAACAGAACCGTTAACATCAGCTTTAAGAATTAAGTTAAGGTGTTGAACCTCTCCACCAGCAATATTTTCTGAGAAGTTGTTAAGAGTAATTCTTCTCATTTGATTAAGTTCTTGTTCGCGTTTTAGTTGTGCTCTTTCAGTTGCTACTTTTTTAGCTTGAGTTTCGTTTTCTAAAACAACAAAGTTATCGCCTGCACTAGGTACGCCATCAAAACCAACTATTCTAATTGGCATAGAAGGAATAACTTTATCAATTTTATTTCCTCTTTCATCAAGCATTAGTCTAATTCTACCAAACGCGACTCCTGCAACAAATATATCACCAACTTTTAGTGTTCCTTTTCTAACAATAACGGTAGCAACAGCTCCAAGACCTTTATCAAGATTTGCTTCAATTACATTTCCTCTTGCCATTCTGTCAGGGTTTGCTTTTAAATCAAGGAGTTCTGATTCTAATATAATTTTATCAAGAAGCTCATCAATATTAATACCTTGTTTTGCAGAAATCTCGATAGATTGGTATTTACCTCCCCATTCCTCAACAAGAACATTAAGCTCAGAAAGCTGTTGTTTGATTCTTTCAGGATTTGCATCTGGTTTATCAATTTTATTAATAGCAACTATAATAGGAACTCCAGCTGCTTGAGCGTGAGATATTGCCTCTTTTGTTTGAGGCATTACATTATCATCTGCAGCAACAACAAGAACAACTATATCAGTTATTTGCGCACCTCTAGCTCTCATTGCCGTAAAGGCTTCGTGTCCCGGAGTATCAAGGAAAGTAATAAATTTATCATCTTTTAATTCAACGTGGTAAGCACCTATGTGCTGAGTAATACCACCCGACTCACCAGCTACAACTTTCGTGTTTCTGATATGGTCTAGAAGTGAAGTCTTACCATGGTCAACGTGTCCCATTATTGTTACAATTGGAGCGCGTGGTTTAAGACTATCTTCAGGGTCTTCGGTATCTTCAAGTTTTGTAAATTCTTTTTGGTCTTGGAAATCAACATCATAACCATAGTCATCAACAATTAGAGTAATAGTATCTTTGTCTAATCTTTGATTGATTGTTACCATTAGCCCTAATTGAAGACATTTTTTAATAATCTCACTTGGTGAAACATCCATTATAATAGCAATATCAGAAGTGGTTACAAATTCTGTTAATTTTAAAACCTTAGAAGTTTTTTCTTTCTCTTCTTGAATTATTTGTTGTTTAATTTCACGTTCAATTTTTTTCTTTTGTCTAGCTTTTTGACGAGCAGAAGCAGCACTAGAGTCTTCCATACCAGCAAGAGTTGCTTTGATAGCTTTGTTGATATCTTCGTCTTTTAGTTGCTCACGGATAGACTTTTTACGTTTTTTCTTACCTCTTTCAGCCGGAGAATCTGTTCTTTTTACTTCCTCGTCAATGTTAACATAGGAAGTGTTTTTCTTTCTCTTCTTTAAGTGGTGTTGTTTGTCCTCAGGCGATTGAGACATTGCCTCAAGTTCTGTTCTTAAAATTAATACAGGTTCTTTTCTATTTTCTTGTGCTTCTCTGTCACCACCACCACTTGGACCAGGTCTCTGATTGCCAGCTCTTTGAGCGCCCTCTCTGGAACCAAAGCCGGGTCTTTGACCATCTCCTCTTTTGCCTCTAAAATCTCTTCCGCCTCTGGCATCACCGCTATCTTTAGCAACAAATTTTTCTCTGTTTTCGCTTCTTCCAACTAGATTATCTTTTTTGTCTTTATTAAAAGGTCTATCTTTTTGAAATTCTCTTTTTTCACCAGGTTTACCATCTTTATTCCAAGGTCTATCTTTTTGCTGACCTGGTTTAGAATCTCTGTTACCTTGTTGTTGACCTTGAGACTTTGTATCTTTTGGTTTATCTTTTCTATTTCTTTCTCTTTTTCTTTTGTCATCTCTTCCTGGACGTACTCCGCCGACTTCAATTTTACCTAATACATTAAGACCTTTAAGTTTTGGAGTATCACCAGGTTCTTGTTGAGTAAAATCAAGTTCATCTTTACCTTTATTGAACTTAGGTTTAGATTCAGAATCTTTGTCTTCTGGTAGAGAAGTTTCAGAAGTTTTTTCTGATTTAGAAGTAGATTCTTTTTTATTAGTTTCTTTTGACTTAGTTTCTTTTTGAGAAACATCTTTGTAAGAAGATACTTTTTTAGGTTCTTCAATTACTTCAGCAACTTCTTGTTTTTTAGGTGCAACAGCTTCTAAAAGTTCATTAATTCTTTCAGAAATTGGCTTCTTAATTTCTTGAACTTTTTCTGATTGATTCTCGCTTTGTGGCTTTTCAGCTGGTTTACGAGTTTCTTTTTGCTTCTGCACTTTTTCTCTTTGAGTTTCTGCAGCTTTTTTTTCTTTTTTAAATTTATCATAAACAGCATCAGTCATCTCTTCGGTTAGAACCGTAGTGGGTTTATTGTGGACATCGAATCCTTTTTTCTGCAAGAATTCCACTATCGTTTCTTTACCGATATTTATTTCAGATGCTATTTTAAATAATCTTGTTTTTGAAGCCATAAGTAAATTTTTCTATATTTTAAATACAATTTGATAATAATTAATTAATTAGAGTAATTCTAAATTAAATAGAATTAATCTTCTCAACAATTTCATCACTTTCCTGCTCTTCAAATTCAGCAAGCATAATTTGGCGTAACTCTAAAAGTAATTCTTTTGTCATACCTTCTAGATTTAGTAAATCTATTGGGTCTTCGTTTAAAAATTCCTTAGCAGTATTAACACCTAACTCAACAATTTGAGCTAATAAAGTTTCTCCAAGTTCAACATCAAATTCTCTGATATCAATATCTTCAGTTCCTTCTTTAATCAAGGATATATTATAACCAGTAAGGCGAGAAGCAAGGCGAACATTTTGTCCATTCCTACCAATAGCCAAAGAAACTTGGTCTTCGGGTAATGTAATTACAGCGGATTTAGTTTCTTCGTTAACCTGAATATCTCTAATTTTAGCAGGAGCAATAGCTCTCATGATATAAACAGCTGTTTGGTCTGTAAATTCTACTAAATCAATATTTTCGTTATTTAGTTCTCTTACAATCGAATGAATCCTAATACCTTTCATTCCAACACAAGAGCCAACAGGGTCTATTCTTTCGTCGAAAGATAGAACAGATACTTTGGAACGTTCACCAGGGTCTCTTGCGATACCTTTTATTTGGATAATACCATCATAAATTTCAGGAATTTCTATTTCGAATAAACGTTCTAAATATTTTTCAGATGTTCTTGATAAAATAATATCAGGTTGACCAGAATTACCAGATCGTTTTACTTCTTTAATAATAGCTTTAATTGATTGAGATTTTGAATATCTATATTGCTCATTAGGTATTTGTTGGTCTCTAGGAAGTCTCATCTCAACTTTGTCGTGCATAATTAAAATGTCATGACGTCTGATTTGATGAATTTCTCCAACTATAACTTCGCCTACTTTTGCGTTATATTCATTAAAAATCTGATCTTTTTCAATTTCTTTTATTCTCTGATTGAGATTTTGAGATGCAAGAGAAACTAATCTTCTTCCAAAATTATCAGCAATATTATCAAGAGTTATCTCTTCTATAAATTCATCACCAATTTCAAACTCCTCACCTTCCTCGGCATGTTGGTTAGCTTCTAATAATGAAATCTCTGTATTGGGGTCGAAAACCTCCTCTACAATTTCTCTCATCAAATAAATCTCTATATCACCTTTATCCATGTTTACAATAATCTCGAAATCTGCTTCATTGCCAAATTTCTTTCTTATTATCATAGATAAAGTTTCTTCTAATACACCTTGCAAAAGGTCTCTATCGATATTTTTATTTTTTGCCATATCAGCAAAAGCTTCGATAATTAACTTTTTGTCAATAACGTGTTTCTGTTTTCTTCTTTTTGCCATTCCTATAAAACCGAAATAACTTATACATTAAAAAAGGGCTCTTGGCCCATTACAATTTACAAAATTAAGAAATAATTATATGAATAAAAATTATTTATCAAAATAAGTTAAAATAAATGTTGAAAAGTAAAGAAAAAGAGGTTTGATTTGAATTGCAAGATAGAATGTTTTTATTTGATTGAATTTTTATGTAAGTAAAATATGAGATTATATTTTTTATTAACATTGGGAATGAACATTAAAGTTCATTCCCAATGTTTGATTTTTTAAATTTCACTTCAGTTTTATATAGTTTATTGTTTTCCAAGTAATTTAAATGCACCCCAGTAATAAGGTTCTTGATATTTTTCTTTTATAACGAGTCTTGCTTGGCGGAATGCTTCTATTTTTTCTACTCCTTGTAAGTATCTGGTATAAAATTCAACCATTAATTCTTGTGTAGTTTTATCATCTACAGTCCAAAGACTCATTATAATTGAATTTGCACCTGCTACTTGGAACGACCTTTGCAATCCATAGACACCTTCACCGTTCATGACTTCACCAAGACCTGTTTCACATGCAGACATAACAACTAAGTCGGTTCCCCTAAAATCCATGTTTTTTACTTCATAAGCTGTTAAGATTCCATTATCTCCACTTGCTTGACTTTCATCAAAGTTAAGAAAGTTTGAAGCTCCAGAGAGAAGAAGTCCTGAGCGTAAAAGTGGATTTTGTACTGCTTTTTCTACATCTACTCCAAAAACATTATCACCTTCTATTTCTGATAAGTCACCAAGGAAGTAACCATGGGTTGCTATATGCAGTATGTATGGCGCTTTTATATTTTTGAAATTTTCTTCGGTTGCTTTTTCTTGGGTAAATTTATTTATTTTTCTGTTAGCGTTATTAAATAGTTCAGATATTTTCTGAACTTCTATTTCAGTTCCTGGTAATGGAGCTATAAGAATTTGATTGTTTTTATCAGTTTCTCCTACTTGCATAATAACTTTTTCTCTATCTTCGAGTTCATAAGTAGGGTTACCTATAAAAGTAGATATATTGGTTTTATCTACAGGATTATTATCAAATAGTAATTCTTTTGTATTATTAAGGTTTATAATTGTGTAATCATCTAAAACATAATAATCTGATGATTTTCTTAAAGAAGAAATATTTATAAGGTTATAAACTCCATCAGCAGATAGATATATTCTATCTTTGCCTTGAATTTTTTCATCAATTGATTTCCAATATACATTAAAAGATTTAAAATCAGGAAACTTTGCTTTTATTGTTTTTTTGTAAGCTTTTAATCCAAATCCGTCCATATATTCAGCATTTTCTAAAAGTAATATTTCGGGATTATTTATTGTTTCAGAATCTAAAATTAAAGCTAAATAAATAGTTGAATCTACATTAGTTTTCGTGTAAAAATTAAATCTAATAATTTCTATTGCGGCTTCATTTGGTTTTAATTTAGATTGTATATCTTTCCAATTAAAATCTTTTTTTACGTTTTTAACTGTTTTAGATAGAGCCAGAGAGATTTCTTTTTCTAAGTCGTTAGTTTTTTTTTCAATTTTTTCCATATCAACACCCAACTGCTTTAATTCAAGTTGATTTCTGTTGTATAGTTCTGACAAACTTTCTTTTAAATTTACTAATTTTTTATATTTTTTCTTTAGTTCTTCGCTTCCACTTTGCTCCACACTTGAAGAAATTCCTTTGGAGTAATCTAATAAAATTCCTTTTGTTTTTATATGGTAGTCATACATTTTGTTTAATATTTCTGGACTATCTTGATACCTAACAAGAACGTAAGAATTAAACATATCAAATCGTTCTTTCATCATTCTGTAAAACTTTGTTTTTTCTGCTTCACTAAAATATGGGAAGTAGTTTTCAAGTTGGTAAAAATAAATATCGAATGCCTGAAAATATGCTTTATCTGCTTCATCGTATTCCTCTAAAGCTTTTAGTAGCCCAGCAACATTATGTAAAGCTGATGCAAATTGTATGTTTTTTTCGCCGTATAGTTGACTTGTTATTTCAAGATTTTCCATAAAAATATCATAAGCTTCTTCTAATTGATTATTAACCCATCTAGTTATACCCAATGCTTTAATCATTTTAGAATAAAGCGGATGAGTCATTCCTAATTTTTGTTTAACACTAGGTAAAGCTTCTTGTAATGCACCTGTTGCTAAATCAAAATTTCCAAGTCGAATTTGAAGTTGAGAATAATTATAAATTGAATTAGCTTTTTCTACTGTCATTTCGCCAGACATATTTATAGCAGAATTTTCTTTTGTTAATTTATCAGCTTTTTCGTTTTGGTCTGTAAGAACATATAATGAAGCTAATTGAAACGATGTAGTAGTTCTATCGGGTGGTCTGCAGGAAGTGATTTTTTCATAATGCTTAAGGCAGTTTCAAGATATTCAATGGCTAAGTCCCTATTTCCAAGTCCTTCATAAAGCATACCGAGATTCATATTTGTTAAACCTGTAGAAGGGTCGTCTTGATTTAGTCGCATTTTTTTATTTCTAATGCTTTTAAAAGTAACTTCTCTGCTTCTGGATACTCACCTCTTGTAAAATAGTATTGTCCTAAATTATTTAATGATTTTGCATAGGAAGTATCATTTTCTCCCATTACTTTACGTTTTATTTCAATGGACTCTTTCAGTAGAGGTTCTACTTCAGAGTTTCTTCCAATACTTGAGAAAACCACACTAAGGTTATTAATTGCTCGAGCATAGTTTAAATCTTCATTTCCTCTGAATCTTAAAATTAGACTTTTTTCTGCTTCGTAACTTTCAATAGCATTATCATAATTTCCGCTGTAAAAGTATATTCTACCCATTAACCCAAAAATGTTAATATGGAATTGGCTTGAATCTCCATATACTCTTGTTATATCGTCGTAAGCAAGTTTTGCTTTTTCTAAAGCGCTATCAAAATCTCTTTGTTTTAGTAAGGCATTAGATTCTTGTATATATTTTTGCCAATCTTGTGAATTAGCAACACCAAATGTGAAAATTAAGAAAAGAGTCAAGAATTTCATAAAATCTCCATTTATTTATTATCCGTGTATTAAGGCAGAGTTACCATAATTTTTGATAATTTCTGCTTCATATTTTAAAAATTTTTGCCAAGTTTCTTCAACGTTGATTACTCCTTCGCCATATTTTCTTGCAAAATTAAGAAATAGGGTATAATGACCCGCTTCTGATTTAGTTAGTTCATTATAAAAATCTGCTAGCTCTTTATCCTTAACAGTTAAAGCTAATACTCTAAATCTTTCACAGCTTCTGGCTTCTATCATTGCAGAAAGTAGTAATCTATTTACAAGATTAAGTTTTCTATCTTTTGTTTTATTAAAAAATTTCCTAAGCTCATTTACATATAAATCTTTTTTTTCTTTGTCAAGTGCCCAACCATTTGATAATATTCTTTTGTGAACTTGCTGAAAATGTTGCATTTCTTCTAAGGCAACTTCGCTCATTGCTTCTACCAAATCTGAATATTCGGGATAGGTTACTATTAAGGATATTGCTGACGATGCGGCTTTTTGTTCGCAAAAACAATGGTCAATAAGTGCTTCTTTTAAATTATTTTCAACAAGTGATGCCCAATACTTATCTGTAGGTAATTTTAGTCTTAACATATTAAATTTATAATTTTATATACCCAAAATTAAATCATTATTACGTAAAAATCAAATTTTATCGATAATTCGCCCTATAAACTTATATTTAGAACCATTAAGCGAAGTCGAAGGGTCTCACTCAACAAAAACAATCTTCCTTGTTTGTGTTTTGCCGGGTTCGGTGATTTTGATTATGTATGTGCCGTTACTTAAGTTATAGTTGAACTCAATGCTTTCGTCTTTGTTGGTGGTGCGGGATTGTTTTGAGATTGTTTTGCCGGTTATGTCAGCGATTTCAATTTCGTATTTGCCTGCGTAGTATGTGCTTAACTTCATTTCTGTTTTGCTTATTTTTTGGATTTGTGCTGGGTTGTAATATTCGATTAATCGCTCTTCATATATGCAGATTTCGTAAATTTTGATGTTTCCATTTTGACGTAGAGGAATTAAATATTCATTATCGGTTGTGAAATGGGTGATTTCAAGTGGATTATCGAGATTTTTCGCAAGCATTATTTTTGAATTTATTGGGTCTAAGTCTGTTTTTTGTTCTTCTTTAAAAATGTAATTATTCAAATCAATTATTAACTTTCCATTTGCGTAATCAAATGTTGTTGCGTCGGTTATGCGGATTGCATCTTGGTTTGTGCTTAATGTTATTTCATAGTTAAATTCAATCGGTAATGGAATTTGTTGGAGCAATTCTAAACTTACTTGGTTGCTTACATTATCGCCAGGGTAGCCCTCTGAATTTGAGACAGATGCAAGGATTTCTGCTTTGCATATTCCTGTAATTGTTATTGTTCTTGATGCTTTGCAATCTCCTATGCTTTCTACAATTATGTAATCTTCATAAGTTCCAATGTTATCGGGATTGAATGTTATGTTAATTTGGGTGCTGTTTATAGCGACGTTAAATAGTGTCGTATTCTTTGTTAGTATCACTTCCTTATCTGCTGTTATTGTTTCAGTTCGTTGCTCTCCGAATATTATTTCGCCAAAATCAATATTATAACTACTTAAATTTAAGGTTGGGTCGTTTTCGATGATAGTTACTTCTCTGGTAGCTTGGCAACCATTTTCATCTATTACGGTGAGTTCGTAATCGCCTGCTTGAATTACTGTTAATACTTTTTCTGTGCTGATAATATTATTCTCAAAAGTCCATTCATATTTCTCAAAATCTTGGTCTGGGTATATTTCTACTTCATTATCGCAAATTATTTTTTCACCAAGTATTTCAAATTCTGGAAGAGGAAGTTTTTCAACTTCTTTTTCTGCCCAAACTTCGCAACCCGCTTCTGTTGTGATTGTTGCCGAGTATATCCCGCTTTCATTTACTTCAATGCTTTGGGTGGTTTCGCCATTGTTCCAGAGGAATGATTCGCCTTTTGGTTGGATTGTTAGTATTGTGCTTTCTCCGTCGCAAAATGTCGTGTCGCCTATTATTTCGGCTTCTATGTTGTCAATATCGGTTACTTCAATAGATTTTTCGCTTTTGCAACCTGTCGCAATATTTGTAGCAGTAATTGTGTAAGTGCCTGATTGGTTTATAGTTCGTTTGGGCAAACGAGAATTGTTTTCCCATTGAATTTGCGTTCCAGCGGGTACTTTTGCTTCAATTTCTATGCTTCCACCATCGCAAAGGATTGTTCCATCTGGTGCTTCTATTTCTATTATTGGTAATGGATTAACATTAATTACAATGCTGGTGTCGTTAGTGCAATTGCCTTCTGTAACAGTTGCGGAATAAACTCCACTTTCCTTAACGACAATATCTTGTGTATCTTCGCCTGTGTTCCAGATTATCACTTCATATTCTTTGTCGAGTGATAGTGTTGCGGAGTCGCCTTCGCAGAAAGTGGTTTTTGTTGAGGTGATTATAGGATTTACATTTGTAATTTGAATATCAACCGAATCTAAATAAGAACAACAATGCTCGTCGGTTATTTCGTAGTAAAAAGTTTGAGTTTCAGTTATTGGCTTTAAAAATTGAATATTAAAATCATTTGGGTCTTTAATATTTTCATTTGGGAACCAAGTAATTGACTTGCTTGTACCTCCACCACTAACATTCATTTCAATATTGCTTAAACTATCATTGCATAAATAAATAACTGAATCTAAATCAGTTGAAATTTTCTCTAATCTTGTAACCGCCCATTCATAAATTTGTTCGTCGTCATTATCAAGTTTTAATTTTATATCATATTTACCGGGTTCTGGTAGGTGAAGGTCAACCTCTTTTCCTTCTGTTTGCAAAGTGTCGTTTATTGTCCAGTGGAAGGTTTCTGCTTCGTCAGGTGCATCTGCTGAGAGATTGAAAGGGTCATTTCCGCATATTAATTCTCTGAACATTCTATCATTAATTAGAATGACTGCATCGTCTCTTTTAAAACTCGAAATATTATTGTAACAATATATACCATGTGTATATACATTATTTAATAATGCTTTATGACCATATATAACTCCTTGAAGACCTCTACTTGCAAAAGCTGTGTGGTATCCTAATTTGACAAATTGGCTTTTATACTTGTAAGTAGTGCCGGGAATATCAATAAAATCGTCTATTAATTTACCATCTAAAAAAACAGAATCGTCTTGAAAGGCAATAATGTTACAATACATACTATCATTTTTAGAATCATTACCCAAACAAGAAATATTATCAAAATTTTGAGAAACAAATATATTTAAATATTTTGACATTTGTTTAGTTGGTAAACAATGAATAAAGGAACCTTTTGGAACATTTGTTTCTAAATTGTTATTTTGAAAAACTGATTGATCAAAATATTTTATACTTATTTTTTTATTTGCTCTTATATTTAATGGAATATCACTATACTCTAAAAAGTTAGAATTTTTATTCAATGTACCTTTGAAGTCATTATTTATCCAAATATCTGTATTGTCTTCTATTGGTGTTATTTTAAAATAATATGCTCCTTTAAACAAATTATTATTATTAAATTTAAAAGGCAAAAGAATATATTCATTATCTAACTTGTTATTCGAGTAAATTACGTGTTGTCTATTTGTTAAAATAAGTTCGTTACCGTTTGTAAAATCTTGAATAATTGAAATTGGAAATTCAGAATGAATTTCAGAAATTATATTAGATTCAGAATTTCTAAAACTTATAAATGTATTTTCACCTTTATTTAATATAAATTCTTTATTGTATAAATGATTATTAGAAATATATTTTATTTTATTATTATTATAAAAAGAATAAACATTAAATCTTATTAGATTATTTTTTTTAATTGGAAATGATAATATATATTTTTTTCCAGAATTAAAATTACTTATTAAATTTGTGCTTGAAAAATGTACACATTGCTTATTCGATTCATTTGTACATTCAGAAACAATGTTTGCAAAAATTTCATTTTCTGCATATATGAAAAGTCCAGTTTTTATGATTTTAAAATCAGAACCAAAATAGCCATTTATACTAGTTTGATGATTTGCTGTCCAATTTTGTGAAAAATTTTGATTATAATTTCTAAAAATTTCTTCAAAATTTTCATTTGCTTTTATTCTAATTTTCTTATAATAATTTAAATGCGGTACAAAAATAATTATATCAGATTCAAGGTCACTTATAATACTTAATTTAATATCAATCCCAGCGAGATGAAGCGTTCCATTAAAAAAATATTCATATTTATATTTTTCTTTATCAATACAATTTTCAAATTCTTGAGAGATAGAAATATTTAGAATAAAAAATAAAAAAAATAACATTTTATTACCTCTTTTTAAATTAAAAGAAAAAAGAGGGCATTAAAAATGCCCTCTAATTTTTTAGTTTTGAATTATTATTTTTTTAGTAATTCTTTGTTGTCCGTCAAGTATAATTTTCACAAAATAAGTTCCATTAGAAAAAGTCTTTGTATTAAATTCATAATTGACAATATTACTTTTCTTTGCAAAATTTCTAATTGCAACTGTTTGTCCGTCAAGAGTTAAGACGTGCATTTCAACATTTCCATTAGTTTCAGATTTGAATTGAATATTTGTAATTCCAGAACTTGGATTAAGGATAATTTTCAAATCTTCGTAAATGTTTGGATTGTCTTCAATTTCAAAATTCTGTTTTGCATTTACAACTGGTTGATTATAAAGTTCCATAATTTTTTCGCAAACATCAAAACAAGGAGACGAACAAGTAGTACTTCCAGCAGAAATTTCAGTAACTTTAATAACATCATTCATTATCCCTATGAATTCAATTTTGTATTGACAACAATCTTCTGAACAAGGGTATGCAGTACCATTTGAATTGCTCCAGCATTGATTTATATACAAATTCATTACATCGCTTGCACCAACTCCGAACAATGATGTTCTACTGAAAATTAAATCGCGAATATAATTTTTCATATCATCTTCATCTTCAACTCCCATATTATTTATACCAGCGATGTATCTTGGTTGAACATAATAATTACTCCCAGAACTTGAAAAATCCACAATTGACATGTATTTTCTAGGAGGAGAATAACCATTTGTAAGCGTTTCACCAAATAAATAAGGTGTTTCAGTACCAGGTAAACCACAAGAAAAATAATCAAAGGTTAAAAAACCTTCTTCTATTTCATCTTCTGCACATGCATTTTGGCAATAATTTGGAGTTAATGGACAAGTTGAGGATGTTTCTGATTCTGTACTTCTATCAACATTTGTTACACTTAATTGATTAGTATAAATATAAGCACTCAAAGTATATGTGTTAGAACAACAGGGATAATCACATGGTTCAGTAAATGGGTGTGTAGTCATATTTCCAGATATACTCGCCGAGTAATGGCCTCCACCTTCTGGTTTTAAATAATAGCAAGATGGTGCTAAAATTTCTACTTCAAAACCATTTGGAAAGATTTCACCATTATTTGCTATAGGATGAGCAATAGTAAGTAAATATTTTTTAATTGCTTTCATTATATCATCATTTGGTGGAACCGAACCACCACTACACTCTAAATTGAATCCCTTAAGATTTATAGTGAATACATCTTCTGGGCACGTATATAAATCAAAGAATACTTCGACCATGCAATCTCCAACTCTTACAAACTCACTCATAGTTACTGTGGTTGAAAATTCATCACAATCTCGTGTACAATTATTGAAGTCATTAGGAGGATCAGTTGAAAACAAATTGTTATTTAAAGCCAAAAGCATAAAAATGCAAAGAAAAGTTAAGTTTTTAATTTTGTTTTTCATCACAAAATTCCTTTTGTTTTTTATTAAAATTTTTGTTTTTTTAGAAAGAAAAGGCAAACCGTTTGTAAACGCAAATTTTAATAACGCCGAAATTTCTGTTTTAGTAAGTTATATTGTTTAAATTTTTGTAATTCATTTTTTGATGAATTTGTAATTTCTTGTTTAATGTAATTTTCATAAGTTAATAATTTTGTTAATGATGATGGTTGTAATATGCAAAAAGTTATATATATATATATGGAGTTAGGGCGATATGTATGTTGATTTTTTGCATATTTACATATAATTTTTTACACTTTTTGTAAATTTGTAGTATCAATTATACAAATATAAATTAATTATTATAAAAACAAAAATATTTTTGTAATTCTTGCTTTTGTGTAGTCTATTTCGTCAGCACACAATGAACTTGAAATTTCTACCGCTACAATTTCCAAAAAACTTTTTTAAAATTTGTAAAATAAATATTTTTAATTATATTGAACTTTTAAAAATTCAAAAACAAAAAAACTTTTAGAAAAAATGCGACGTTAAAATGCAGCCACATACACAATATATCTCCCTAACTTCTTATATATATATATATATATATATAACGATATATTTGTGCATCGCAACTAATCTAACCTGTGCAAATTCAACAGAAAATAAAGAAAATAATTTTGAAATCATACAAACAAATCTATCAACTTGGGACATTTATAATTTAACCAAACAGAAATTTCGGCGTTAAAATATTAAATTAATTTCTTAAAGCATAAAGAAAATCTCTGGGGGAGAGTTAATTAAATGTTTTTAAATCGAAATCAAAAGCTTCTATTATGAAAAGAGTTTTTTTAGGTTTTTTAGTTTCTTTCGCATTATTGATTTTAAGTAATGTAGAGAGTAAGGGGCAGTGTAGTTCTTGTCCTGAAAATTATTCACCAGTTAGTTATACTATCGACTTTCCAGGAGTGAATGGTTGTGAAGTTACTTTTTATTTTTGTACTTTCTGCCCACCAACTGGAAGTCCTCAAGTCACATTCTGCAATGCTTCATTTAAAATGCCTGAATGTACAGTAACAATAACACCTGCTATGTGGTTAGAATTGAAAAAAGAAGTTATGGGTTTGGTATTAGAGGATTGCGAATTTAGCGGAATTCCTCCTTGTCCAACTTGGTCATACCAGGCGGTTGATTATTTCGAAGCAGATTGTTTAATAGGGATTCAATATTCAAATGGTGATGTTGGTTTTGAACCTTGTCCAAATGACCCTGGTGTTTGCAAAATTGAATTTGCTGCTTGTATGGATGGTGATAAAATAAAAGTAGATGTTATTAGTGGACCTACTGCAATAGATGAAGGTGATTGCGGACCTGCAGTCGTTAATCTTGGTCCATATACAGCTCTTCCTTCTGCTTGCTTTACTCTATGTGAATAAATATGTTTGGGGTATTCTGTGATACCCCAATTATTTTTAATTAATTAAAGGAGAACTCAAAATGATATTTTTCATACTATTTTCAATTTTATTTTCGCAGAATACCGACAAATATGTCGTAAATTCTAAAATGGATACTTTTTATGATATTTCTTCTATGTTTTTATATCCTATTAATATGGAAGAAGATGAAATTGTTTTTTATGGTACAGGTGGTGGTGTTTTAAGAACCTATGATAATGGGCAAAATTGGAAACAAAATTTTTCTGGAACGCATGCACTCATTTGGAAAATGATTTATCATAATGAATTGCTTTTTGCCATTAATTTAGATGGTAGATTTATGTTGTCAGAAGATAAGGGTGATTATTGGAAGATTTATAAAGTTACGGATACATTAACAAGTATTGCTGTTTTAGATGAAAAAATATTTACTACATCCGATAGAAATATTTTTATTTCAAACAATTTTGGAAGTACCTGGGAAAAATTACCTACTGAATTTGATAGAATTAAAACTATTTCTAATTTTAATGATAAATTGATTTTAACTACTGAAAATAATATTTTATATTATTCTGAAGACAACGGAGTAAGTTGGAATATGTTTTTTACTCCTATAATTAATTGGAAAGTAAATGATAAACACAAAAGTTTTTATATTTATAACCAACGTGAAATCTTAAAATTAAATGATGATTTAACTTGGACTAGATATGAAGTTAATAATACAAATCAATCTTTTGTATTTTCAGAAAATGAAAATGGATTTATATTCGCAATTTCAATTTTAGAGCCATATAATGCAAAAATTAAAATTTATGAATATAATATTTCAGAAAATAATACAACTGAAGTAAGCGAGATTTGGAAAATAGGGCTTAGTGATTTTCCGCCATTTGATATTAATTCTTATCAAGTAAATGATATGTTAATTAATAACGGATATGTATATTTAGCAAATACTTTTAAAACAATTTTAAAATCAAGCATAAATGATTTTAATTGGAAAGTAGTATCTAATTTTGGAACAATAAATACCTCAATAGTTATCAAAGATTCATTAAATTGGACTATTCCTACAGGAATGAAAAATTGTATTACTTATACTACAAATGGTGGAGTAACATTTGAAATATCAGATACAATCGTGATGGATGTTAAAAGTTCATTTGCTGATACTTTAAGAAAAATTTACCCTAGTGTATCATGGATGATTTACGGCGAAGATAAAACTTTACTACAATTCCTAGGTTCAGGATATGATTTGCATAATCCTGGTTCCACACAGTCCTTAAGTGAAATATTTGCACTTTATGATGATATTAACAAAACCGTTGAACCACTTAATATAAGATTAAGACTTAATCAACAAGGAACTATAGGTCAAAGTTTTCGTATGTATTGTAGTTATAATGATTATTTTTTGGTTGGATTTGCTTATAAAATAAGAACTACCAGTCAAAATTTACCAAAACGAGACTCAATTTATGGACATCGACTATTTTTTCTAAATAAAGACAAATCTTTAGATACTTTGGGGCGTATTCAAGATAGTATTCAGTTTCCAAGGACTTATGTTGATGATAAGAATGATTTATATGTTTTTGGTAAAAGAACCTATTTTGATTCAGAATATCAGATAGATAAAATTGGTATTTATAAATTTAACCAACAAACAAAAGATTTTGATTTTATAATGTCGGCACCAAGTTATGATAGTCATTCGCGAGTAATTATGTTTCAAAATAAAAAGAGTGAGTATTTCATTACCGCAATGGATAAAATTTATAAAATTGACCTAATTAATAAAGTTTACGAAGAGGTTGATGTGAAAATTGACTTTTTAACTTCTCAAAGTCCTTACTTAATTAATGCATATTATATAGAAGACCAAAAGATGATTGATTATTATATATATGGTGAAAGTGGAAGTGAAAATTTTGATATAAGAATTTTACAATTTGATTCAAATATGAATTATGAAGTTAAGGGTGAATATAGTGAAATGTTAAGACATAGTTTTGTTTATCCATCTCACATAAATATTGATTATGAATTATTGCTAATAAATAACGCTTATTACTTTAAATATTTAAAACCCATCGAACCTGAAAGATTAACTTATTATACTTCAGTAGAAAAGGTAGAAACCCGCAACTACCTCTGGACTGAACCCCCATACCCACACCCAACTAACGGCATAATAAAAGTAGAAACTTACTGGGATAGCGCCCTGCCATTTACAGAAAAGGACATTGAAATTTATGATTTGACGGGAGTAAAGATTAACACAGAAAATACACTATCAGTTCAAAAGGAAAAAGCATACAAAGGGCATATAATCTGGGACGTAAGCAACCACCGACCAGGAGTTTACATAATGAAAATATCTCACGGAACAGAAGTAAGAACAAGGAAGATTATGGTAGTGGAGTAGGAAAGCAAACCTTCCGAAGGGTTTGATACGCTCGGAAGGTTGGGGTGTTTTAAGGTTCGACTACGAGGGAGTCGTGGTTTATTTTTGTGATGGGTTTGCTATATACGTTTGAATCCGAGGGATTCAGTATTTGAATTATTTTTTGGCTAAAGCTATTATTTTTATTGAGTTTATACGATAGGGCTGAAGCCCTTTTCTATTGATATATATAGAAATATTGATTTGAATGTGAGTTCTTTTCGACTTCGCTCAATGACCGATTGGACTGGTTTTATTAATATTTTTACCATTTTATAAACTATTTTTCATCATTTTGTAACTTTTTTGGCTTTAATGTGTTTATATACATAGGTAGATGTTGATAAAAAAATATTGTTTCTTTAAATTATAAATAATAAGTTTGCGTTATCGTCTATATTAATTAGAAAATAAAATATTAGGAATTGAAATGGAAGAGAATTTCTCAAGCAGAGTGAATGATGTGATTAAGTTAAGTCGAGATGAAGCTCTTCGTTTAGGACATGACTATATCGGAACTGAACATTTGCTATTAGGAATTATCCGAGATGGAGAAGGAATTGCTGTTAAACTATTGAAAAATCTAGATATTGATTTATATAAACTAAAAAAGGGGATTGAAGATACTGTTAGATCTTCTGCTACTACTTTAACTATGGGGAATATACCTCTCACTAAACAAGCAGAAAAAGTATTAAAAATAACTTATTTAGAAGCAAAGCTTTATAAAGCGACTCAAATTGGGACTGAACACCTTTTACTTTCTCTTTTAAGAGATGAGGAAAATATTGCAGCGCAAATACTAGCACAATTCGGAGTAAATTATGATACTTTGAAAAAAGAACTTGATGCTCTTATTTCTGGAAAAGAAAATCCAAAATCAGCAGCTGAAGGAGCTATTCCTCCGTTAAATAGACCAAAATCTAAAGAAAGAGTGAAAACTCCTGTCCTTGATAATTTTGGTCGTGATTTAACGCAACTTGCTATGGATAAAAAACTTGACCCTGTTATTGGTCGTCAAAAAGAAATTGAGAGAGTGTCTCAGATTCTTTCAAGACGTAAGAAAAATAATCCTGTTCTTATTGGTGAACCCGGTGTTGGAAAAACTGCTATTGTAGAAGGACTTGCACTAAGAATTATAGAAAAAAAGGTTTCAAGAGCCTTGTTTGATAAAAGAATTATATCACTTGATGTTGCCTCTCTTGTTGCAGGAACCAAATATCGTGGTCAGTTTGAAGAAAGAATGAAAGCAATACTATCGGAACTGGAAAAAGCTGATGATGTTATTTTATTTATAGATGAAATTCATACTTTGGTTGGTGCAGGTGGTGCTTCTGGCTCTCTTGATGCTTCTAATATATTTAAACCAGCTCTAGCAAGAGGTGAAATCCAATGCGTTGGGGCTACTACTTTAGATGAATATCGCCAAAGTATCGAAAAAGATGGTGCTTTAGATAGACGTTTCCAAAAAGTATTGGTTGAGCCACCATCAGTAAAAGAGACTCTTGAGATATTAGATAAAATTAAGGAGTCTTACGAACAACATCATAATGTTGCATACACTGATGATGCTATAAAAATGGCTGTGAAATTTGCGGAAAGATATATAACAGACAGGCAGTTTCCAGATAAAGCTATTGATGTTTTAGATGAAGCTGGTGCTAAAGTTCACCTTGCTAATATTTCTGTTCCTAAAGAAATTTTGGATTTAGAAGAAAAAATACTTGATACTAAAAATGAAAAAAATTTAGTTGTAAAAAGACAAAATTTTGAAGAAGCGGCTAGATTAAGAGACCAAGAAAAAAAATTACAAAATGAATTAGAAGAAGCAAAGAAAAATTGGGAAGTTCAAAGTAATGAAAGGGTTTATCCTGTAACTGAGGATGATATTGCAGATGTTATATCAATGATTACAGGAGTGCCGGTTAATAAAATAGCTGAAGCAGAGTCTCATAAATTATTAAACCTTGCTCAGCACTTAAAAGAGCAAATCATTGGTCAAGACGAAGCAGTTGAGCATCTCGGTAAAGCAATTCGTAGAGCAAGAGCAGGACTAAAAGACCCAGCTAGACCAATTGGTTCATTTATGTTTTTAGGACCTACTGGCGTAGGTAAAACAGAACTTGCAAAAGCATTATCAAGAGTTATGTTTGATTCTGAAGACGCTCTTATTAGAATTGATATGTCAGAATATATGGAAAAATTTAGCGTTTCAAGATTCATCGGAGCACCTCCGGGATATGTGGGTTACGAAGAGGGCGGACAATTAACAGAAAAAGTTAGAAGAAAGCCATATTCTATTATTCTTTTAGATGAAATTGAAAAAGCTCACCCAGATGTATTTAATATGCTATTGCAAGTATTTGACGATGGTATCTTAACAGATGGATTAGGAAGAAAAGTTGATTTTAAAAATACTGTTATCATAATGACTTCAAATGTGGGTACTAAAGATATTAAGGAAGGTGGAAACATTGGATTTAATTTTGGTAAAAGTGTTGATGATTATGACAATGTAAAAAATTCAATAGAAGAGTCAGTTAAAAAACTTTTCAGTCCTGAATTTATCAATAGAGTTGATGATTTTATTATCTTTAGAAAACTTACAAAAGTTGATATTAGTTCAATAATAGATATTCAACTAAAACTACTTGTTTCAAGATTAGAAATAAATCAAATGAAATTAACATTGACTGATTCAGCAAAAACATTTTTAGTTGACAAAGGTTTTGATGATAAGTATGGAGCAAGACCTTTAAAACGTGCGCTTCAAAAATACATTGAAGATGATTTAGCTGAGGAAGTTCTCAAAAATAATTTAACACCTGGTACAAAAGTAGAAGCAGATTATGATGAGGAAAGTAAGAAGTTAAAATTTACTTTTAGTGAGGGTGAAAGAGTTATTGATGAGAAATATTTAGAAAAGCCAATCATAAAAACAGAAGAAGAAGTTATTGATGAAATAGAAGATAAGAATTAAAATTATCAATATTACATAAAAAAATAGGGACTTAAACAAGTCCCTATTATTTTAATTTAAAAAGTTTGAATTATAAACTCTTCTTAAATTCTTCTACTAAATCTAATTTTTCCCAAGGAAATTCAGGTCTTCCAAAATGACCATAAGCGGCAGTTTTTCTGAATATTGGATTTGTTAAGCCCAATCTTGTTATTATACCTTTAGGTGTTAAATCAATATTTTTAAGTAAATATTGCTCTATTTCTCTGTCATTTCTTGATGAAGTTCCGTGAGTATTTACATTAATTGATACTGGCTGAGCAACTCCAATAGCATAAGACAATTGAATTGTTACTTCATCAGCAATTCCAGCAGCAACTAAGTTTTTAGCGATATGTCTTGAAGCATAAGCCGCTGACCTATCAACTTTTGTTGCATCTTTACCAGAGAATGCACCACCACCATGAGGAGCTTTTCCTCCATAAGTATCTACAATGATTTTTCTACCAGTCAAACCAGCATCTCCATGAGGACCTCCAATAATGAATTGTCCCGTTGGATTTACGTGGATTTTAGTATTATCATCAATTAATTCCTTTGGAATAACATTAAAGAAAATATTGTCAATCAAATCTTGCTTGATTCTCTCTTGTTTTACTCCAGGGTCGTGTTGAGTTGAGATAACAATCGCATCAACCCTTTTAATTTCTTTGCCATCATACTCTAAAGTAACCTGCGATTTAGAATCAGGTCTTAGATATGGCATTAAATTAGTTTGTTTTCTTATTCTTGCAAGTTCTTCTAACAACTTGTGGGAATACATAATTGGAGCGGGCATAAGTTCATCAGTTTCGTTAATTGCATAACCGAACATTATACCTTGGTCGCCGGCACCACCGGTATCCACTCCCATCGCTATGTCATTTGATTGTTGATTAATCACATTAACAATAGCACAACTTTCGCTGTCGAACCTATACTCACCTTTAGTGTATCCAATATCACGGATAACATTTCGTGTAAGTTCAGCAATATCAACATACGTATTTGTAGTAATTTCGCCTCCAACAAGCAACATACCTGTTGTAGCAAAACATTCGCAAGCCACCCTCGAGGATGGGTCTTCCGTCAGACAAGCATCAAGAACTGCATCAGAAACTTGGTCACAAAGTTTATCTGGATGTCCTTCCGATACTGACTCTGACGTAAAAAGATAGTTTTTACTCATATCAATCCTTTTATTATAAAGTAATTTCGCTATTACTGCCTAAATTTAATTCTGTTGATTTTCCTTCAACAACTGCATTATTTCCTATTATGGATTGTGAAAGCAAGATATTATTCACACTTGCATTATCACTTACTATTGAATCTCTTATAATTGAATTATTAATTTCCGAGCCATCTGCTATAGATGCGTAAGGTCCAATTATACAATTGTTTACTTTTGCTTCTTTTGAAATATAACTTGGGTTTATTACAATGCAATTTTCTAAATTATATAGATTATTATATTTTTCAAGTAAGAATTGATTTGTTGAAAGCAACGTCTCTTTTTTTCCGCAATCATGCCAACCTTCCACTGGAAAAGTAACAAATTCTTCGCCTTGTTCTAACATAATTTGAAGGGCATCAGTAAGTTGAAATTCATAATTAGTTTTAATATTTTTTTCAATCAAGTAAGAAAGTGCATTTTTTAATTTAATTCCATCTGTAATATAATAAATCCCTACAATAGCAAGATTTGAAACTGGTTCTTTTGGTTTTTCAATTAATTTTTTGATATTTCCATTATCATCATTTAAAACTACTCCAAACCTGCGTGGGTCATCCACATATTTTACCCCAATCGAACTAACACCTTTTTTACTTGCAAGCGATAAATCGGCATCAAAAATAGTATCACCAAGAATAATCATCAGCGGTTCATTTTCAAAGGTAGGTGCTGCCGTCCAGATAGCATGACCTAAGCCCAATAATTCTTTCTGCTCAACGAAAGTTGCGTCAAAGGAATAATTTTTAGTAACATACTCCTGTATTAAATCGCCTTTATAGCCAGTAATAATAGTAACTTTATCAATATTTTGATTAACAAGTTCATCAAGAATATGTGCTATAATTGGTTTACCCGCCACATTAAGCAAAACTTTGGGAAGTGAGTGAGTGTGTGGTCTTAATCTACTGCCAAACCCTGCAACTGGAATTACTGCTCTCATTGATTTTCAAAAGTATTAAAAAATTTTACAAATTTAGAGAAAATAAGTGAAAATTAAAAGTCTGAACAGAATTTTATTAATTAATACCTCGAATCTATAAACAACAAGTATTCACCTGAAATTAGTTCAATTGATATTTTTTCTTGAATAACGATATTTCTTGCTCCTTCGCGAATGCCAAGTTCTAATGTTTCGTTGTCCAATTCCCACTTTAAGCCACTTGTTTTTATTTTACAGTTAGGTTGGGGAATTATTGATATTAGTTCGTTTACTTTTAAGATTAATTCTATAGATTTATAGATTGGTATTGCGTAGCGATTATTGTGTAAGACTGTTAAATTTAATTTTTTTTCGAATTTTTTTAGGACACTCCAGTTGTTAAGAGTATGTTCGAGTTCTCCACCTTGCATACCAAAGATGAGAATGTTGCTTTTATTATGAGATAAAATTAGATTAAGGGTTTTCTCGAAGTCATTTGTATCTTGTGAATCATCTTTTATGATTTTTGTGGTTTTACTTTTTGAATTAAATTTATCTAACTCTAAAGAGTCCAAGTCGCCTATTATGAAATCAGGTACTATATTATTTTTAAATAATCTGTTAGCAGCTCCGTCTGCAGCGTATATAATACCTTTATTCTCTTGAATATAATCAAAATGAGAGATTTCTCCGTTTAAAACTAAAATTGCCTCAAAATCAATTTTATTAAATATTATTTTCTGATTCATCTAAAAATTATTAATTTGCATAAAAAAAAGAGCAATTTAATGAATAAATATGAACGATTAATAAAAATTGTGCCTTCGCTGTTAGAAGGCGAAAGAAATTTTATCACTAATGCTGCTAATTTTTCTGCAATTGTCTATAATGAAATACCTGATTTAAATTGGGTTGGTTTCTATGTTTATAATGGTAATGAATTGGTTTTAGGTCCATTCCAAGGTAAAACGGCTTGTGTGAGAATTAAAATGGGCAATGGGGTTTGTGGTTCTGTAGCTAAAGAATTAAAAACATTAGTAGTGAATGATGTAGATAATTTTCCTGGACATATTGCTTGTGATAGTTCCTCAAGAAGTGAGATTGTAATCCCAATAATTAAAAATGGTGAGATTTATGCGGTGTTTGATGTTGACAGTCCAATAATGAATAGATTTTCAGACGAAGACAAAATTAACTTAGAACTTATGCTTGAATCATTTATTAAAAATACTGATTTACAAGACTTAAAAGAGATTTTTAAATGATATTTTTTATTATATATTTTTTATCATGTGTAAATGCTCAGATAATTACTGAATTTCAGTCCATTCAGAGCGATGACGAACCGGAATGGATTGAAATTTATAACGATAAAGATGAAGACTTAATTTTAGATAGTTTTAGGATTGCTGATTCTCAAACATCTTTATTAATTAATCCAATTATTGTTAAATCAAATACTTTTAAAGTTTTTACAAAAGATAAAATATTGTTACAAAATAAATATAATATCGAATCAGAATTTATAGTTGATGCCAACTTTCCAATATTAAATAATACAACTGATGAAATAAAAATTTATCAAGGGGAGACTTTGCTTGATAGTTTGTACTATGATATGAAGTGGTTTGAAAATAAATATTCTGTTGAAAGGGTTGATTTTTTAAAACCAGCAAATCAGGATAATCTTAAAAATTCATTTTCCATTTTAGGTGGAACTCCATTAGATTATAATTCAAATAGAATATATGATTCAGACTTAAAGGTAAGCATTTCAGAAATAAAAAATGATTCGGTTTTTGTGGAAGTTATGAATATAGGAAGAAAAAGAATTAATAAATTTGATTATGAAGTGTATTTAGATTTGGATAGAGATGAAAATTTTGATTTAATGGAATTGATTTATTCTCGAATTGATAACCAAATAGATAGCAGTTGGAGTTATAATCACTTTAAATATTTATTAATGAGTGATTTTGATATTTATGGAGCGTTTAACCTTTTATTTAAAATTAACTCAGACATTGACCAAAATAGAGGAAATGATACGATAACTGTAAATGCAAATTTCTCTCCAAGAAAAGGTTCAATATTAATAAATGAATTTATGTTCGAACCTGATAATAATAATTCTGAATTTGTTGAGATTTATAGTGGTTCAAATTTTGACATAAATATTAATAATTTATATCTCCACGACGCACAAAATGAAGACGGAAATGGAATAAGATTTGATATTGATTATTTATTAAAACCCGGTGATTATTTTGTAATTGCTGCAGATAGTAATATTTTTAATACTTATAATAATTTAGATGAAAGTAAGATTTATGTTTTAAATCAAAATCTATCTTTGAATAACAGTGGAGATAAAATTATATTAAAATGGAGCGATGGCTTTATAATTGATGAATTAGAATATTTTACAAATTGGCATAGTTCCGAGCTTTTTTCAACACAAAACATTTCTTTGGAAAAGAAAATTAAGAATCAAATTTCAAACGATAAAAATAATTGGACTTCAAGTTCTGATACTCAAGGAGCAACCCCCACCTATTCAAATTCATTTGTTAATAAAACAGATAAAGATTTTGGTATTAAATTACCTAAAAATCCATTTTCTTTTGTAGAGGAAGAAGTCATAAAAATTCAATATTCTACACCATTTGATAATTCAATAATTAATCTAAGTTTATTTTCAAAGCAAGGTGCTAAACTTGGAATGATAAAAGAATTAAATTTTTCTGGTTCAAATGGTGAGATTTTATGGGATGGAAAATTAAACAATAAACAACTAAGATCTGGAACTTATGTTTTATATCTTGAATCAGTAAAAAAAGACACTCAAGAAATATATATTGCAAAAGAGATAATAGTAATTGTAAATTCTAATTAGAGGTTAAATATGCCTTTCTATCATAAACTTGGGGATATGCCCCGAAAAAAACATACAACTTTTTATAAACCAGATGGAACATTATACAGAGAAGAATTAGTTTCTACTCAGGGCTTTTCAAGTATTTATTCTAATAAATATCATATATGGGAACCAACAAAAGCCCTATCAATCAAAGAATTAAATCCAGTTGAAGACGTAAAATGGCAAAATCCCCCATTGCAGAATATTCATTTTTACACTGATAAACTTGAAAAGAAAGGAAATTTTTTATCTTCAAGAATTGAATATATGCACAATAATGAAACAGTAATTCACTTTGGAAGACCAAATCAAAATGCAGACTATTTTTACAAAAATATCTATGCTCACGAATATATTTTTGTTCATAGAGGAAGCGGAGTTTTGAAGTCTGAATACGGAAATTTAAAATTTACTCCGTGGGACCAATTAATTATTCCAATGGGTACAATTTATCAATTAGTTTTTGATAAGCCAGATTCTGATAATAAAATTATGGTAGTAGAATCAAACTCAGCATTTACTATTCCAAGGCATTATAGAAATGAATATGGGCAGTTGGAAGAACACGCTCCCTATGAAGAGCGAGATTTTAGATTTCCTGATGAAATTGACCCTCAGGACCAAAAAGGTGAATTTAGAATAGTTATCAAAGCTCATAATAGATTCATAGAATACTTACAACCTCATCACCCTTTTGATGTTGTTGGTTATGATGGATATCTGTTTCCATTTGCCTTTAATATGAAAGACTATAATCCAAAAACAGGTAGAATTCATCTTCCACCTCCAATTCATTTAGTTTTTCAAACTAAAGGATTAGTTCTTTGTAATTTCAATCCAAGATATTTTGATTGGCACGAAAATGCTATACCAGCCCCATATTTTCATAGCAATGTAGAATCAACAGAGATTTTATATTATGTTGAAGGTGATTTTATGAGTAGAAGTGGCGTGGATGTTGGTTCTGTTACTATGCACCCAATGGGTATCCCACACGGACCTCAACCAGGAAAAACTGAAGCAAGTGTTGGAAAGAATTGGGCTGATGAATATGCTGTCATGGTTGACACATTTGGACCTTTGTTCCCTACAACTAATGTTGAAAAATGTCAAGATGAAGATTATTGGAAAAGTTGGCTAAAGTAATAAAAAAATGAGTCATCGGATTAGGATGACTCACTCACTTTAAGGGGTTTTTGTTATGCTATGTGGCTTCTTGCTATCACCACAAACAAGAAGTAACATTAACCCTTTAAAGAGGTTCAAAAAAAATTGTTTTTTTTAAATTATTTTTTAATTAATTCTATTAATATGAAAGAAAATATTATTATAGTAAATAATACTAAAGACTTAAAGAGATTTATTAAGTCACAATTTAATTTTTATAAAGACGATAAGAATTTTGTTCCTCCAATGATTTTTGACAGATTAAAGTTACTCAATTCCGAAAAGAATCCTTTTTTCAAACATTCATCAATAAAAATGTTTATGGTTGAAAGAGATAATGAAATCGTTGGTAGAATTGCTGCAATTATTAACAAAAATCATAATCTTACTCACAATGACAAAGTTGGCTTCTTTGGTTTTTTTGAATGTGAAAACAAGCAAGAAACAGCAAATTTACTTTTTGATAAAGTAAAAACTTATCTTCACGATGAAGGAATGGAACAAATGCGAGGACCAGCTAATCCCTCATTAAATGATGAATGCGGTTTGCTGATCGATGGCTTTGATTCGCCTCCAGTAGTTCTTATGACTTATAACCCTCCTTATTATGCTGATTTAATTGAGAATTACGGCTTAAAAAAGATTAAAGACTTATATGCTTATCACCTTGTAAATGAAAAATACGTAAGCGAAAAACTTGAAAGAATGCAAAATATAGTAAGGCAAAGAAACTCTCTTAGCATCAGGTCTGTAAATTTTTCCAATAAAAAGCAATTCAAGAAAGATGTTGAAACGCTAAAATATATCTACAATAATGCTTGGGAGCCAAACTGGGGATTTGTCAAAATGACTGATGAAGAGTTCGACTACCTTGCTAATGACTTGAAATCCATAGCAGACCCAGATTATACTCTTATTGCAGAAATTAATGGAAAGCCAGCAGGATTTGCTCTTGCATTGCCTGATATTAACCAATGCCTTATTCATAATAAATCTGGTGGATTGCTAACTGGGATTTGGCATTTATTAACTAAGAAGAAGAAAATTAATTTACTTAGAATTATCGTTCTGGGAATTTTACCGCAATATCAAAGAACTGGTGCAGATGCAGTTTTATACTGGGAATTAGGAACACGTGGAAAACCTAAAGGAATAGAATACGGTGAAGCATCTTGGATTCTGGAAGATAACGAAATGATGAATAAAGGACTTACAACTACTATGCTTGGAAAAGTTTATAAAACTTACAGATTATATCAAATGGAATTATGATTGATAATAATCTAATTTTGGGTATCGATGTTGGTGGGTCTTCAATTAAATTTGGACTTTTTTTAAATAAAAATCTAATTGAAAACGGACAAGTTGAAACACCTCAAACTAATTCATCTGATGTAATTACTTCTATTAATTCAATTATTTATAAATATCAAAATAGAATTTCAAAAGTTGGAATTGGATTTCCTTCCGTTGTAAGCAAGGATTATTTTGTTCATATTGCTCCAAACATTTCTGGCTTTGTAAATGTAGATTTGAAAGAGAATATTTGTAATCAATTTCCTATATTGGAAATAAAAATTGATAATGATGCAAATGCCGCAGCTCTTGCAGAACTAAAATTTGGTGCTGGAAAAAACCTAACAAATATGATTTATGTTACATTAGGTAGTGGCATAGGTGGTGCTATAATTATCAATAAATCAATATATTACGGTGATACTTTTGGAGCTGGGGAGATTGGATATACTAATTTTAAGTTTGATGAGAAGCCGAATCATATTTTAAATAGAACTGGTATATTTGAAGAATATCTTGGTCGAACGCAATTCACAGATTATTTTAATTCTAAATATAATTATAACTTATCATCTCCTAAAGATATTTATGAATTAGCAGAACTGGGTAATATCAATGCTATTGAAGCATTTAGGTATTACGGAAGACTTTTAGGTATCGGCTTAACTTCTGTAATGAATTTGCTTGATATTCATCATGTTATCATTGGTGGGGGATTGATAAAAGCCCATAAATATATTATTCCAATTGTGTTAAAAAGCATCGAACAAAAAAAATTACCCCACATCAAAGAAAAAGTATTTGTTGCAAAATATTTAGACAACACAGGTATATATGGCGCGATGGCTTTAGTATGTTAAGTTTTTAAATTATTGCAAATCACCGCACTACCTGAAATAAATTCTTGTTTTCCTTTTTATAAAAGTATATTTGTTTTTGCAAATGAAACTTTCCAATTTAATAAAAAATAATTAAATACAAATATATTATTTGGGTATATTTTGAATCAAAGATTATACAGTTGAATACAAGGAAGGGTTTTAGATAGTTTTTGGTTTATTTGTTTGTTTAAGTTTTATCAATTTTCTAGGTAATCTGGTATATTTTTATTTCCAAACCGTTTCCTACTTTTATATGAAATATGGTTATTTCGACTTCATTCAATGACTTTGTGTTTTTTAGCTGGATATTTCGCTGGCAATCAATATTATAGGGGGGTAGTTTTTCTGGGATTAATTATTTGTGAACTTATTTCTCCTAAATATTTTTTTGGCACAATATTTTACCAATACATTTATAGATTAAATAATTAAAAAGCTATGTCATATTGACATAATTAATCTGACAAAAATAATTTTTATGACATTTTAACACAAAAGGATTAATGTATTATGGGAAAAATAATTGGGATTGACTTAGGAACGACTAACTCATGCGTGGCTGTTATGGAAGGTGCTTCACCTCAAGTTATTGCTAGTAGCGAAGGTAACAGAACTACACCATCTATGGTCGGCTTTACTAAATCAGGCGAAAAAATAGTAGGACAGGCGGCTAAAAGACAAGCTGTTACTAACCCTTTGAAAACTGTTTATTCTATTAAAAGATTCATGGGTAGGAACAACAGCGAAGTTGGCGAAGAGAAGTCTATGGTGCCGTATAAGGTTGTGCCATCTGATGACGGAAATTCAGTAAGAGTTGATATTGACGGTAAGATGTATTCTGCTCCTGAGATTTCTGCTTTGATTCTTGCTAAAATGAAACAAACTGCAGAAGACTATCTTGGGCAAAAAGTTGATGAGGCGGTTATTACTGTTCCTGCATACTTTAATGATGCACAACGTCAAGCAACTAAAGACGCTGGTGAAATCGCTGGCTTAAAAGTACGTAGAATTATTAATGAACCTACTGCTGCTGCTCTTGCTTATGGGCTTGACAAGAAGGGTCAGAATATGACTGTTGCAGTTTATGACCTTGGTGGTGGTACTTTTGATATTTCTATTCTTGAGATTGGTGACGGAGTTTTTGAAGTGAAATCAACTAATGGTGATACTCACCTTGGTGGAGATAACTTCGACCAAAAACTTATTGACTTTTTGGCGGATGAGTTTAACAAACAAGAAAGCATAGACTTACGTAAAGACCCTATGGCTCTTCAAAGATTAAGAGAAGCTGCAGAGAAAGCTAAAATCGAGTTATCTCAAATGCTTCAAACTGATGTTAATTTACCTTTTATAACAGCAACTGCTGATGGACCTAAGCACTTGAATTTAACAATTACTCGTTCTAAATTTGAATCACTTTGTGGAGACGCTTTCAACAGTACTTTGAAGCCAGTAGAACAAGCAATGAAAGATGCGAAATTGTCACCATCTCAAATTGATGATGTGATTTTAGTTGGTGGTTCAACTCGTATCCCTAAAATTCAAGAACTTGTTAAAAACTACTTTGGTAAAGAGCCATCGAAAGGAGTAAACCCTGATGAAGTTGTAGCAATCGGTGCTGCAATCCAAGGTGGTGTACTTTCTGGTGATGTACAAGATGTGTTGTTACTTGATGTAACTCCTCTTTCTTTGGGTATCGAAACTATGGGTGGTGTACTTACTCCAATGATTCCATCAAATACAACAATACCTACAAGAAAAACAGAGACTTTCTCAACAGCATCTGACTCTCAGCCGTCAGTTGAAATTCACATCTTACAAGGTGAAAGACCAATGGCAAAAGACAACCGCTCGCTTGGTAGATTCCACTTAGATGGTATTCCACCAGCACCAAGAGGCGTTCCACAAATTGAGGTTACTTTCGACATTGATGCTAATGGTATATTAAGTGTTGCTGCGAAAGACAAAGCAACAAATAAAGAGCAAAATATTAGAATTGAGTCTTCAAGTGGACTAAGCAAGGACGAAATTGAAAGAATGAAACAAGAAGCAAAAGCAAATGAAGCAGCTGACAAAGCGTTCAAAGAGCAAGTTGAAAAACGTAACCAAGCAGATGCAATGCTGCATTCTACTAAAAAGCAAGTGGAAGAACTTGGAGATAAAATCTCTGCTGAAAATAAAGCTAAAGTTACTGAAGCTGCTGACAGATTAGAAAAAGCACTTAAAGAAAATGAAGCTGATGTTCAACCTGCATTAGACAATTTGAATGCAGTTTGGAGTGCTGTATCACAAGAAATGTATAGCCAACAAGGAGCCGACGCAGGTGCACAAGGCAATCCAACTCCAAACACAGACCAAGAATCATCAGCCAACGACGTAGAAGAAGCTGACTACACAGTTGTTGATGATGAGAAAGATAAGAAGTAATTAGTTTATAATAAGAAGCCCTCGGAAGAGGGCTTTTTGTTTTTTGATTAGTTGTTTATTAATTTTTATTAATTTTGAATTCATTTTAAGGGAAAAATATGAAATTTATTTTGTTTTTTGTTCTTTTTCATTTTGGTTTAAGAGCAAATGATGATATTGAAGTTATTAATAAAAAATCATTTGATGAATCTAAATGCAAAGTTTGTGAAGCTCCTGATATTATTACAAATAGTGAGTATTATAAAAAATATAAAAGCTTCGATATTAGGTTGAAAAATGGTTCTTATATCTACAATGTTATATCTGCTTCAAGAGAATTAGTTGATACAAATGGAATACCATTTCAAGAGTTTTTGCGAATAAATTATAGAAAGAACGATTCTTGCGAGTCAGTTTTATATGACATCACAGAGGTAAGTGAGTTTAGTCTGGGAGATATTGGCTCTGGTGGACAACCACTTACTTTACCTATCAAATCAGCAAGATTTTTCCAAAGAAAACAAGAAAAATTGTATGCACCAAATCATCATTTCTATTTACAAGTTCTTTTTGGATATACAGGTCCTTATGAAAATGAATTTGAAAGAAATGTTGGTATTAATAATTTCTACTATGGTGGTGGGCTGAAATATCTCTATGGTAATAAAACTAAACTTGGTATCAACGCTGAAATAATTTTAGAAAATGGAAGAGCGAGAATGCCACTGGGCTTAGAAGGAAGATATATTTTTTGGGGTGGACAAGAAGTAGTGAAAAGTAATAATACTTTTTATCCTTCGCAGTGCCAGTTCCAACAAGATGGCGATAAAGTAATTAGCCCAAATGATGATATACCTGAAGTAGAAAATCACTACAAACACCTAACTAGAAATATCCAAGAACACGATGAAACTGTTTATTACACCGAAGCTGAATCAATTAAAACTGACCCTTTTAGATTATTCATATATGGCGAGGGTGGTAGTTTTTTCGATTTATTTGACGAAGGTCAAGGAGCATCTCCAGCAATAAATGAAAATGATTTTGGGCAGTATTATTTTGGTGCTGGCTTAGGTGCTGAAATATTAAATAACTTTGATTTAATGTTGGGTGCAAGATATATGCGACTTAATCTAAGAACACCTTGCGAAGAATGTAACGAGTTATATGTTCTAAACACAAATGAAGCTATAAGTCTTTTAATTAAATTATCTTATTCTATACATAAATAAGGAAATAAAAATGAAATTAATAATTAAATTATTTTTAATCACTGCGTTAATATTATTTATTAATTCTTGTCAAGATACAGAAGAGCCACAAGATGTAACTAATAATATGAAGTTAAATGTAAGAGTAGTTGACCAATCTGGGAATTTACTAAATGAAGCTGAACAAGTTGTAGCAACCATTATAAGTTATGATGAAGCAAATGAAGCAATATTAGAAGACCCCTTGAAAGATTATGGCTCAACTGTATTGATAAAAAGAGGAATTGGCTTATTTTATAATGAAATAGATGTACCAATTATGGTAAAAGGTGCAAAACTTAAAATTGATGCAATTGCAGATAATTCAAATGCAAATTTTGTTGGCGGAAATCAACAAACTGAAATCGTGAGTTTTTGTGCGGATACCTTAGTTACCTTTGTATTTCAAAAAACTCAAGCAATATTATGTAATAATGCAACTTACAATGAGTCGATAGATTTCAGTTCAACTCAAGATGCAAGCGGAGTATTTACTTCTGATATAAAATTAACTCAACTATACACTAACACAACTGGCGGTCAATTAAGATTAGCAATTAACAATGATTTTAATCAACTAAGCAATTATGGATTAGATGCTTATGTTATTTATAATAATAATAGATTTGCAATTCCTACTTTAATCACAAATCCAAATTTAATAATTATTCAAAACAATGAATCATTCTACATTGAGTTTGAATATAGTCCAGCTGCGGAGCAAGCATATTTAGAGTTATCTTCAATTTTGAATTTGAACATTGCCTTAAATGACGACTTAGGCAATACTTGTTCTAATATTAACTTTGATTTATCTCTCCAATCAATTAGCTTAGCAGATTGTGCTTGCTTACCAAGTTCATCGACTTTTTATTATCAGTCTAATCCATCAGCAACTTTCCCTACTATTTGCACAATTAAAGCAAGAGATACAGTTGAAGTTTTATTTAATATTATAAATAGTTCCGAAGATTGTGATTTGATATTGGAAGGTGTTCCAAGTTCGCAATTTGGTAGATTAAATTGGATAGATGTATTCGGTTCTAATAATAGTTCAAACGGAATTAGAATAATTTCAATTGCAGGCGACTTAATTGGCAGTGATAATTTTATAAACTTTGATTTAGCTAATGGGGAAAAAGTTCAATCAATTAAATTTGAAATTGAAACAGATAAGTTTGCCGAAGGGTATTACAACTTAACCACTGAATATAAAATTAAACTTAAAAATTTAGAGACAGGACAAATTCAAAATTGCCCAACAAGTTATTTTATTAATTTAAAATTAAACTTTAAAGATGGGGAATGTGAAATTTTATATGATAATGTACCAGCCGCTTCTGACAGAAATTTATTTTTATTCAATGGCGGTTCAAATACATTTGATTCATTCGAGGGCTGTTTAGATAAACCAAATCCAAAAGGAACTAAGCATGTTTACATAAGAAACACCTCAACAGAATGTGCAATCGAAGTAAATTTGGATTTGGATAGTGATAGAAGAACCCAAACAAATGCTATTGCTCGTCAAGGAATTTTTAATTTTTATTTTGAAAATAGAAGCACTAGAAATTTGACCGTTAGAGTTGAGCCAAATCAAATAGTTAAAATTCCAATTGTGTTCCAACCAAAATTCGATGATGCTTTTCCTAATGGGAGAATTAGTCCAGTAGAATATAATTCATTTACATCAGACTTGACAATCACTACTGAGTTTTCTGGAACTCAATGTTCAGAGCAATTAACTATAATTGGCGAAGTTGATTTTGAAGATTGCTGCCAAGATAACGACAAAGCCCTTAGAGTTTATGGGCAAGTTGATGCTATTACTAATACTACATATAAAAATGGATTAACATTAAATCTTAAACAAAATTTTGATACTGCCTTAGAATCTGCTACAAGTGATAATCCTACAGAAGATTTTGGTATTTTTGTCCAAGATATTTTAGTTAATTCAAACCCTTCAAAAAGAGACCCTGCAAATTTAGCAAATCCTGCTCCTTTTGAGGCAGTTATATTTGGGAATGATTATGTAAAACTTACTAAACTTTGCAACTTAGTTGAAAATGGTACTGGTGACTGCAATGGTAGTTTTGATTGGGTTACTGCTTCATTTAATGAAGTTTGTGATTTCAGAGATGGAGTTATAGGAGAATATTTAACTTCATTTGATGAGAACGCTATGCCGCTTTTAAGTGATGCGCCAGTTACAGTTTACCCAGGTGATTTATATTTAATATATTTAATCTTTGAAAACAATGATAATGTTAATAATACAATTACTTCAAAAATTTTCGGGGTGATGTATATTAACAAAATTCAAGAAGTTTCTGATGGTGTAGGAAATATTGTAAGAACTGTAGATTTCAAATTTGCATATCCAATTAACTAAAAAGTGAGAATATGAAAAAGATAATATTAATAATTGTACTTTTAATTTTTACAAATCACTTGTTTTCTCAAGTTTATCCTTACAAAGAGCTAAATACAGAAAACGATGAATATGGGACAAGTTTCAGAGTAACCCCGCAAGGCACTGAATTATGGTTTACTATTAGTTCATCAGTAAATCCTCGTTCAAAAGAAATTGCTACAGTTAAGTTAGTTAATAATTCATTGACTCAAATTATTCCAGTTATTAGCCCAATAAATCCAGATAAAATTGATGCCAATGTACTATCGTTAAATGGTAACCCGATGTTTAACTTTTGTTTATACGAAGGATATTTTTCTTCTAATAGAGAATATGAAGGCAAAAATTACGGAGCAGATATTTATAAAATTGAATGGGATATTTCTGGTTTCAAACAAGTGAAAAGAGTAAACGAACTTAGTTCTGATTTTTGGGACGATACTCCTAATTTACACCCGAATAATGATGTGATGTATTTTGCATCTGATAGAAATACTCCAAATAAGGGTCGCTCCGATATTTGGTTTTCTATTTATGATAATAAAAATTCCACTTGGACTAAGCCACAATTATACAAGTCATTAACAGAATACCATAAAAACAAATCTGTTCAAACTCCATTTATTTCAACTGATGGATATTTATATTATTCTACAAATGACTCTAAAAATGGAGATTATGATATATGGCGAGTGAAATTAGACGCTGACGGAACTCCTTTACCTTTGAATAAAGTAGAAAAACCAGAAATGCTTAACTGGGAGGGCGTAAATTTAGAAAATGTAGATGATTCACATCCTTCTTTCTCTGCTGGTGGTGGCTGGTTTATTTTTACTTCAAATAGAGATTCTCTAAATAACAGAAAATTGGATAAAGACTTGTTTTACAGAGAATTACCAGCGAAAGAAGATACATTATATTTATCAGTTAATCTTAAAACAAGAAAAATGAATGACTTTACTAATCAATATGAAGATACTTTGAAATCTCTTTCTAATGCTAATGTAATTCTTACTGACCAAATAAGCGGAGAAAAAACTACTCAACAAATAAACGCTGACGGTAAAATTAAATTACCATTGGTTAGATATTCTGATAAAAAACCAGAACTCGACCAGCGAATTAAATATTATACAGTTACAGCAGATTACGCCGAAGATGGCTATTTTGTCCCAGTTGATACACTTATATATGACACTTATTGCAAAAAAGAAATTGAGCATACCCTCACTTTGATTGATACTATAATTTATAATGACCCAAATTGTAGTGCTACTTTCTCACAAAAAAATGTAGAGTTCTTTGTTACAAATTACTACTGCCCATCAACATACAAATATCAAGGTTTGGGCTTGTGTACTTCAATTTTTGCTAATGCTGGTTGTGAAGATATTGAATATGTAGAGCCAGAGATACCTTGTGAAGACAACGAACTTTGGTCATATAATTTAGATTTTAAAATGCCAAAAATAAATGAAATACAAAATATCAAAGGTTGCGTAAATTGGAAAGAAATCAACGATACCGCACTAATGATGGATAGGTCAGTAGTAGTCGATAAAGCATTTGATAATTTCGTGGAAGTTATGGAAGCCGGCTTGAAAACTTATTGTGTTGAGCGTGCATTAGAAAATAATGAGGTTCTGGAAGTTTATGTAATGGGATTCGCTGACCCAAGGTCTATTCGTGATAATTGCTATTACGAAGGTGCAGAAATTGACTTCAAAGAAATTGCTAATTACATAACTTTAAAAGATATTAATGACAAAAACTATTTAAAAAATGGTGTTTTAAAAACTGGAACTCCTTATGCTGGGTCGGGTAGTAACGGAAATCAATTATTGACCGATGTAAGAGCTTTTCATACCGCTTGGCTATTAGACGAACTTTGGGCTGATAGAATCCCCGGCTACAAAGAACTTAGAGAACAAGGGCTTATTAACTTGATTGCCGAAGGTGTAGGGGTTTCTGAACAAGAAAGAGAGCAATATCTTGAATTAAGAAAAAAAGGTGTTCAGGATAGATACTTAGCCGAAAAGCGTAAAGTTAATGTTAGGTTTGATATTCCTCGCTCCGAAGGTAAATCTCGCCAATATGAGCCGGTTAGTGGTGGGAAATATACTTGGTGCGATGATACTGATTGTATGCCAAAGTCAAGTGGTGCTAAGCAAGTAGTAGAAAAAGTATCTTCAAATGACATAGTAAATACTTTTAAAAAGAAACGATGGGATTTTGACAAAATTAGAACTGATTATTCAGGGGATAGAAATATAACAAAAGAAGAAAAATCAGAATTTAAAAAGCAAAGTTGCTGGTCAATATTACTTTTCAAGTCTGATGATAAATCTAGCGTTGAAAGTATGATTACCCAACTAAAAGAATTGAAAATTGATGTAATCGTTGAAGAAACTGACATTGACGACAAAACTATTTACAAATTAAAATATGGCTGTTGGTCAGATAGTAAATCTGCAATCACCGCTTACGAAGAAATCAAAACAAAATTAAAGTCTGATGGCAATACCCAAATAACTGGTATAGAACCGTCGATTGTGAATTAAAAAAATATTCAATCAATAATAATTAACCTTCTAAGTATATAAATTTAGAAGGTTTTTTTTAACATAATCCCAGAATGTCCAATTGAAATAGAAAAAGACGTCATTCTGAGCGAAGCGAAGAATCCAGTTAACATTATCAACTATTTATAGTATTGTTTATATAGTGGTTATGAGTGTTATATATTCAACTTCTCCGAAGTTGTGGGTTGTTATGGTAGTTATGGTTTTCTATTAATATTCAACTTCTCCGAAGTTCTAATTGCTTTAACAATTAATTATATTACATATACTTAGAAGCAAATATTCATAATTTCTATTGGACAATTTGTGTTTATTACACTTTTAAAAATCAAATGAAAATCCAATGTGTGGGGAAACAATAAAATTAGTAGTTTCATCATATTGGTTTATTTGATATAAAGGAGTTAATTCTAAGTTTAATGTTAAACTTTTATAAAATTTGTAATTAAAACCAATATTTCCCATAATTCCAAAGCCGTATTGTGGGTTTTCTTCTTTAATAATATCACGCCATCCAATTAATACACCACCACCAACATATCCACCTAATAAATTATTATAATTATATTTATACATAGTATTAAATCCAACTCCACCACCTTCAACAGAATTTTCATCGAAAGCCATTCCAATTCTTGGATAAAATACCCAACCCTGTTTTTCATTACTATTGTCAATTAAGAAACCAAATGAATATCCATGCCTAATTGTTTGATATTCATCTAACAAGTCATTCCAGCCCCTTAGTTTAAGGGCTATGTTATCTTTAATTCCATAAGAAAGTCCTAACGATAATCCTCTCGCAGCTTCAGGATACTCCTTACTTAATTCATCTGGTCTAGTTTCAGATAATAATTCATAGCCACCCTGCGCTTGAAATTCATCTTTTTCAATCTTTTTATTTGTTATACCATTTGAAGGACTATACACAAGTGAACTTGTACAAGAAGATAATAATATTGCTGATAAAATTAATAATAGATATTTCATAATATTTTTTCTTTTTTTATTCAAACTAATTGCAACTTAATAAAAAGTATCTAAAAACCAAAAATTTAAAGATTTGAAACTAAGTAATATTGTTTTTCGTTTTATTATAAATGCGATTTATTTACTTTATTTAGGATAATTATGAAATTACTACTCTCCACTATTGCATTAGGTCTTTTTTTTGTATCTAATGTATTCTCTCAAAATTATATTAGCAAATCTGCAAAAGATAAAAATGGTTTTACTTATCAATATGTAGAAAACGACCCTATTCAAGCAAGAATTTATACTCTTGATAATGGGATGAAAGTGTATTTATCTAAAAATGATGAAACACCAACTATTAACACTCAGATTGCTGTTAAAGCTGGTTCTACTTACGACCCCGCCCAGACAACTGGGTTAGCTCACTACTTAGAGCATATGTTGTTCAAAGGTACTAGCAAAATTGGTGCTTTGGATTGGGATAAAGAAAAAGTACTTTTAAAGCAAATTAGTGATTTGTATGAAAAACATAGAAACGAATCAAATCCTGAAAAGAAAAAGGAAATTTATAAAGAAATCGATAAAGTTTCCAATGAAGCAGCAAAACTTGTTGCGGCAAATGAACTTGATAAAATGGTTACAACTTTAGGTGCTACTGGAACCAACGCTTTTACTTCTACAGAGCGTACTGTTTATATAAATACCATTCCTTCTAATGAACTTGAAAAATGGTTACAATTAGAGCAAGAAAGATTTAGTGAACTTGTCTTGAGATTATTTCATACTGAGATTGAAGCGGTTTACGAAGAATTTAATATGAGTCAAGATAATGATTTTAGGACAGAGTATTATGCTTCCTTAGAGGAATTATTTGAGAAGCATCCTTATGGAACTCAAACAACAATAGGAACTGCGGAGCATCTTAAAAATCCTAGTTTAATTAATATTCATAATTATTTTGACAAATATTATGTACCTAATAATATGGCAATAATTTTAGCAGGAGATTTGGACTATGACAACACATTTGCTTTAATTAATAAATATTTTGGTAAAATGAAACGCAAAGAAATTGCACCAAATATATTACCAAAAGAAGAGCCAATAACAAAACACAGAGAACGCACTGTTTATGGTCCTGATAGAGAATGGGCTTCAATGTCATTTAGGTTTGATGGAATTAATTCAAATGATAGAAAATATGTAGAAATGATTGATATGATTCTTGCAAATGGGCAAGCAGGAATTATTGATATTGACTTAAACTTAAGTCAAAAAGTATTGAATGCTTCTTGTTCTCCAAATTTTGAAAATGATTATGGTTTTCATAGATTTACTGTTTACCCTAAAGAGGGTCAGACTCTTGAAGAAGGTGTGGAGCTTTTAAAACAAGCAGTTGAAAAGGTAAAAAAGGGTGAGTTTGATGACTGGCTTTTAAGTGCTGTAATCAAAGACCTTAAATTGAATAAAATTAGGGGTTATGAAAATAATAATAGTAGAGTTTCTCAAATGCAAGATTTATTCATCCATAATATGAAATGGGAAGATGAGTTAAATCATATTGATGAATTAGCGAAATTATCTAAAGCTGATTTAGTAAAATTTGCAAATGAAAATTATAAAGAAAACTACGTAGTTATTTACAAAAAACAAGGAGCTAATCCTGACGTTGTTAAAGTAGATAAACCAGAAATTACTCCTGTTAGTTTAGACAGAGAATCTTCTTCTGCTTTTTATAAAGGATTTATGAAAACAGAATCACCAAGATTAACTCCACAGTTTTTAGATTATGATAAGTTAATCTCGTCAACAAATATAACAAAGAATGCAAAATTAGATTATATACAGAATGAAAGTAATGAATTGTTTAGCTTTAGTTATATTTTAGATATGGGTTCTGACCATGATAAAGTGTTATCTGTGGCTGCTGGATATATTGAGTATCTTGGAACTGATAAATTAACACCAGAGCAATTCAAGCAGGAACTTTATAAAAATGGGATTAAGCTAAATGTAAGCACATCTTCGGATAGGACTTATATTTCAATTTCGGGATTGGATGAAAGTTTTGATAAAGCTTTGGAAATTTTTGAGAATTTGATTGCAAATGTTAAAGCAGATGAAGATGCTTTTAACGATTATATTTCAAGTATACTTAAACAAAGAGAAGAGAGCAAAAGAAATAAGGGAACAATACTTTATGGCGGGCTTTTGAATTATGCAACTGGAGGGGATAAGAATAGCTTTAATGATTTACTAAGCGCCAAGGAGTTAAAAGCTCTTAATCCATCTGATTTGGTAAATATGATTAAAAATATTTTTTCTTACAAGCATTATGCTTTTTATTATGGTCCGAGAAAAATAAATGATGTTGCTCAACTTGCTAGTAAATACCATAAAATTAATGATAATCTGAAAGATTATCCTGCAAAGAAAGAATATAAAGAAATCGAAACAGGTAAAAAAGTTTATTTTGTACATTATCCTATGGTTCAGACAAACTTATTCTTGGTTGCAAAAGACCAAAAATTTGATAAAGATTTATTAGATAAATCAAGAATTTTTGGGGAATATTTTGGTTCTGGGTTGTCTTCTATTGTTTTCCAAGAAATAAGAGAAACAAAGGCACTTGCATATTCTGCTTACTCTCAATATGCTACTGCATCAAAAAATGATAAAAGTAATTATGTTTATGCTTTTATAGGAACACAAGCAAATAAACTAAATGATGCTATTGCCGCAATGATAGAGTTATTGAATGATATGCCGAAAGCAGAGAATCAGTTTAATGGTGCCAAGGATGCTGCTTTGAAGAAACTTGAAGCACAAAGAATAACTAAATCATCTATTTATTGGAATTATAAAAGAAATCTTGAATTAGGAATTGATTATGATATTCGAAAAGAGTTATATTCGAACATAGATAAAATAACTATGGATGATTTAGATAATTTCTTTAAAAAACATATTTCACGAGATAACTTTACTTATTGTCTGATGGGTGATAGAGAAAATATTAACTTTGAAGATTTAAAGAAGTTTGGTGAGGTTGTAGAAGTTGATTTAGAAACTCTATTTGGTTATTAATTTTAAAAAAAGTATTTGTTAAAGTATTTTTATTTATTGTTGATTTTTTTAAAACGTCCATATTTTTATGTGGGCGTTTTTTATTATTTGTTTGATTTAGTCCGAAAAAAAAAAGCACTTATCTTAAAAGATAAGTGCTTTTATTATCTGAGCCACTTTCCGGACTTGAACCGAAGACCTGCTGATTACAAATCAGCTGCTCTACCAGCTGAGCTAAAGTGGCCTAAAACAGAATACAAAATTAAGGACTTTTTCTTAATTTCCAAATATTTTTTTTATTATTTGATTATTTTTTTTGTGATTTCTCCAGAATCAGTTTTACATAAAAGAACATAAGTACCTTTTGGCAAGTCAGTTATATCAATTTTAGTTTGTTCTTCAAAATTCATCTTTTTTTGAAATACTTTATTTCCAGCTAAATCAAAAAGAGCTAGTTCAATTAATTTGTCTTTACTTTCTATTGTAAGATTGTTTGTTGCTGGAATTGGATATATTTTCAGAGTGTTATTGTTTTTTCTTTTTTCAACGCTGGATATTTCTTCAGCTTGTTGATAAAATTTGCTGAATCTTATTCCATTTCGTTGTCCCACAATATCTTTTATATTTAACCCAAAACCTTCATTAAAATCATAAGCAAAATATATGCTATTATTATTTTCTTGAGTGATTACTTTATTAATTTCAGATATATTTAATTCTTTATTCCATAAACGCACGTTATCTATGCTTCCTTCAAAAGGAAATTGAGCACTAATTTTGTTTGGTCCATTCCCGATAGTGCATAACCTAGGTGGTATTTCTTGTACTATTTGTCCTCCTGGCTGTTGAGAGTTTATGTTGGTCATAGTAACATTTGTGCCATCTAAGTACACTTTTAAACTATTTACTCCATCGTAGGAAACTGCAAGATGATTCCATTTGTTTTGTTCGATTGGTGAAGGCAGAACATAAATTGGATTTGAGCCGTTTTCAGTAAACAAAGTAATGGCAAGCATACCGTCAACAATCAGGATACCAAGTGTTTGAGAATTATAAAATAAAGCTTGAAGACGTTGGTTACCCATTTGTTTTCCTAATCCTAACATATTAAAGTCCATTTCTAATGTCCAAGCCCCTTCTAGGTTAAAGGTATTTGCTGGGATTTCTATTCGATTTTCATAACCACCAAATTCTAAAGATTTTTGATTTTTGTTTAAAGGAATATTAAAGGGTAAGTTTATTAAGTCATATTCTCCAGTTATATCGTCAATTTGAATTGCTAAATAAATATTATCACTTTCAATGTTATCTTTTACTTTAAATTTTAATCTTTGAGTAAAATAAGAATATCCATCTGAAAATAAGGTGTCTATAATTACAGATGATAAGTCTTCGATTTTATGTAGTTCGCCAGTAAGTTTGAAATTTGCAAACATAACATCAAATCTTTTGCTTATATCTCTTAGACTAAACTCAACTTCTATAGTTTCGCCGTAATCAATAATGTTGTCTTTTATTTCTTCAAATATTGATACATTAGCTAATTCGGTATTAAATGGGTTTTGTTTTGTGATATCAAATATTTCGAAAAGAATACTTTCTAATAAATCACTAAAAGCTGTGTTGTTATATCCAAAACTTGCAGAACCGGAATTCATATTAATTACAAAGCAAATGTCTAACTCGGGAATCATCCATAAATAACTCTGATATCCAAAGAGACTTCCGCTGTGATTATAACAATCTAATTCCCCTAACTTTGTATAGAAAATACCATTTCCATAAGCTGTGTTTGATTGCTCATCGAAAGAAAATTGTTGGGTCATTTGATTGACTGCTTCAGTTGAAATTATATTTCCTTTCATCAATTCATAACCAAATTTTGCAACATTAGAGGGAGTGGCAACTATATTACCCATTCCAAAAGAGCTTTCATAAAGTTTAGATAAATCTGAGTCGTTAACTTTTGAAATACCAATATAATTATATTTATCTTCAAACCAGCCAGCTGCAATGTTATTTGGTTCTTGTATATTTTTACCTACAAAATATGTGTTTTCTAAACCCAAAGGTTCTAATATTATTTGTTCTAAATATTCTTCAAAAGTTAATCCAGATGCATTTTCAATAATTTTAGCAAGTAATATATAATTAGTGTTAGAGTATTCATTTTGAACGTCCTGAGGAAATTGGTGTGGTCTTAAATTCTGTAAAATAAAGTCTAACTCTGGAACAATTTCTGGAGATAAATAAGTGGCAAATAGTAAATCAATATTTCTATTAAAGAAGTCATATATTTGACTTGAATGATTTAATAAATTTTGAATTTTTAAACTCATGTTTACATTTGGAATGGGGTCTATATATTTACTAATTTCATCTTGAATGCTAAGTTTGCCTTGGTCTTGGAGTTTGAAAATAAGTGCTGCAGTATAAACTTTAGTAATTGAGGCAATCTGAAGTGGCATCTCAGTGGATAAAGGAGTATTATTAAATTTATCAGAATGTCCCACAGAATAGTTAATCTGTCCAGTTTTAGAGTTTATTAAAGAGAAACTAATTCCATTTTTTACATCTGGGTGAATGGCGTTAAATCGGTTAAGTATTTGCAATTTTATTTTTTCTTCAAAATCTTCATCATCTACTCCAAGTAGTTTGTCATCTTTTAGTTTATGTTTGTTTATATGTTCAAATTTTGAGTAATCAATTTTTGGAAACTGATATTCAATAATATTTATACTATTGTTAGTAATATTTGAATTTTTTAGAGTTCTAAAATTAGTTTGGGCATTAGTATAATATGTTATAGTAAATAAAATTAAAAATATTTTCATTTTGCTTTTCTCCTTTAAAAAGTATACGTAGTAGTGTGATTTTTATTGGAAATAAAATATGATAGTTTATAATATGAAATATTTTTCATAAAACATTATTAGTTGTAATTGTTAATCATATTCTTTTTATTAAGTTTATTATATATTTTAATGAAAATGTTATCAATTTGTCTATCTATATGATTTTTAGTTATTTATTGGTTGTTAGTTAATTATTTTCTTCTTAAATTACATTTTTTTTAAACAGATTAGATATAATGTATGGTAAATTTGTACGAATATGAAATTTTAGAAAATGGTAAATCATATAAGTTAGTTGATTATATTACCTATCAATTTGATGGTAATCTGTATCTAATAATAGACAAAATAGACAATAAAGTCATTTTACTAGATAATAATTTCGAACAGTTCTATGGTGTCGAAAATAATGAGGATGTAACATTAGACTTTTTAGAAATTTCAAAAAATGTTGTTGAAGGTGTTATTAATATGCACAAAACTTTATTTTTTAAATTTAATGGTTATACTTTGGATTTAAAACATAAAAATAATAATTCTAATTTAATATTTGTTTCTTTGGATGTATTAGAGATGAAAGATGATTTCTATAAAGAACAATATCTTGAAAGAATTCATGAAATCACTAAACTAAATGCCGAATTATTTTTAAAAAATAAACTATTGAATTTAACAAATGAAACTATGTGGATTTATACTCCAGTTAATAATAATATTGAATGGTTTATAAATGATAAAAGTGAGTTTAAATTAATAGAAAATAGTATCAGAAGTGTAAAGACTTTACAAGATTGGGAAAAATTTATTCCTGCCTCTAATTTAGATGACTTTAGAAATAGTTTTAATGAAATTTTTAATAATAAATCAAAATTCTGGGAATATGAGTATAATATAAATATATACAACAAAGAATATTTTATACAAGTATTAGCAGATATTGAAAGAGATGAAGATAATAAAGCAATTCTTATGTATGGTACTATAAGAAACAAAACTTTATTTAAAAATAATCTTGAAAAAATTATGTACCAAAATGAGTTGAATAAAACTTTATTAAATATTATGGAAAATTTATCAACTCATTCTAATTGGTATAATGATTTGTACAAGTCATTTGAAATTATAGGTAAAACACTTGAGGTTGATAGAGTTTACTATTTTTCTAAAGATAAAAGTAAATTTGAACAAGGGTATGAATATAACCAAAAATTAGAATGGTCGGTAGAATCAGTAGAACCACAAATTGAAAATTCTGACTTACAAAATGTTCCTGAAGATATTGTATCTGATTATGTTTTAGAGATTAAAGAAAAAGGAATTTATAATAAAATAGTAGATAAAATCAAAGATTCATCTTTAAAAGAATTACTTGCTTCACAACAAATCAAATCGATTATTATATGTCCATTAATTATAAATGATATAGAATATGGTTTTATAGGATTTGATGATTGTAAAAGTGAAAGATCATGGGTAGATTTTGAAATAACATTTTTAAAAACTATTGCAGGTTTGATTTCAAAAAATATTGAAAATAATGAAAACAGAATCAAAATCTATAAAAAAGAAATGGATAATAATATTATTATAGATAATATTAGCGAAGGTTTTTGTTGTTTAGATGATGATTTTAACATTATAGAATGGAATAGAAGTGCAGAGAATATCACAAACTTATCTAAAAGAGAGGTTCAAGATAAAAGCTTTTGGAGCGTTTTCAAATCGCTTATAAATTCTACTTTATTTAAAGATTTAAAAAATAACAATACAGAAAATAAAAAATATAGTAAGATTTATATTGAAGAAATAAAAAAATGGTTTGAGATAAAAACTGATAATTATTCTTCATGTACTGTTTTGCTTTTTAAAGATATTTCGGAGGAAATCTTTAAAAATGATAAATTACTTTTTGCTAAAATATTTGAAGAATATAATAGAGATATGTTTATTATTTTTAACAGTAAATTAGAAATTGAATGGATAAATAATAAATTTATTAACTTTGTTAAAATGAATTTTGAAGATCTGTACAAAGAAAATCTTCAAAAACTAATGAAAGAATTTAATTTTTCAATTAATTTTAAAAAAGAATTAACAAAACTTAAAAATTTGAATAATCTTTCGATTGAAGCTAAAGTTGGTGAGGTAAATTATGAATTAATAATTGAGGATATCAAAGAAAACCAATATAAAAATAAATTTATATTAATTATAAAGGATGTTACATTATTCAAAAATATAGAAATCAACAATCTATTGAATGAAAATAACAACTTAAAAACTCTTTTGAACAAAAATACTGAAATGCATGAGTTATTGAAAAATAAGTATGTAGAGACTTTAGCTAATAAAGAAATGTTATGTAGTATTATATCACATGACTTTATATCACCTTTAAACTCACTTTTGTTAAATATTGAAATGATTGAAAATGTTATAACTAATAATAATGAATATGAGAAGTTATCAAAAATAACAATAAACTCAAAGAATATGATAAGTAAACTTTCTAATGACTTAAGAGATATTGGTGTTTTAAATAAATTAGATAAAATAAAAGATGAAAATAACTTAATATCAATTTCGATTGTAAATTACATGAAAGATAGACTTCTTCATTATGAAAGTCTTGCATCAAATAAAAACATTAAAATTATAACTGATTTCCAAGATGAAATAATAACAATTGATAGTAAAATATTTGAAATTATTTTAAATAATTTATTATCAAATGCGATAAAGTTTAGTAGACTTAATAGTGAAATTTTTATTAGCTTATACGCTGATGATAAGTATGTAATTTTATATTTGAAAGACAGTGGACCTGGTTTTACAGAAGAAGATATTAAAAAAATGTACAAACCTTTTCAAACATTATCAGCTAGGCCAACAAATAAGGAAAGCATTAGTGGCTTGGGGCTTTATATGGTAAAAAGTATGGTTGAAATATGCAATGGTGAAATAAGTTTTGAAACTGAATTAAATAAAGGAACTACATTCATTGTTAAAATACCTAGAACATAATATTTAAAATATTAAATTTTGATATCATAATAAATTTCCTTAATTTTGAAGCGCAGTAATTCTTTAGAGGAAAAAATGTTTTCAAAAATTATAATTTTATGCCTAATTTTAGGCAGTTCAGCTACTGCTCAAAAGAGTAAATTAGATACAAATCCACTGCCTTTTATTAATAAAACAGATAGTCTTAATTCAATTAATCTTTTAGTTAAGGATATAAAATCAGTATTATCAAGAGATTATATTGTTAAGTCGAATTACAGCGTTTCTGTATATTCACTTGATAGAAAAGAATGGCTTGTAAATATAAATGAAAATAATGCATTAACACCTGCTTCGATAACAAAGTTATTTACCACTTTCACAGCACTTTATAATTTTGGAAAATCTTCTAGTATTAATACAGAGATATGGTATGAAGATAATGATATTGATGATAAAGTTATAAACCAAAATCTTTATATTGTTGGGAATGGTGATTGTCTTTTTTCACAAAAAGATATTGATACGTTGTTTTTTATTATTAAGAAAGCTGGAATAAGTGAAATCAACGGAGATATATTATTTGATTTATCTCAGTTTGATGATGAAATTTCGAGATTTAAATATTCTGGAGATGATGACAGAGTTGCAAATGTAGGTGATATTTGCCCGTTTTCAATATCTAGAAAAACAGGTGAGCAAGCTGAGAATTTAGTATTACAGTCAATTAAAAAGAATGGGATTGTTTTTAATGGTGATTTTGGTGAGTGCGAGAGACCTCTTTATTCTAACGCCAAGAAACTGCAGATATTAACAAGATTTGAACGACCTTTAATTGATATAGTAACTTTAACAAATAAAAATTCTGATAATTATCTTGCAGAACATCTTTTTAAGTTGAATGCTTCAAAAAATAAAGTTTTTGATAGAGATTATGATAATAGTAGAGATTTACTTTTTTCAACTCTTGATAAGTTAGATATAGATTGTAAAAACTGCGATATTAATGATGGTTCGGGATTGTCGAGAAGGAATCGCTTAACTACAAAAGCAATTGTTGAACTTTTAACAAAAGCAGATGCTTTAGATTTAGGTGATGAATTTTATGGTTCTTTATCTGTTGCGGGAAAAGATGGGACGTTAAGAAAAAGAATGTCAATGACTTCTGCAGAAAATTATGTAAATGCAAAAACGGGAACATTAAGAAATGCGAGTGGTTTAGCGGGTTACGTTACCTCAATTGATGGAGAAAGATTTGCCTTTGCTTTTTTATTTAATGGTTATAATGTAAGAAATTATAAAAGAACAGAAGATGAATTAGCTGAGTTATTAGCTGGCTTTTTCTATTATAATTCTATTAATTAATTAGTTAATGAATGTAAAAAAAATATTATTATTTATACTATCATTGATAATGATTTTCCCAATGATTTGGATGATAACATTATCTTTCAAATCCACTTCTGTTTTTGATAGTATGTATAATTTATTTTTTTCTAGTTATACTATAAATAATTACTCTGAAATTTTTTTATCAGACAGTTTTATTTTATATATTTTTAATTCATTTTTAGTTGCAACTTTTGTTACCTTATTAAATGTGATATTTTGTTTATTAGTGGCTTATAGTTTAGCTCGATATAACAATATATTTAATCAAATTATTTTTATTTCTACCTTATCTATATTGATAATCCCCCCACATGTAATTATGATTCCTCTATATAGATTAATGGTTAATTTTAATTGGATTGACACATATTTTGCTTTAATATTACCTTGGGCTATAACTCCTTTTGGAATATTTTTATTAAAGCAATTTATTGAAAAAATACCTTTGGAATTAGAAGACTCAGCAAGAATTGATGGTGCTTCGGAGCTGCAAATAATAACTAAAATTATTTTTCCTGTTTCAAAGCCAGTAATTATGGTATTAGTTGTTTATACTTTTTTAGCAAATTGGAATTCATTTTTATTTCCATTTTTGTTTACTAATAGTGAGTCTATGAGAACTCTTCCTGTTGGTCTAACTTTTTTTCTTGGTAAACAGTCAATCGATTGGGGACAATTAATGGCAGGTGCATCAATAGCAGCTTTTCCGATGATAATACTATTTTTATTATTTAAAAAGCAAATATTAAATGCAATGCTTTTTGGTGGATTAAAAGAGTAAAATATTTTATTTCACTCCCTAACAAACTTAAGCATTTCGTCATTCACCTTGATGAAATATACTCCTGCGGGTAGGGTGCTTATGTTTATTTCTTGGGTGGTGGTGTGGTTTGGGGTTATGTCTTTTATTTTGGATAGATTAAGAGAATAAAGCGCCAGCGAAGTTATGGCTTGCTCGGCAGTTACGGTGATGTTTGCTTGCGACGGGTTGGGGAAAATGGTTACATTGCTTTTTTGTGCTACGCTTGATTGCTCGGGGGTGTATTTATAAAGTCTATTTCCACCAGCAAACCAAAAACTACCTTTGGAATCTAACCCTCTTAAACGAATTGAACCATTTGAAATACTATCGGGTATATCAAATATTTTTTCCCAAAATGAATTTTCTTTGTACTCATAAACTGCATTGACTACACTACAGTACGTTTTTTTATTTCTTGCAACATATAATGTTATATTATTTAGATTTTGGAAAATCGAACTATCATAATTTACATAATTGTCTCCTTCTAATTTAAATAAACCATTTTCAGCTGAAACAAACCATAATTGGCTTAAACTATCAACAAAAGGAAAGAAAACACCATTTGATGCATTTAAAGGCAATTCAACTTTGTTAAATTTAATATTACTTTGATTTAGATTAGCTTTTAATACCTCTCTAAATGAATTGAATAAATATAAATTATGGTTTTTATCAATTGATAATCTAATTATTTCTCTTTTAAAATCATTTTCATCTTCAAAATAAGATTTCCAAGTTCCTTCTTTATAATGAAATAATCCAATAACAGTAGCTACCCAAAATTCATCTTCACCTGTAACTAAAACATCTCTAATAGTATAAGGATGCATAGGAGAATTATGTTGATTATATAATTCCCAATTTTCACCGTCAAATCTGATTAAACAAGTTTCTTTTTCTTTTGGCTCAAATGTGGTATCTTCAAAAGTACCAAAATACATATCTCCATTTGGTCCCTGTGAAGCACAACTAATTTGCATAAATGGTATATTCGTATTAATTGTATCAAAAAATTCAATAGAATTTTCATTAAAATTAATCAACTCATCTGCATTATTTGCTAGAATCCAAATATTATCAGCATTGTCTAAATATAAAAAATTATTCATGTATTTCAATCTACCAGATGGGTCAACATTTGTAGAATCATAAATTGTCCAATTAGATGAAACATATTGAAATAAAATTACTATGAATATCAAAATCTTTATCATTTTTTATTTCCAAAAAAATTAATACACTTTAAAACGAATAATTGCTTTTATTATTTCACTCCCTCACAAACTTAAGCAATTCATCATTCACCTTGATGAAATAATATTTAATAAAATATAAAAGCCCTCAAAAATGAGGGCTTTTTTTCTTAATTTTGTGAATTATAAATTTAAAAAATGAAGAAAATGAATTTTCCAAGTTTGAACGAACAAATGGATGTTATCAGGCAGAATGTTGTTGACCTGCTTCCAGAAGATGAATTAGAAAGAAAAATTGTTAATTCTATTAAAAATAAAAAACCTCTTAGGATTAAACTCGGAGCCGACCCTTCAAGACCAGATTTACATATTGGTCATGCCGTTATTTTACGGAAATTGAGGCAATTCCAAGATTTAGGACATACAGCAATTTTGATTATTGGCGACTTTACTGCAATGATTGGCGACCCAACTGGGAAGTCAAAAACTCGCCCACAACTAACTTTAGAGCAAACTAAAGAGTATGGACAAAGTTACTTAGACCAATGCAAGTTAGTTCTAATCTCAAATCAAATGGAAGTGAAATATAACTCCGAATGGCTAAATAAGATGAATTTTGCGGAAGTGATTTCGTTAGCGGCTAATTATACTGTGGCTCAACTTTTGGAACGTGATGATTTCTCGAAACGTTACAAAGAAGGAACTCCTATTTCTGTTCATGAATTGCTTTATCCTTTGGCACAAGCGATGGATAGTGCTGCAATTTGGTCTGATGTTGAGTTAGGAGGAACTGACCAGAAGTTTAATTTGATGGTTGGCAGGGATATACAAAGAGCTCACAATCAAGAACCACAATGTATTTTGACTATGCCTATTTTAGAAGGAACAGATGGCAAAGAAAAAATGTCGAAATCTTTGGATAATTATATTGGGTTGACTGATAAGCCATTTGATATGTTCGGCAAGGTGATGTCTATTCCTGATGAATTGATTTTAAAGTATTATCAATATGGTGCATACGCAAATCAAGATGAAATAAAGGAAATGGAAACCGCTTTGAAAAATGGTGAAAATCCAAGAAATGCTAAGGTTAAAGTTGCGATGAAAATTGTGGATTTATATCACCCAAATAATGCTGGGCAACTGGCTTTTGAAGAGTTTGAGCGTGTATTCAAAAACAAAGATATTCCTGATGATATACCAGATTTTGAAGTTGATGGTGATGAAATTGCGATTTTAGACGCAATATTAAATGCTGAATTAACACCTTCTAAAAAAGAAGCACGTAGAGTAATTGAGCAAGGTGGAGTTTCAATAGATGGTGAAAAAATTGATGATGTCTTTTTTAAAATTAAGCTTGATGAAAAAAGGTTATTAAAAGTTGGAAAAAGAAAATTTGTTTATTTAGTTAGAAAGTAAATTATGACTTTAGATGAAATAGAATTAGAAGAAATATATGAAAATTTTGAACTCCTTGAAGATTGGGAGCAGAAATACATGTATTTAATTGATTTAGGAGAAATGATACCTGAGTTGGACTCAAAGTATAAATCTCAAGAAAATTTAGTTGAGGGCTGCACTAGTAAAGTATGGGTTAAGCGTAATGAAATTAATGGTTTGAACCACTATCTAGCTGACTCTGATTCTCAAATTGTTAAAGGGCTTGTTGCTTTAGTACTTATTATTTTTAATAATAAAACAGCGGAAGAGATTAAAACTTTGGATGCTGAAAATATTTTTAAGAAAATTAATTTAGAATCTAATCTAAGTGGGAATAGAGCAAATGGCTTACGTGCTATGGTAGAAAGAATTAAATTAACAGCAAAATAAAGATGGAAAGTAGATTAAATATAAGGTTGAAAAAAGAGTCAAGTATTGATTGGTTACTTTTGATTTCAACTTTAGTTTTGATAACTTTTGGTTTGGTATCAATTTATTCGGCTGTGTATGGCTCGAGTATTGATACTAATTTTAATAAGCAGTTGATTTCTATAATAATTGGTTTATCAGTTTTAGTAGTTACAATATTTATACCAGACAATATAATACGTTTAATTTCATATCCAACTTACATTGCATCGATTATTTTATTGATTGCAGTGTTGTTTATAGGTGAAAGTGTATATGGTACAAAGGGTTGGATTTCTCTTGGTGGCTTTAATTTGCAGCCGGCTGAATTAGCAAAAATAGGTTGTTTGATGGCAATTGCTACTTATTTATCGGGAAAGGGAAAAGATATTAGAACTCTTCGAGATTTAGGTGTAAGTTTATTAATAATTTTATTTCCAGCAGCTTTGATTTTTTTGCAGCCAGATGTTGGGTCTGCATCTGTTTTATTTGCTATGTTTTTGGGTATTTTATTTTGGACTGGGTTTAGTTCTTTATTTTTATATACAATTATAATTTCTCCAATACTTGTTGTTCTTTCTTTAAAAGATATGACTTGGTATTATATTGGTTTAGGTATTTCTTCAATATCAATGTTTTTCTTTAAGTCTAAGATCTATTATATAATTTTAAGTGTTATTATCTTTGTATCATTAGGTTATCTAGCTCCAATGATATATGATAATTTAATGTCTCACCAGCAGAATAGGATAGATTCGTTTCTTGACCCAGATTTAGACCCTCAGGGAGCGGGATATAATGTAATTCAATCAAAAGTAGCAGTTGGTTCTGGAGGTATTATCGGAAAAGGATTCTTGGAAGGAACTCAAACACAATTACGTTATATTCCTATGCAATGGACAGATTTTATTTTTTCAGTTCCAGCAGAAGAGTTTGGATTAATTGGATCTGCACTAATATTAATGTTCTATTTAATATTACTTAATCGAACTTTAAATATAGCATTTATTTCAGAAGACAGGTATTTTTCAATTATTGCTGCAGGCGCCTTATTTATATTTTTATACCATATTGTTATAAATGTTGGAATGGTTATTGGATTAATGCCAGTTATGGGAATACCATTGCCATTTATGAGTTATGGCGGCACTTCTATGATTTTCAATTTAATATTAATTGGTTTGCTTCTAAATGCTTACCGCACTCAAATAAAAAGACACAGAGCAAATTAATCTTTATTTATTTTTTTAGTTTTTCCTTAAAAAGTTTTTCTAATTTTTCAATTTTTGGGTTTATAACAAAACTACAATAAGGTTGATTTTTATTGTCGTTGTAATAGTTTTGGTGGTAGTTCTCTGCTTTGTAATAATTTTTAAGGGGAACTATTTCTGTAACTATTTTATTATCAAAAATACCGCTTTTATCTAATTCTTGTTTATAAAATTCGGCTGTTTCTTTTTGTTGGTCATCTATAAAATAAACTCCTGAACGATATTGAGTACCAACATCATTTCCTTGTCTATTTAAAGTTGTGGGGTCGTGGGTTTTCCAGAATACTTCAAGAATTTCTTTGATAGTAATTACATTTTTGTCAAAGTAAATTTTAGCTACTTCAGCATATCCAGTATTTCCCGAGCAAACTTGCTCATAAGTTGGATTAGGTTTATCTCCGTTAGCATATCCAGACTCTACAAAGACAACGCCTTCTAATCTTTGGAAAACTGCTTCAACACACCAAAAGCATCCAGCACCAAGAGTAATTTGGGAGTAATTTTCTAATTCAGATTTCGACATTTCAATCCTTTCTTTATTTCCTGAATTACAGGAAGTTAAATTAATAAAAAGTAAAATAAAAACATAAATAAATTGCATATTAGTACCGTAAAAAGTTTATTTCAATAGTCTGTATTTTCCAGGTCCGATAAAAATTAAAGCAATAAATAAAATTCCTGCTTCAATGGAGTGAGAAGTTGAAGAAAAAGGGTCGTTATTAGAAATATGATAATGGGTAGCGACTATCATAGTGGCTAATAATAGTAGATTGGCTGGAATCCATAAAATTCCTAAAATTATGAATAAACCTCCAAAAACTTCTGCAAATGCAGCCATAAATCCAAAAAAAGTATAACCAAACTCAATACCTAAGTTTGAAACATTTTTACCAAGTGCTTCCCATTTTTCTGTTCCTCCTGTTAATTTACCCCATCCGTGAATTACAAACATAACACCAATACCAATTCTTAAAATTAATAGTCCTAAATCTATATTATTGATATTATTATTTTTTTTCATCTTTTCCTTTGATGGTATGTTTTTTAATAATTCCCATTAGTTCTTTTCTTCCTAAATCTGTCATAGAAGAATATGGTAAAACATCAATTGCAAACAAGCAATTGGAAATGAAGTTGTCTAGTTGTTCTTTTCTTTCGATTACAGATTTTTCTTTTATCTTATCACATTTGGTTAAGACGATTAAATAGGGTTTTTTGTTGTTTTCGCAATATTCAATTAATGATAAATCTGTTTCCATTGGGTCGTGTCGAGAGTCTATTAAAATGCAAACCAATTTAAGATTTTCTCTATTATTAAGATATGAGAAGTTTAATTCGAACCATTCTTCTCTTTTTTTCACGCCTCTTTTTGTGAAACCAAAGCCAGGCATATCTACCAATATCCATATATCTTCAATGTTGAAGAAATTTATTTCGGATGTTTTACCTGGAGTGGAGCTAATTCTTGCTAAGTTTTTACGGTGAACAAGTGAGTTAATTAAAGAAGACTTACCAACGTTACTTCTTCCAATAAAAACAATTTCAGGTAGTTTTAAATCCGGAAAAGAGTTGGGTTTGTCGGTCCCCATTAAAAATTCTGCTTTATGTATCTTAATCATTATAGTTTTTAGTTTGATATTTACAAAATTAAGAAATATAAATGAAATAGGTTAAAGAATGAAATTTTATTTCTTCTAATTATTTCTTTTTAACAGGATAAACAATTTTAGTTACCATAGACCATTCATCAACTATATCTGGGTCAGTTAGATGGTATTGGTAAGCGAATCCTTCTAATTCATAATTTCTATATTCTAAATATTTAACGATACCATTATGAGCTTGGTTTATTGTTTTTATACTTCCAGTGTGGGTTGCAGAAACTGAATAATTACCTCCAATTTCAATTAGATTAAATTCATCATTTAAAATTGCTTTATCAAACTCATCAAAAACAGGTAAACCATATTCATAAATAGCTTGGTTATTATCAACATCAAATTTATGTTTGATTGTAAAAGGTAAACTCTTTGAATCTATATTATTTTCTTTTACAAATTCAACTAATTTTATAAATTTATACCCCATATTCTTTTTAATTTTGTTAACGTCAGTTATAGTTGTATCTTTTAATGTTATTAAAGTAAATTTTTCGCTAATTTCCTCACCAATTTCAACATCAACAATAGGTTCTGAATATTCTTCAGATACTTCTTTTAGTGAACTTAAACCTTTAGTAATAATATCCTCCATAGTTATTTCCATTATTGGTAAGAATAATCTGTAAAAAGAAAATAATCCAATAGTATCATTAGCTTTCCATTTAACTTTAATAAAGTTATCATTCATTCTTTGAAATTCTATGGTGTTAATTAAATTTGGTTCATTATTATTATTGTTTAGTGAGCTAATTCCATCAAAATATAATCCGATTTTTATAAAGTTATTTTCATTAGATTCTAAAATTTCTATTTTACCAATTCCTATTTCAGAGTTAGCCGAGGAAAAATTATTTATTGATCCAACACCACTTTCTGCACCTGAATAAGTATTTTTAATCTCAGTATCTAATTTTTGCCATGGAGACCATTTTTGCCAATTTTTTAGGTTATTAACTTCATTAAAAATAATTTCAACATTTTGATTAATAACAATTTCTTCTTCTATATTGAAGCTAGTAGGTAAAGCAATAAAAAGAATAACAATTATAGATATTAATATAAGCCCGATAATTTTTAAAACTTTCATTTTTAATTCCTAAAATAAAATTTCATTGAATAAAATAATCACAAAATTACATTATTTTTTAAATAAAACCAAAACGGCATAAAATTTGATTAGTTTATTTAAATTAAAGGAGTAACTATGAATATTGCTTTCAAAATTTTTTTAATAGTATTTTTTTATACTTTATTTTCAAGTGCATCTTATTCTAAAGATTTATATCCATTAGGATTTGGTGCATCAATTTATGGATCTGCTAACGCCAATGCTAATCAACCACCAAGAGGAAGACAAACTGGAATTAGTTTAAATTACATACCTTCTATTTATTTTAATGCATATCTTCCTTATAGTAAAAATGAAAATATTGGTATGTTTTTAGAAACAGGATTAACAAATATGTCTTATGCTGATAAGAGTGTAGATTATGGAACACAATATCAAACAAATATTTCATATTTATCCATTGCTGGCTATATGCATCTGAATGGTTTTTTGCTTGGAGTAAATATTGGAATGCCAATATCTGTTGGTCATGGTATAGAAAACGATATGCTTCCCTTTGAGGACGATCCTTTAGAGACATTGAGTAATATGGCGGAAATTAGGATTGGGTATCAATACACAATCTTAAACAACACTTCAGGGCGATTATTAGCTACAGCTATGGTTGGATATCAGCTAAATGGTGTTTATACTAACTTTTCAGATTTTGATCCTTATAAAGAAGTTATTCCTAATCCACAATTATTTCCACCAGAGAATAGATCTAATCCCAGAGTAGCATCTGTTTATATTGGTATTTCTTATTTATTTAATTTATTATATTAGTAGATATTATACTCTGTGGAAATGTTAATATAGTGTTTTTATTTATATAAATACATATTATACTAAATATTTATAGCTTTAAAAGTTTGTGGATAAATTATTTAAAACTTATAAGTAATCAACATTAATTAACATTTTAGATATAATCTCAAGATTATAAAAGTTATTAATATTTTATTGATATTTTCAACATAGGTGTTTTAATTAGTTGTTGATAATTTGTTTATTAACTTACAATAATTTAATAAATATCAAAAAATAAATAGGTTAAACAAAATATACTTTCTAAAAAATTGATATTCTAAAAATTAGTTTATATAATATTTAATACGTAATTATGTTTTTTTAATTGTTTTAATTGGTGAATTTTTTTCAAATGTGATATATAATATGGTGAGAATCAGTATTGGATAAAGGTATCTTATAAATAGAGCGCCTTTTACATTGACGATTTTATTTAAAGTATTTGAAATTGATACAAGAAATCCATCTTTAAGTTGTTTTACATATTCTCCACTTTTAGAGATTATAAGATAATGATTACTTTGGTCTAAAATGTAAATCCATATTTTGAATTGGATAAATACCAAAATTAGAAGTATGCTTAATGGAATAATTGTTTTTTTTCTTTCGTATTTTATTACACAAGAGAAATGAAGATATAATAGATATTATTAAAGATAAAAAAACTATAATAAATTTTAGTAAATCGTTATTGATTTTTCGTGTTAATTTTGTGAATCCATTCATAAAACTTATTATCTTCAAAAAATAAAAAAACTTTATTGCAAAGTAGATTTTATTTAGATGCCTCTTTCTTTTCTAATTTCATAATCTTTTATAGCAATAATTTGCTGATTAAGTTTATTAGCGTGGAGGTATTGGCTATATTCCAACCTTTTATCTAAATTTCCTAAAACAGAATATGCTTCTAATAACTCTTTAAAAATATTTGCAGCTTCTTTACTTTTATTTTTATCTGGATGATATTTTTGCGCAAGTTCCTTAAAGCGTTTTTTAATGTCGCTTGAGGAAGCAGTTCTTTTAACACCCAAAATTTTATAATAGTTTTTAAATTTCATAATTTATTATTGGCTTTTATTTCAGAATAATCAAAATTAAATATATTATTTTTTAGATTGATAAGTAAAAACACTTATTTTTAAAACATTATGTTTAAAAAAAGTTTTATTTTAAACATTAGCAAAAACTGTTCCTAAAAAAAAAGCCATCTTAAAAATGATGGCTTTTGAATTATTATTTGGTTCTAATTAGTAATTTGGTTAATTAATTACATTAATTATCTTAGTTTCTACAAAATTTCCATCAGACATATTTATGTAATATGTACCTGAAGTTAGATTAGATATATTATGTTTAATCGCTTGGGTTCCATAGTTTAAATTTCCCTCAAAAACTTTACTTACATTTTTACCCATAACATCGGTTAGATAGAGATTAACAAAAGATGGTGATTCTAAGATAAATGAAATTTCAATGATTCCGTGACTATTAGAAGTTGGATTTGGGAATGGTTCCAATAATGTTAAATTATTAGATTCATTTTTTACATTTTTAAAGTCCCATGGAGCAGCACCACTATTAGCATTTTTGGAGCCGTCAAGAGTTAAAACATCAATAGATTGGAACCAATTCCAAGAAACTTGCGACCAAATAGAAATATTTAAATTGTTAATTGCATTAAAAAAATTAGAGTTTTCATCCTCAAGGATATGAGAATTACCAACAACAACAGGTATTTCAGTTAGAGATGGAACTACCTCTGGCATAAAAGTTTGTTTATAATTCCAATTATCATTAGTTGTGTTAAACTCTTGGCTCCAATTGCTTTCATCTAAATTTCTATGAGTAATAAAAATATCATTAGGTATATCATAGTCAATTTGAACAGGAATTGTATCTTCTAATCCAAATTCATTAAGACCAACAGAATAATAAGTAAAAGGTGGGTCTATAGTAACTGTTTTGGAAGGTCCCCAGTCAGTATATTTAATCACCAGAGAATTTCCATCTGCAGTTATAGCTGCTTCAATCTCATTTCCTCTAAAATTTTGTTGCATAAAAAGGGGTAATTTTTCATTAGGATCAAAATCGTATTTTACAGCCATTCTTGGAAAATAAGAAAGCCAAGAAGGTGTAGTTACCCCATTTAGATGTTCAGATAAGTCTGCGACTTTTCTAGCAGTCCAAATTCCATTATCAAAATTTACTTCAATAATATGTAAACCTATTATTCGGCTATCAACATCAGTGGAGAACATTCTCATAAAATATGAATATTTATCTTCTGCATAAACAATGAATGCATCTTGTGAGTATGTTATATCTAGGTTAAATCCATAGCTAGAATTTCCGTTTCCTAAGTTATTACCGATTTCTTGAATAATAGCGTTTGGGCATATATTGGGTTCAGTCCATGAAGATCCACCATCATCAGATTTCCAAACCATAGGAGTTCTTTCTTCGGTATTAAAAGCAGGAATATTATTAGCAGCAACGTATAAATTTCCTAAATTATCTGAGGAAATATTAGGAGCAGTTTGAAATGTAGCGTCAAGACTTGTACTAGGTCTGAATTTATCAACCCAAAAAGATTCATGGACGATATCGCCAGCGAGTCCGCCTTGGGTAGTATTTATTCCGATATACCCGTAATAACCGTATTGATAATTTTCGAAAGGATCTGGAAGCATAGGAGAAATAAAATAAACTCCAGAGTTTCCTGGGGCGTTAGTACTGGTTCCTTTACCACCCCCCCACATTTGTGGGTCAGGTGAATTATTTACTGAAGGATTTCTAAAATCAGCAATAAATTGATCGTCTTCACTATCTAAGTTAATAAATAAACTCATACCATTGAATCTTGCATCAGATGTATTTACTCTTCTTATGTAGCCAACATAATCAAAGGTTTCTTTTTGACCTGATTCTAATCCTCCAATTTCTAAATTTTGGTTAGTATTTACTATTCCTATTGATGGAGCTGTATAGAAGTTTGGTGTAGTTAGATAAGAACCTATCAAATCCTTGGGTTGCCAAGAAAAACCCTTATCAGTGGAGTAGTACATATATAGATTTAACGCACTTGGAGGACCACTTCCTTCTGGGTTTGAGGTGAAATCTGGCTCACCAACACTGTTAGTATAATCTGGTTCTAAATTAATAATTGCAATTAGACCATTTTCACCAAGAGTTGGCTCATAGGAAATCGGCGTGCAGGAGGTATGTCTGTTGTTCCAATTAAAAATTGAGTTACCAACAAGAGGTGAAATGTTATAATGCCTATTTGGTTCTACACCAAGAAATTTATTTTTATCTTTATTAGAATAATTATTTAAATTTACATTTGGATTTTTATATACATCATTTATGTCAAAATATTGATATGAGTTATCTATTTTAACTGGATTACCAAATTTATCGATAGCTTTTTGTTGATTTGCTTTTAAAGATAAAAAAAGAGAAAAAAATAAAATAAGTACAATGATTTTCATTTTGAACCCCTATTATGAATTTAAACTATTTTTGTTTTGAGAATAACAAGAAGAGAAAAAAAAGCCGTTCAAAATGAACGGCTTTAATTTTATTATTTTACAACGTTTAAAATTTTAGTAGCAACGTTGTTTCCAACAGTAAGATTTAAGTAATAAGTCCCGGTAGAGAGAGTGGAGATATTGTAGTTTAATCCGTGAGTACCATTGTTAAGGTTACCTTCATAGACTACTCCAACATTTCTTCCCATAACGTCAGTAAGGTGAATTCTTACAAATCCTGAGTTATTTAAAACAAAACTTATATGAACATCTCCGCTTCCTAAGTTAGTAGGGTTAGGTGAAGGATCCATAAGTTTGAAATCATTATTTACAGAATTTTTAACGCTTTGAATATCCCAGGGTGATGGACCAGATGAAGCATTTCTTGTAGCATCGACTGTTGCTACATCAATAGCTTGGAACCAAACCCAAGAAACTTGAGACCATAAAGCAGTTGGTAATTTACCAATGGCTTCATACCAAACGCTTTCAGGATTAGTAACTAATGTAGAGTTACTCATAACAATAGGAACTTCAGTTTTAGAAGGAACAATTGAAGGTATGTAAGTATTTCTATAGTTCCAGTTATCGTTAGTAACATTAAATTCAGCACTCCATTCAGTGCTATTCAAATCACGACTAACCATAAAGATATCATTAGGTAAGTCATAATCAACTTGAACAGGGATAGTATCTTCTAATCCAAATTCATTTAATCCTACTCTATAATAAGTATAAGTAGAATCAAAAGTTACTGTTTTAGAACCGGCCCAATCAATATATTTTAAAACAATAGAATTACCATCAGCAGTAACTGCTGCTTGCATTTCATTACCTCTGTTGTTAATTTGCTCTAATAAAGGAACTTGAACTCTTTCTTCAAATCCAAATCTTTGACCAACTCTAGGGAAATGAGCAAGCCAAGTTGGAAGTGCTACACTACCAAGATTTTCACTAAGGTCTGCAACTTTTCTACCTGACCAGATACCACCGCTATAGCTTAGTTCAACCATGTGAATGCCTATTACATTATCATCAGCATCAAGACTAAACATTCTAATAAAGTAAGAATATTCGTCATCACCATAAGCAATAAAAGCATCTTGTGAATAAATCAAATTACTATTAGCACCGTAACTTGCGTTACCATTGCCAAGGTTATTACCGATTTCTTGAACTATAGCAATAGGACAAACGTTAGGTTCTCCCCAAGTTTGACCTCCGTCATCAGATTTCCAAACAATAGGAGTTCTATTATCTGGGTCTGAAGCAGGCATATTATTTGCAGCCATATATACATTACCTAAGTTATCTGTGCTAATGTTTGGTCTTGTTTGAAAAGAACCAGAAAGTGAAGTACTTGGTCTGAATTTATCTGCCCAAAAAACCTCAGGAACTATATCACCAGTTAATCCACCTGTAGAAGTAGATAAACCAATGTTACCATAATATCCATATTGATAAAGTTCAAATGGGTCTGGAAGCATTTGAGAAATAAAATAAATACCAGAATTACCAACAGCGTTAGAAGAAGCAACGTTAGCATTTCCCCATAATTGTGGATCTGGTGAATTATTTATAGATGGATTTCTAAAATCAGATACGAAAGGTACGCTTTCTAGACCTAAATTAATAAACATTCCCATTCCAGTGTTATCAAACTCAGTAGAAGAGAAGTTTCTTGAATAAATAACATAATCAAAAGATTCTTTTACTCCTGATTCTAAACCTTCCAATTCCATTGATTGGTCAGTATTTACTATTCCAAGAGAAGGAGAAGTATAGTAAAACGGAGTTGTAGGATAAACCCCAACAGAATCTCTTGGAGTCCAAGTATAACCACCATCTAATGAGTAATTCAGTGATAATGTTAATGCGTTTGGTCCGTCACTGCCACCAGGACCAGTGCCGGGTTCACCATAAGAAGGCACCATGTTCATAACTGCAATCATTCCATTATCACCAAAAGTTGGATCATAAGAAATTGGATTTGACATAGTTTGTCTATAGTTCCAGTTAAAAAGTGAGTTAGGCATTTGCATAACTAGATTAGAGTATCTCGCATTAGGTACTCCTTGTAGTTTATCTCCTTTTTTAGAAAAAGAAGGCGATTGAGAAACAGGTCCTAATAAAACGTTCTCGTTTTTAAAATCTATCTCTTGTTGTGGGTTTAAGTAAACTTTTTGCCCATATTTGTTGTATGTCTGAATGTCTGCAGACATAAGCGACGCACCTGATATACAAAGTGCGAAAAGTAAGTATATTACTTTTTTCATTATAAAGCTCCTAATTAAATTAACATAATTTTAACAATTTATTTTTCTAAACTTTCAAATATAAGGTTTTTTTAAATACTATGCAAATTATAACACACTTTTTATAAATTTGCTAGTTTTCTAAGCAATAAACACATTGAAAACCTATTTAGTTACACTTTTTTTTTAATTTTGTAAAAATAATTTTTTATTATTCCTTTTTTTTATGAAAAATCCAAAAGCAGAAACTCCCTTAATGAAACAATATCATAGGATTAAAGAGCAATATCCTAATACTATTTTGCTCTTTCGTCTTGGTGATTTTTTTGAAACTTTTTTTGAAGATGCTAAACATACCGCCACTACTTTAGGTATTACTTTAACCAAAAGAAATAACGGTTCAGCTGAGGAGATGCCTCTTGCTGGTTTCCCTCATCACCAGTTAGACAATTACTTACCAAAACTTGTGAAAGCGGGATACAGAGTTGCTGTTTGCGAGCAGTTGGAAGACCCAAAACAAGCAAAAGGAATTGTTAAAAGAGGTGTTGTAGAAGTTGTAACTCCAGGAGTAGCTTTGTATGATAAAATATTAGATGCGAAATCTAATAATTTTATTTTGGGGCTTTCATTTGATAAAAGTAATAAGAACTTTGTTGGATTGAGTTATGCTGATGTTTCTACTGGTGAATTTTATATTGCCGAACTTCATATATCTAAGTTAATTAGTATTATTGAAACTGTTAATCCTTCAGAACTTGTGTTAAATAAAAATGATAAAGATATTTTTGAGGGATTAGTTAAAAAACTTTCTTATTCGCCTGCACTTACAAAACTTGAGGATTGGATTTTTGAAGAGGAGTTCACTACTAATTTACTGCTCGACCAGTTTAATACAAAAAGTTTGAAGGGCTTTGGTATTGAGAATTATTCAATTGGTAAAATTGCTGCTGGTGCTATTTTGCACTATATTAGCGAAACGCAAAAGTCTAAATTGCCACACTTACGAAGTATCAAAACGATTAATACTTCAGATTTTATGATTTTAGACTATCCTACAAGAAGAAATCTTGAAATAACTTTTGATTCGGAAGGAAGCCAGCAGGGAAGTTTATTTAAATTGATGGATAAAACTTCTACTTCAATGGGAAGTAGATTGTTGAAAAAATGGATAGTTCGTCCTCTCATTGATTTGGATAGTATTAATTCAAGATTAAATAAGGTAGAAGTATTTTATAATAATTATCAGTCTTTGTTATTATTTAGAGATTATCTTAAAGAAATTTCCGATTTAGAAAGGTTATCTGTTAGAATTGAAAATAATAGGATTAACCCAAGAGATTTGAATCAATTAAGAGAAAGTTTATTGCTTCTGCCAAAAATTAAAGAATTGATTAATGAAATTGATAAAGAAAATGTTTTTGGAATTAATAATTTAAAAGAATTGCAGGATTTGATTGAAATATTAGAAAATGCAATTAATGATGATGCACCCGCTCAACTTGGAAATGGAAATGTGTTTAAGCGTGGATATAATTCAGAGTTAGATAGTTATTTAGAAGCAAAGTTTTCTGGAAAGAATTGGGTGGAGAAGTTTAAGGAAGAAGAGAGATTACGCTCTGATATTCCTAGTTTGAAGGTCGGTTTCAATAATGTATTTGGATATTATATTGAAATTACTAATGCTCATAAAACTAAAATTCCTGATAATTACGAAAGAAAGCAAACTCTTACAAATGCTGAAAGATATATAACTCCAGAATTAAAAGATATTGAAACTAAAATTCTTGGTGCTGAAGAAAATATTATGCGATTGGAGAATTTACTTTTCCAAGAACTAACCCGTAAAGTGAATGTTTTTGCTGAAGATATTACAATAATCGCATCTCAGATTGCAGAACTTGATGTATTGCAATCATTTGCTCTTCTTGCAATTTCTAATAACTACAATAAACCATCTTTAAATAATGGAAATAAAGTTTTAATCTCTAAAGGAAGACACCCTGTTGTAGAGAAATTGCTTGATTTAGGAGTAACTTATACAGAAAATAACCTCGAAATTGACATAGAAAATACTATGATTCATATAATTACTGGACCTAATATGTCTGGTAAGTCATCTTATTTAAGGCAGAATGCACTGATTATTTTGATGGCTCAGATTGGCTCTTATGTTCCAGCAGCGTCGGCTGAATTAGGCATAGTTGATAGGATTTTCACAAGGGTTGGCGCCCAAGATAATATTTCCTCAGGTGAATCTACTTTCCTTGTTGAGATGCAAGAAATGGCTAATATTTTGAATAACGCAACTGACAAGAGTTTTATTCTGCTCGATGAAGTTGGAAGAGGAACTGCAACTTATGACGGGCTTGCGATTGCTTGGTCTATTGCTGAACATATTAATAATGTTACTAATGCTAAAACACTTTTTGCAACTCATTACCACGAACTTAATGAACTACAAGAAAAATATGAAAGAATCCATAATTTTCACATTGAGATTATCGAAACTACAAATCGGATAATTTTCTCTCATAAATTAAAAACTGGTGGAACTGACTTGAGTTTTGGTATCCACGTTGCAAAAATGGCAGGTCTGCCGAGTGATGTAACTGAAAGAGCAAATGAAATTCTGAAAACTTTTGAAGCAGATGGCGAGCAAACTCAAATTATTGGTGAGAAGAAAATAAAGCCCGACATTAAAAATATTAAGTCTAAATCTGTTCAAAATGATAGCCAACTTGCGATTTTTTCTTTTGAAGATGATGTTTTAAGGAGTAAAATTAAGGAGATAAATATTGAGGAAATTACTCCACTTAAAGCGTTTGAATTGCTTTCAGAATTAGTCAGTGAAGTGCGATGAAATTATCGAATTTATTTAAATTTTTTTTGTTTCTTTTTTGTTGCGTGCTAATCGCAGATAGCAGTGATTTCTCAAAATTTAATTTAAAAAATGTGAAAATAATTAAAGAAGATATTGAAATTGAAGAGTTTTATGACAAAAAGAAAAAGAGATTTGTAAATCCGTCAGGTGTAGAAGCAAAATCTTTTTGGGATGTATTAAAATGGAAAACTTCTACTACTCCAACAGAGTGGCCTGAATCTTTACCAAAAGAGTATAATTTTGAAAATAAAAAAGATATAAATGATACCCAAATTGCTGTTACTTTTATTAATCATTCTTCTTTTTTGTTGCAATTTAATGGATTAAATATTCTTACTGACCCTGTTTTTTCGAAGCGAGTTAGTCCGCTTTCATGGGCTGGTCCTAAGCGAGTTAGAGAGCCAGGAATGAGTTTTAAGGAACTTCCAAGAATTGATATTGTAATTGTAAGTCATAATCATTATGACCACTTAGATGTGGAATCACTCAAAATATTAAATCAAAAGTTTACGCCGATTTTTCTTATTCCAGTTGGAGATGCTAAATTATTGAAATCTTATGGAATTACAAATTTCAAAGAACTACATTGGTGGCAAACTGCTTTGTTTTCTGATGATTTGCGGATTTGTTTTACTCCTTCTCAACATTTTTCGAATCGTGGGCTTTTTGATAAAGATAAAAGTCTCTGGGGGTCTTATATGCTTAGTTACAAAGGAAAGAATGTTTATTTTGGTGGCGATACTGGTTATTCTGACCATTTTAAGAAAATTGCTAAGCATTTCAAGAATATCTCTTTATCTCTTCTGCCGATAGGAGCTTACGAGCCGCGATGGTTTATGAGAGACGTTCATACTAACCCTAAAGATGCGGTTATTGCTCATAAGGACTTGAATTCTAAACTGTCTATTGGGATGCACTTTGGAACTTTTCAATTGACTGACGAAGGCATAAACGACCCAGTTTATGACCTGAAGGATGCTCTGAAAAAACAAAATTTATCGACTGAAGAGTTTATTACTCTCGGCGTTGGGCAAACTAAAATATTTGATTTAAAATGAAAACAATATTTAATTTCATCTGGAAATTCATTGTTTATTTTGTTGTTATTTCAGTCCTTTGGGTTTGTGTTTATCTTGTTATAAACCCAATTATTACACCATATCAAGCGTATAATTTTATTACTGGCAGTGGTTTAAATAAGGATTGGGTGTCGATTGATGAAATATCCCCAAATATGCTTCGTGCTGTTATTGCTGCTGAAGATGCTAATTTCTTTAACCACAAAGGCGTAGATTGGAACGCAGTGGAAGATGCCCAAAAGTATAACGAAAGAAACAAAAAAGGTAAAATGCGTGGTGCTTCAACTATCACGATGCAAACCGCAAAAAATACTTTCCTCTGGCACGGTAGAAACTTCATTCGCAAGGGTTTAGAACTTTACTTCACCGTTCTAATCGAAGCAGTATGGGGTAAAAAGCGAATCCTTGAAGTATATTTAAACATAATCGAACTCGGCGAAGGACTTTATGGAGTAGAAGCCGCATCGCAAGAATATTTTAATAAATCAAGCAAAAAACTAACCCCAAGAGAAGCTGCTCTAATTGCCGCTGTCTTGCCAAACCCAATCCGCTGGTCTCCAGCAAAACCAACAAGATATATCAACTCCCGCGCCTCAACAATCCAAGCAAGAATGAAGGCAGTAATATTGATGTAATGGATTATCATTTATTTGAAAAATAAATTTATGTCATAATGACAGATTAAATGTCATAATATAAAATTATATGTCATTTGTTTTAACTTGTTTTGTCAGTTAAAAATATTTGATGTCATATTTATTGTTTATTTTGTCATACTCAAATGATTTGGCATAGTTTTCGAGTTATTGATTGTAGTTTTTAATTTATTAAAGGAAAAAATATGTCGTTATTTAGAGTGAATGATTTTTCAAATTTTGATACTGTTTTTAAAAACATTTCAAAAATTGGAGATGAGCTTTCAAAAGGTGTTACTTTTGAAACAGGAGGATTTAATCCAAGAGTGAATATTATGGAGAACCAAGATGGGATTTCTGTATTAGTAGAGTTGGCTGGAGTAAACAAAGAAGATGTTAGTATATCTGTCAATGATGATAATCTTTTAACAATTAAAGGAGAAAGAAAGCAAAATATTGAAAACCAAGGAAGGAATTTCTTAAGAAGAGAAATTATTTTTGGTGAGTTTTCAAGAAGTTTTTTATTGCCTGAATATTTGGATACTGAAAAGATTAAGGCGAAATTTAATGATGGTGTATTAGAAATCATGGTGCTAAAGAAAGAAGAAATTGCACCAAAAGAAATTAATGTTCAAATTATATAAAGGAGTAATTTTATGTCAATAGTTAGAATAGATCCATTCAGAGGATTCGACGGCTTAGCCCGCAAAATGAACAATCTAATTGACGATTTTGATAAGGGCTTCAAATTTGAATATGGTAATTTTTTACCAAAAATTGATATCTCTGAAGACGAGACTTCAATTTATATTCAAGCAGAACTTGCTGGAATAAACAAAGAAGATGTAAAGGTAAGTGTTAATGATAATAATTTATTAGTCATTAAAGGAAAAAAAGAAAAAGAAAATAAAGAAGAAGGCGAAGATTCAGAAAACAAAAGAGTTTATCTTAGAATGGAAAGAAGTTTTGGTGAGTTTACTCGTTCTTTCCAATTGCCAGAGAATATTGATAGCGAATCAATCTCTGCCAAATTTACAGATGGTATATTAAATATCACCTTGACTAAAAAAGAACCTGAAAAGCCGAAGGAAAAAAGCGTTGTGATTGAATAAAAATAAGTAAAATTATTATTTTACATATTCATCAAAAAAACTAGTTTTAAAAATTAAAGGAAGTCTAATAAAGACTTCCTTTTTTAATTTTAGAGGATACAATTATTTATTGTTTTGTACGTTAGTAAATTTACAAATTCAGTTAAATTTTTTTGAAAATGATATTTTCAGTATTTTTACTTAATATATTTTGTAAAAATATACTTAATTTTTTTTTGGAGAAAAAAAAATGAAAAAAATGTTATATATAGTTTTATTAATTTGTTTTACTTCGTTTGGAGTTGCAGAGACAAGTTTTTATACTATAAACAAAAATACTCAAGAGTTAATTCTTTTATCTGATAAAGATAAGTACGAAGTAATAATGAAGTTAGACTTTGTAGCTAATGGAGCAGTATCTTTAGAAATTAATCCAATAGATAATAGTTTATTTGCATTGGTTTCAAATGGAGAGCTTTATAGAATTAATCTTCAAAATTTTGAATACAAGTTACTTTGCAAATTGGAGTCTAATTCTGTTGATGTTAATGGTTCTTGGAGAGGCTTGTCTATAAATAATAGAAAAGATATTTATGTATTTAATGAAGAAACTGGTTCTGAGCAAGGAAGATTATTTAAAATAGTAGATTTAGCAAATGGTATTGTGGAACCGAGTTCTGGATTTAAATCAGGTTCGGCATCGGTTTTGGGCGTTGAATTTGATGGTTCTAATAAGTTATGGACTGTAGAGCAATGCTGCCATCATAGTTTAAAGGTTTTCAATGGTTTTACCGGACAAGTTATTAATTTGTTTAAGAATCCAGTGAGTGTTCAGTATCCTGAAGATTTGGCTTATTTTGATATTGAAGATGTTATGATTGGTATCGACATTAAAAATGAGTTTACTGCTAATGTAACAGATTTCTTTTATGTGGATAGAGAAACTGGCGTAACAGAGGTATTTAGAACTGTTGAAGGAAACTTTACTGGTGTTGCTGAAAAATCAATTGCTTTATCTGTTGAAAAAGAGAAGGTAGTTGTTGATATTAATATATATCCGAATCCAACAACTAATAAATTTACTATTGAATCTGATAAAAATATTTCTAATATTAGGGTTTTTCTCCAACTGGTTATATTATTTTTGAAAGAAATAATTTTGCTAATAGATTAGATTTTGATTTATCTGATTTTGGTTCTGGTATTTATTTTGTTGAATTTCAGTTTAATGGAAATAAATATTTGAAAAAGGTTATTAAAAATTAATTTTAATTTGATTTAAAATTAGTAGTTTTAATAATCTGTAAATTTGTTAAATTTTATTCTTCTGTTAATGTTTTAAGAAAGTTGATAAGAGCGATTTTTTCGTTTTCTTTAAGTTTAAATGCTTTTATTAAATTGCTTTTATTGGGGTGGTTACTTCCTCCTTTTTCGTAATGAGAAATTACTTGCTCTAATGTTTCAAAGGAACCATCAAACATATATGGATATGTTTTTTGTATGTTTCTGAGTGTTGGAACTTTAAATTTACCTACATCATTATTATCAAATGTAAATCTTGCTCTTCCTATATCTTTGTAATCTTGGTATAATCCGTTATTATAATATTTCAAATCAGTAAATAGTGGCTCTGAATGGCATTTGTAGCAATTCAGTGAATCACTTTTGAATATATTATAGCCCAACAATTCCGAATCAGTTAATTTTATTTTATCTTGTATGAATTTATCATATTTAGAGTTTACGCTAATTAAAGTTCTTTGGTAAGCGGAAATTGCTCTTGTAACAGAATATGGATTAAACTCTTCTATTTTTTTTCCATCGGCAGGAAATATGTAATTAGATTGTAATAATAGGTTTAAGAATTCTTCTTGTGAGTTTAATCTTTCTAAAATTGTTAGCCAGTTATTATCAAATTCGTTGTGTTCTTGAATAGGTACTAAGACTTGTTGTTCTAATGTAGGAACGGAGCCCTCTCTTAAAAATTCATTATGAAAAAGAATGTTTAATAATGTTGGGACGTTTCTTGTTCCTTCTCTACCGAATACACCAGGAGTTGTTTTGTCATTATTAGCAAAAGCATTATTGGGTTGATGACAACTAGCGCATGATATTGAATTATTTTTAGATAGAGAGTTAGAGAAGAATAGTTTTTCTCCTAAGAGAATTCTTTCTTTTGTGAGTTGGTTATCTTCTGGAATGTTATATTTAGGGAAGTATTCTGGAATATTGGGAAGAAAACCACTTTTTTTATTTACATCTGTTATATCTTCATTTTCTGAACATGAGATAATTAAAAATAGAGATATTATAAAAAAGATGGTTTTCATTTTAATTTGTATATTTTAGTTAAATTTTAATGAATTTTATATTTTTAACTAATTCTTGGTTTTTATATACATTTAAAAAGTAAGTTCCTTTAGTTAAATTTGAAATGTCTAATGAATTAGACAAAATAGGGGTAAAATCACTAATAAATTTTCCGTTTAGATTAAATACTTTAAAAGTTAGGTTTTGCAAATTGGTGTTGCCTAATTCTAAAGATATAAAATCTGTTGCAGGAATTGGAGCAATTTTTAAATCTGGGTAGAGATTTTTAACAGACGAGATAGCTGATTGAAAAACATTTTTATTTTTTATATTATTAGCTATTACATCATTAGCTCCTCCTGAACCATGGATGAAATTATTAGAAGCTACGTTAACGTTATCCAAAACTAAAGCGAGTTCTACGTTTAGTTCTATTATTATTTGATTTTCTGTGATAGTGGGTTGAACATTGTTTAATGACACTGTAGAAAAGTATTGATTTCCAACTAGGTGATATTGGAATCCGTTTAACCAACGATTGAAGATGTCATTAACAAATCCGTCTAATAATACAAATCTATAACCGGCAGCCCATCCCCAGTGCATTATTGAATATTCAAGAGATAATGGGTGATCGTTGGGCCAGAGACTTGGGTCGGAGTGGTTGGTTTCTTTATCTACTCCTATATTGAATTTTATAGAATTTATATTTTCAATATTTACATTACCTAATTGGTATTCGCTTTTATGTGCATCGATTAAATGATATTTTTCTGGGCAGATTATACTGTTACCATTATTATCAATTAACTCTATATTCATCATATAATACATTATATTACTGAATTTGATTTCATTTATATGAAATTGATATACTTGGTCTTCTAATATAATTTTTTCACCATTTAATAAATGGTTTACTTTTAGCACAACTTCTTTTGATGTTAAAGAGAAAGTGCTGATTAATAAAAATAGAATAAGTTTTTTCATTTTATTTCTCCGATTGATTATAATATTCTGGATTGTTTAAAAATTCAGAATCCGTTAAAGTTTTAAGAAAGTTTACTAAATCATTAATATTATCGTCATCTAAGTTTAATCCTAAACTAGAACCGTGCATATTGGGGTCTAGAGTGGGAGATTCCTTAACTTCTGAATTGTAATGACGAACTACTTCTTCTAATGTTTTGAATCTTCCATCGTGCATATATGGAGGTGTAACTTCAATATTTCTTAAAGATGGCACTTTAAATTTTCCATTGTCAGAAGTTCTTTTTGTTACTTCGCCAAGCCCTAAATCTGTAAAAGTTTTATCTAAGCCGTTGTTCATAAATTCGTTATTTGAAAAGTTGGGACCGCTATGGCAATGAAAACAATCAGCGCCTTTAAAGATTGTTATCATTTCTCTTTCTGCAAAAAATAGGTTAAATCCTCTTTCTTCGCTTGGTGTGAATTCTTCGAGACCTGCTTGAACTCTATCATATTTAGAATTTCCACTAACTATTGAAAGCATGTATTGCTCTAATGCTAATCCTAAACGCTCAGGGTTAATTTCGGTGGTTCCAAATGCATCAAAAAATAGTTGTGGATATTCTTTTTGATTTTTTAATTTTTCGACAACGTTTTGTAAATTATCATCCATTTCAAGGTGATCTTCAATTGGGATAAGAGATTGCTCTCTTAAAGTTTGTGACCTTCCATCCCAGAAGAATCCAGTTTTATGATAGAACATATTAAAAATTGGCATTGAGTTTCTTTTTCCTTCAAGACCTCTAATACCTACTGAAAGGGCTTTTAGGTTATCAGTGAAGGCAAGTTGTTGGTTGTGACAAGAGCCGCAAGATTGACTGTTATCTCTTGATAATTTCTTTTCGAAAAATAGTTTGTTGCCGAGTTTTATACCTTGAATGGTTAAAGGATTATCATCTGGTAAGCTTGGAGTTGGTAACCATTCTGGTAGTTTTAAAGTGTATGGCGTAGGATTAAATTCATCAACTTGGGTGTTATTATCACATGATATGAAGATGATTGAGGAAATTAAAAAAATTATAAATATATTTATTACTCTTTTCATTTTTTCTAATCTGTTAAATTATTACACTTTACTTATTTTACTCTTTTAATTTAAAAATATTTTCCATATTTTGGGTTAATCTTTCTGCTAAGCCATTATCTTGGGTTGAATGAGTAACCATAAACTCCATGGATTGGTCAATTGTGTTTGGGCTATGAAATAGTTTAGCAAGGTCAAATTCTAAATCTAAAGATTCATTATTGACTACATCAAAGTTTGAGTTTATACTTACTCTATGCAAATTTTTTAAAAATCCAATGTGGTAAGCAAATGATTGAAAATTACCTTGATAGTGAATATTACCTTCTAAAGAAAAGAAAATGTAACCACTTGCCCATCCCCAGTGAAGATTGTGGTTAATTAAGCTTAAAGGAGAATCTGCGCTATATTTATTTGGGTCGGAGTGATTAGTAAGGGAATCTAAGCCAATATTAAAGCTTATATTTTTGTAATTTCCTTCTTTGATATTTTTTAAATTTAATTGATTTTTATTACTTTTCGGGTCAATTAAAAAGTAATCATCCTCAAAGGTTATAATTTCTCCATCGTTGGATTCAAATGATATTTTACTTATGAAATATCTTAAACGACTGATAGTTATATCATTTCCTGCTTGATTAAAATAATGTTTATCTTCGAAAACCAAGGGATCTGAATCGAATAAATGATTGATGTTTAAAGTGTAAGATGTTTCATTTGGTGTAATGATATCTTCAACTTTGTTGGGATTTTCTCTACAGGATATAACTAAAATACAAAGTAGTATTAATTTTTTCATATTAATTATAATTTTATGAATACTTTATAAGTACATAAATCGAATAATATGTGATTTTATTGTTTTTTAAAGGTTTTTTTATTTTTATTCTGTTAATAAATTTTACTTATTTAAATTTTTTCTAATGCCCATTTAAATACTTCTATGTATTCGTGTGCTTGTTTTACAGAAGAGAAGTCTTCGTTCATAGCGTTTTGTTTTAGTATGTCCCATTCTTTTTTACTGTTGTAAACTGAAATGGCTCTTTCTAAAGCATAAGCAAAATCATCTTTATGAAAATTTTGGAAAACAAATCCATTACCTTGTGCGAGTTCGGAGTTATATTCAAATACTGTATCAACTAAACCACCTGTTGCTCTGACTATCGGAATAGTTCCATATTTGAGAGCGTACATCTGGGTAAGTCCGCATGGTTCGAATCTTGAGGGTACCATTATGAAATCAGAGGATGCAAAGATTCTATGAGCAAGAGCTTCATCATAACCAATATTGATGAAAGCATTTTTTGGATATTTCCATTTTAAGTAGTTAAAGAATTCAACGTAATTTTGTTGTCCTGATCCAAGTAAAGCAAATCTTATGTTTTTATTTTCGAGATAGTAGTCTAATTGCTCTTTTATTATGTCAATGCCTTTTTGTTCTGTAAGGCGAGAAACCATACCAAAGAGTGGTAAATCTAAATTGTCATTTTCATTAAGTCCATAAGATTTAAGAAATTCATATTTATTTATTTTCTTTTTATCAATGGTTTTTTCGGTATAATTTTGAGCTATTAATTTATCATCTTTTGGATTCCAATCTGGATAGTAAACTCCGTTTAATACTCCAACAATATCCCCACCTCTTTGATTAAGAACTTCTTGCAATCCTTCAGAATAATATGCCATTCTTATTTCTTTTGCGTAGTTAGGAGAAACTGTTGTGATTTTATCAGCAAACATTATCCCAACTTTCATAAAATTAACTACACCATCTTTTTCGAACCAAGAGCCATCGTAAAATTCTTTCATTCCAAAAGATGAACAGTCCATTACTCTGTAAGGATTGTATTTTCCTTGAAAAGATAGGTTATGAATGGTGTAAACAGCAACGCACTTTGAAAATCTTTCTTGGTGTTTGTAAAATGATTTTAAAAAAGCAAGAGTGAAAGCTGTATGGTAATCGTGAGAGTGTATCACATCAGGGGTAAAATCAGTTAAATTGGCTATTTCGAATACTGCTCTTGATAAGAAAATAAATCTTCTGTCGTTGTCCATATATTCTTCTGGAGAGCCATAGATTGAGTCTCTGCTGTAATAATCATCGTGTTCGACTAGATAAATTTTTGCGTTAGAATTTGGAATAAGTCCTTTCCAAACGGCAGCGTATTCTGTAACAAAGCCCATTTTAATTTCAAGCTGAATATCTAATTTTTTGAATTTATGAGTTGTTATATTTATTGATTTTAATTTAGGCATGACTACAATAACATTGTGTCCTAGTGCGTCGAATTCTCCGGCTAAAGAGCGAGTTACATCAGCTAATCCACCTGTTTTGGCAAATGGCGATACTTCGAAGGCGTTGATTATTATATTCATAAAATTTTTAATTTCTTAATTGTCATTTCGCAAAGATAACAATATTTATTGAAAAAATAAATATTTAAGTTCTAAAATATCTGTAAGTTAATATAGATACGAGAATTAAAACTTAATTTTTAGGACGCATTGTAATGACTGGTGCCATCATTTCTTCGAGCGATATTCCTCCGTGTTGAAATGAGTCTTTATATTTATTTAAGTAGTGCTGATAGTCAGTTGGGTAAAGTAGATATTTATCTTCTTTTGCGATGGCATTGTTAACACTTATGCCCATATTTGGTAATTTTAGCTGTTCAATATCGTTAATCATCATAGCATCTTTACTATCAGCTTTTACGTTTTTTCCGAATTTGTATCTTAGTGATGGTGTTGTGTCTCTGTCACCATAAGCTTTTACACCTCTCATACATCTTACAGAACCGTGGTCTGTGGTAACAACAATTGTTACATTTTTAACGGTTGCTAACTGCTTTAACATACCGTATAATGATGAGTGAGAGAACCATGATTTTGTAAGTGAGCGATATGCAGATTCATCAGGTGCGATTTCTTTAAGAATTGCGTAATCTGACCTTGAATGAGCAATCATATCAACTGCATTGATTACTATGCCTGTTAAGTCATATTCAAGATAGTTTAATATTTCTTTTTCAATTTTTTGTCCGAAGTCAGTCTGAAAGATTTTTAAAAAAGCTGGTTCTCTGTTGAGTTTTATTCTTTTTCGTTCTATCCAAGAATGTAAAAGTTCTTTTTCATATTTATTATGAGAATGTTCGTCTGGTGCATTTTCAACGTTCCAGAATTGAGGAAAATATTTTTTTATGTCGATAGGATAAAGTCCTGCAAAAATTGAATTACGACAATAAGCGGTTACAGTAGGTAATATAGCACAGTGAAAATCTGTTTCAATAGTGTATAGATTAGTTAGTAATGACTCCATCATAAGCCATTGGTCATAACGCAAACAATCGATTACGAAATAAAATACGGGACCTTTTTGTTCTTTTAGATGTGGCATTAAAAACTTATCACTAACATTAGGAGAGAGTATGGGTTCTTCTTGCCCTTTTGGTTTATTTATCCAATCTATATAATTATCTTCAACGTATTTAGCAAATTCTGAATTTGCATCTCTCCATTGGTTTTGAAGAGTATCATTTAAATTTGAATCGGGTAGATTATCAATTTCTATTGAAAATTGAACTAATCTTTTGTAAATTACAACCCATTCTTCCCAAGTTGGGCGTTGCATAAGTTGCATTGTAATTTCATTAAAATGCTGGAAATAGCTCTGGGTGAACTTTTCGGTAGTTATTCTTTTAGCTTCAAGGAATTTTTTGCAAGCAAGTAAGATTTGAGCAGGGTTAACTGGTTTTGTAAGGTAATCATCAATTTTAGAGCCAATAGCTTCTTCCATTAGGGTTTCTGCTTCATTTTTGGTAACCATTACTACAGGTATGGACTTATCTATTGTTTTAATTTTTTTAAGAGTTTCAAGTCCTGAAATTCCTAACATATTTTCATCTAAAAATATTAGGTCAGGAGGGTTTTTTTTCACCATTTCAACAGCGTCTTCACCGTTTGTTGCGGTATCTACGTTATAATCTTTTTTTTGAAGCAAGATAATATGTGGTTTAAGAAGTTCGATTTCATCATCGACCCACAAGATGTTCCCTTTAGAGTTTTCCATATTTTAAATCTTTGTAAATAAATAAAAAGTATAAATTTAGCAATAAATGAATGTATATTATATAATTAAATTGATAATACAATTACGGAATAATTAAAATTTAAGTTTCAAATATTAGCCAACAGGTGCCGACCTAAATGTTAGATTAGTAGTAATAGACCCACTCTGGGAGAAGTTTTATAAGTGGTTGGTGTATTTGTAATCGGTATTTTGTAAAATATTATATTAATTTGCTCATAAGATGTAGTAAAATTAGTAATTTATTCTTGAATTATTTTAATATATTCAGTGTTTTTTTTTAAATTTTATATTAATCTTATTAATTTTTTTCTTTGTTATAAAATCAAGGGTTAATTTATTTAAAGTAATTATTATAGGTGCTGAAATATAATATAATACAAATCCATAATTAATTTTTGCAATTTCTGTATCTTTAAGTAATTGATGTAATAAAATATACATTATAATAGAAAGTAAAAAATTTATTATATATTGAAAAAATGTCAAATAGTAATTAAATTTCTTTGTGAATTTATATAATATTAAGATTCCAAAAACTATTCCTCCTACCCAACCATAACTCATTCCAGCATATCTATCTTCAGTAATAAACATTATTATTATAAATGAAATATAATTAGTAACAAATATTGATATAAATGAAATAAATATATGATATAAAATATCAATAATTTTTGATATAAATGTTAATTTAAATTTAATAATCTCATTATTCATTTTAACTATTTCATTGAATTTTTACTAATTAATTTAATTTTGCATCTTATTTGATAATTTCTAATAAATTAACAAAATTCTCACCCCATCACTCTTTCCCAGAAGGCAGATGTAATGTTTGGGTCTTTGTATTTTAGAAATTCCTGCCAATTTGGGTAGAATTTTTTGAAATGTTCGGCTTTCATTCGGGCATCTTTTGCAGGATAAAGGCGACCACCAAGTTCTACGATGTATTCGTCTAATTTGTCAAGGAGTTTGAGGGTTTTCTCGCCGTCCATTCTAAAATCTATTGCAAGGGTTATTCCAGGTTCGGGGAATGATAGCATTCCAGGTGAAGGTAAATCTCCAAATGTCTTAAGCACAACAAGAAAAGACGATAGTCCGCTTTTAGATATATCACTTAAGATTTTTGGAAGTATTTTTCTGCCTTTTTCTAAAGGAATTACAAATTGATATTGTAAAAAACCATTTTTCCCGTAAGATTTGTTCCAACCATCTACTCCATCAAGTGGGTAAAAGAATGGATTATAGTGAGATAAAACCTTTTCGTGGCGTTTTACTTGCTTATTATACCACATTAAATTAAATGCTTTAACGGATAAATTATTAATAAATGGATAATCGAATGGGAATGGCAACATCTTCTGTTCTTGGTCATTTTCTGGTATTTTATGTATATTTGGATTTGAGAAGTTCCCTCTGTTATAAATTCCTCTTCCTATTGATTTCCCTTTTGCAGTAGAATCTATCCAAGAAACAGTATATTTATAATCTCTTACAGATTCTTCATTTATTTCAAAAAATTCATCTAAATTCTTATATTTTATATTTTCTACGTAAAGATAAGGATTGTTAATTTTAGTCGCTTTGAATTTTGCTTTTGAGATAACCCCTGTTAATCCAAGCCCACCAATAGTTGCTTTAAATAAATCAGAATTTTGGTTTGGTGAGCAAGTTAAAACTTCGCCATTGCTTCTAATTAATTCAAATTCAAGAGTATGTTTGCCGAAAGTTCCGCCTAAATGGTGATTTTTCCCGTGGACATCATTTGCTATTGCTCCTGCAAGGGAAATATATTTTGTGCCTGGGGTAACTGGCAGAAATGTTTTGTTTGGCACCATAAACTCTAGTAATTTAGAGAATCTGATTCCTGCTTCTGCTTCGATTATTGTGTTTTCTTTGTCGAAGTTTATTAGGTGATTTAGTTCAGTTGTATCTACAAGAGTGCCATTATCAATCAAACAAGAATCGCCATAAGACTTTCCATAACCCCTTGGTAAGAAATTAGATAATGTTTTAATTTTCTCTAATTGTTCTTTCCAAGTAATGTTAATTACATCACTCGGATATATTTTTGGGTATCTATTAAATGATTCGTATTTGATGAATTTGTTTTTCAAATCTTTGCCCATAGCACCATTATTCCTACTAAAATTCCTATAATCCAAGAAACATAATCTTTACCTGTGAAAACAATGGGGTCGTCTGTCATTTTACCGCGATGAGCCAAAAACCAAATGCGAGTTATCCAATATAGTAGCAATACTGCCACTACCCACATTATAATTGGTTTGTTATAAAGTACTTGAACTTGCTCCGAATAAGCATAAAGTGCATAAACAAGGATAGAAATATAGGCAGATGCTGTTCCGAAACTACGAATAATATCAATGTCTTCTACGTGATAGCCCCTACCAGATGCAGTTAGTTTATTTTCTTTAAGCATAGTGAGGAGTTCTGTGTAGCGCTTTAAAAGTGCTAAACTCAAAAACATAAACATAGAAAATGCAAGTAGCCATGGAGAAATTGGAACATCAACCGCAAACCCACCTGAAATAATTCTTATTGTATAAAGTGATGCAAGTGTTATTATATCAAGTAGTTCTAATTTCTTTAATTTGAATGAGTAAAGGTTTGTTATAATGTAATAAATTAATAAAGTTAACGTAAACTCAAAAGGCAGATAACTTATTGATAATCCAAAACTAATAACAATAAGTATTGGCAATAAGATAAATCCATATAGTAGTGATAAATTACCTGAGGCAAAGGGTCTGTTTTTCTTTCTTGGGTGTTGGCGGTCTGCTTCCAAATCGAGCAAGTCGTTCAATACATAAACTGATGAAGCGAGCAAACTAAATGCAATAAAACTAATGGATAAAGTAGTGTAAATATCAAGGTTAGTTTTATGAGCCATAAGGGCAGGAATGAATAATAAGAAATTCTTTACCCATTGGTAAACTCTTATTTCCTTGATAATTAGTTTTAAAGTAGATTTTGGTTTATCGCCAATTTCTTCTTTAAGATTATCAATTTTATGTTTTTTTGCAAGTCCGTTATTGATAACATAAGCGAATTTGGAATCTTTCCAAACTTTTAAATCTGCTGAGCTATCGCCTATGTATGAGTATTTTCCTTTACCAAATTTATCATTCAAAAAATCTCTTTTATTTTTTGATTTTAAATTAAAGTCCTTGCTACTTCCATAAACTTCATCAAAAATATTGAGATAATCCCCTATTTTATTTGCAATATTTTGATTAGATGCTGTAGCAAGGACTAATTTATTACCCTTATTTTTTTCATTTTCCAGAAAGCTTATAACATCATTATTGTATGGTAGGGATTCTGGATTTATTTTTATTATTTTTTCTATTTCACTTTTTAGATGCGCCCTGCCTTTTGCAAGCCAGATAGGTAAGAGTAAAATATAAATTGGATTTTTTTTAATGAGTAAGAAAACTGATTCAAAAAGCATATCAGTTTTGATTAATGTTCCATCTAAGTCGCATACTATAATATTTGACACTTTTACACCCTACTTATTTTTTGACTAAATAATTGTAAGGCAACTCCAACCGTTTCGTCCATATTATAATATTTATAATTTGCTAATCGTCCTGTAAAAAATACATTTTTTTCACTTTTAGAAAGTGATTTATATTTTTCAAACTTACTATGATTTTCATCATTCGGAATTGGATAATATGGGTCGTTTTCGCCAATTATGTATTCCTTTGGAAATTCATAAGCTATTGTGGTTTGGTGATGTTTTTGTCCTGTAATATGCTTAAATTCTGTTATTCTTGTAAAATCATTGTCATTAGGATAATTAACTTGGGTTAGTTCTTGGAAATATTCTTGGTTCAGGGTTTTGTAATCAAATATTAGAGAACGATAAGGTAGTTTGCCGTAAGTATAATCATAATATTCATCAATTGGTCCGGTAAAAATTAACTTATTAAACTTAATTGTGTTTAGAATTTCTTTGTAATCTGTTTTTAAAAGTAAGTTTATGTTTGGGTTTGCGAGCATATTTTTAAACATCTCGGTATATCCAAATTTAGGTACTGCTTGGTATGGGTCTTGGAAGTATCTATCATCATCACTAATAAAAACTGGAACTCTGCCGCTAACGGTTTTGTCTAAGTCTTCTGGGCGAACTCCCCATTGCTTTAAATTGTACCCAAGAAATATTTTTTCATAAATAAAATTTGCAAGTTCTTTTAGGTCTTTGTTTTCGGTTTCGAGTAATTTTAAAATCGGAATTTTTGTTCCAAATTGATATTTATCTAAGAGTATTTTTTCGATTTTTGCAGCGTTTTTTTCACCAAAATAAATACGTAGTGAATTAAGATTAAAAGGCACAGGGACTTTCTTGTCATCAATAACGGCAAGAACTTTATGGCTATAATCTCTCCATTCGGTAAAATTAGATAAGTAATCAAATACTTTTTTCATTTTAGTATGGAAAAGATGCGGACCGTAGCGATGGACTAAGATTCCATCTTGGTTATATTCGTCATAAGCGTTACCAGCAATATGATTTCTCTTATCAACGATAAGTACTTTTTTATCGAGTTCGGAGGTAATGCGTTCGGCAAGAACACAACCTGAATATCCTGCACCAACTATTAAATAATCATAAGTCATCTTTTAATCAACGCCTTTATTTCACTAATTTCTACAATTTTAAATAAAATTGTCAGAATTAAAAATGTAAAAATACTAATAATTGCCGAGATATAAACGTTTAACATTAAAAAGTCATTTGTGAGCAAGTAAATTAAATAGATAATTATAATTTGAAATAGCGATAACATCAATGGCATAAAGTATGTTATCTTATATCTATTGTAATTAGAAACTATAAAAAATAAAACAATTATTAATTCACACAATATTGTTGTGTAAGCAGCTCCATAAAAGCCATATATCGGAATAAAAATATAATTTAGCACTACATTTATAATAAATGCAATTCCAACAGCATACATTATTATTTTTTCTTGGTTTTTAGCTAGCATTGGGCTGCTGAATGAGACTGCTATATAACCTAAGAATAGTTTTAAGCCCATAAATTTTAATAGCATTATTGATTCTGAGTATTCCATTGAGAATTGCAATAAGATAATTTCTTTTGAGAAAAGCATTATGAATATTGTTAAAAATGCTCCAACAGAATAGATTAATTTGGTAAAGTTGAAGATATATGAGTTTGGTTTGAGAGGGTCGTCGGTTGAGAATTTTGGGAAAAATGCTTGTTGCAATATTTGATTTGGCAGCATTGCAAGCAAAATAATTCTTGTTGCTGCAGAGTAGATTCCTACTTCATATTCAAAGTTGTTTCTTAAATATCCAAGCATAATTATATCAGCAAAATTATAAAATATCATTATTTGAATTGTTAAGCCGATTGGTATTGATTGTTTAAGTATGCTGTAGTATTTTTTAAAATCTATAATAAAGCTCAGTTTATCTATTTTCTTGTGGTAGTAATATAAACTCACAAAAGAGGTTATAAATAAGTTGAATGAAACTACTGAAATTGATAGATATAAGTCTTCGGCTGAACGAATAAGAAAGTAAGCCAGAATAAAGTTTAAGAAGTTTAAAGCAAAGTTCCTTATTGCCATTATGTGCATTTTTTCGATTGCTTGATATATCCAGTTTGGAAGTAGTGCGTCTGCGAATAATCTTAAGCCCGCAATAACTAAAACTATTTTAACTTCGAATGCTTTGGGTAATAAATATGCGTAGTAACACACTAATATAAATGCAACTATAGATAAGAATAATCTTAAGGATAAAATTATATCGGAGTAGTATTTTATTTTACTTTTATCTTTGGTTATTTCTCTTATTCCAAAGAAGTCTAACCCAGCTCCAACTATTATGAAAAAATACATTATGTTGGTTACAGACCAAGAGAATATACCAAATGCTTCAGCTCCGAGGGCTATGGTAATATGCTTGTAATAAAAGAATTGAAAAATCCTACCTAAGACCTCTGCTAAGGTTAGATAGAAAATGTTATTAGCAACAACTCTCTTTTCAGACATTAAGTATTATTGTTTTTTTGTAATTTCAAATGCAAAATTACAATTTTATTTTACATTTGAATAAAATGAAATATTTATACGTTAATATTTGAAAAGAGGTTGTTGCATTTTATTTTTGGTTTTAGTTATTTTTTTGTTTTTTATCTTACTTTAGATTCTAGTTCAGCAAATGCATCCGCAGTTTCATAAACTCTTACTTTGAAAGAATGAATGTTTGGAAAATTTGCTAATTCTGGTTTGAATTTATCAATAAACATATAACACATATTCTCACATGTAGTGGTCATATCCATTACATAATGTCTCCATTCATTCTTTTTTAGGAAATCTATTACTTCTTTATCATCGTTGCTACAAACAAATGCATGGTCAAGAACTCCCATTAAAAATGGGTCAACAATTTTTTGTAAGTCATAAAAGTCTATAATCATACCATTTTCGTCTAGCTCTCCGGTCAGATAAATTCTAAGTTTATAGGAGTGTCCGTGAATATTTTTGCATAAGCCCTTGTGAAATGTAAGACGGTGGGACATTTGCCAAATAAAATCTTTTGCTATTGTAATCATTATTTAATCTTTCTTTATTTTAATCTTTTTTAATTTTTATTTTGTGGTTTCTTTAAAATGCTCTACTTGGATTACGGAATGAATACCACCTCTGGTATTAAATTCTGCAACGATTTCCATCCATTTTGGATTACAAACTTCTACTAAGTCGTCGAGTATTTGATTTGTAGCAGCTTCAAAGAATATCCCTTTGTTTCTGAAATCTAAATAGTAATATTTTAATGATTTTAGTTCAACGCAAAGTTCATCGGGAATATAGTTTACAGTTATTGTTGCAAAATCAGGTAAACCAGTTTTAGGGCATACACTTGTAAATTCTGGATTAATGTGTGATATTGTATATTCCCTTTTGGGGTTTGGATTAGGAAAAGTTTCTATTTTTGTCATTTTAATTTAATAATATTTAAAATCTTATAGACGATAGAAACTTATAAAAATTTGAATTTTTTTTATGAAATTTTGCATTTTAAATAAATTTTTTTTATTTGGCTTATATTTTTTTAAAATTTAATTAAAGGTTAAAATGTTATGAAAACATTCCAACTAAATAAAGTAGTTTTTTTAGCAATATTGCTCGCATTTTTGACAAGTTGCTCAACTTTTGTAAACCAATCTATTAGAGAGACTAATGCAAGAGTAGAATTTGAGAAATCTGATTTTACATTATCCGACCAAGTTACAGGTGAAGCATCAGTTTTAAGAATATTTGGAATTGATTTTGAAAGATTTTTCAAAAAAGAAACTGGTGATATTTTTGTTTATGGCTATAAAGTTAATAGTAGAGTTCAAAGATATGCTCTTTACAACCTTCTTAGCAAAAACAAAGGATATGATGTAATATTTTATCCTCAATATGAAGTAGTTCAAAAAGGAAGTTTTTTATTTGGAAGAACTACTGTAAAGGTTACTGCAAAATTAGGAAAATTAAATAAATAAGTTGTTAAGGGAGTTTTTTAAAACTCCCATTTTTTTCATAAATTCTACTTACCTATATATCTTTTCAACGATTTTTAGTTGGATAAAAATGTTTCTCAAATTCTGGGTCTGTTGGCTTAGGTGGTTCTTGTTTATCAATTATTGGAAATAATTTTGTTTTAAATCCCTCGAAGTCTCTCGCCCATTCTTTGTGGTTATAAACACAAACTGGCAAGCATATTGAACAATAGTTATGTTTAGCAAAATATGGAAAACATTTTCCAGTATCAATTTTGTAAATGTAATTACCTAAATGGTCCTTTGCTCCATCTTTAGAACGTTCGTCTGGGATTGCATCTGCTGGGCAATGTTTCCTGCAGACTCTACATTTATCGCAATATTCAGCAATCCCATAATCTTGAGGACTATCTATTGACATATCTAAATCAGTAATTACGCTCCCTAATCTGAATAAAGGACCCATTTTGGGGTGAATTATTGAACCATGCCTTCCAATTTCACCAAAACCTGCTTTTAGTGCAAGAGGAATATGCATTACATCGCTATCTCCAATTGGGTGTTCTACCCTGCAAGGATAACCTAAACTCCTGATAAACTCAGCAAGTTGGATAACTACCTCTCCAAGAGTGAAATACACCCTCAAACATTCCACCGCAGATTCATAAGAAGGAACTTTTTGGAACATTCGCCAAAGCATTCTCTGACCTACAACGATAGCGTATTTTTCATTTATTTCTCTACCTTTGTATATATCAGTTGGCTCAATTTCACAAATCCCAACCTCGCTCGCACCAAGTTCAAATGCTTTTCTTTTAATTAATTCAGAAGCATCTTTTGGTGAATCAAATAAAGTTTGTGTTTTATTAACTTCCCCATCAAATTTAGGTATCTGCAGTTTTTTTATGTCATTAAGAATTTCATCAACTTTATCAATATTAATGCTTCTTCCACCAACACTAGAATACCACTGTTCCCATTTGAATGCAGGAGGTGAATTTTCGGACGCTTTCATAAATTATTTTTTTTGTTATTTATTTAATTTTAAAACTAAGGAAATATAATGAAATTAAAAAATTTATGGGAAACTAATAAATATGCTTAAATTTTTTTAAGTGAATTAAATTTCTTAATTTTGTAGTCACTTTGTATAAAATTGAATAGAAAGGTTTAGGAAAATGTATATTGATTTAATTGCACCAGAAAAAGTTAAGAGTAGTGTTCCAAAAAGCAAAGATGCAAAAGGTGTATATATTGAAACTTACGGATGTCAGATGAATATAGCTGACTCAGAGATTGTTGCGTCAATAATGTCTGATGCTGGTTATTTTATGACACCTGATATAAATAAATCAAACGTAATTTTATTGAATACTTGCTCTATTCGAGATAACGCAGAGAAGAAAATTTTTCATAGATTAGATCAACTTCGTGGAATAAAAAAAAGAAAAAATAATAAGTTAGTTGTTGGTATTCTTGGTTGTATGGCTGAACGATTAAAAGGCGAGTTAATTGGCGAACGCGATCTTGTTAGTTTGGTTGTTGGTCCTGATGAATATCGAAGTATTCCTTCTCTTGTTGACCAAGCATTTTATGGCGAACAAGGAATTGCTGTAAAACTAAGTAAGGTTGAAACTTATGAAGATATTACTCCTTTAAGAACAGAGGGCATATCAGCTTGGCTGTCAATTATGAGAGGATGTAATAATTTTTGTGCTTTTTGTGTTGTGCCTTATACTCGTGGTAGAGAGCGCTCAAGAACTCTACAATCTGTTGTAGATGAAGTTAAACATTTATATGATAATGGTATTAAAGAGGTAACTTTACTTGGACAGAATGTAAATTCATATTTTGATAAGCTTGAAAAACATGATTTTCCTAAGCTTCTTGCTGAGTGCGCTAAGGCTGTACCTGAGATGAGAATAAGATACACAACTTCTCACCCTCATGATATGAGTGATGGGTTGATTGAAGCACATGCAACTTATAAAAATATTTGTAATTATATTCATTTACCTGTTCAATCTGGCTCTTCGAATGTTCTTAAAAAAATGAGAAGAGATTACGACAGAGAGAAGTATCTTATGAGAATAGAGGCAATTAGACAGTTGATTCCTGATATTGCTTTATCAACTGATATAATTTCTGGTTTTTGCTCTGAAACGTTAGAAGACCATAATGAGACTCTTTCTTTGATGGAAGAAGTGAGATATGATGGTGCTTATATGTTTAAGTATTCGGAACGAGAAAATACTTTAGCCGAAAAATATGAAGATGATGTACCAGAGGAAGAAAAATCTAGAAGGTTATCAGAAATTATTGACTTACAGAATAAAATTTCTGCTGAAAAGAACAAGGATGAGGTTGGAAGAGTTCATGAGGTTTTGGTTGAAGGTGTAAGTAAAAAAAGCGATGAACAATGGCAGGGAAGAACTGACACTAACAAGGTTACTATATTTGATTATAATCCTTTGGTAAAAGTTGGTGATTTGATTAATGTTAAAATTAATCGTTCAACATCTGCAACTCTTTTTGGTGATATTATTTAATCTTCATTTAACTTTTTTGAGAATATTAAGTTTATAAATAATTTTTAATTTAGAAGAAATGCCCTTATAAAATGGGGCATTTTTTTTTGTTTGTTGAATTTAGTTTAAACTTAATTGTGATATTATTTAATTCTCAAAAATTTTTAATTCTCAAAAAAATTCTATAATTTTAAATTCTTTTGATTTCAAAAAAATATTTTTCTTTTTAAACGTCTATTCAAAACTAAGTAAGTAAATTATAAACTATTAAATTATGGAGTAATAAATGTCATTATTGAAAGATAAACTTGCGGCAATTTTGCCAGAGCAAGTAAATTCGATTAAACAATTTTTAGCTGAAAATGGAAGCAAAGTAGTATCAGAGGTTACTTTGGCTCAAGCTTATGGTGGAATGAGAGGAGTAAAGGGTTTGGTTTGTGATACTTCTGAGGTTCCGCCTCAGAAAGGTCTTATTATTAGAGGTATAGAGCTTGGCGAGTTAACTGATAAGCTACCAGAAGAAATTTTATTTTTACTATTAACTGGTCAACTTCCAAATGCGGAAGAGTTAAAAGATTTACAAAATGATTTGAAAGAAAGAGAAGATGTTCCTGAATATGTTTGGAATGTAATAGATAGTATGCCTGAATCTTCTCACCCAATGACTTATTTTAATACAGCAATTCTGGTTCTTCAGAATGAATCTAAATTTGCTAAAGAATATGAAAAAGGTCTTAATAAATCAGATTATTGGATTTATACTCTCGAAGATGCTCTTGATATTATTGCAAAAGTTCCGGCGATTGCAGCATATATCTATAGAAAGAAATTTAACAAGGGCGCTAGAATTGAATCTAATAAAAACTATGACTGGGCTCAAAACTATGTTCACATGTTAGGACTTGAAGATGAGGGTGGTAAGTTTGCTAAATTAATGAGATTATATTTAACTTTACACTCTGATCACGAGGGTGGAAATGTTTCTGCGTTTTCTGCATCAACTATTAACTCTGCACTATCTGATTTATATTATTCACTATCTGGTGGATTAAACGGACTTGCAGGACCTCTTCATGGATTGGCAAATCAAGAGTGTTTGGGTTGGGTATTAGAAACTATGGAGCATTTTGGTGGAGTACCAACTGAGGAGCAAATAGAAAAAATGACATGGGATACTTTAAATAAAGGTCAAGTAATTCCTGGCTATGGTCACGCAGTTTTAAGAGTAACTGACCCAAGATTTACTGCATTCCATAATTTTGGTAAAGAGCATTGTTCTTCTGACCCTGTTTTCCAAACAGTAGATAGAGTTTTTAAAGTGGTTCCAGAAGTATTGAAACAAGTTGAGAAAATCCAAAATCCTTGGCCTAATGTCGATGCTGGTTCTGGTTCTTTACTATACCATTTTGGATTAAAAGAATTTAACTATTACACTGTTTTATTCTCTGTATCTCGTTCGATTGGTATTGCTTCACAATCAGTAATAGCAAGGGCTTATGGTTTACCTATAACTCGTCCTAAATCATTACCAACTGCTAAATTCAAAGAATTAGTAGGTTAAAATTCAATATTTAATGCCCCCATAATTTTATGGGGGCATTGTTAATTTATGTTATATGATTTATAAGCAAATAACTGATATACCCCACGATTATATAATAAATTCAATAAATCATTTTTTAAATGAAGATTTTCCTTTTGGAGATGCTACAACTGATAGTATTTTTCCAGAATCTACAGATATTGCAATTGCCGATATTGAAGCAAAAGAAGATTTAGTTTTATCGGGCAGTAATTTAATTAAATATTTTTTTCCTGATAGTAAAATAGAATATTATTATAAAGATTCTGATTTGGTAGAAAAAGGTAAAATAATTACTAAAATTTATGCTTCTTCTTCAGATATTTTAAAAAAAGAAAGAGTTTTTTTAAATCTGCTTCAAAGAATGTCAGGCATTGCTACGATTACTTCAAAGTATGTAAAAAAAGTTAGCAAAGATAATATTTTTATTCTTGATACCAGAAAGACCACTCCAGGTTTAAGATATTTTGAGAAATATGCTGTTAATTGTGGTGGTGGAAAAAACCATAGGTTTGATTTATCTTCTGCTGTAATGATAAAGGATAATCATATTGCTTCTGCTGGTAGTATTAGCAATGCGATTAAATTAGTTTTAGATAAAAATCTAAATAAAATTATAGAAGTTGAAGTTGATAATATTGAGCAGCTAAAGGAAGCAATAATGTTTCCGATTGATTCGGTGTTACTTGATAATTTTAATAGAGATAACACAATAAAAGCAGTAGAAATTATAAAAAAAATGGCTATAAATAAAAATTTATTTATTGAGTCTTCTGGCGGAATAACTTTAGAAAATATTGAAGATTATATAGGTACAGGAATTGATGCAATATCTTCAGGTGCGCTAACTCATTCAGTAAAATCTGCTGATATTGGATTGAATTTAGTTAAGATTTAATTTTTTATTTTCTTTATTTATAGAGATTGAGATTTTCTTTAATATTATTTAAAATCTATATATTATTCGTTAAATTTATTTATTTAAAAAAAAATTCTTATCTTGCTTTCTATTTTTTTCAAATTGGAAAATTTTATTATGACTGTTAATGAAAAAGTTGCACTGCTTAGAAAAGAAATGAAATCAAATTGCATTGATGCTTATATTATTCCTTCTACAGACCCTCATATAAGCGAATATGTTCCTGAGCATTGGACTTCGCGCTCATGGATTTCTGATTTTAACGGTTCGGCTGGAACAGTTGTTATTACTCAAGATATTGCTGGTTTGTGGACTGACGGCAGGTATTTTTTGCAGGCTGAACAACAATTATCAGATTCGGAATTTCAATTATTCAAACTTGGAGTAGATGGAGTAGATGATTATCCTGATTGGCTTTGTAAAAATTTGAAAGAAAATCAAGTGGTTGGTTTTGATGGAAATATTTTTCAAGTTAACTTGGCTGAAAATTTAAAACAAAAATTAAAAGATTATGAGATATCGATTGATTATAAGAATGATTTAATTAGCAATATTTGGAAAGATAGACCAGATTTACCTAAGAATTTGATATTTGAACATTCGATTGAATATTCGGGAGAAAGTACTAAATCTAAAATTAATAGAATTAGAGAAGAGTTAAAGTTAAATAATTGCAACTCTACTATTTTATGTACTTTAGATGATATTTGCTGGACTTTTAATATTCGTGGTAATGACGTAAAATTTAATCCTGTTTGCCTTGCTTTTGCAATTATTACTTTAAAAAAAGTAACTTTGTATATTTTTGGTGAAAAGGTTCCTACTCAACTACAAGAAAACTTTACTTCTATTGGAATAGATATAAAAGAATATACTGCTTTTCTTAAAGATGTATCACAAATTAATAAGTCTAATATATTTATTGATAAGCAGAGAACTAATTATAATGTTTTGATGAATATACAACCAGGTAATAAAGTTATTTCTGGTCTAAGCATTGCAACTAAGTTCAAATCAACTAAGAATAATATTGAAGTATCAAATATTAAGAATGCAATGGTTCGTGATGGCGTTGCTTTGGTTAATTTTCAGTATTGGTTAGAGCAAGCTTATAGCAATAAAGAAAATATTGATGAATTGAGAGCAATGGCTAAATTAAGAGCATGCCGAGCAACTCAGGATAAATTTTATGGAGAGAGTTTTAATACAATAGCAGGATTTGCTGGTAATGGTGCTATTATTCATTATAGTGCAGATGAAAAGAGCAATAAAGCTATAGATGGATCTACTTTTTTCTTGCTTGATTCTGGAGGTCAGTATTTAGATGGTACTACTGATATTACTAGACCTTTTCACCTTGGTAGTCCTACTAATGAAGAAAAAACAGATTATACTAATGTTTTAAAGGGAATGATTGACATTAATCTTGCAAAGTTCCCTAAGGGCACTCGTGGTTCACAACTCGATATTCTTGCTCGTAAAGCTCTATGGGATAGATATGAAAACTATAAACATGGAACTGGTCATGGAGTGGGTTGTTTTTTGAATGTACATGAAGGACCTCAAAGTATTAGAACAGAAGAAAATCCAACAAAATTAGAACTTGGAATGATTTGTTCTAATGAACCTGGAGTTTATCGTCCTAATAAATGGGGAATAAGGATTGAGAATTTGATTTTGGTTGTTGAAGATAGGGAAAGTGAATTTGATATATTTTACAAATTTGAGAATTTAACTTTATATCATATTGAAACCAAGTGTGTTATAAAAGATTTACTTACCGAGACACAATTAAATTGGTTAAACTTATATAATAATGAAGTTTATAACAAATTATCTCCTTTTTTAGATAATGATATGAAATTGTGGTTGAAGGATAAAACTAAGGCAATATAATTTGAAAAACAAAGCAAAAAGTATATTTAAGTATTTCCTTATAACAATCTTTATTTTTGGCTCATTTTATTGGGTGTTTAAAGATATAGATTTTTTGGAATTGAAAGAGTCGCTTCTTTCGGCGAATTACTTTTATGTTTTGCTGCCAATACCTGTTATTCTTTTTTCGCATTGGGTTAGGGCATATCGTTGGAAAACAATGCTAAATCCTATTGTTAGGGTGAATTCAGTCTGGAATTTATTTTCATCTGTAATGATTGGTTATGCTGTAAATACAGTTATTCCAAGAGGGGGTGAGTTCATTCGTCCTTTTGTAACTTCTAAGAAAGAAAAAATATCATATTCTTCCACATTTGCTACAATTATACTTGAAAGAGTTATTGATGTTGTTACTTTAATTATTATTTTTGGTATTACTTTTTCTCTTTTGAGTAATAAAATTACAAAGATATTACCTGATAATATTAATCCAAATCAATTAATTATTATTACTCTTTTAATTGTTGTAATAGCTCTTTTGAATTTATATCCTCCTTTTGTTGATTTTATGTTAAAAATTACTGTAAAACCATTTTCACAAAGAGTATATGAAAAGTTACTTGGAGTGGTTGAAAGGTTTAAAAAGGGTTTGGCGATTATAAAAGAACCTTCTATGTATTTTAAATTAATCTTTGAATCGTTTTCTATTTGGTTTTTGTATTCTTTACCTTTATACATTTTATTTTTTGCTTTTGATTTTCAAGATGATTTACATTTGAACTTGATAGATGCCACGATGCTTGTTATAGTTGCTGGCATTTCTGTTACAATATCGCCAACACCAAATGGAGCAGGAGTATATCAAATATTTGTTCCTCAAGCAATGGTAAAGTTATATGGTATGAACCCAGAAATAGCTCTTGCTTATTCAATACTTGCATGGGCTACATCAACTCTTACTCAGTTTGTAGTAGGAATGATGTTTTTCTATAAGGAAGGTCTTACAAGCTTTACAATTGATAAGAGTATAGAAACATCAGTTGATTAAAATATATAATTATAATAAAGTTGTAGTGTAATTAAATAAATAAACGAGTAAATATATGTCAAATATTTTAATACGAAAAGCAAATAGAGATGACGCTAAGTTAATTTTAGAATTAATCACAGAACTTGCGATATACGAAAAGTTAGAAAATGAAGTTGTGGCTTCAGTTTCTGATATTGAAAATGAAATATTTGGTAATGAATCTGCTGTTGTTCATATTGCTGAATATGATAATATACCGGTTGGTTATTCTCTACATTTTTATACTTTTTCAACTTTTCTTGCAAAACGTGGTATATATTTAGAGGATTTATTTGTTTTAGAGCAATTCAGAGGTAAAGGCATAGGTAAATCTTTACTAAAGAATATTGCAAATGAAGCATTTACTAATGGTTATGGTAGAGTTGAGTGGTCAGTTTTAGATTGGAATAAACCTGCTATTGATTTTTATGATTCTATTGGAGCTTTACCTCAATCTGAATGGACAATGTTCAGATTAACAGGTAAGAAGCTTTTTGATTTTGCAAAATAAAAATATTTTATTTTGATTAAATAATTATTTATTAATTTTGTATTGTTTTATTATAAATTTAAAGTTTTTATTATGAGTCAGTCAATCTTCTTTATAGATAATGCAAGAAATCTAATACTAGGTGGAGAGCATCCTGAATTTGACTTATTAGATTGCTGCAAGGTTTTGTTAATTATAGCAGGTTCTGATGGTGATGTTTCTGATTTAGAATGGGAAGTTATTTTCGATTTTATTGATACTGTTGGTGGAAACTTATCAATTATAGATGAATTGCAAGAGTTTGACTATATAAATTCAAAATTAGAAGACTATATTTATAGGGTTGACCCTGATTTATATAAAATTTTACTTTACAGTTCTATAAAAGTTGCTAGAATTGATGGCTTATCAACCGAAGAAAAAGATAAAGCAAGAATATTAGCTAAAATGACTGGTATTAGTGAAAGTATTGCTATAACTATTGAAAACTTACTTAATTTAGAAGATGAAGTTAAAAAGATAAAAGATTCTCTTTTATCTTAAAATAATTATTTTATTTTTTCGTTTTATAATTTATGGAAAATCAAAAAAATATCAATAATGTTGATAACCAAGATAAAAAGAAAGACAACAAACTAAATTTAGTAAAGAAATTTGGTGTTTGGGGTTTCATATTTTTCTTAGCCAAAGGTTTGGTATGGTTAGGAATATTCTTTGGAGTTGGTCAACTCTTTGTTTAAATGTTAGATAATAGAGTTTCTAATCTTTTTGAATATTGGTTCCTAAAGATTTTAAATTCTTTAATGTTTTTTTTAAACTCCCCAGAGTCTATATCAACTTTTCTTTCTAAAACAGATGTTTCTATTTTATTAAAAAAATTACTCTTATCTGTTAAAATATTGTTAGAAATATCTATTTTAAAGATTTTGTTTACTATTCCAAGCTCATATAAATTATTTAATATTTGATTTGACGCATTTATTTTTGCATTATATGAATGCCCTGCTATGTGTGGGGTTGCTATGTTTGTTAAGTTTACTAGTTTATCATCTATGTTTGGTTCATTTTCCCACACGTCAATTATTAAATCTAATAAATTACTATTTTTGCTTTCTACCAAGAAGTTTTCATTTATAATTCCTCCTCTTGAGGTATGTAGTAGAAGGGAGTTATTTTTTAATTTTAATAAATTTTCTCCTAAAATACCAAGTGTTTTGTATCTCCCTTCTTTAATTAACGGCAGATGATTCGTTAAAATATCAGATTGACTAATTAGTTCATTTAAATTATTATGAGTTACATAAGTAGGAAATTTGTATTTCTGGTCGTATAGTGGGGCATCATTTATAATAACATTAAGCCCATAAATATTTGAGTAGTATGCTACTTTTTTTCCAATGTTTCCAAATCCTACTATTCCAATTGTTTTTTCATTTGGATTAAAATTATTAGATTTTATCCAATTGTAAATGTTTATCATAACATACTCTGCAACTGAATTGGAGTTTGAACCAGATGCTATGTAATATTTAATATGTCTATTATTTAAATAATTTAAATCTACGTGATCGAAGCCAGCAGTCGCTGTAGCGTAATATTTTAAATCAATTCCATCTAATAGTTCTTGATTGACTTTTAAGGTTGAGCGTGAGAGTAAGATATCGCATTTATGATTTTTAAGAATGTTATTATTTAATTTATTGCTCTCAAATGAATATGAGTCATATAAATTAAGAAAATCATCTGGAAGTAATATTAATTTGTCATAAAATAAGACTAACTTTTTCATTTAATTAAGTATTTCTAAGTTTTTCCAATCTTTTCCAATTACTAAGGTTGTTCTTAAATACATAGTAGAATCAACTACACTTTTTACTAAAGAGTCATTAATTCCTGCAAGTTGAGCTACTTTAAATGCTGAGCGAATATCTCCAATTCTATCTAAAACCATACTTTTTTCAATTTCTTTATTGAAGTTACCAATTTCTACTACATCAAATTCTCTAATTCTGTAATATTCTTTAAATTTTGCTGCTACGCCACTTTCTCCACATGCGTTAAGTATATTTAATTGGATTTGTTTGTTAAATGCTGTATCTTTTTTATCATCTACTAGCGGTGTTATTGGTTGAGATATTAATATTCTATAAACGAAAGAACTTAGTAGAATTAAAGATACTATGCTAAGAAAAATAAATGTAATTTTGTTATATAATATTTTGTTCATATTTTTTATCCTTTTTAAATAGCAATCAATAATCATACCATTAAGATAATAAAATATTTTGGGTTTTTAAATATTATAATAAGTTTAAAATTTGAATTATGAAAAAAAAGGAGTGATAACTCACTCCTTTTAAAATGTTTAGTATATTTATTATAAATTATGCAGTTGCTACTTTTACTCTTGGTCTTGCAATAGAGCAAACAACAGGATTTTCTTTAACTGCAAAATTTAGGTTTGGATTATCTTTTTTAATTTTATCCAATCTAATTACTTTACCAATTTCTAAATCAGAAATTGTAACTTCCAAGAATGAAGGTAAATCTTTAGGAAGACAAGTTATTCTTGTTTTATTAAGAACTGGACGGAATAAACCACCGTTCATAACACCTTTAGCTTGACCAACAAATTTAAAAGGAACTGGCACTGTAACCTTATTATCATCTAATAAGCCCATTAAGTCAAAATGAAGAATTTGGTCAGTGATAGGATGAAAAGAAATATCTTTAAGGACACAACTTTTAATCTCTCCTTCTATATCCAATTTAACTACTTTAGTTTGAGCAGTATAAACAATGGGTCTTAACTCAAGCGGGTCAGCAGTAATTGGAATACCTTCGCTACCCTTAACATAAAATACACCAGGGATTCTGCCACCGTTTCTTAAACTTTTGGCATTTTTTCTACCTGTATCTCTTTTTTCTACTTTTAAAGCTACTTCAGCCATAAAAACCTCAATTAGTATTATCTTTCAATTTCAAATAATGAACTTATCGATCTATTATCGTGAGTTCTAATAATTGCTTCCGCTAAAATATCAGCAACGGAAACTTGTTCTATTTTTGCAGAAGGTCTAGCAAGAGGAATAGTGTCTGTTACGAACATTTTATCAATTGCTTCAGATCCTTCAATTTTGTCGATAGCTGAACCAGAGAAAACTGGATGTACACAAATTCCTGTTATTGATTTTGCACCTCTTTCTTTAAGAGAAGCAGCACAATTAACGAAAGTACCACCTGTATCTATCATATCATCAACTATTACAATGTCTTTATCTTTCACTTCACCAATTATATTGGTTATTTCAACTTTATTATGCTCAGGTCTTCTTTTGTCTACTAATACTAGACCTGCATCTAACCTTTTTGCATAAGCTCTTGCTGTTCTAACTCCTCCAACATCTGGAGCAGCAAAAGTGAAAGGAACTTGTTTATAATTTTTTAGTGCTTTAATAAGAACTGGCGAAGCATACAAGTGGTCTAATGGTATATCAAAAAATCCTTGTATTTGAGCGGAGTGTAAATCAATCGAAATGATTCTATCCGCACCAGCACGAGTTAATAAATTAGCTTTTAATTTAGCTGTAATAGCAACTCTTGGCTGGTCTTTTCTATCCTGACGTGCATAACCAAAATAAGGAATAACAGCTGTTATTCTTCTAGCAGAGGCTCTTTTAGCAGCATCTATTAATATTAAAAGTTCCATTAGATTATCAGAGGGCGCAAAAGTAGATTGTATTATAAATACATCAACTCCTCTAACGTTATCTTCATATTTTGCCCATATTTCACCATCACTAAAATTTCTTATTGAGGTGTGAGCAAGTTCGACACCGAGAGAGGTTGCTACTTTTTTAGCAAGTCCTTGATTTGACCTACCGGAAACTATTGTAAATTCAGGCATAAAAAACTTTAATCGCCATAAAATAAAAAAAGTTGGGATGGCAGGGATCGAACCTGCGAAATGTCGGATCCAAAAACCGATGCCTTACCACTTGGCTACATCCCAATCTAAATATCTTTAGTATATTATTTGTTAAATAATATTTGAACTAAGAAACTATATATTTTTTCAGAATTCAATTTAAAGAGTTACAAAATTAAGAAGAAAAAATTAAAAAACAAATTATTTTTAAACAATTTTAAAATATTTTAAATTAAGAAAAATATGAAATATTATTTTTATCTTTTTTTAATAACTAGTTACTTTTAAGTTATGATATTTAATATGCTTTTTTTGGTTTTTTATTTTATTTTTGTTTAAAAAGATATTAATTGAAAATTATATTATTTTTAATAATTTGCATTTATATTTTTACAAATCTGAGAAAAATGGAAAAAATTGTTTGTATAACTCGCTCTATGAATTTAGATTTATATGAGATGATGTTAGATTTATGTGACCCTAACTGGGAGTTTATTAGAATTGTAAATTCAACTTCTTATGATTTTATTGATTTTATTTTATCAAATAAGATAGGTGCTAAGTGGGTTTTAAATTTAGACGAGGATTGTTATTTAACTGATTATAAAAAGATTTATAGTTTAATTAAGTATTTGGAAGTAAATGATTATGATTATTGCGGTGTTCAGGATGGTGGTTCCATACCTGTAAGAATTCACAATCCTTTAGTTTGTAATCCTTTTTTCAATTTGTTTAATTTAGAAAACATTAGTAATAACGAAAGGGTTTACAAGCCAAAAAGTGATTACGATTTATTTGAAATTAAAGAAAAATATTCAAAATATATAAGGTTCAATCATTCTAAATTTCAATATGATTTTTATGAACCATTTTATACTCAGTTTTTTTGGCTTTTGGAATCTGGTTTTAGGCCATATTTTAATAATGCATCAGCTTTTGATAAGGAAAAATACTTAGTTATAGCTCCAATCGGAAGAATAATACCCTATTATAACTCTCCTACTTTGATTTTAGATGAGAATAATGATGAATTAGCTATTCATACTTGGCATAGTAGATATTATAATTTTCCTAACATAAAAAAAGCAATTAATAATTGTTATAAATATGCTAAATCTAAGAATGAGAGTTTAGTATCATCTAAGAAAATATATGAGACTATTGATTTGGGTAAGAAATTATAATTAGTATATTTTGAAATAGATAAAAAACAAAAATCTCGACAAAATGTCGAGATTTTTTTTGCAAGTGGGAAAGTTAAAAAAAAATTAATTTTCTGTTGGGTAAACTGAAACTTGGAGTTTGTTTTTTTGGTAGCTTTCGAATTGAACCTTACCATCAACTAATGAAAATAGAGTAAAATCTCTACCAAGACCAACGTTTTTACCAGGATGAAATCTTGTTCCAAGTTGTCTTACTAAGATATTACCTGCAATTACGGATTCACCGCCAAACTTTTTAACGCCTCTTCGTTGGGCTTTGGAATCACGTCCGTTTTTAATGGACCCCTGTCCTTTTTTGTGAGCCATTATTACACCTTAATTTATATTTATACTTTTAATTTCTATTTTAGTGAATGGTTGTCTGTGTCCATTCATTTTTTGGTATCCTTTTCTACGTTTTTTGTGAAAAACTAAGATTTTAGGGTCTCTTAATTGCTCTACAACAGTAGCGGTAACGTTTCCATTTATTTCTGGATTACCAAGATTAAGGTTATCACCATCTTTGGTAAGTAGGATACGACCTAATTTAACTTCATCACCGCTTTTTGCGTCGATAAAGGGAGCTTTAACGACATCACCTTCGGCAACATCAAATTGAATTCCTGAAATTTCTACAACTGCTCTCATGTTAATAACTTTTTTTATATTTTAAATTATAGAACTACAAAAATAAGAGATTTATTTTTAAAAAACAAAATAATTTTTAAAAAAATAATTTATTTTAATTAATCATGGTATAAAAATAAGTAAATCTAGTTATTGTAACATCTAATAAAATAGAGAATTATCTGATTATTTATAAAGTTTTATTATTTTAAAAAAATATTTGACTTAATATTTTTGTTTAAATTTTAATAATCTTTAAACTACTATTGATGATGAATTAAATATTTTTCTTGCATATTGTGTTTTTTTTTCTGAATTTTGTGTTTGTAATTGTTTTAAAGTAAAAAAAATGTTTGAAATAAAACAAATTAATTCGAAAATAATCACTTTGCTTGTATTATCTATCGCTTTATTTCTTAGCTCATGTTATTCTTTTACTGGCGGAGCAATACCACCTCATTTGAAATCTTTATTTATTGTTTCAATTGAGGATAATTCTGGTTTTGGTTATCCGAAGTTTAGAAATGAGATGAATGATAAGTTACTTGAAGTCTTCAGAAATGACAATTCATTTACCTTAGCTAATTATGGTGGAGACGCAAAATTAGAGGTTTTTATAAGTTCTATTTCTGAGCAAGCTGTTTCTGTTCAACAAGGTGAGTTAGAAAGTGAGAGGAGATTAACTATTAGCGTAAAAGCAAAATATTATGACAACGTCATGGATAAAGAAATCTGGAATAAGACTTTTTCAAAGTATCAGAATTTTGATATAAGTAATCCCCAAGTTAACAGAGATAATGCAGGAAGTTTAGTTATCGAGCAACTTTCTAATGATATTTTGATAGCGGTTGTTAGTGGTTGGTAATTTTTTTCTTAATTTTGCAGTTTATTTATCGAACAAAAGTAAAGTTTGATGGAAAATTTTATTCTTTTATTATATTTTTTATCTCTAAGCATATTGTTTGGCTTTGGGATACACGGTCTTGTTTTACTATATTATTACCGTAAAACTTCAAAAGACGTTCAGGTTGAGATTTCTTTACCTGAGGTATTACCTATGGTAACTGTCCAGTTGCCTGTTTTCAATGAAATGTATGTTGTTGAAAGGTTAATTCGTTCTGTTTGCAATATTGAATATCCAATTGATAAATTGGAAATTCAAGTGTTAGATGATTCTACTGATGAAACTCAGGATATTTGCAAAAATATAATTTCTGAGCTCAAAGAGAAAGGGTACAATATTAAATATATACACAGAGTAAACAGACAAGGTTACAAAGCTGGAGCTTTGAAAGAAGGTTTAGAGGTTGCAGAAGGAGAATTTGTTGCAATATTTGATGCAGACTTTGTACCAAAATCAGAGTTTTTATTAAAAACTGTTCCTTATTTCCAAGATGATAATATAGGTATGGTTCAAACAAGATGGGAACATTTGAATGAAGACGAATCTTATTTGACTAAAGCTCAAGCTCTTGCCTTAGATGGACACTTTGTTATTGAGCAGCAAGTTAGAAACAAAGCTGGTTTTTTTATTAATTTTAATGGAACTGCTGGTATTTGGAGAAAGATATGCATCGAGGATGCAGGAAACTGGCAAGCGGATACATTGACTGAAGATTTGGATTTATCGTATAGGGCACAGCTTAAAGGTTGGAAGTTTAAATTTTTAAATGATGTTACTTCTCCTGCGGAATTACCTGCTGATATTAATGCTTTGAAAACACAACAGTTTAGATGGACTAAAGGTGCTGTTGAAACAGCGGTAAAACTTCTACCAAGAGTAATGAAATCAGATTTATCTTGGAAGGTAAAATTTGAATGTTTTATTCATTTGACAAGTAATATTGTTTTTCCTTTTATAATTTTAGTTGCACTTCTTAATGTTCCTCTTGTAATTATTAAAAATACAGTTGTTGGGGTCGATGTATATTATTCTTTAATGTCTATATTTGTTTTAGCTTCAGTTTCAACATTTTTATTTTATACTTTCGGACAAAAAGCAATTCACTGGGATTGGCAACGACGTTTGATGCTATTTCCTGTATTTTTAGCTGGTTCTATGGGCTTTGCAGTTACTAATACAAAGGCGGTATTTGAGGGTTTGATTGGCAAGAAATCTGAGTTTGCAAGAACTCCAAAGCAAGGTGATTCAATTAAAAATCAAATAAAAGATGTTAAATATAGACAAAAGAAAATCTCACCAGTTGTGTTTTTTGAACTTGGTTTAGCTCTTTATTTTGTTTTAGGTATTTCTATTTCTATTTTCTATTTAGAGATTGCTGCTATTCCTTTTCAACTAATGTTTTTAATTGGTTTTGGCACTATTGGTATTATGTCATTAAAGCACGCCTTAGTGGGGAAATAAATTTTAATTAACACTATACTAATTGTATTTAATAATTATTATAAAGATTTATTACAATATTTTACTTATTTTGGCATTATGAAATTACTAATTATTACATTTTTACTGTTATCACCCTATCTACATTCTCAAAAAATCATGAATGTAATAGATATTAGTGATTTATCATCTACATTAAAAGATGAGCTGATTAAATTTGACTCGACCAGACAAAATAATTTATCAGATATTGAATTATTTGAAAAAATTGAAAATGAAAAGTATTTACAAACAAAATTAGATTCAGCAAAATACTACTTTATTAAAGGAAACTTATTCAGAAGATTTTCTTATATAAAATCATCTTTATCTATGTATGATAAAGCAATCGAAATAATTTCAAAAATAGACACATTAACTCTTTCAATAATTTACAATTACAAAGCATCAATTTACAATCAAATATCAGATTACGAAAATGCTCTTTTAAACTACTACAAATCTATAGATATGAAGTTCAATCAGAATTAAATCAGAACTTATTACAATTCCAAATAACTGATTTAATGATCAATAGTAAAATTGATGAACAAAAAGCAGAAATTATGAAACTGGAATATAAAAACGCGTTAAGTGAGACAAAAATCAATCAAAGAAATAAATTTATTATTTTACTTTTCTTTTTCATTATTACATTATTGTTGATGATAGTTTATATTTATTTTCAAAACAGAAAAATAGCTAAATTAAATAAAAATTTAAATGAATCAAATAACACAATTTTGAAATTTTTCTCTATTATTTCCCATGATTTAAGAAGTCCTGTTGGTGCTTTTAAAATGATTATACAAGAATTAAACCAAAATTATGATTATTTCAGTGAACAAGACAAAAAACAGTTAATATTTGAGTCTGGTAAAGAGGTTAATAATATCTATAATTTATTAGAAAATTTATTAACCTGGGCTAAAACAAACAGAGGTGAGTTTAATCTTAAATTTGAAGAAGTTAACATATCTAATGAATTAGATGAAATTATCAAGCAGAATAATTTACAATTAAAGACAAAAGAATTAAAAATTGAAAAAAATTATGAAGCAGATTTGATTATTGAAACTGATAGAGACATGTTTAACACTATAATTAGAAACTTGCTTTCAAATGCAATCAAATTTAGTCTTGTAGGTAAGAGTATTGAAATAAAAATCAATAAATTTAGTGATAGAATTGAGTTAGATATAATTGACCAAGGAATTGGTATGCCTTCTGTAATAAAAGATAATTTATTCAAAATAGATAAAAAAATATCTCGTTCAGGAACAATGAAAGAAAGTGGTACTGGATTGGGTTTAATAATTGTAAGTGAGTTTTTAAGCTCTTTAAAAGGCACTATTAAAGTTAATTCAGAAGAGAATCAAGGAACTGAATTTAAAGTGATATTACCTTTAAGTTAGTTTAACCTTTAATTAAAAATGTTTAAAAATGTTTATTTTAACTTATGACTTTATAAAAGCAGATTCACTTATTAAAAACAAGGTGATAAAAAGGAATGTGTTAAATTTGTAAAATATATATCACAAATTAAGCAAATAAATATCATGTTAAATAAAGAAATTGTTATAAATGGAAAAGAGGTATTACTTGGGCAGTATAAGAGTTTTAATATAAGTATAGCAAGATTACCTTCCAGAACAGAAATTGACATACCTGTTATGGTTCATAGAGCTAAAAAGGAAGGTCCAGTGGTATTACTTTCTGCTGGAATGCATGGAAATGAAGTTAATGGTATAGAAATAGTAAGAAGAATTATAACTGAAAAGATATACAATCATATCAACCGTGGCACTCTAATTTTAATTCCTATAATCAACATTTATGGTTTTCTACACTTTAGAAGGACAACCCCTGACGGTAAAGATTTAAATCGTTCATTCCCTGGCTCTCAAAATGGTTCTCTTGCTTCAATGATTGCTTGGTCTGTAACTAACAAAATACTACCATTAATAGATTATGGAATTGATTTTCATACAGGTGGTGATATGCGTACGAATTATCCTCAAATAAGAGCTGATATGAGTTTTGGAGATAATGAAGGACTAGCTAGTGCTTTTGGGGCTCCATTTGTAATGGATATGCCTGTTATGGAAAGTACATTTAGAAAAACAGCTCAGAAACAAGGTAAAAGTATTTTGGTTTATGAAGGCGGCGAGTCGATGAGATTTGATGACCTTGTAATAGAACAAGCTATAATGGGAGTAAAAAGATATTTGAATTATTTGGAGATGAGTAATTTTGAATGTTCAGCTCCCCATTATCATTATATTAGAAAAAGTTCTTGGGTGAGGGCAAAAAGTTCTGGTATGTTTCGTTCTTTAGTTCAGTATGGAGAAAAGGTTAAGAAAAATCAAGTAATTGGTATTATTACAGACCCTTATGGCGAACACGAGCAAAAACAAAAAAGCCCCTATACTGGTTTTATTGTAGGATTGAATAATATTTCAATTGTTAATAAAGGTGATGCTCTATTTCATATTGGAGAGGAAATTTAAAATAATTTAAAATAATTTGTAACCTTTTTCGCTTATTTCTATTATTAGTATATTAAAATTAAAAAAAAATGAAAAATAAAAATAACATTTACATTATTTTCATAATTATTTCGATATTTACTTTAAATGTCAGTTTATTTTCCCAAGATTTAGACAATCCATTGAATCCGATTAAGACAAGAAATGCAAAATTGCACGATGTTGGGGTTACATTAGGATTTGGTCAAAATTATGCAAATGGCGAACATAGAGTTTTATGTGATGCTTGTATTTTTGACGGAGGAGTTGCATTTGGGACAACTCTTGGTTTATTTTATGAAAGAGAAGCAAATTCATGGTTCTGGTATGGTATTTTATTAAGGTATGATAATTTAGGAATAGAAAGTAAGTACATTGACAATCAATTGTTAAAAGCTGTTGAAAGTGACCAACAATTTATAGTTCCTATTGAGCAAAAAGCTGTATTAGATTTATCTTACTTAAATTTCACACCTTATGTTAGTTTTCGACTTGCAAAGTGGTTTAGGATTAATACTGGCTTAAATGTTGGAGTAAATATTAATTCAAATTTAAAACATACAGAAACACCTATAAGTAATACAGTACAAGACCCAACAACAGGTGATATATATGAGCTTGAAGTTACAAACCCAGACCCAAATAGAACTGGTGCTGAAAGATACACATTTATGGACGAAGAGCTTCCAGAAATTGTAAGTCCATATTTAACTTTTTACTCGAATTTTGCATTTCCTATTGAATTTGAAAACGAGTCAAAACTAATTCCATCAGTTGGTTTTGATTTTCCTTTAGGAAATATTTCAAATTATGGTAATAATTTTAATATAGGTACCTGGAGATTGTATCTATCATATAGTTATCCACTTATAACAAGAGGAAAGGACAAAAAAGAAGTAGAATAAATGAAAAAAATTGGTAAATTAAAAAAATAATTTGGTTTTTTTAGTTTTTCTAATTAATTTCAAAATCTTTAAAATCAAAAGAAAAAAAAAGTGTTTTAAAAATTACACACTTTTTAGAAATTGAAAAATATTTTAACTAATTATAAAAGGATTTTTGCTTATGAAATTTGTTTACGGTAAAATAGTCATTATTCTTATGCTATTTAATGCATTAGGACTAAATGCAAAAGAAAGTAACGGAGAAGTTTATCTAATGGCTGCTACTTTAAGCCCAATATCTCCGCAAGATAATGGCGGAATTATGGGAAGTCAACAGATAAAAATTATAAATTTAGGACCTGCAATTAACCACAAAGGTTATGATTATGCTCCTACTATCTCTGCTGATGGTAGAACATTATTCTTTGTGTCTGATAGACCAGGTTCTATTCCAGATATAAAGAAAAACCCTTCTCACGATTTCTGGTTTGCTAAAAAAGGCGATAGGTTAGATACTATTTTTACAGAACCTAAAAACTTAGACCCTTCAAATGCTTTCGGTCCTTCTGGTGTTAATACTGAGTATAACGAAGGTGCCGCATCTCTTGCTGCAGATGGCCAGTCTCTTTACTTTACTGCTTGTAATAGACCTGATGGATTAGGTTCTTGCGATATTTATAAGACTACAATTGAAGGTGAGAAGTGGTCAAAACCAATTAACCTTGGAAAAAACATCAATTCAAAATATTATGAAACTCAACCTGCAATTTCTCCAGACCAATCGAGATTGTATTTTATCTCAACAAGACCTGGTCCGAACTCCGACGGTACATCTGAAGAAAAAAATTATGATGTATGGTTTGCTGATTATGATTTTGATATGGAAGAATGGGGACCTGCTAAAAACTTAGAAGCAATTAATACTAAAGGAATTGAAAAAACTCCATTCATCGGAGCTGATGGTATTACTTTATTTTTTGCTTCTGATAGTTACAAACCTAACTTTGGTGGAACTGATTTTTATGTTTCAAGATATGATTATTCATCAGACTCTTGGGATGCTCCTCAAAACCTTGGTGAACCTATTAATACAAAAGGTAATGAACAATTTATTACTTTACCTGCATCTGGTGATATTATTTATTTCTCTTCAGATAGAAAAGATTTGGATGGTTATCAAGGAAGTTTAGATATTTTTATGGCTTTTGTGCCTTCATTCTTTAAGGCAGTAAATATTGTTGGAACTGTTGTTGATGAATGTTCTGGAGAGTTTATTCCAGCAACAATTAAAGTAAAAAATATGCTAACAGGTAAAGAAAATGAATTTACAGTTACTTCAGAGAAACAAAATTTTGAAAGAATTGTTGTAAACGAAGATTATCGTAAAGGGTCTGAAGAATTTGAATCGGTTTCATTTGAGATTACAGCAACAAATGAACAATATGGAACTACAAAAATAATTCAAAAAGTTGATAAACCTTCAACTACAAATGATGCTTCTGAAGCTAATACAGTTGATATTGAGTATAAATTAAAATTAACTTTAGGACAAAAGCCAGTTATTGCTGCAGAAGTTAAAGAAGGCGACTTTTTACAACAAAATAGAACAAAAATTGCTGAATTAAAAGATTTTAATGGTCTTGTTATGCGTGAAGTTATGACAAGAGACTTATATCCTCTTTTAAACTATGTATTTTTTGAAGAAGGTTCATCTGAAATTCCTGAAAGATATATTCCTTTAACAAACGATTATATTTCTTCTTTTAATGATACTACTATTGCTGGTGGAACTCTTGATAAATATTATCACGCTCTTAACATTTTTGGATTTAGATTAACTAAAAATCCAGATTCAAAAATTACTTTAGTTGGATGTAATGATAATGTTACTGAAGCAGAAAAAGGAAATTTAGAATTATCTAAAAAAAGAGCGCAAGTTGTTTATGATTATTTTAAAAATGTTTGGGGCATTTCTGAGGATAGAATGAAAATTGAAACTCGTAATTTCCCAGATGTAAAATCTAATCCAAAAGATTCTTTAGGGCATCAAGAAAACAGAAGAGTAGAGATTAGATGTGATGATTGGTCAATTATGAAACCTGTTTTTGAAGTTGATCCTAAAACTTTCCCTCAACCTGTTACTATGGAATTCATAACTACTAACGGTATTGCAGACGATATTATTGCTTCTAAAAGAATTGAAATTAAAAGAAATGGTTCTAATTGGAATTTAATTGATGGCTTAGGTGTTGATAAAAACAAAGTTACTTATGACTGGAAATCAACTGCTAATAAATATCCTATTGTTCCTGATAACGCTCCTTATGTTGCTCAGTTAATTGTAACTACAAAATCTGGTGCTGAGTGTAAATCTGACCCTATTGAAATTCCAGTTTATCATGCGATTACAAGTGACAGAAAAATAGTTTTAGGTTCTGATTCAACGCAAGAAAACTATAGTTTGATTTTATTTCCTTTCAATAGTTCTGCAGCAGGACCTTTGAATGATAAAATTATGAAAGACTACGTTTATGATAGAGTTTATCCTACATCAAATGTATCTGTAATTGGTCATACTGATAACATTGGTCTTTATGAATATAATCAAAAACTATCTGATAGAAGATCTAATACTGTTTTTGATGGTATTAATCAAGCATCAAAGAGAAAATATGGTAATTTGGATAAATCTGGAGTTGGTGAAGACAATCCATTGTATGATAACGACCTACCTGAAGGTAGATTCTACAATAGAACAGTTCAGGTATTAGTTCAAACTCCATTAAGTGAATTTGATAAAGAATAATTTCAACGTTTCATTTTTTTTTTAGTGAAGACCTCCATTTTAGTCGATGGGGGTTTTTTTTATGTTTAAATAATTAAGATTTTTTTAAAAGAGATAATTTCAGATTGTCGATTATAATTAAAAAATGATGTCATTCAGAGCGCAGCGAAGAATCCAGTTAGCATTAGCAACTATCTATCGTTTTGTTTTTGTGCTATTTATGGGTATCATATATTCATCTACTCTGTAGTTGTAGGGTTTTGTTGTGGATTTGGTTTTCTACAACTATTTCACATCTCCGATGTAATTAATAATTTATAACTATTATTAATACATATATATTACAAAGATATTATTATTTGTATTAAATTCTATTGGACAATTTGGGATTATATTTGGAAGACACAATTAGTAGAAAAGATAAATTCACCCCAGCACCCCACAACTGCGGAGAAATTGAATAGAAATACGTTGTAACTATCTAAAATACAAGATATTAAAGTGTTGATATTCTAAGTTAGATTCATTGCTGCGCTCTGAATGACATCATTTTTTAATTATAACCGACAATTTGAAATTATTCAGAAAAGTTGATAGTATTGAATATTTATAGTTAAAATTAAATTAAATTTAAGAAACTCAATAAAATACAAATACGTATATTTTAAAAAATTCTAATATTAATTTGATTATGTATTTTTATTTATTTATTTCAATATTTTTAAATACTAACAGTTTTTCAGAAGAAATTAAAACTGAAAGAGATTATTTCTTTTGGCTTTCAGTTGGACCTGGAATGAATAGAAATTTGAGATTTGATAAAATTGAACCAAAAGTTGGTAATTCAAAATCAATAAGCTTTAGTATAATTCATAAAAACCAAATTTTTACATTTAAAAATAATCAAATTAATCTATTAGATAATGATAATTCAGTAGTTATTGAATATTTTTGTGAAGGAAGTGATTTTCATAATGATTTATCTTTACTATATGGGTATATTATAAAATTAGATAATATTTCTTTTTCAATTTCAAGCGGATTAAGCTATTTATCTCATAAGATTAACAATTATGATATTAATTCTATTCAAATAAACTGTGATTCATATCATAGAAAATATAGTTTTGGAATACCAATTGAATATAGTAATATGCTTTATTTAAAACATGTTGGTTTAGGTTTTAATTTTTATTTTAATTATAATCAAGTTCAAAGTTTTATGGGTATCAATTTTTGTATTTCTGTTGGTTCATTCAAATAGTGAGTTTGAAAAATATTTATAAATATACTAAAACTCAACTCCACCAATACAGATAAAATCAGGATTGACTAATTCTTCTTTGTTATATATTAATTTATTTTTATTACTATCGTTTGAAATTACTATTCCACCAGTTGCTTCTACAATTGCTTGACCAGCAGCTGTGTCCCATTCCATTGTTGGTCCAAATCTTAAGTAAACATTCGCCTTTCCTTCGGCAATGTGGCAAAATTTTAATGAACTTCCAAGTTGCTTTTCTTCTGTAATTGGTAGGTCGATATACTTGGATAAGTTACGTTTGTCAGAGTTGCTCTTGATTAAGACTAAGTTGTTCTTTTTAATAGTAGTAACAACTTTCTCTTTAGTCATATCTTTGTATTTTTTATAAGCAATTTTATCAACTCCACTAAAAAAAGAAAGTGAATATGAAGGTGCATATATAACTCCTGCAATTGGCTTTCCATTGTGAATTAATGCAATATTGATAGAGAATTGACCACTTTTTTTAACAAACTCTTTTGTTCCGTCAAGTGGGTCAACACAGAAGTAATATTCCCAATATTTTCTTTCGTCATAATGCACATTCTCAATTTCTTCTGAAACAATTGGAATTTCAGAGTAATATTTTTGTAAGTAATTAGTAATAATATCATTAGATGCAATATCGGCATCAGTTACAGGAGTATTATCCTCTTTATAGCGAACATTTTGGTATTTCTCATAAATGTCTAATACCTTTTTGCCTGCCTCAACGGCTATTTCATTTATGAGATTAATGTCAATCATATTGTTACTGGAAAATATCTATTTAAAATATTTGTGATAGTTCCTGGATAATTTGATACGACAGTTTTTATATTGAATTTTTTTATTTTTTCGAGTTCGTACCAATTGTCTATTGAATAAACAGCAAGATAAATTCCATTATCTTTACAATCTTTGTCTATTTCTGGTGTTAATTCATCAGATGATACTATAAATGCTTCAATTCCATATTTTTCTTTTAATTCCGAAGCAGGAGTATTATTTTCAGGTATTTTTATTCCTGCAATATGCACTTCTGGGTCTTTTTCTTTTAGTTCTGCTATTAAATTTAAATCGAATGATGCAAATAATGTATATGGTATGTATCCAGATTCTTTAACTGTATCGTAAATCTTTTTAGCTTTTTCTTTGTTGTTTTCTTTTTTATTTGATTTTATTTCAATATTCAAATATGCTTTATCTCTTATAAATTCTATTGTTTCTTCTAATGTTGGTATGCGTTGACTTTGATAATATCTATCAAACCAAGACCCTACATCTAATTTTCTTAAATATTTGTATGGTAAACGTGATATTGGTTTTCTTCCTTGTGCTGTTCTTCCTAATTTGAAGTCATGATAACAAATTATTTTTCTATCAATGGTCATTTGGACATCTACTTCTATCATATCTGCACCTGATTTTATTGCTTCTTCAAATGCAGCAATTGTATTTTCAGGTGCTATTCCAGAGGCTCCTCGATGTGCAGCAACAAAAACTCTTTTTTTATCAACGAATTCTTTTAGTGTTTCCATTTTTTTTTCAAAATTTGCAAAAATATAATTACTAATTTAATCAAAATATATTTATTTATTTTTCTTTATTCAAAAAAAGTTATAATATTTTTAATTTTCAGTAAAAGTTTCTCTTTTAAACGAACTCTCTATTACTTTTCACTTTCGCTCATAAACAAAGAGGGATTATTGTTTTTTTGCAAAAAAAGGTGTTTTTTGTTTTTTCGGATTTCAGAACTATATAATATACAATAGTTTACAAATTATGGCTAATATTGTGTGCAATTATTATGTAAACTAAATTGGGTGTTTTTGAAGCTCAGAAGAGATATTTCCCAAACCCGAAAGAGACCTCTCCCAAACCCTCTCCTAAAGGAGAGGGCAATAAATCAATGAGTTACGTGGTTGTTGTTGTTAAGTAAAATATTAATCTAGAGAATATTTAATTATTTTATTATATTATTTGCTATTTTTATAATATTTGTTTGGAAATGTCAATTTTATTTTATAAATAACAAATATTATTTTACAAAAAAATAAAATTTTAATTTTTTTTAGGTTTTTAGATAGTGCAAGTGGAATAGGTTTTAAGGATGGTACTCGTAAATAAAAAAATTAAAATTTTAAATGAGAAAATTTTTTGTTCCATTTTTTTAATGGGTATAAGATGAATTCTATACCAAATTTACGAGGCGTTGTAAGTCCTATATCTTACTCACTATTTTTCTTAAAAACTACTTTATTTCAAAAAATTGAATATAATATGACAGGTGCAGATAAATTTGTAGAAATTGTGGGTTCGCATACTTTTTCTAAAAATTATATGACAGGACCTTGCACAGGCGCTGAAGTTTGCGGACAAGAATTACATGACCATTTTTATACTATCCCACCCGGACCATTATATCCAAAATTATATTCTAACCCACTCGCTGGAATTGATTGTAGCGACCCATGTTTTTGGAAACTTGATGGAAATAGTAATGTTGATGATTTCTATAATTTTATTGGTCCTACAAAAGCAGGTGAAGACTTTATTGTAAAAGCAAGAAGTGATGCCAAAGGACTAACCGAAAGAATAAGAGTAAAACATAATGGAGGGATTGACTTAAAAGTTGGAAATTGGGATGAAAGTTATCCTCAAATAACATTAGATGACGGAGGTACCGCTGCCCCTACAATAAGATTCTATCGAAATTCTGGTAACCCTTCAGACCTTACAGATGTTTATCCTTTCTGGATTCAAGGAAATATAGGTTCTTCAGGTGGATTAAGATTTTTGAGTCAAGAGTTTAGCAATTTTAGAGCTCCTCTTGGAACTGAAACACCTGTGATACGATTCAAAATTAATTATAATGGCAACCTTGGAGTTAATAAAGAAGTGCCAACTGCGAGATTCCAAGTTACAGAAGGCAATGTTTTATTTGACGGTAAAACAACTAGTTCTTTCGATAATCTTCCTTCTGGAGCTGGCAACCGCTTCCTTTGGGCTGCTGAAAAATCGGCTTTACGGGCTGGGGAAGTTACTGGCTCGCAATGGAATAATTCTAATATTGGCACTCATTCAGCTGCTTTCGGGCTTGATAATACCGCAAGTGGGAGTTATACGCTGGTTGGCGGTAAAGATAATTTTGTACCAGGTAACTTTTCTAATGCAGTTGGGCTAAATAATAAAGTTGAAGAAGATTATTCATTTGCTTCAGGTCAGGTAAATTCTGTGCTTGCTGACCATGCTAGTGCTTTTGGTCTAAGCAATACAATTAAAGGTGATTATTCTTTTGCATCAGGAGCTAGTAATACAATTACAGGGGAATATTCTTATGCATCAGGATATGATAATTATGTAGATGGTAATTATGCTGCTGCATTTGGAAGATTCAATGATGTAACTGGTTACCAAGCAATGGCTTTTGGTATTAATAATGATGCAACTAGTACTGGTTCTGTTGCTTTTGGTATCAATAATAAATCTGAAGGTGTTGGTTCTATCGCTTTTGGGAATACATCCTTTGTTACAAATGCTAGTTCTTTTGGTGGAGGATTTCAAATTGAAAATTATGGTGCAAATTCATTTGCTTATGGTGATGGTATTGAAATTGATGAAAATTCAACAAACTGTAATGCTATTGGTGAGGGTATTACTATTGATGGAAACTATAATTCTGCTTTTGGTTCTAGCTTAATAAACGAAGGACATTATTCAACAGCAATGGGAAATAGATTTAGAGTTGAACATAAAGGTTCTTTTGTAATAGGAGATTTTGATGGTCCATCTTCCCCAATTGATTTTACTACATCTGAAAACATAAATGAAATAACTTTAAGATTTACAGGTGATTTAGAGGGAGAATCTAATAGTACTAATAAATGTTATAGGTTTATTACAGAACTTGAAACTGATAATACAATTAAAAATGGAGTTTTCTTACATCGTGGTGGTAATTCGTGGGGTTCTTTATCTGATAGAAACCTTAAGAAAAATATTCAAGATATTGACAATCATTCTATTTTAGAAAATTTAAGACAAGTACAAATAAAAACTTGGCAATGGAGAGATGGTTGGACATATAAAGATACTGTTAAAATCTGGGATGATTTTTCTCATACCTGGTTAGGTCCAATGGCGCAAGATTTTAATAGTAAATTTAGTAATTTTGGGACTGGTGATAATACAAAATTAAATTCTGCTACAATGGATGCTGTTATGTTTGCATCAATTCAAGCATTAGCTGATATGGTTGATAGTCATTCTCAAACATTAACTTCAGAAAAAGAAAAAATTGACTCTTTAGATAATTACACAAAAGAGTTATTAACAAAATCAGAGTTTGAAGGGTTTAAAAATGAAATTGATTGCTTAGATTCAGTTTGTGAAAGAGTTTCAACTTTAGAAACAAACTATACAGATTTAAAAAATAATTCTTCTACTTTTTTAACAAAATCAGAATTTAATTCATTTAAAGATCCTATTACTTGTTATGCAGATGCCTGCAAAAGAATTAAAGATCTTGAAGATACAATTGAATCTTTAAAAAAACGTCTTGATGAATTAGAAGGTCAAGATAGTTCTGGCGCGGAAGGACCAAAATATAATCAAAATCTAAACTTTAATTTTGGTAATTTAGAAAATAATGTGATTTTGGAACAAAATAATCCAAATCCATTTTCTGATGAAACTAAGATTAATTATTATATTCCTTCTGATTTTTCTGGTCAAGCAGAATTAATGCTATCTGACGAAAAAGGAAGCACTGTAATCAAAAAACTTGAGGCATGTATTGGAAAACCTTGTTCAATTACAATTTCAGCGGAGGGCTTGAATACAGGAGTTTACGTTTACGCACTTTTACTCGACGGAAAAATCATCAAATCACAAAAAATGATGATAATTAAGTAATACATATCCGCAGGGAACGCAGATCTGCGTTCCCTACAATATTTCAAAACAAATTCAAGGAATAAAAAAATGAAAACAATTCTTCTAATTTTAATTTTATCATCATTTAACTTAAATTCGCAATGGGAATTAATAACTTATCCACCAGTTATCCCAACACAACATTATGCATTAAAAGGCGATTCGGTTTATGTTTTTAGAGATTATTTTGGATGGTTTAAATCTTATGATTCTGGTGAAAATTGGGAGTTAAATAATAATATTTTTAAAAATGAAGAAGGTAAAACTATTTATCCAATTTATAACAGACCTTATTTTATTAAAAATTATGTTGTTATGGAGGGAGGTCATAAAACTCCTTTTGTATATCTCTCATCAGATTATGGAAAAACTTTCAATAAATGTACTGTAAAAGATCAATTTGGATGGGGTTATGATTCATTTATAGTTGGACATTTGAATTATGTAGTTGTTGAAAATAATGAAATTTATATAGGAAGTGAATATGGTTTATATATTTCAATTGATGATGGCATTACTTTTTATGAAAAAAGTACACCAGGTTCTCATTTTATTTATCATTCTGGAATAACTGATGATACTCATGTTGAGCAAGGTCTATTAAGCAAGTTAAATTCAAGTGTAACAAGTATTCTACTTTATGATGATAAAATTTATTTTACTTCAAGTTTTAGAGGCTCAGTATTTAAAAATGTCGATTATAAACGTAATGACACATTAAACTCAATATATTTTCCTATAATGGATTATTTTTTTTATAACAAATTCAATACTTCACAACACCCATATAGAGGAAAAAAAGCTAACATGATTTTAAAAATTAATGAAAATATTTTTACTGACTTTAATAATGAACTTTGGAAGTCAAATGATAAAGGTGATACTTGGGAACAAATTGAAACATTTGGATTGACTTCTATCTCAAGATTATTTTCTTGTGGTGAAATTTTATATGCAATAGAAGATAATGTTGGTATTTTTATGTCAGAAGACGAGGGAGAAACTTGGCAAAAAGTAAATTTGATGAAGTCACAAGATTATCTGGGTGAAAGAGAAATTACAGATTGCGTTAATTTACAATTTTCAGAAAATTACGCATTTTTGCAAACTAATTATGGGCTATGTCGCGCTCCGCTCAAAGACTGCAAAATAGTAACAGATATAAGTAGCGTAGAAAGCGCCACTACAGACCCCAAAATCTACCCCAACCCCGCCAGCGAAAGCATCACAATTTCTGGCATCGGGCAGGGCATCGTTACGATTTACAATACCTTAGGGCAGAAGTTAATAGAAAAGGAAATCTTCGGCACAAGCACCATAAATACTAATGATTTGCAAACGGGAATGTATGTAATTAAGTTAGAAAGCGGTGGCGAGGTGGTTTTTGAGAAGGTGATAGTTAATAGGTGATAGGTAAAATTGTTGTTTTTTTTGGTGATTTGGCTGGATTCATCGCTGGCGCTCTGAATGGTGGAATATAATTTTTGATTGATAGAGTTGCTTAGTTTATTATTTGAGAGTCTAATTTTAAATTTTGTGATTTATGTTGTTGTATTTATGGCACTAAATTTGATTATGCTTAGGTATGAAAAAAATACTTATCATATTAATCATTTTGGTAGCCAATTTGGATATATATAGCCAAAACATTAAACTTGTGAGGACAGACGTGGATTCTACTCGCAAGGATTTTGTTACTTCTACTTATATGTTTGGCTTTGATGTTCAGATTGATGGCCTGCAGAATTGTAATAATGCGTCCTTTCAGTTGAAGTTCGATAATGCCCAGTATATCAAGTACTCTGGTGCGATGTTGAATGACTTTAAGGATAGTGGGACGGTGTTTATTTATGAATATCGTGAGCCGGGAACTAATGAGATTTATCTTAATATTGGTGTATTTTCGGGTCAACCACTTGGTGAGAATGATTTTGATAATCCTAATTTACTTCGTCTTGAGTTTGTTGTAACTCCTACGGCACCAAATGATGAACGTGTAACTTTTACTTTTATTAATGCTTTTGGTTCTACATATCAGGATGGTACTGGACAATCTGTTCAACTTGCTTCAACACCTACTATACTAGAAGTTCATGGTTATGTAGATGTATGGCCTGGTGATACTGATAATAACCAAGTTGTTGATAATGTGGACTGGACAACTGTATCTGAAAATCTAAAATTCAAAGAACGATTTCCTGGTTATCGTTCATTTAAAAGAGAAAATGCAACTACTAATTGGTTTCCGCAACGTTCTCTGGTGTGGGATGTGGAAGATGCTACTTATGCTGATTGTGATGGAGATGGTGAGATTTCAGTAACTGATGGCTTGGTTGTGCTTTTAAATTTATCAACTGCTCAGAATTCAATTATTAAAGAACCGAAAGCTCAAATTTTACAAAACAATGATAATCTTATTCCAGTTTATATAGAACATCACAGAAATTATCGAGGTATTTTTGGTCAAATTGAGTTTAATAATATTGAAATTGAAGATGTTGTTATTGGTGATTTGTTTTCTATGGGGAACTCAATGTTCCACGTGGAACAAAACACAATGAATTTCACACTTGGGAATATGGTTAATAGTCAATTTGTAGATAAAAGTGGAATTGCATTTTACATAAAAACCAAAGAGCCGGTAGAGAACCTTGATTTGAATTTTATTCAATTAAGAGGTATCTCTGAAACTAATACGCTATTTAATCTTCATCAGTCTGCATTATCAGTGGAAAAGGATAACAAGTATAATGTAATTTATACTGGTGATGAATTAAGAATTGAATCAAATGAAAGAGTCAATTCATTTAAGATTATTGATATTCGTGGCAATTTACTTTCTGAGAATTTTAATACAAATCAAACAAAAATAGATTTGATTTCTGGTTATTACATGGTAATTATCGAATCAAATGAAAGACAAATCAAATATCCATTAATGATATTAAAATAAATGAGAGATTTATTTAATGAAATATCTAAATTGAATACGGAGCGAGTTAATCCAAATTCAGTCAATATTGATATTTCCTCGACGTCTGAAATCCTAAAAATAATTAATGACGAAGATAAAATTATTGCATTTGCGGTTGAGAAGGAACTTCCTTTTATCGAAATTGCAGTAGATGAAATATATAAACGACTATCAGTAGGTGGTCGTTTATTTTATTTTGGTGCTGGAACTTCAGGCAGGTTAGGAGTTGTAGATGCCGTGGAATGTCCACCTACTTTTGGAACAAATCCAGATATGGTACAGGGTTTTATTGCAGGTGGTGAGCAGGCAATGTTTGTAGCTCAAGAAGGTGCGGAGGACTCAGTTGAAGATGGAAGAAAGCAAATAGATATTCATAATATTACTCAAAATGATATTGTTTCTGGAATTGCTGCATCTGGCAGAACGCCTTGGGTAAAAGGAGTTTTAATGGAAGCGAAAGCAAATGGTATTTATACGATTTTTATAAATACAATTGGTAGAAAGCAAAGCAAGGAATTGAATATTGATGTAGATTGTTTGATTTCACCGGAGGTAGGAGCGGAAGTAATTATGGGTTCAACACGAATGAAATCAGGGACTGCTCAAAAGTTAGTTTTGAATATGCTCACTACTGCGGTAATGATTAAAATGGGGAAGACATATAATAATATTATGGTTGATTTACAGATGACAAATGCAAAACTAAAAGAACGAGCTAAACGAACTGTGATGATGATTTGCGATATTGATTACGTTCAAGCAGAAGCACTTCTCCAGAAAAGTAATTACCACGTAAAGTCGGCAATAGTGATGAATTTCAAAAATTGCGATTTCCCCACCGCACAGGAACTTTTATATAAATCAAACGGTTTTGTAAAGAAAGCAATCAAGTCATAAACTAATTGTTCCACGTGGAACAGGGTTGTGTGGTTTTGAAAATAATTTAAACAAAAATATAATAAAAAAAGGATGTGATTTAATTTAAAAAAATTAAGTCAAAAAAGATAGAAGGGTATATTAAAGTTTCTCGGTATATTGAATAAAGATGTTGATGTATTAGAATTTCAAAAAAGATAAGAAATTAATGGGAATGAAATAAATGCACTAAATAAACGACATAAAAATAAATAACGAATCACTAATTATATTTTCTGATGCTGGAGAATTTTATTTTAATATTAGCGAATTATCACCATAATTGAAATATGCTTCTTGATTAAAAATAATACTTACCAAGTTTCACCCTCGAAATATTTATATTGAAATTTACTCGATGAAGATATTTCATTGCACGCATTATTAAGCCAATCTTTAAAAGTATATTTAACTTAAAATTAATACTTTTTTTATTAGTTTTATAATTATATAAACAATTGATGAATTAGAAAGTCAATTAAAAAATCTTATAATAAATCAATATATCTATAATTCATAGCAAAAACCTAAAAAAAACGACTTCCATATTTTGCGATTATGAAGAGATTGTCAGCTTATTTATGGTTTTATATGAAAAAGTCTTAAAACCCCTTAAATCGAAATTAATCGGCTATATTTGTGATTTAATTAAAATACTAAAAAACACTAGTGGTAATTATTGATGAGACAATATTGAAACAATATATTTCTTCAATTAATTCTTTTTTTGAATTTTTATATTGAGGAGATTATTAATGAAACACGATGTTCCACGTGAAACAATTATAAAAGAAATATTTTGGAAAGTAGTATAAAAAATTTTTAAATTAACCTGTATTTAAAATTTGACAAAAAAAATGGGAGTTCAAAAAACTCCCATTTATAGTTTTAATTAATTAATTATTAATTTAAGTATTTGTCCAGTGCGTTGTAAAATATTTCAGCGCCTCTGTCAAATCCACGATTGAATTCATCTTCATTAGCATTTTGTTTTGCTAATTGTCTTCCAAAAGCAATGTGAGCTTCTTCGTCCATGTGTTCATCAAAATATTTCAGCTCAGCACTTTCGTAACCATAGTGGCAAAGAAGACCTTCTTTTTTAGTTACAGCTACTTCTGGTTGTTGCATTTCAAATGCATGAATTGCTCCCAATAATTCGCTTGAAGACATTGAATCTAGTTCTGCAACAACGTCATTCATTGAAGGAAAAGAATCAACTTGCGGTAATTTAGATTTCCAAGTTTGCCATAAAGCAATATGGTCTGTTTCATCTTTTACAACGCTTTGAGCAAATTTGTTATCAGCATCAAACGAATTTATAATTTTTTGCCAGTAAGTAGGCATAAGTTCTATGAATTCGTTGTAAGATGAATGATATTTAGCTAATTGCTCTAAAGTAATATCTCCTTTAGTCCAAGATTGGTAAAAAGGATGATCTAATAATTTGTGTTTTAATTCCATAAATGACTCCTAATATATTTAAATTTTTTTTTCAAATTTTAAATCACAATTTAAGAAATAAAATTTGAAATACAATTAGTTTATTTCTTTTATACTTAAATTTCTTTACCAGACTTTAAGATTACAAGTTCAACTCTTCTATTTTTGGCTCTGCCTTCATCTGTATCATTGTCGGCAACTGGTTGGGTTGGACCATAACCTTTGATAACAACTTTATCTTTATCAATACCTTTTTTCATAAGATACTTACGAACTTCTTCAGCTCTTCGTTCTGATAGTTTTTTGTTTAACAATTTCACCAAGGTTAATTGGCTCTCCCCATTCTCCATTTTCATCTTTGATAGAAACATACATATCTGTGTTACCAAATAGTGAGCCGCGAGAAAGAGTGTTATATTTTACATGTTCACCAATACCGCCAGGTCTATCTGAAACAAAAATAAATGCTTTACCATCATTAGTTAGTTTACCATCACAGTCAAAAAACTCGGAGTTAATTCCTAAAGGGAATTGAATGGCTTCCGACCAACCAAATGGTGTTTTTTCGGCGTAGTATAAATCTCCTCCTCCTGGAGTTTCTTTATAATTTCCAAAAAGTATCATTGTATTTCCATCAGTAGTAATACCTTGAGGAGATTCTTCTGTATTTGAAGTATTGAAAGGAGCGTCAAGTTTTTTTGCTGGAGTCCATATATCATTTATCTTTGTAGAGAAGAATATATCGTCAGTTTCGTTATCAAAGCCATCTCTGGTTGTAGAGGAGAAATACATTGTTTTTTCGTCTGCAGTTTGGATGGGAGCAATCTCAGAAGATAAGGAATTAATACCACTTCCAATATTTCTTTCTTCTAAAAGTTCATTTTTTCTTGAAAGTATTTCAATTATATCTTCAATGTGTTGTTTTTTATCAGGGAAATTATCTTTTTGGGAGTTTAAAATATTAACTGCTCCTTGCCAATCTTTTTCTACAATTCGTGGTTCAATATATCTAATAAGAGCAATAAATGCATCTTCAGAAGGAGCATAATCGTAGATTATATCAAAATAATCATCAAGAGTTTCCTCAGTAGGAGAATAAAAAAGTAGTTCTTGGTCTGGAACTTCTTGCGAGAAAAGGTTAAAAACTGTGATGAATAATAAAAAAGATAATGTTTTTTTCATTTGATACTCCATATAAAACGCAATTTAAAAAATAATATTGATAATATAAAATGGATAATGAAAATATATATTAAAATATAATTGAATGAATATTAATTTAATATATTTTATTTCCTAAATTCAAAATTGAAGTTAGTCTTAAGTCAAATTTATATGTCAGTGTTTTTTGATAAACAAAAGGTAAAATATTTATGTCCATTTCACCTTTGGTATAAAATGGTTCAATAGTAATACTAGGATTTATTCCAATGAAGTTATATAGTTTATATTTTTGTGCTAAAAGTATTGTGTTTTGTAAAAGTGTATAACTATCGTTATAAATAATCTTTTTTATTACGTTTTTCAGTTTCTTATCGCATTAAATAATATAATATTAAATAAATTAGAGTCAAGCAAAAATGTCTTTTATTAGACTAAATTTATCTAAATATCCTTATTATTGATTAAACTGGATTTTATATAAATTTTTATATACACCATTTTTCTCTAATAATTCTGAGTGATTACCTTGTTCTACTATTTTACCATTGTCAAAAACATAAATTTTATTGCAATCTAATATTGTTGCTAATCTATGAGCTACTATAATTGCAGTTCTGTTTTCTAAAGAGTCGTTGATTGCGGTTTGAACTATTTTTTCTGATTCTGAATCTAAAGCAGAGGTTGCTTCATCAAATATAAGGATATCTGGATTGCTAAGTAGCGCTCTGGCAATAGCGAGTCTTTGTCTTTCTCCACCAGAAAGAATAAGACCTCTATCTCCTATGTTAGTTTCAATACCATCATGAAGTTTAGAAACAAAGTCCCAACAATGTGCAACTTTTAATGCATTAATTACCTCAGAATCCGTTGCAGATTCGTTCCCATATTTCAAGTTATTTTTAATTGTATCGTTAAAAAGCACTGTCTCTTGTGAAACCATACTAAATCTATTTCTATAATCTTTTAAATTATAGTCTTTTATATTGATGTTATCAAATAGAATATAACCTTTTTTAGGGTCATAAAAGCGTATCATCAAATCAAGAATTGTAGACTTACCGGAGCCAGAAGCACCTACAAAAGCAACTTTCTCGCCTTTATTAATTACTAAAGAAACATCTTTTAGAATGTCTTCATCTTGGTAGGCAAAGGTAATGTCATTAATTTCAATTTTATGATTAAATTCATTAATGTTTTTAGTGCCTGATTTAACTTTACTTTCGGAGTCTAATATTCCAAAGACTCTATCTGCCGAAACGTATCCTCTTTGGAATCCTGCAATAGAATTAACCATAGTATTAACTGGGCTCATTATTCCAAATAAAACCATGATGAAATATACTAAATCAGAAGGTGAAATTTGATTTTCCATTACTAATCCACCACCTACAATTAAAACAACACAAAGCGAAATAATTGCAAAAACTTCACTAAGACCTGGAACAAAAGAGAGCATATTTTTATGTTTAACTGCTGCTTTTACAAACTTAGACGTATCGTTATAAAATTTTTTATTAGCTTTTTCTTCAGCGTTGTATGATTGTATTATTCTAATCCCTGCAATGGTTTCTTGAAGGGTTGATGTAAAGTCTGCCATATATTCTTGCATTCTTCTGCCGTATCTTTGTAGATATTTTCTGGCAAACCTTAGGATTCCTAATGTAAAAAAAGTAGTGGAGAAAGCTATAAGAGTTAGAATAGGTGAAATTGAAAGGAGTAGATAAAAAATTATTATTGATTGAATAAATTCGCGAAAAACTGTTAAAGAATTTAGTATTGTAGTATTATTTAGCACTTCAACATCACTAATTAAAATTGAGATTAAATTACCTTGACGAGATTTAGAGAAGTAATCTAAGGATATGGAAGATAATTTAGTGAATACCCTATCTCTTATTGATTTGATTATATTTTGTTGTAGAATAGCGCTGACATAAGTAGCAAAAAATTTAGCTAGGTTTTTAAGTATGAAAATCGAAACAGCAAGAATACTAAAATAAAAAAGAGTTTGCTTTATGTCATTTTCAATGAAGATTAATTCTTTGATGTAGTTATAAAAACCGTATTCTATTTGTTTTAAGAAGCTGCTATCTGGGATTTCTTTAACACCCATATCTTCTTGAAAAACAATTTCTAATACAAATTTGAATAGGGGGAAGGTTATGGCTGTAAGTACTGAAAATATAATATTTAAGAAAAAAGATAAGATAAGAACTTTTTTAAAAGGAATAACAAAAGAAAAGACTCTTTTTAATGTTTTGTAAGTTGATGTATCTATGGGAGATTTACTTTTGTTTGATTTATTTTTCTCTAGTTTCATTAAAATATTAAAAATATTAATTTTAAAAATACAAATATAAAGAGAAAATGATTAATTTATGGTAGGGTTAAAACAAAAAAACGAGAACCCTTCATTTAAAAAGAGGGGTTCTTGTAGATTTTAAATATATAATTTATGCAGTTTGAAGTTTTTTTACGAAAGCATTTAATCTAGATTTTTTTCTAGCGATAGTGTTTTTGTGGAACACGCCTCTTGCTTGAACTTTATCAAGGATAGAGTATGCTTTATGTAAATTAGTCATAGCTTCTTCATAATTTGGAGAGTCAACAACTGCTCTAGTTATTTTTTTCACTAATTTTTTATTAGTGTTATTGTAATAGTTTTTACTTCTTGTTTGTCTAATTCTCTTAAGACTTGATTTATGATTTGGCATTTTAAACCTTATTTTTAAATTTCGTTTTTTAGAACTACAAAATTACAACATTTATTTTTAACTACCAAATTTTACTTAAAATTATTTTTATTTAAGAGAAATTTAAAATTTCAATTTATTAAAATATTCTCTATTTTATAATTATTTTTAAACTATTCTAGTTTATTCTTTATTATTAATAATATTATTTATATATTTGCGAAATAATTTCTTTAAATTTGAAATTATTAAACTAAATTATAAGTAGAAATGACGGAACTAATAAAAAACAGGAAGAACTTCACCTTTGGAGTTATAGGTGGGGGTAAATTAGGCTTAAATCTTACTATTGAGCTATTAAAAATGGGTAGGTTAGAATGGATATTGGCTCATTCTAAAAGAACTTATGATAGGGTTTTAACTAGAATAATTAATAGATTTTTGATTAGGCCAAGCATACAAGAAATTGATAAGTTGCCAAATATGATAATAATATGTACTCCAGATTCTGAGATTAAGAAAGTTTCTGATGAGTTAGCTAGACATTTTGGTAAGAGTCTTAAGGGACATTATGTTATTCATTGTTCTGGAGTTTTAAAAAGGGATATTCTTTCGTCTTGTGAAGATTTAGGAGCTGTAACTGCGGCAATACATCCTTTTCAAACATTTTATTTTGAGGAACCTGGCATTTTAACTGATATTCGTTGGGGAGTTGAAGCATCAGATGATGACTATTCACTCTTTGCGAGCTTTGTTGATTTATTGTTTGGGTTTCCTGTTCGTCTATCAGAAGAAAACATAAGAGAAAAAGCTCTATATCATGCTGTTGCAACTGCTGCATCAAATTATATGACTACTATAATTCAGTTGGCTAATCAGATTGCAGATTCTGCTAATATTGATTCAAATGAATTTTTACCTCCAATAGCAAAAACTACTCTTGGAAATAACTTGAGAGGACTTTCTGATTCGAAGGTTATACCTCTTACTGGACCTATAGCAAGAGCCGATGTAGAAACTATTAAATTACATATTGAAGCATTAAAAAATCATCCACAGATTTTGAAACCTTATTGCTATATGGGATTAGCAACTGTAGAGATGGCTCATAATGCTGGTATGTTAAACGAAAAAGCGTTAAAAGAAATAATGGAATTATTTAAAACTGGAATATGAGCATAATTGAAGCAATTATACTTGGAATTATTCAAGGATTGTCAGAGTTTATTCCTATTTCTTCTACTGCTCACTTAACTTTTGCGGGTAAGTATTTAGATTTGATTGACCCTAATAATCCTCAAATCTGGACTGCTTTTATTGCTGTAATTCAGTTAGGAACATTAGCAGCGGTACTTTATTATTTTTATAAAGAAATATTAGATATATCAAATTCGTTTTTAAAAGAAAATTTAATTGAAAGAAAATCATTTTCGAAACAAAGTTTAAATTCAAAAATGGGTTGGTATGTTATTATTGCTTCTGTTCCTATAGTTACTATTGGTTTGCTGCTAAAAAAAGTTATTGAGAGCAATATAACAAAGGATTTGAGTGTTATATCAATTAGTTTGATAGTTCTTGCTTTAATTCTTTTTCTGGCTGAGAAAGTTGGTAAATTTGATAGAGATTTGGGCAAAGTTAGTTTGAAGGATGCTATTGTGATTGGATTTGCTCAATGTATTGCTTTAATTCCTGGTTCGTCAAGGAGCGGAACTACTATAACTGCAGGGTTATTTTTAGGACTTACCCGAGAGACTGCAGCTAAGTTTTCTTTTTTAATTGGTATTCCAGCTATTTTTGGTTCTGGCGTTTATGAATTTTACTCTGAGTTTCAACATTTGACAGGTGATATGCTCCTGCCTGTAATAACAGCAACTATATTTTCAGCAATAAGTGGATATTACTCTATTGATTTTTTATTAAAATATTTAAAGAAGAATTCTACAAATATATTTATAATTTATAGAATTGTTGCTGGATTTACAATACTTACAATTATTAATTTTTAATCAAGTTTGCAAATTTGTTTTCAATTTTTTCTTTTAGTTTATTTGCTAATTCAAAATTTGGTGAAATCTCTAATGCCTCTTCTATTAAGATAACTGCATAGTTTTTATTACCGACTACACTTTCTAATCTTGCAGCGTTATAAAGATATATTGATTTATCATTAGAGTTATCGTATTCTATTGCAGAATAATAATCTTTTAAAGCATTTTTAAAATCTCCATTTTCTTCAAACTGATGACCTCTGTTGTTATATGCCATTGCAAAATCATTTTTTATGTTTATAGCTTTTGTAAAATCTTGAATGGCTTTGTTACTTTGATTTGTTTTTAAAAACTCTAGACCTCTATTGTTATAAATTAAATGACGCTTCATATACTTTACATCTTTTATTGTTGTGTAGTCTTTTATTGCGTCAAGATGATTACCTAATTTAGAATTTGCGATTGCTCTTAGGAAATATACTTCGTAAGCATCGCTTTCAATGTTTATTGTTTTATTGAAGTATGTTAATGCTTTTGTATAATCATTATTTATAAAGTAATTATATCCTTTGTTGTATTCATCTCTTGCTTTTTGGTTATCTATAAAAACAGCAGAATTCAAAGTTAAAATTAATAGTAATATATTCATTTTCTTTTCCTTATATAAATTTTAGTTATATAAACGAATTAGTATTGTTAATATTTCTTAACAATTAAATATATTTGTTAATTTTTCTTAATTTTAATATATTTTTATTAATTTCTCTTAGCATTTATTTGTTAAAAATATAAAAAAAAACCAAATATGAATGAATTAACAAGCATCTTTGGTTTTGATAATTATAAGTAAGTATATTACTTAATTCATTTTATAGTTATAATTTTTGGAGCATTTTTCTTGCTCTTGGTATATGCTTACTATCAGGATAGTCTGCGATTAGTTGCTTATAGGTTTCTTTAGCAGATTCTGGTTCACCACTTTTAATTTGTGATTCTGCAATCATTAACTTTGCTTTTTCTTTATTGCCAAAATCTGGAGTTTCTAAAACTTTTATGAAGTATTCAACTGCTTTTGCATATTGTTGTAAACCAAAATAGGACTCGCCCATAAGATATGAATGTTTATTTTTTTCAAGTTCAGATTTTAAACCAGTTTCTATTTCTTTTAGTTTTACAATTGCTTTAGAATAATCTTTATTTTCTAAATAACTTTCAGTTAATTCAAAACTTAGATTATTAATATCTGTTATTTCTTGGTTGATTGATTCGTTTTTAGTATTATTTTGTTTATCATTATTATAAGTTGAGGGATTATTAATTTGTGATGTTTTGGTATTTTGATTAGATTTGTTTTTTTCTTTAGATGGTTGTACAACAAATAATGGTTCATTATTTGAGGGATCTTTTTCAGCATCTTCATCAGATTTTAACAAGAATTGGTTGTTTTCCTTTTTCTTTTCTGAGTTATTTTTTTCTAATTCTTCTATTCCAGTAGAAGCAATTGTATTTCTTTTAGCAAGTAAATTAAGAGTTTCTTTTATTTCGCTTACATCGTTTCTGATTGTATTAATTTCTGCATTTATACCTGTGATACTATGTTTTATTTGGTTTTGATTGGCAGTTAATAAATCGATTTGTTTGCTAAGAGGCATAAGAATGGATGATAAATTTTCATTATTTTGGTTTTCTTGGATTGGGTTATCGTTTAATTTTAAAGCATTTTGTTGATGTGCTTGTTTGATTAATTCAGCAAATTCATCATCATTTATATTTTCATTATTATTTTCATTCTGTAGTTTTTCAACTTTTTTTCTTTTATCATTACGGTTTTCTACTACCTCTTGATTTGTTTCTTGAGAGTAGTCTTTTTTCCCACGAACGGAACTTGGAGTTACACAAGACGTAAGATAAAATAGAGCAATAATAGCCATTGTGCTTAAAACTATGCGGATTATTACACATGAACATACATCTTTTCCGAATATTTTTATAGTTTTCATAGTTTTTTTACCGAATTTTGTATAATTTAAAATGTAAAATATATTAATTCAAATTAAGTGCCAAAAATGAAAATACTTGTAATTAACTGGCAGGATATTAAAAATCCATTTGGTGGGGGGGCTGAAGTTCATTTCCATGAAATTTTTAAGAGAATTGCTGCGATGGGTCATGATGTTACTTTATTTTGCTGCGAGATAGAGGGGGAGCCAAAAAGTGAGGTTATTGATGGTATTAAGATTATTAGAAAAGGTAAAAGGAATACTTTTAATTTTAAAGTGCCATCAGAGTATAAAAAAACTTTTTCAAAAGGTAAATATGATATTATTATTGATGATATTAATAAGATTCCTTTTTATAGTCCGCTATATGTGAAAGAACCTTTGCTTGCTTTAAGTCACCATTTTTTTGGCAAAAGTATTTTTCGGGAAACAGATATTATATCTGGATTATATGTAAATATAGCTGAGTTTTTGATGAAATTTATTTATTTTAAAACTGAATTTGTCGTGGTGTCTCAGAGTACATTAGATGATTTTATTGAAAGAGGGTACAATAAGAATAAATTTACGATAATTCATAATGCGATATCCCATTCTGAGTATCCTATGGAAATCGGTCAGAAAAATGAAGATTTTACGATTACATATTTTGGTAGATTAAAAAAATATAAATCAGTGCAGCATCTTTTTTATGCTTTTCAAAAAATATTAAAATTACATCCTTATGCGAAATTAGAAATTATTGGAAAGGGAGATTATAGAGATAGTTTGGAAAAACTTTCAGATGAGTTGAAAATATCAGAAAGTGTTAAATTTTATGGCTTTGTAGATAATGAAACAAAAAATAAGCTTTTGGCTAAATCACATTTGGTTGTTAATACTTCATTAAAAGAAGGTTGGGGTATAACTAATATTGAAGCTAATGCATGCGGAACACCTGTTTTATCTGCAAATGTTGCTGGTTTAAAGGATTCTGTAAAAGAAAATTTATCTGGTTTGCTTTATGAATATGGAAATATTAATGAGTTGACTAATAAAATAGATAACATTATTTCGGATAAAACGTTATTAAATAAGTTAGAGAATGGTGCAATTGAATGGGCAAAAGAATTTTCTTGGGATGATAGCGCAAGGAAAATGTTAAATAAAATTTTTGATGTTGTTAAGAAATCGAAAATAAATAGTTAAATTGCAAATTAGAAAGTAAAAATTTTTAAAATTTATAGGGGCTTAATATGAAAAAAGCAACACAATATTTGATGGTTTTATTATTTTTTGGCTTGATTGTGTCATGTTCTGATGATGATAAAGATGATACTACTGATGAGGACAACAAAGTTTATTTTCCACTTGCTTCAGGTTCTAATTGGACTTATGCTAAAAGTGAAATTCAAGCAGATGGCAGTATGAACTTAGTTGAATATGAAAGACAAGAAGTTGCTGGCGAGGAAATGATTGATGGTCATTCAACTTATAGTATTGAAACTTATGTAGCAGAAACTCCAAGCAGTTTTGGTATGGAACCTGCTTCTAAAACAAATTATTATAATGATAATGGTAAACTCTGGGCTTCTGTTTCATATTTGGAGCAATTGCTAACTGTTGATGCTTTAGGAATTCAATTTCCTTTAAATACTGATGTTAAGTTTATAAAATTATTAGATGCTAATGTTGATAGCTGGACTGCTATTGAAATACCTTATGATAAATTTGATATTGAAGCATTAGGTTTCCAAATTCAATTTACCGGCAAAGCTACTTATAAAGTTAAAAGACTTGGTGAGAAAGACTATGTAAACTCTGAGCTTAATATTGATAATAAAGTTATGGCTTATGAATATGAGTTTGAATTAGCAGGTAATACTACTTTGTTTTCTGCTCCTTTTGGTAATATTAATATTAAAACAACCAGCGAACAATGGTTTATGCCTGGAGTTGGATTAGTAAGAAGAATTGATAATGAGGTTGAGGTAAGTGGTGATGGCGGAGTTGGTGCTGCATTAAATGATTTGCCTAATTTCCCTGCTAATCACTTTGAACTATACCAATATAGCGTAGAAAACTAAGAAGTAATTTTTTAAAAATCAAGAAAAGCCGACTGCCAGATAGTCGGCTTTTTTTTTGGAATTTTAAGGGGTATTGATTTATACAAAATTACACGACAAATAACGACATTGCGTATTTTGAATTTATATATTAATTTTGTAACTGTTATTAGGTATTTTCAAAAAACTACTATAAATGGTAGTAGATTATATTGATTTTATTATTAATTTGCTTTTGTTGGAAATGAAATTTGGAAATTTATTTTAAGGAGTTGGGAGATGACATATCTAGAATTTGAAAAAAAAATGTATGAAGCTTTACTTAATGAACATAAAAAAAATAATGATTTTACTTTTTCCTTACGAAAGAAAAAATCAAAAGGTGCGGATCTTGATTATTTTATTGGTACTGAAAAAGGAGGATATTCAGGAACAACTTTTTGGACAATACCTATAGGTTATCCAGGTAACTCGTCAGATTTAATCAATTTATTTTTTTATAAATACAAAAATAATGAATTTGGATTTCATATTGAGTTCAATCAAACTATTAGTCCTCATAATGATCAAAATAAACAAGCGTTGTTATTAATTCAAAACTTAAAAAATGATTTAACAAAATTTACACTAAATGTATCAGAAAGTAAAAAGAATTGCAAATATTTTATAAAAAATAATATAAAATATTCAGATTTCAATGTTTATTTTACTGATATTGTTAATATAGTTAATGAAATTAAACCAATTGTAGATAAAGAAATCATTAATTTAAAGAAAATAAATCCAAATTTTGTTGCACATAGAATTACAAAAGTTGAATTTTCTAATATGACTTTAAATTTGCAAAAAAGACTGTCTATAAACGATAACATTAATACAAGAATAGAAAATGATAATGAAAGTAATATAAACAATTCTTTAAAGTCTGAAAATAAGCAAGAACAAAACTGCACCTCTCCCAAAAACCAAATACTTTACGGACCTCCTGGAACTGGGAAGACTTATAACACTATTCATTTAGCAAGTAAAATAATCACACGTAATAAAAATATTACTTATGATGAAGCAGTTAAGATTTACAAAGAAAATTTAGGTGATAGAATCAAATTCGTTACATTCCACCAAAATTTCTCTTATGAAGATTTTGTGCAGGGTTTAAGACCTGAAACTGACTCAGATACTATGTCATTTGATTATAAAGATGGGATATTTAAAGAAATTGCAGAAAAAGCAAAAACGAATATAGAAACTTCTTTAGGTAAGAAATCAAATAAATTAGAATTTGAAAATGTTTATAATGATTTTTGTTCTTCTATAATTAATGAAGAGTTAGAAGAAATTGAAGTTAAAATGAAAAAAGTATCCTATTTTATAACTTCAGTTAGTGAAAAATCAATTAATTTCAGGAAAAATAGTGGTGGAACTTCACACACATTAAGTGTTAAAACTTTAAAAAAAATGTATGATTCTGAATCTTTACTTAATCACAGTGGATTGTTAAGCTATTATGAACCTTTACTAAATTTATTATTAGATAAAGGTAAAAAAGAAAAATCAAATATTGAGAAATCTCCTAAACAATCCTACGTCCTAATAATAGACGAAATAAATAGGGCGAATATTTCTCGTGTGTTTGGTGAGTTGATTACTTTGATTGAAGATGATAAGAGGTGGGACGGTGGTGAGGATATGAATAAAGTAAAGTGGGAGGTTACTCTGCCGAGTGGAGAGCAGTTTGTTGTGCCTGATAATTTATATATTATCGGAACGATGAACACTGCTGATAAGTCTATTGCTTTGCTTGATGTTGCTCTTAGGAGGAGGTTTGTTTTTAGGGCAATGTATCCTATGAAAGATATTGATGGTAATGGTTTAGATAGTAGTTTAATTAATAATCATGAATTACTTACAGAAATTAATAATTATATTATTGATGAAAAAAATGGATTAGGACCAGGAAGAGGTCATGATTTGCAAATTGGACATTCTTATTTTATGACACCAAAAGACAAAACATTTGATTTAGTTGAAACTATGAATAATAAGGTTATTCCTCTTTTAATGGAATACTTTATGAATGACTATAAAAAAGTAAAGGAAATGTTGGAAGAAATACTTAAAAAAGATAAGATTAAAAAATTAAAATTAGGAATAGTTAAAAATTCATATCCAATTTTAGTTGAACTTTATGATAGTTTAGATGATTCAGATGAAGCAGAACAAAAGGGCGATGAATAATGCCAGAAAACAATATTTATTATCTTTACGAATATCAAAATACTGAAAAACTTGATGTTAAAGATGAATATATTAATAAACTCGAAAAGTTCTTAGATGATATTTGGAAACGTAGGGATAAAAATGACTCGCAATATACTAATAATGATGAGCCAGATACTTCTACGCAGCAGTTTTTGTCGCTTTTGCGGAATAATCAAATTAAGCAAAAAAATTATGTTGGGGTTATTAATTTTGATAAAAAAACTTTTAATTTGTTGCCTAAGATTTTTAATGATGGAAATGATAATTCAGAATTAAGTGATAATGAACTCAAAAAAATAAACCTCAATATTCTTTGGTGGCTAACTTATACAACAAAGATAAAATTTCCGAAAAATCTAACAAGTTTGGATAAGTTAGAAAAGCACTCATTTTTAGAAGTAATGATTTGGCTTTTTGCGACTTACACAAAAGAAACGCTAAATAATAATTTATATCAAAATTATATAGATGTAGAAGACGAAACTACTTTTGTGAAAGGACAGTTTATGTTTAATGAATATATAAACCAGCACCTTGCAAGAGCCAGATGGGACAAGGTTTATTGCCGATATGATTCTTTTGAGTTTGATAATTACTTTAATCGCATAATTAAATATGTGTCAAATCAATTACTAAATTTCACAAGTAACGCAGAAACAAAGAGATATTTGCAGGATATAGTTTTTATTTTATCGGAGGTTTCGGACGAGAGATTTACAATTGAGGATTGCAGAAAAGTGAAGTTAAATCATTTCCAAAATGAATTTGAGACAATTTTGGAGTATTGCAAGTTATTTCTGGCAAATTCAATTACATTAAACTACCACAACAATCTAAATGTTTTCGCATTTCTTATTCCAATGGAAAAATTATTTGAAGAATTTGTTTTTGGTTTTATAGAAAAAGAATTCAAAGATGTAACTAATTTAAAAATTGAGAAACAGGCTTCTGGAGTAAATCTAACAGAGCAAAATGGGTATCAATTAAAGCCAGATTTAAAAATATCTTATAATGGAAAAGAATATTTAGCAGATACAAAATATAAGATTATACACGATAGCGATAAAAAGTTAAGTCAGAACGATTTATACCAGATGGTAGCTTATGCGATAAGGTATGAATGTAAGGATATAATGCTGTTTTATCCTAAATATTATGAAAAATTGGACATGTCAAAATTAGAAATAGTAGATATGTTTTCAGGCACTAAAATAAATATCCACCCACATCAATTGCCGATAAAGATAAATGAATATAAAAACGATTTAACTTTTCAGCAGAATTTTGCAGAATTGAAAAAGTTATTAAAATGTAAGATTGAAAAGGCGATAAAAAATGAAATTGAAAAAAATGTTAATGATAAATAAAAATTATTAAATTAAAATTATAACTAAGTTTGTTTTTTATAATTTAATTATGCAATAAATAAATATAATTCTGTAACTTATCATCTTTTTATTTATTTAATTTTGTATATTAATTTTAATAACATTTTATATGGATAAATATGAAAAAGATAGTGCTTGCAGTAATAATTTATTTTGTATTTTTTAATCTTACTTTTGCTCAAAATGATGAAGAATTAGAACTTTCATTTGGTGGAAAAGCCGGTTTGAACTATTCAAATGTGTATGATGAAGAAGGAGAGGATTTTATAGCAGATGGTAAAGTTGGAATTGTAGTTGGTGTTTTTGCTTTTATTCCTATTGGACCATTTTTAGGAATACAACCTGAAGTATTATTTTCTCAAAAAGGTTACAATGCACAAGGTTCATTATTAGGTAGTTCTTATGATATTACCAGAACTACAAATTTTCTTGATATTCCAATTTTAGTTGGATTTAAACCAGTGGAGAATGTAACTTTATTAGCAGGACCACAATTTTCATATCTTTTAAGCCAAAATATAAAGTATGAAAGTGGAAAAACTACATTTGAACAAGCAGAACAATTTGAAAATGATAATATCAGAAGAAATACTCTTGGCTTTTTGATTGGTCTTGATGTTACTATAAAACAGTTTATTGTTGGTGGAAGAGCGGGCTGGGACTTGCAAAAAAACGATGGAGACGGCAATTCATCAACTCCAAGATATAAAAACCAATGGTTACAATTAACTTTTGGAATAGTATTTTAACTTCAAATTATAAAACTAAAAATCAATTGAAAAATTATTTTGACATTTTATTTATGAAAGAGGCAATTTGCCTCTTTTTTTATTAGATTTTAATTAAAAATTATTTCACTAAAAAATAAATTTTAAATAAACCGTCTATATCACAAAAGAAAGGATAGCAATGAAAATAGAAATTGATCAATCAGCTGGTTTTTGTTGGGGAGTTGTTAGGACTGTAAATATAGCAGAGGAAACTTTAGCTCAAAACAAAAAAGATAAAAAAACTTATGTTTTAGGTTCTATAATTCATAACCCAAAAGAGATAGAACGTTTAGCAGAAAAAGGATTAGAAACTATAACTCATGAGGATTTTGAGAAAATAGCTCATGAAAAACCAGATGTAATCATCAGAGCTCATGGTGAGCCACCATCCACATACGAAAAAGCAGAGGAACTTGGTTTAAATATAATTGATGCAACTTGTCCATTGGTAACAGGGTTGCAGAATAGAGTTCAAAGATATCATGGTAAAGGTTTCCAAATAGTGATTTATGGTAAAGTAAATCACCCTGAAGTTATTGGAATCAGGGGAGTTATCAATGACGATTGCACTATTGTAAAGACTGTGGAAGAAGCATTAGCAAAAGTAGATTTTACGAAAAAAACTGTGTTGTTTTCTCAAACTACAATGGAAAAACCAGTATATCAACAGATTAAAGAAGCGATTCAAGCTAGGGTTGATAATTTTGTAGAAGGTGGGGAAACTAAAGATTATTTTCAATCAAAAAATACACTATGTAAAGAAGTTTGGGGTAGAGAGCAAAGGGTTTTAGATTTTGCTGAAGATAATGATATAGTTATTTTTGTTGCAGGTAGGAATTCTTCGAATGGTATAAGTTTGTTTAAACACATGTTAGTTAAAAATCCTAATATGTATTACATTGAAGATTTAGAGGAATTAAAAACTGAATGGTTTATTGGATGTAACAACGTAGGTATTTCTGGTGCAACATCGACTCCACAATGGTACATGCAAAAAGTGAAAGAACGGATAGAAGAAATTTATAAAACAGAATTTGCTAATATGGCAGAGATTGCTTACTAAGTATAAAAAAGGACGATTTAATCGTTCTTTTTTTTTGAGAAATTATATTTTAATTTATTTAAAAAGAATTTTGATAAATTATAACATTTCTTTAAGTTTGTTTTTAAAAAAATTGAATTTTATGTTTAGTGATTATTTAATAGATTTCTTACCAAGAGCGAAGGGTGTTGTTATTCTAACTGGTGCGGGCATTTCTGCTGAAAGTGGTATATCTACTTTTAGGGACCCCGACGGTCTTTGGAACAAATTTTCGCCAATGGAACTTGCTTCAATTAATGGGTTTATGTCAAATCCTGAAAGAGTCTGGGAATGGTATCAATATAGAAGGCAAATCCTTGATAAATCTATGCCTAATCCTGGGCACTATGCTATTTCAAAACTACAAGAATCACTTCCAGATTTAACTATTGTAACTCAAAATGTTGATAGGTTGCACCAAAAAGCAGGAGCTAATAAAGTAATAGAGCTTCACGGCAATATAATTACTAATCGCTGTTTTAAATGTAGCAAGGCATATAATAAAGGTATAAACTTGCAAGATTCATCAATTCCCAAATGTGAATTTTGTGGAGGTAATATTCGCCCTGATGTTGTATGGTTTGGTGAAATGCTTCCTCAAGATGAACTTTTAGAAGCCCAACAAAAATCTGAGATTTGCGATATTATTTTCTCAATTGGAACTTCTGGCGAAGTTTATCCTGCAGCTGAATTACCTGTATTAGCAAAAGAAGCGGGCGCATATTTTGTAGAAATTAATCCAACTAAAACAGCACTAAGCGACTTTGCAGATGAATGTATAACAGGTAAATCTGGGGAAGTGCTTCCAAAATTATTAGAGGGAATTGGAATAAATTTTGAAATATAATTTATAATCCTAGATTTAATTGATAGTTATTATTAAAGTTGCCTTTAAAATTTGACATTGAAATTCCAAGAAGTCGAACAGGTTTAAATGGTAGAACAGGGTTTTTTAGTAAATCTAATGCAATTAAATATATAGTTTCTTTATCATTTATAAAATGTTTAATGGTTTTACTTCTTTGATTGATTATAAAATCATTATATTTGATTTTTATCGTAATTGTTTTAGATTGCAAATTTTTTTTAATCATTTTATTGGATATATTTTCAGAAATGGTTAGTAATTTATCTTGCATTTGGTTTAAAGTAATTAAATCATCACTGAAAGTCCTTTCAACTGCAAGTGATTTTCTTTCTTTGGGTGGGTTGATATTATTTTCGAGTTGGAGGTGAAGTAATTGAAAAAAATATGCTCCACTTTTACCAAAATGCTTTATTAAAAAAGATATATCATGTTTTTTAATATCAGAACAAGTATGAATATTTAAATTCCTCATTTTATTTGCAGTTACTTTTCCTATACCAGGAACTTTTTCAATTGGGAGTTGGTTTATAAAATTCTCGGCATCTTTGGGTTGAATAACATAAAGACCATTTGGCTTTTTAAAATCTGACGCAATTTTAGCAAGGAATTTATTAAATGATACTCCGGCAGAGGCAATTAATCCAGTTTCTAAAAATATATCATTTTTTATAATTTTAGCTAATTTGAAGGCAGTTATATTCTTTTCAGAGCAGTATTTATTTACATTAATATATGCTTCATCAAGCGCTAAAGGTTCTATCTGATTTGAGTATTTCTTAAGAACGCTCATAATTTTTTTAGAGTCTTCTATATATCTTTCAAATCTTGGTTTTATAAAAATTATTTGTGGACATAATTTTTTTGCTTGATAACCAGAAATAGAGCTTCTAACACCGAAAACTCTAGCTTCGTAACTTGCAGCAGCAACAACTCCCCTTCGCTCACTGCCACCAACGGCAATTGGCAGACCTTTTAAATTTTTATTGTCGCGTTGTTCTATAGATGCATAATATGCATCCATATCGATATGTATAATTTTATTATGTATTATTTTATTTTTAAACAATGTATTTAGTTTATTAGTGAAATGTAATTTAAGAAATATATTATGGTTAAAAACGTTCTTAGCTAAGAATAATTTTTTATAGTAATTTCTTTTTTACTATAAAAATATTTGTTTTTGTAAAAGTTTATTATTAAGTTTGAATTATGAAAGGTGTTAGTTTAATATTATTTATTTTAATATTGCTTGTTTCTTGTAATGAGCAAAGCCCTTTCTATGACTCTTACTCACCTTTAATGATAAAAACTCAATCAAAGTATTCTATTAATCCTAGCACTAATACGAAAGACTATAAGGTTTTTGAAAAGCATTATGATAAAAATGGGAACTTAACATTTCACATAGAATATAATGAGAAATATAATGTAACTTCAAAATCTAATTATACTTATAATGAAAGTGAAAAAGTTGTGTTTGTAACTGAATTTAATGAGAATGGCGATACGATTAATTCATTCAAAAAAATATACAAGCATAATTCAAAAGGACAAGTTTACCAGATTGAAAAAATTGATAAAAATGGGGATTTACAAGAATTAAGAAGATTAGAATATGATGAAAAAGGAAATATTAAAATTGAAATTATAGAAAAAGAGAATGTAAAAGTAAATGAAATGAATTATGATTATATTTATGGAAATTCAGGAGAAGTAAATTCAATATATATAAAGGATTATAGCAATGGAGAAGTCTTAAAAAAAGACTCAATTATTTATTCTGAAAATCAAATAGATTTAATTTCTATTGATTCAAAAGGAAATATTAACGGGAGAGTATCAATTATATATGATGACAGTGGTAATATAATTGAAGAAGTTCAAAAGAGTAATGATAATAAGGTAAAACAAAAATTTATTTACTCATATACTTATTATTAAATTCCACTTAAATCAATTCCGCCAAAATCTAAATCTGACTCATCAATACCAAAATCCTCTTCAAAAAACTCATCTTCTGGTTCTTGGTCTTTTTTACTTTTTATTTCATCTGTTTTAGTATTCTCTTCTTCAAAAAAGTCATCGGTATTTTGCTTAATTTTTGTTTCTTTTACTTGTTTATTTTCTAGTTCATTATTATGTTCAAATGGAATAGGTCCGGATAACTTTTGAGTTTCAAGTTTTGTAATTTCATCATCTAAATGGTCTATTTTATCGAATTTAAATAATATTCTATCTCCACAATTACACACTATTTCAATATTATCAATATCACCTGTTTCATCTCTATTAACTAAAATTGTAGCAGGATTATGCTTTGATTTAGTTTTAGGAGCATCAACAATTTCCACCATTTTTTGAGATTTAACTACATTAGAACTAGGTATAAGTGATCTATTTCCTCTTAAATGAGAGTTGCCTGAAATCCTTGGATAAACAAGAAAATCTCTAAATTCATTTTCTAACTTTTCTTCATGTTTTTCACTTACATCAATTGAATCGTTTAACTCAGGTTTAAAAGATATAGATTTTCTTCTTTCTTGGTCATAATTAACCAATTGGTCAATATCCTTTTGATTAAAACCTTTAGTATTAAACTCAGGGTCGGTTCTTCTTTCTTTTTCTAGACCTTTTTTGGAGATATTTGAGCCCAATTCTTGCTTATTTATAACATCGTTAGAGTCAAATTCCTCTTCAAAAGGATTACCTTCTAATTCAAATTCTTCCATTTTAGATTTATTTATTTTAATTATTTATGAAATATAAAACAATAAGTAAGCCAAAAATTATTTTAATTTTGTTTGATACTATCTTGAGGTGCAATTTTGGTATTGGTGGAATCAGTTTTAGTACTTGTAGAATCCTGTCCTGGTAATAATTTTTTAGGGTCAACCATATCTTTAAAATCTAATGAATCCAAATCCATTTCTTTTATTTTATCATATTTAGATTTTGCACTATCAATTGTAGATTTAGCATCGTCTATTTTTTCTTTAAAAAAGTTTTTAAATGAATCTTTGGCTTTGTTTAGCAGATTCTTTTTAGTTTCTTCATCTCTAAGGTCTTTAATTTTAATAGGTTGTTTGTCAACTGGTGTAAGAGAAAGCAGTTCTTTTTTCATTTTATTGTATGTTAAACTATCAGGTATTTCAGTTCCAGCAACTTTGTTTTCTAGATAAACTATTGATAAACCTAATTCTTTTGCGTAATCACTTGTAGGATATTTTTCTTGGAGTAGTTTATAGTAATAAAGTGCAGAATCTAAATTTTTTAGTCCATTTTCATAAATCCAAGCAACAGAATAAACTGATTTTGGAGATAAGTTATCTTCTGGAAAGTAATTATAAATATTCAAATATTCTTTAATTGCTTCTTTAAACATTTTTTGTCTTCTTAGTTCAGTACCTGATTTGAAATATTCTTTGGCACTATCTAAGGCGTAAGCTTCAGTAAATCCGAGCATTTTACCTGTTATATTTGCGTATTCGCTTTTTGGAAATCTATCAACTATAAGTTGCAATAAGGAATCTGAGCGTCTTGGTTCAGCTTCTTGTATGTTAATAGCAACAGCGTATAAGTAACGTGCATTATCGATATGCGAAGTATCGCTTCTTTCGAGAGCCATTTCGTAGTAAAAAAGCAGGGAATCTGGTTGTTTCAATTTTTCATAAGTTCGGGCAATAACATAAGCAGCATGAGATATCTCTTTTGAGGGATATGGTTTATTTATTTCTGATTCGGAAGTATTAATTGTGGTTGTGCTTGATTGGTTTGATGTTGTAGTGTCCACATCAAATTTCATGAGAGCTTGTTTTCCAACTCTTTCATTTCCTAATATTTTTCTGTTTCTGTTGATTTGAGAAATGTAAGTGTACATTGCGTTTGATTGAGAAAAAGCGGGTGAGCGCATTGCTCTTGCTTTGGCAAAATAAGTTTCAGCATTTGCATAATCTCCGTCTTTATAATATTCCATAGCTCTTTCGTATTGATAAATTTTGTGGAGTTTATTATTGGGATATAGCGAATCTGCTATTCTTTCTGCTTCAACTAACTTTATGTTTAGCCCCGTTGTATCTTCAGAAGTGTTGTACATCATTCTAAGTAAATCCATTCTACCAATAAAAGTAAAATCTTTCCATTCTTCAAATTTACCATCTTTTTCGATTCTTCTTAAAATTTCATCTGATTTTTCAAATTTACCAAGTCTTGCAGCACACTCTGCTTCATATAAATATGCTTCGAACATACCTTGATAATCGGGTCTATATTCTTCATTTGCTTTTGCAAATGCAACTTCAGCTCGTTCGTATTGTTGTAATTCATAAAGCAAACTTGCCATTTCGATTTGCCATTTGGCTTTTAATTCTTTGCTATCAGATTGTGAAATTGCTTGAAGATATGGTTTCATAGCGCCCTCTCTGTCTCCTTCATAAAGAGATAGGTCTGCGTGCAATCTGAATGCTTCTGAAAGGATGTCGTATCTTTTTAATTGCCATGCAATATCTACAGTTCTTGATAACATTTTTCTGCCATATTCCCATTTCCTTTGAATTAGAAGAGATTTAGCAAAAAGTAGATGAGCATCAGGTGATTTTTTCCCGGCAGGATAAATATCAATTAATTCACCACATTTAACTTGGCAAGGTAACCATTCGCCTTTGTAAAAATAAGCAAGAGCCATTAAATAAAGAGTTCCTTCAACGTATTCACTTTTAGATTTTCTAGCTAAAATCTTAGAGCCCTTTATTAATACTGAGTCTAACTTTATTTTAACAGGTTGCAATTTAGCTTGGCTTATAACAAACTCTTGCATAAAGGGTGGAACACCTTCTTGAGATAAATTATCGATTTCTATTATTCCGTATTCAGGTGCTAAAGCTCTTGGCTCAATTCTTTTAGTTTCGTCAAAATATTCAAATTCTTGTTCGGTTTTTTTAATTAATTTATCAGCATTATAATATGTATTAAAATAAGTTGTAAAATTCGTCCAGAACTTACAACCAGCAAAAAAGAAAATTAAAATTAAAATTATAATCGTTTTTTTTAACATATTTTATATATACGAATTAGTAGTTTTATTGTTTGAAATCAATTTTATTTTCTGTTTTATTTTTAAGTATAATTTATAATTTTAATTTGTAATGTTATATTCATTTTCTTTCAAAACTGTAATCAGGACTTCGACCAAACTTTTTATCTAAATCGGTTATTGTCATTTCTAAAATTACGGGTCTGCCATGGGGGCAAACATAGGGCGTATCACAAGAAAATAAGTCTTTGTGCAATCTTTCCATTTCATGATTGGTTAAAATCTTTCCGGTTTTTATAGAACTTCTACAAGCATAAGATGCTGCTAAGTTTTCTCTTTTAGATAAAGGGTTTTTTTCTTGTTCTTCGGAATATAACTCTAATATTTCTTTAATATCTTGTTCTTCTGCTCCTGTTTTTACATCTATGGGTTTTGCAGTAAGAACTATACTTTTATTTTCAATATCAAAATCAAAACCAAGTAATTTAATATCATCTTTTATTTCGTTGAAGATTAATATTTCAGAATCTGTGAGTTCTATTGTTTCGGCAAATATCATAGTTTGCTGACTTGATAACTCTTTGTTAAACATTTTGATAGCTCGCTCATAATTTATCCTTTCGTGTGCGTTATGTTGGTCGATTATCAAAAATCCTCTTTCATTTTGGCAAATTATATATTTTTTATGAATTTGGATAAAACTCATCTCTGCTTTATTTAAATCAATCGAATCATTATTAAATATCATATCAAAAGCAGTTAATTCATCGTTTGGTTTAAATTTATTTTCAGTTCTTTCAAAATCATTATTATTAGATGATTTTGAAGTATTTTGAGAAGGTCTTTTATCTCTAGCGCTATCATCAAAATTAAGAATTTCACCAGTATTTTTATTTACAACAATATCTTCTTCACCTCTTTGTATTTCAAAAGGGTTTTTAAAATTTTCAAAATTAATATTTTTATCGAAATCAAAATTAACAGAACTTGTAAGGTCATTGGCTTTTAATGCTTGTTGCACCGCATTTTTTACGGTCATATAAATATATCTATCATCATCAAATTTTACTTCGTGTTTTTGCGGATGAATATTTATATCAATTTTATGAGGGTCAATTTCAAGAAATATAACAAAAGGTGGATATTGGTTTTTATCAATTAAAGGTCCGAAGGCACTTATTACTGCATGGTTTATAGATTTATTTTGTATATTTCTACTATTTAGAAATAAAAATTGATGTGAGCGACTTAGTTTTATGATTGATGGTTTAGCAACGTATCCTTTTACTTTCATAGTTCCGTCGTCATAATCTAACTTAATCATACTTTCAATAATTCTGTGACCAAGTAGTTCGTTTATTCTGTCTTCTAATTTGTTAGACCTTAGGTTAAGTACTAAGTTATTTTCGTTATTGAAAATAATTTGTGTTTCTGTATGTGAAAAAGCGAATTTTGTTAAAGTATCTAAGATGGCCTTATATTCGGAAAGATTTGATTTTAGAAATTTACGACGAGCAGGAACATTATAAAAAAGATTTTTCACAAAAATTTGGGTTCCGACTTCAGTATCGCATTCTACGATTTCAGGAATGGAGTTTGGCTCCGAAACAAGTAAGTATCCCAAATCATCTTGTCGGCGTTTAGTTCTGATTTCTAATTTAGCAACAGCCGAAATAGAAGCCAGCGCCTCACCTCTAAAACCAAAAGTTAATATTGCTTCTAAATCTTCTTGAGTAATAAGTTTGCTTGTAGCGTGTCTTTTTATAGAGAGTTCGAGGTCTTCTCTGGACATACCAATTCCATTATCTTGGATATGGATTAGGTCTTTACCTGAATTTTTAATGGTAATAAATATTTGTGTAGCTTCAGCATCAATTGCGTTTTCAACTAGTTCTTTAATTACAGATTCTGGACGTTGGACTACTTCGCCTGCTGCAATTTGATTAGCAAGATAATCAGGTAATATTTTTATTATAGACATAAATCAAATAAGTGGATAATTTATTACAAAATTAATAAATAATGCTTTAAAGCCCGAATAATTTTAATATTAATAGCTTATTAATTTGATTGGAGAGAGTTATTCCCAAGGATATAATTCGTTTTGACACTCACCTTTATCTCTCCATTCTTTAAAGTTTTCAGCAGAAGTTGAAGCAATTCCTTCAAGGGCTTCACGTGTTAAAAAAGCTTGATGACTTGTTAAATAAACATTTTGCATTGCTTTTAAAATATTAAATTCATCATCATTTATTATTTTTTCTGACCAATCATAAAAATACATACCCTTTTCTCTTTCGAAAACATCAAGGGCAGCAGCGGATATTTGTCCTGATTTAAGAGCTTCTATTAAATTGGTTGTATTTATAACAGCACCTCTTGCGGTATTTAAAAGCATAGGTTTCTTTTTCATTTTTTCTATACTTTGTTTATTTATCATGTATTTTGTGTGATTGTTCAAAGGTAAACTAAGTGAAATTATATCCGAATTCTCATATAGTTCATCTAACTCTACATATTTTATATTTTCAAGATTCTCTAACTTTGGATTTCTTTCTAAATCATAAATTAAGATATTAGTTCCAAAACCATACATGATTTTTGCAAAAGCGGCTCCAATTTTTCCAGCGCCTATGATTCCTATTGTTTTGTTGTGCACATCAAAACCCACTAAGGTATCTAATCTAAAGTCTTGTAGCTGGAATAGTTCATCGGCTCTGAAAAGTTTTCTATTTAAAGCAAGAAGCATTGCAACTGTAAACTCTGCAACTGAGTAAGGGGAATACTCGGGTACATTTGCTATTTTCATATTATTTTGTTTTGCTGCTGTAAGGTCAATATGGTCATAACCAGCCGAACGAGTTGAGATATAATTTATATTAAAACTCTTTAGATTTTTAATAACCTCTTCGCTTACTGAGTCAGAAGAAAATACGCTAACGCCATCAAAACCCTCAGCTAAAGATGATGTTTCAAGTGTTAATCTTTCTTCTGTAAATTCAATTTCAAAATTGGCAAATGCGCTTTTGATAAATGGAATTTCAAAATCATGTATACTGTAAACTATTATTTTCATTTTTTAAAATTATAATTAATAAATAAGCACAAAAGACTTAAAAGCTGTATTTTATCAGAGTCCTTATTAAATTATTGCAATACATTTTAATTCAATTGCGATTGGAGTTGGTAAACAGTTAATTTCAACTGTTGTTCTGCATGGTTGATTATCTTTAAAGTATTCAGCATAAATCTTGTTGTATATCTGAAAATCATCTTTCATATTTGTAAGAAAAACAGTTACATCGACTAATTTATCCCAAGAAGAGCCAGACTCTTCTAAAATTAATCTTACGTTATCGAAAACAGATTTACATTGTTGCTCAATATCGTAAGAAATTATATTTTTATTTTCATCAAGGATTACTCCCGGTATATCTTTTGTTCCTCTTTTTCTTGGACCCACACCAGATAAAAATAATAGGTTGCCTACTTTTCTTGAGTGTGGATAAAGCCCAACTGGTTCAGGAGCTTTTTGCGATTCAAACTTTTCATTCATAATTAAAATATATTTGATGCTGAAAAAATATTAAAAGAAAACTAAAAGTTTTTTAATTTTATTAATTGTTTAAATTGCTATAAATCAACTATTTTTCTTCTACATTTTGTGCTTCTTGGTAAATAGTTGAATTACTTGGGTCGAGATACATTAAATCTTTAAAAACCTGTTCGTCTTTGTAGCCAGTAAGTACAGATGCAATTTCTTTAGATTTAGCATCAAAAAATGCTTGTAAGAAAACTGAAGGACCAACTAATTTATTTTCTTTATAATCAGCCATTTCAGATATTACATCTACCAGATTAGCCATTCCATCTTCTTTGTTGGTTACCATCAAATCTAACCCATCATAAAAAAATGAAAATAATAACATTCTAAAGCCCTCGAACCTTAAATCAACCATTTCATTAACTAAATTGTATCTTGTAAATTCGCCTGGTTGTGAGTTTGTTTTATAACCGGGTCCGTTGTTGCTTGCTCCTAAAAGACAAATTTGTCTTGCATTTTGGTACATAGGAGTTCCTCCTAATTCTTCATAGGTATCCATATCAGCACCTATAACTAGGTTCATATAGAAATCTATTAGAGTGATAAATGGGTCGTATCTTAATGGGTTATAACTAAAAAAAGCGCCCCTTTGATATTCAAAAGCCCATTGGGAGTCCATTAATTTTAAAACAGTAGTTCTAATATCATCATTGCTATTTAAACGAGTTTGAGATGTTAGAATGATTCTTCCTGAAAATCTATCTCCCTGACCACCAGATAATATTATTGAAATATCAACTGGAATTTTTGGACCGTCCCATTGAAGTTGGGTGAATTTTGTATTATTTATATAATCTTGCAGGTCATTACCCATTGTTTGCACATTTATTCTTAATTCCTGCGGAATTTGCTGTAAGTCAACGGAAACAGACGCTTCGATTTCTTGAGAATAAGTTTTTAAACTTATTAAAAATATGAATAAAATAATCATGTGTTTCATATTAATTCTCCTTTTAGTTTATATATGTTTACGAAAATACAAAGAAATTGTTTAAAAGCAAAAATTTAATATTTTATAAATTAATCTTGCTGTTAATAAATCAGGATGGTATAGTTTTTCATCTGGCGCTAATTCGACTACATCAAAACCAATTATTTTTTTTCCTTGTTTTTTTATTTCTCTAAATACTTCTATTGTTTCAGAGTATAAAAATCCATCGGGTTCTGGTGTGCCTGTAGAAGGCATAATTGCGGGGTCGAAATAATCAACGTCGAAAGTTATGTATATCTCATCATTTAAGGTATTAACAAGTTTTTCAACCCAATTTTCTGAATGTTTTTTTGTTCTTACTGCGGATGCAAAAAAAGTATTTACTTTATTTTCTTTTATAAAATTTGCTTCTTCTATACATAATGCTCTTATTCCTAACTGGGTAATTCTTTCAGCAGGGAAAAACTCTTTAACTCTTGCCATAACTGAAGCATGCGAGTATGGGTTATCTTGGTATGTTTCTCTAAAATCAGAATGAGCGTCAAATTGTAAGACGCTCATATTTGGATATTTTTCAAAATGTGCTTTTATGGGAGCAGAAGAGATAGTATGTTCGCCACCTAATGTAACTACAAATTTATTTAATTTTAATAATTCTGAAACGTTTTGATAAATTAAATCAATTGCATCTTTATTGATTTTATTTTTAAAATCAAGAGGTTCTAATGTAGCAATTCCGTTTTCAAAACAAACTTCTTTATCAAATTCATCATCATAAAATTCTACATAGTGACTTGCTTTTAATATTGCTTCAGGACCATATTTTGTACCTCCTCCATAACTCACAGTATGTTCGTAGCCAGCAGAAAGTATAGCTATTTTAGAATTATCGAAGTTTGAATCTTTTTCTTCTAGGGCAAGGAAATTTGAATTAATATCTAGTGTTTTCATAATTTATTATTTTATATTTTAAATAAAACAAAATTATGAAAATCTTTTTTAATCTTTATCTAAAATTAATTTCTTTCTAAGAAATTATAAGTTAAACCAAGAGAAAATCCATTGTTATTAGAAAAATAGTTACCAAATTGATTTGCATAGATTAAACCTGATAGTTCAAAAGCTGGAATCAGCGATAGGTTTTCGGATATTCTGTATTCAATTCCAGTTATTAATCTTGAAACAGCTCCTATATCAGCATATCCAATGTTTGTTTGAATAAAAGGAAAAACTAGATTACTTTTGAATATTTCAGTAGCATTATATCTAAGTCCTAAACTAAATATATTCAAATTAGGATTTTGTCTTGTTAAATAATTTATTCCAATCGAGTTAGTATTTCTAAATTCTTGTAAGAAATTCTCGTTAGAATATTCTACTATAACAAACCATTGAGGATTAACTTTATAAGCTAATGATAATGCATAATTTGTTGTAGGTAAATTATAATCTCCTATTTGCTTGTAAAGTGATGAGTTGTTTATTCCTCTTGCAGAAATAGCAAATAAACTATTATCTGTGCCAATTGGTGAGTATAAACTAATAATTGGTTCTTCAAAGCTAACATTTGAGTTTTTAATAACAGATACGGGTGATTTCTTAATTTTAGTGATACTAATTAAACTGTTTTCAATTTTAGAACTAGAAATAAAATGGAATGGCTTTCCCATATAGTCCATATCTTTTTCATGTAAGTAAGTTATGTCCTTATTGTCTTTTTTATAAACTAAGTTAATAGTTGATTTGTTAGATTTGGAATTACTTTTAGACATATTTTTTGAAGAGTTATTTATGTTATTATCAATACCACTATTTGAGCCACTCACGGCGTTATAGTTATTATTATTTTTAATGTTGTTGATATAAGTGCCTTGTTTATTAGTTTTACTTACATTTTTGCTTATATTTAATGTACTTGCTATTTTAATATTACTAACTTCAGATGAATCATTTCTGCTAAGCACTAAACTTTTGGATTCAATTTGTGATTCAAATTTCAAAAAATCATAAATGTTTTTATCAAAATTTGTAATTGAATAAAGAAGAATTAAAATTGGTAAAATGCCAAACAAATAAGAGATTTTAAATCCTGGTATAGAAGCAAATGGCACAGAAAATCCAGCCGACTGAAAAACTTTATTTGTTAGTTCTACAGGAGGGGCCATTGTCTCAAAATCTTCTTTTGCTAACAAATGAAGCTTCATCTGTTTATTAAACTCCATTCTTAACGACTCATCAACAGAGAGTTGATTGAAAAGTTGCTGTTGCATCTCTTCGTTTAACCCTTCGTCTAAGTACTCATGAATTAATCTTTCGTAAATCATTTGAAACACCTATTCGTTTATTTTTTCTTTTAAAATTGGTTCTAGAATTTCTTTTAACTTTTCTTTTGCTCTGAAATACCTATTCCTTAATACATGAACAGATTCATTAGTAATTGAAGCAATTTCAGTATATTCCATATTATGATACTGTCTTAGGATGAATACTTCTTTATAATTAAAGTCAAGTAGCTCTAAAGCATTAGAAATTATATCCATTTCTTCTTTTTTATCATACTTATCTTTTTCGTCAACAAGTAATAGATAGTTATACTCTTCGATATTAAGAGAGTATTTTTTCTTAGATCTTTTATTATTAAGTTCTATATTTCTTGCTATCTTAATTAAATATGACCCTAAATTTGTTAATTCAGAGTAATCTTTTTTTATATTTAGAAAATTTGCAAAAGTTTCTTGAAAAATATCGTCAGCATCTTGTGGATTTCCTGCAATTCTAACACAATAAGAATACAAACGGTTAGAATACTTATTGTAAACATAAGTAAACGCAACCTCACGTTCCGATTTTGAACCATTTAGCAAATTAGCTAATTGGTCGGTAGTGTATTTTTGATTATTATTTGTTTTGTTTTTCCACATTTAATCGACTCTTACAGCATTGTTTATTAAAAGATTAATGTTATTAAAATTAATATCAATACTTTTTTCTTTTTTAAAGTAATAAATACTTTGTTCATCGGTTAAATTATCTTTTAGGTACAAAAATATTAAAGATAATTTTTTGTTAAAATATAAATTCTCGATTTTATCAAATTCATTTGAAGTATAAATCACGTTAAAGTCTTTATCATAAATAGATTTATTATCATAATAAAACAGAATATTTTCAATAAATATCGGCTTTATTTTTGGCTTATTAAGCTCTAAAGTGCTGTCTATAATATTCAAATTACTACTTAAAAAGTATATTTTACTTGAATTATCATTATAATTAGAAAATGCAACACTTTCTGAATTTATACTTAAATTGGAGATATTTTCTAAATCTAAATCAATTTCAATATTATACTGCATTGAGTTAATAATATTGATTGCTTTTAGTTTTAGTAAATTATCATTTTGCCAATAATAAACACGTTCTAAATGAAGCTCTATTTTATTGTTTAGTAAATTATTATCTAAAAATTCAAGATTATTAGACAAATCGCTTTTAAAAAGCTGATTATCTTTTGTTTTGATAATAAAAACATCACCATTATTATTTAAGATACAATTTTTGACTTCTAAATCTAAAATATTTTCATAAATCAAAGAACTATTTAAAGTATAAGTCTCTAATAAAAAAATAGAATCACTATTATAATATAGAGATTTATCTTTATTGTAACTTTCTCCTAATTTAAAATCTTCAACAACTTCTTTTATTAGAAAGTTTTCAAAATCATACCTAAATATTAAATTACTATTGATATTAGTATGATAAAATATGTAATCCGGTACTGCTCCATCACCATTTTGAATATCACATGGATTACATCCTAAACCTAATAAAAGAAAACTTAGAAGAGCAACCCTCGAAAAAATTTTCGTTATTGTAGATTTCATACAAACAAAAACACATTTAGTGGAAAAAAATATCATTCTCGTAAAAAATAAATATATAAAATTAAGGAATAATGATAATATATTGAAATGTATGGTGTTATGAAATTATAGATATTTAAGTATATTTTGTAATATATTAATCAATATAAAGTTAAGTATTTATTATAGTTGAAAAATATATTATATAATAGGGTATATTATAAGTAAATTCTGTAAGGAATTGAGAATGTAATTTTTGTCCATTCGCCCTCAACTGATTCTACTTTAAATTCGCCGTCGTGGAGTTCGACCATTCTTTTTGATATAACAAGCCCTAAGCCAACTCCTTGCTGCTCATACATATCTCTTTCAAATTGGATATAAGCACCAATATTATTAATTTGTTCGATTGACATACCTCTTCCTTTATCTTCGATACTGATGTAAAGAAGTTGGTTTGATGATTTATCTAACCAGAGATTAATATTTATTTTAGTGCCTTTTTCAGAAAACTTAAAAGCATTATCAAGCAATTCATCAACTATTTTATGAAAACTCTCTGATGACATTTCAATCAAAATTGTGTCTGGAATATCTCCTATTTCAATATCATCATATCTATCAAACCTCATTGCAATATTGCTAAGCAAATCATAAAATAAAGCACCTGGCTCGTGAGTTTCCATTAATCGTAACTTTTTTCTTAACTCAGGGTTACTTGCATAGGATTCGATTCTAACATAAAGTAATAAGTTTTCAGTAATTTTCAAAAGCCTATCACAAGAACTTATAATATCAGATGTAAGTTCTCTAACTTCTTCTGGTTCTAATGGTTTACCATTATTTTCTAATAGTTTTGCAGAGCCTTTAACCTGATTAATTACGGTCCTAAACTCATGAGGTAAAGCTTAGTTTAAGTTTTTACCAACTTCATCAACTTTTGATTGAATTTTATCTTCTACAATTTTATTTTTCTTCCACTGAGATTCGATAGCCGCAAGTAGTTCATCTCGAGTATATGGTTTAACAAGGAAGTCATCAGCTCCCTTTTCCATACCCATACGCATATTTTGCTTTTCAGTGAAAGCAGTTAGAAAAATGAAAGGAGTTGAAAGAGTTTCTTTACTTGCTCTTACCTGCTCAATAACACCATATCCGTCAAGATTAGGCATAGAAATATCACAAAGAATTAAATCTGGTCTATGCTCAAAAGCAGCAGCTACTCCTTCAATTCCATCGCTTGCTGTAACAACTTCATATCCCTCAAATGATAAGAGAGTTGAAGTACTTTCTAAGATAAATTCAGCATCATCAATGACTAATATTTTTTTCATTATATTTCGTTTATAAGTTCTTGATTAAAGATTTCAATAACTCGATTTTCAGGATTTTTTGGTTCTTGTATAATTTTCACAACATATTTATTCTTAGGAAAATTATCATTTGCATTTTCTGCCCATTCAACCAGTTTAATAGAATTATTTTGGAAAACACAATCTAAAAACCCAATATCAGTTAGCTCGTCTTCATTTTCAATCCTATACAAATCAATATGATAAATAGGAATATCGTGATTACTAATTTTTCCAGCACCGTTGTACCTGTTCATAATAGTATAAGTTGGACTTGTAACTAATTCATCTACTTTAAAATAATCACAAATACCTTTAATGAATTCAGTTTTTCCTACTCCTAAATCACCAAAGAACGCAACTGTATCACCTAATTCTAATCTTTCAGCAAACTCTTTACCAATTTCAAATGTTTCTTTTTCATTTGAACTATTAAAAATATTTTTTTTCATTTTTCTATTATTAATTTTCAGCTAACCATCTTTCAGCATCAATTGCTGCAGAACAACCAGTCCCAGCAGCTGTAACCGCCTGACGATAAACCCAATCCATTGCATCACCACAAGCAAAAACACCTTCTACATTGGTGTAAGTACTTTTATCTTTAGTATGGATATATCCAACTTCATTCATTTCGATTATGCCCTCAAAGATATCAGTATTTGGCTTGTGACCAATAGCGATAAATGCACCACCAGCATCTACTGTTTTAACTTCGCCAGTATCATTATCTTTGATTCTTGCGCCTGTTAATTTGTTAATTCCATTATTATTTGTTCCAACAAATTCTTCAATTATGTGGTTTTCAATAATTTCTATCTTTGGGTGCTTTTTTGCTCTTTCAAGCATTATTTTTGAAGCTTTAAAACTATGAGAGCGATTAATTATTGTTACTTTTTCGCCAAAATTTGTTAAATAAATAGCTTCTTCCATAGCAGTATCACCACCACCGATTACTAATATATTTTTTTCACCTTTAAAAAAGAAACCATCGCAGGTAGCACAAGCAGATATACCTCCGCCCCAAAAAGTTTGTTCACTTTGAATATTTAATTTTTTAGCAGTAGCGCCTGTAGCTATAATAATAGCATCTGCAGTATAATCTTTTTTATCTGTTGTTAATTTAAATGGTTTTCCTGAAAAATCAACTTTATTAACAGTTTCAAATCTAGTTTCAGCACCAAATCTAGTAGCTTGTTTTTTAAATTCTTCCATCATTTCTGGTCCCATAATACCTTCTGGGTATCCAGGATAATTTTCAACATCAGTAGTAGTCATTAACTGACCGCCTGGTTCTTGACCTTCAAAAATAAGTGTATCCAACCCAGCTCTTGATGAATAAAGTCCAGCCGTATAACCTGCGGGTCCTGACCCAATAATTATTATTTTTCTATGTTCCGACATCTAACTTCTCCATTTTTTTCGTTCACAGACGTTTAGTATTTTCATTTTATACATTTTTCTATCTGCGAAAATACAAATATTTTTTCAAATAAATACTATAATACAAAAATTATTTACTTAGTAACAAAACTACTTTTCCTTTAGCAACTCTTTACTGTTTCTTTTTAAACCACTTAGCTTTGTGCGTTTGATAGGACTAGATTGAAATCTAAAATTAAATTCTTCTTCATCAAGTTTTTTAACTTTTTCTAAATTTAGAAAAGTTTCATTATTTTTTGGAAGAAAATCAAACTCATTGCTTAATAGGTTTTTGTGATTGTTCCAAGGGCAAACTTCTTGACAAATATCGCAACCAAAAATCCAATCATTTAAATTATCACTGATATCTTTTGGGAAATTTTCATCTCTATTTTCAATTGTCCAATAGGATATACATTTATTTGAATCAACTATTTTATCTATGACGATGGCATTTGTAGGGCATGCACTTATACATTTTGTACAATTTCCACAAAAATCGCTATAAGGTTTATCTGCTTTTATTGCTTTATCTAAAAATCCAATAGTAATAAAAAAATAAGAGCCAAGTTGTTTATTAAGGATTAATCCATTTTTACCCTGCCAACCTAATCCAGATTTGACAGCCCACTGTTTATCAAGACAAGGACCAGTATCAGTATAAAATTTTGAGTTTATGCCTAATTCTTTTAATTTAATTCTTAGTTTTTTTGTTTTTTTATCTATCACCTTATGATAATCTTTTCCCCAAGCATATCTTGATATTTTGCCGTAGTTTTGAGATTCACTATTATGATTTTCAAGATGATTAATTCCAAAATTATAAGAACTTGCTAAGGCAATTATTGATTGTGTGTCAGGAAATATTAAACGTACATCTTTTCTTTTATCTAAATTACTTTCAAGCCATTTCATATCGGCGTGTAATTTATTTTTAATATAATTAGAAAAAAATAAAATTTCTTTATCAAGTTTTTGGTAGTCCGTAAACTTAACTAAATCAAATCCTAAATCTAAGCTAATTTTTTTAATTTCTTCTTTAATAATATTGTCTTTTTATTAATTAATTTTTATTTATTTAATATGTTAAATATATTTAATCTAATGATTATATAAATATGTTATAATATAACTATCTAATCATTAAATTAACTTCTTTTGCATATTTATTTTGAAATTCATTATTACTAAAATCTTTATCGATTAGTTGTTGTAATGTATTATTAAGTTCAGTTTCTTGTAATTCAAGATTAGTTTCATCAATTGTATTACGACTTCTTCCATCTAAACTGTAGAAAGATTTTTCTTGTCCATAAATATTTAATCCATTTTTACCTTTTAATTCACTTAAAGGATAATAGTATGCATAAGCCATTGAAATTATATCATCAGTTATTACTATTTCATTTCCTTCGGTAACAATAGTATAATTATTTTTTAAAATATCTAACATTGATTTTAAATAAATATACATCTGAAAACTTTTTTTACCTTTTAAATTAGTTTTATGAATAGCATTATCATTTTTTGAAGATTTATAATCTACAATCCCAAAATATAATTTATCATTTTCATATTTTAAATCAACTCTATCGATAATACCTGCAAACTTAAAATCAATATTTGAATAATTATATTCGTAAACTAAAGCATCGTTTTTAAAATTAAATTCAAATAATGATGGATATAATTTAAAATAGTTTAAAAGTATCTTTTCATTTTCTAATATTTCAAAAATAACTGATTTAGATAAATACTTTTGAAAGCTGAAAAATTCATTTACCGGATAATTATTAAATACTTCTTCTATAGTATCATTAACTAAAGAATCATAATTATTTATATTAATAAAATTAACAGGATGTATATCTTCAAGATCGTTATTTTTAGATTTTAGATAAAAATAATAGGAGTTATTAGATTTAATTATAGCTGAAAAGGATTGATAAATTTTCGCTAATATTTCATGATGTATGGTTCCTATTTCATTATTTTCAGGTAATTCATCATATTCATTCTGGGTGTAAAATTGCATAATATTTTGAACTAAAAAAACATAAGGAAAGTTTTTTAGACTATCTACTTTAGTTGGAGATAAAGTTTTATTATAAACTTTTTCTATTTTACTTTTAGCATCTTGAGATAACTTATTAGAAAAACAACCATTTTTACTATTTAAATCTATACTATTAATTAAATCATTTTCACCAATATTTTTTTTATGATTTAATAAAACATATTTATTATTAAAATTATTAACATCTATATTATTTTTAAGGGTAAGATTATCAAAATTAATTAATCGTTTTATTTCTTTCACAAAATGTGATTGGACTAAAGATTTACTTCCCTCAATTGAGGCTGAAGTAATATAGATTTTTTCGCATAAATTATCAATCGGAAAAAGAAATTCATAAAATAATTCTTCTTCATTTCTATTGTGTAATATCTCACTATGTTTTAACTCTCTGCCAATAATTTCATCGGTTCTATAATGAATAGGGAACTGCCCTTCAATTGCACCACATAAAATTGATACTTTTCTTTTTACACCTCTTCCTTGCTCTATTGAAGTAAAAGTAACGGCTGTATCATATAGCTCTCTAATCTGAAATCTATCTCTATCCATATTAAAATATAGAGATTCGAGAAACTCTTTAATTATAATTTCACTCTTATTTTCATACTTTTCATCATACTTTAATTTAAACATCAAAATATCTTCAACTACATCATAGAATTTAGTTATTGCACTAAATATTCTCTCTTTTTCACGTGTTTTATAAAAATAATGGAATTCGATATCTTCTTCATTTGCAAAAGAAATTGATTCAGTTGAATAAACATAATCAAAATTTATTATTTTAATAAATTCTGTTATTAAGTTAATTAGTTCATTATTTTGGTATTTGGTTTTATTTTTTAATTTAAAATAATCGAATATATACTTTAATTTATGTTTATATAAATTTAACTCATTTTTAATATTATCATTATTTGATTCAGTGATATATTTATCAATTAAAGCTGCTCGAGAATGGTAATCATAAAAGTTTATTCTATATTTATTTGTTATGGAAATGAATTCTAATTTATCAAAATTGTTATCAAATTTAAACCAAGGTGAATTTAATAGTTTGAATAAGTATTTATTATTAAAACCAGAGTTTATTAATTCTAAATAATTAATAATTAAATTAATTATTGGAGATTCATTCAAATTATATCTGTCACTAATATTCAATGGAATGTGATTATTATCAAAAGAATTTTTTAATAATTTACTATAATTTTGAGGGCTTCTTGAAAAAATAAATATATCTTTAGGCTCTATTTTATCTTCTATTATTAATTTTTTTACTAATTTAGTAATATATTCTATTTCAGATACTTTATCATCGCATTCAGCAATTTCAAAATCGGTGGTTAAATCAAATTTAGATTCTAATCTGTTTTCATAATTAAATAAAAATTTAGATAAATTATTATTTAAATCTGATGAATTATTTAATTCTTCTAACTTAACATTTTTAGTAATTATTTCATTGATACCACTGTAAATATTTTTTTGTGGATGATTAACTTCTAGAAAATCAAAATTAATAATTAAATTAAGATTATTTTCAAATAAAATTTTTAATAATTCGATTTCTCTTCTTTTAAATTGCTTAAAGTACTTTAAATAATAAATATAATTTATTGAAGAAAAATCAAAATTATCAGTTTTAATTTTATTAATTATTCCAGTTAATAAATCATTTTCTGTATAAAAATCTTTTGTTAGTTCAATTAATTCTTCATATATATATATAATATCTGATAATTTATTTTTATTTTGAATTTTATTTTCATTGTTATTTAAATCATTTTTCAAGTCTTCTGGAGTTATACCATCTTTAATAAATCCCCAGATAATATTCGAGAGCAAATTAGTTATTTTTTTTGTGGGTATTTTATTATGCAAAGAATAATATGTGAAATCAGTGTTTTTATATGCAATTTCCATTAAAGCAAAGAACTCCTCTTCTCTTAAAGGAATCTTTGTAATTTCATAATTTATTATTTTTCCAATAATTTTTACAAAGTCATAAAAATTAAAAAAGACTCTATCTTTATATGGTTTTTCAGCTTTATTCCACAATTTATTTATAAATAATTTTTCGGTATGAAGGCAGAGTTTTTTAGTGGGAAAAATAACTTTTATACTTGATGAATTATTATTTTTTAGATTTTCAATAATATTATTTTCTATGATTTCTAAATTATAAAAATCAGATATATTTGTTATTTTTTCATTGAATAGTATATAGTTCATATTATTACATATTATGGTATTTATTAACAAGAGAATTAATTAATTTGATATAAATTAATAATTCATGATTCACAATTTCTTCTGGACTATTACCCTCTTTTGCATAATATTCACATATTTCCTGATTAATGAGTTTTACTAAACGAATGCAATTGTAATAATGAAAATTATCATTTAATTCATTAAATTTTAATCTATTAATTTCTTTCGCAATATCGTGTGTAGTTTTTTCTTTAAAATCAGAATTAATTAATTTCAGCGCATATTTTTTAACTAATTTTTTGTCGTGAATAACAATGTCACCAACTTTTAACATATTTCAAAAACCTTTTTCAATATTTACAAATTTATACAATAATAAAGAATTCTACAACTTATCTTTTAATAATCCTGAAATATGTTTCTTAACCATATCATCAATTTTTTCGTTTTTAATATCTTCTAAAGCAATATTTATCTCGCCAAAGGTACTTTTGAATTTTTGTAATTCATCATTTGTTTGTTTTAGATAATTAATCATATCAGGGTTGGGGGTTGACAATTCCATATTGATTTTATTCGCTTCTTTAAGACTTTCCACAAGGTTACTCTGAACACCTATCATATCTTTAAAGACATCATGCATTTTCTCTAACTGCACAACAACTGAGGCAATATCTCGTCCAATTTCACCAATTTCTAAAAGCAGTTCTTCTTGAGTTGAATTATTATTGTTTTCTTCAACATAATATGAATCATCTTTTGGTGAGAAAAACATAGTGATAAACATAAGAATCAACATACTGGCTTCAAATAAAACTGAAAAAATTAGCATTTCTAAAGGCACATAATCAGTAAATCTATTTAAACCTATTACTAATATCAAAAAGGCAGCCCCGAAATATACCAAAGAAAGCACTGAAGAAAAGAAAAACCTGTTAATTATTTCTTCTAGCCAAATTCCTGTTCCTCTTAAAAATCCAATTTTATGTAAAATATTAACTTCTTGATTAGTATAATTACCAACATTAAGTTCAGAAGTGCATATTTTCCAGGTTATATATAATATCTTAAAAGGACTTAATTGCCTCTCGAACCTTAATTCTCTAAAAATAGAGTGAAGCAATTTTCTGCCTTCGATACTTGCTATTGTTTCAATATTTAACATTATATTATGTCCTTGTTTTGAATATCACTATGATACTAATTATAATAAATACTCCATTTGCCAGCCAGCCGGTCAAAAGTGGATCTAATCCAATTGCAAATCCTATTTGTTTTCCAACTTGAGTAAAAATCAAGTAAACAAAAGATACAATAAGAGCCGCAGCAATCTGAACAGCCATTCCCCCTTTTCTTTTAATACTTGCAAAAGGAACTCCAAACAAAATTATTATAATATTAGCAAAAGGAAACGCTCTTTCGGAGTGATAGTTTATCAGCTGTAGTGTAACATCTTTTCCGCCGACTCTAAGCAATTCTATATATTCCTTTAACTCTTCAAAAGTCATCTCATCATATTCTTTTTTTAATTTTATTAACTGCTCATGGTTAATATTCAAATCAACCACTAAAGAATCAAATCTTTGTACATCAATAATCTTGCCATCTCTAACTATTCTTTTAATGCCATTTCGTAAAGTCCAATTTTTGAGAGAATCGTCCCAATTAATATTAGTTGCCTCAATTATTGAGGATAGATTAGAAGAGTCTTTGGAAACAAACTCATTTATCATAACTCTTCGGCCGAACATTCCTGAAGAACTATAAAACTGCATAGAAAGATTCTTTTTAGGTGTATCTCTGAAATACAAATCATATATAGAAGTGCTAACTCTATTTTTTTTCAAATACTCGCGTTCTATTTCTTTTTTTCGTTCATTAGATTTAGGGACAATATTACCATTAAAATAAAATTGCCCAATGCTTAAAAATATTGAAAATATAAACAATGGTAGCATCATTCTATATAGTGACATACCGCCACTCTTCATGGCAGTAACTTCATTTTGTTGAGATAATTTACCAACTGAAAAAAGAGACGCTAAAAGTAAAGAAATAGGAGTTAATAATTTAATAATCTCTGGTAGATAACTTAGATAATATTCAATGATAATTTCTATTCTCACGTTATTATCAAGAAAGTCGTCCAAATTCTCCATTAAAGTTACAACTATAAATATAAAGTAAAGCGCTATTAAAGAAAAAAACAGCGTTCCTACAAAATACTTCAAAATGTATCTATCTAAAATTAGCATAATATTTATTTTTTAATCAAGAAATTCTTTATATCACCTACACTTCGAAAAAGATATCTAAATGGAAAATCAAGACGTTTTCTTAATTCCCAAAAACAAAGCAAACCAAGTGATACGTTATAAAAAATCAGACCAAATGCCATGTATTCAATTTTTCCTAATTGCCCCATCGCCAAAAACACAAATAACGAAATTATAACTGAAATAAATACAAATTTAAGAACAATTTTATGTTTTTCCATCGCATTTAATACCTGAGACATTAATATTATAGGTAAAAATAATGCTCCCCATATTAGAATATTAAAAATACTAATTGCTCCAAGATATTTATCAAGCCCAAATAGATTGATAACAAAGTCTGTAAGTCCTAAGTTTAAAGCTATTATTGCAAATATAAACACAAGCAACATCATTGATATTCCCTTAGAAAGCATCGCTACCAATTGCTCCATATCTTTATATGCAATAAATTTAACTGCTGCAGGATAAATCAATCCATGAGCTGCGGATGATGCCTCATCAAATGTTCTATATAATGTTTTTGCTGATTGATAAACTCCAGCTCCTACAGGTCCAAAAAAGTGTGAAACTATGAATAAATCATATACTTTTGGAATACTATGTAATATTGATTGTTGAGAAATCGTAAATCCAAAACTAAAGTATTGCTTTAAAGACAATTCGTTTAATCCACTAAATTTCAGGTCTTTATAGGACATAAATACTGAAACAACCGCACTCAAACCAGCTCCAAACATGTATATTTCAAGCATATAGTTAAAGTTTAATGTAGAATATGAAAATATATAATAAATAGTTGCTAAAATTTGTGAACCAAAAAATATTAAATTAAGATAAAATACTTTATTGAACTTCAACTCTCTATAAAATAATTTAGTGGCATAATTCTTTGGAATTGTAAGCACCACTGAAAGTGGCAGATAAGAAAGAGCAATACTGTAAGAATTACTATCTGCTAATCCGCCAATAAAATCCCTGAACAAAAATATTATAATTGAAAGTACACCACTAAAAATAAAAGCAGTTATGAGTGATATTTTATTTACTTCTTCTCTGTTTTTATGACCATATTGAATCATTGCCTGAAGCGCAAATCCATCTGTAGCCATTAGTATCCAATTATTAATATTTAGCAGAGCAGCATAAAATGCATATTCACTTGGCAATAAATACCTTAATTGAAATAAAGTAAATAAACCAAATATAACCATCATTACTTTATCAGCAAAAGACCAAGTAATTTTACCAATATGCTCTTTAATATTCAACTATTTTTATTTCCCATTTTATTTGTTTTTCTTTACTTCTTAATTCAATTTTCTTAGTTTTAAACTCAATTCCATACTCGGGAGAATACCAAGCATCTTTAACTACATAATCACAATCGCAAATAAACTCAAACTTATCATCACCCAATTTTAAGACTAATATCTCTAAGTCAATTACTTCAACTTCGTGATGAAGATGAAATGACACAACTTTCTCTTCTTTTCTTGCTAATGATTCAATTCCTTTTAATCCTTCAATTCCCAAATCAATAAGTCTTTCGTACTCTTTTTTATAACTCCTATGCCTTGTTTTTACTCTCTCGTTATTAGCAAATACTATTTCTGCTTTAGTTTTGTTACCATAAAGCCAAAATAAATCATCTTTTTCATTTTGCAAAAATAGGTCTTGTTCCTTACCTATATCTAAAACATTATGTTGGCGAACAGACCTATAATAATTTCTTTTTTTCCAGTTGGATGTATAAAAAGCAGAACCCAAATCTACAATCAATGGTTTTGAGTTGAAATATAATTCAAAACTACATTTATCGTTATGAGAGTGTCCACCTTTAAAAACCTGTCCTTTTCCTCCAGCAAATAAAATCAAATCAAAATCTCTTGTCGAACTTCTCGAAATACCAAAGTAATTGCCCAAAAAATATGTTTGATTCTTAAATAGTAATTTGTTTATGACTTGATTAAACTCAGCAAATTCAATATCTTTTTTTTCATCTTCAAATTTATCTAGTAAAAATATCAAATTTGCTCTTTTATTCTCATAACTCATCAAATCAATCACAACCCCAGAGTCATTATCTCCTATATTTGGAACTTCTCCTCCGATTAAAAAATTAATCGTAAATTCAATAATATTTACAATTCTATTTCTTAATTTGACATCAAATTCTAATTCATCTTCTTTCTTAATTTTTTCTGAATTGAAACTATTCACCTTTTCTAAAAAGTATAAGCTCATTAACAACATCTCTGTTGTTAGAAAATGATATGGTATAGACGCTTCAAAATTTCCACCATCTTCTAAAAATTGGTACATTATCTCATTTGAAAAACTATCTACAGCAAAATTAAAAATCTCTTCTGATTTTAATTTCACCTCGCTTTCTTCAAAATTAAAATATGTATATATGATGATTAGTCCCATTAAATTAGCAAAATAATGATTTCCCCTCAAACCATCATTAAACTCTAAATTATTATAAATATAAATGAAATGATTGAGTATTAATTGTGAAAAAATATCTTGAAATTCTTTGCTAAAAATCGCACCATTGCTAACAAAAATATCATAAGAAATTAAGTAATTAACAGCCCTAATTGCAACATCCATCGAGGTTTGCCATTGAGTACCAAACCCTATAGGATTATTTTCTGTAAAATCATTTACTCTGTTGACATAAAAATCACAAATTTGTAATTTTTCTTTTTCATTGCTTATTGAAAAAAATATAGCAAGATTAACCAAATCTTGTTGCCTGCCTAATTCCCAAGGATATTTTATTTCCGCTCCAATATACTTCCTTAGTGATTTATTCTTTTCATTCTCCCCAATTCCATAAATAATATCTTTTGATTTAGTGTTAACATCCCATTCAAAACCTGAAAGCTGATCCTTTTGCCAATTTATTTTTTTATAATCATTAGTATTCCCATAGGTAACATCAACATATTCATTAGTAAATATTTTAAATTTATTATTTAAAGCGTTATCCGCAGTATTTTCTATAAAAACACTATATCTTTCAAAAAAATCTTTGGAGATTTTATACATACCGCTTTTAATACTTAAACCACTTGTAGATAGCAATGCAATACTATCAAGTTCGCTTTTTTTAGCAAACTTCTTCTTTATTTTTCTCCAAAGAATATCCCATGGAGTATTAAAAACTTTATATATGGTTGATAAATTTTTCAAAATAAAAACAAACAATTTTTAAATAAATTCGTCATAAACTCAAAATTACAAATTTAATCTTGAAAGGAAAACTAATGGATGTAAAAATATCTCAAAGCACAAATCCCAACGACTACGAAGTACTTGTAAGAAAACAGGGTAACAGCAATTATTCTTCTTACTGCCCACAAATAAATCTTATGCTTACAGGAACAGAACACGTTGAAGTGCAAAAAGCTATGGAAGAAAAAGTCCTACAACACATACAACAGCTTTCAAAAAACTAATGAAGTTTATTCATAAGTCATATTTTAAAATACCGGTATTTACAGTTTTAGTAATTGCCGGTGTTTTTTTTTTAGATTACAACCCACTATTTGATTTAAATTATTATATTTCTGAATTAATTTCAATAATATACGTTGTTTTATTATCGTTGTTTATTATTAATTATAGATTTACCAATTCATTAACAGAAATCGGATTAGTTTATAATAACAAATCATCAAAGTATATATCATCTTACACTTTTTATGCTATAGTTTCAATGTTAATTCTAACCTTTTTTAACTTTGTTTTTGGTGGAATAACAACCTATAACACTATTTCAATTGATATTCTTAACTTTGGATTAGTAACTCTAATTATTCAATCAGCTTTAGAAGAAATTGTCTTTAGAGGTGTAATCTTAAAATCAATTATGAATGACACTAAAGAAATTTATGCAATTATTATCTCTTCAATTTTGTTTTCAATAGTTCATGGTTATAATCCATATATTGATGTTATTAGTTTAATAAATATTTTTCTTGCGGGAGTTTTACTTGGTTATATTTATGTCAGAACTAACTCATTGCTTCCTGCGATTGCCTTTCACATAACTTGGAACTTCACTCAAGGAATAGTTTTAGGAGTCCCTACCAGTGGGTATGACTATCCTTACACAATATTAACTACTTCTATGTCAGATACATTAATAAGTTCACTTTTTATTGGTACAAATTTCGGTTATGAATCTGGGATTATTTGCTTGGTATTATTAATACTTATGATTTTGCAGTTAAACTCAAAAAAATAAATTTAATTACAAGTAAAAGTAAAAATAATTTCCAAATTTATTGCATATCACCGCACCACCTGAAATTTGTAGGTAAAGATTACTTGCCCACTCTTGGATATTTACAAGATGTAGGTGCCGGTGGGGTGGGCATTTAGGTTTAGTTCTTAGGGGAGATGGGGGGATTTTACTACACTGCTGCGAGATTATGCGATACTTCATTCCTGTAACTTCTTCGCTGATTAAGATGAACGGGTTGCGATTATTAATCCACCAGCTATAGCTGGTGGATATTAAATATTGAAGTGTAATTTTAGGTTATCTAAATATAATTTATTTTAATAGACTCAATCCAAGTTCAGCAAGTTGGACTTCATCTACATTTGATGGTGAGCCGTCCATTAGCGATAATCCAGATGTTGTCTTTGGAAATGCAATTACATCTCTAATGTTTTCTGTGCCTGAAAGTAACATTACTAACCTATCTAAACCGAAAGCAATTCCTCCGTGTGGGGGAGCTCCGTATTTTAAGGCATCGAGTAAAAATCCGAATTTATCTTTTGCTTGCTCTTCGCTTAATCCAAGCAATGAAAACATTTTACTCTGAACTTCGCTGTTGTGTATTCTGATTGACCCACCACCAACTTCATGTCCGTTGATTACCATATCGTGAGCTAATGCTCTTGCTTTGTGGTATTCTCCTTCAAGTAAGTCCAAATCTTCGGGGTGAGGAGATGTAAAAGGGTGGTGCATAGAGTAAACATCGCCAGTTTCTTCATCTTTTTCAAAAAGTGGAAAATCAACTACCCACAAAAAGTTGAATTGGTCTTTTACTTGGTCTAAAATTCCTTCGTCTTTAGCAATTTTAAGACGTAATGCCCCTTGAATTGTGTTTGCTTTAGTCCAAGTATCAGAAGATATTAGTAGCAAATCGCCTTCTTCTAATTTTGTGGTAGAAATAATATCTTTCATTTCTTTTTCTGATAAGAATTTTGAAATTGGGGATTTTATCTCACCATCCTGAAGTTTGACCCAAGCAAGTCCTTTTGCTCCATATTTTTTTGCAAATTCAGTTAATTCATCAAGTTGTTTACGAGAATATTTCGCACAAGCTTTAGCATTTATAGCAACTATTTCGCCATCTGCTTCAATTACATTTTTAAATACAGCAAATTCAGTACTTTCTAATAAATGTTTTATGGGAATTAATTCCATTTCAAATCTTATGTCAGGTTTATCAGAGCCATATCTTGACATAGCTTCTTTGTAAGATAATCTTTTAAATGGAGTTGGAACATCGTAATTAATAACTTTTTTCCAGAGGACTTTTATAAACTGCTCATTCAAATCAATAATATCATCTTGATTGATAAATGACATTTCAATATCAATTTGAGTAAATTCGGGCTGCCTGTCTGAGCGTAAGTCTTCATCTCTGAAACACTTTACTATTTGCATATATCTGTCATAATTAGAAATCATCAAGATTTGCTTAAATATTTGGGGAGATTGCGGCAGAGCGTAAAACCTTCCCTTGTTTATTCTACTTGGCACTAAAAAGTCCCTAGCACCTTCTGGGGTAGATTTCATTAATACTGGTGTTTCAATTTCAATAAAATTATTATCATAAAAATAATCGTGAGTAATTTTATAAACTTCATTTCTAACAAGCATTTTACTAAGAATTTTATTTCTTCTTAGGTCTAAATATCTATATTTTAGACGCAACTCTTCGCTTGCTTCGTTATCACCAGAAATATCAAAAGGAGGAAGTTCTGCTTTATTTATAATTTGAATATCAGAGCATAAAACTTCAATTAATCCTGTAGGGATATTAGGATTAGGGTTTTCTCTTTTTCTAACAATTCCTTTAATTGCAATCACATATTCGCTTTTTACTTCTAATGCAATATCAGCGGCAGTTTTATTGTTTTCACATTCGATAACTACTTGAGTAATTCCATATCTATCTCTCAAATCAATAAAAACAAGTGAGCCCAAATCTCTTTTGCCATTCACCCAGCCATTTAAAATAATTTCAACGCCTTCATTTTCAACTCTTAATTCACCACAAGTATTAGTTCTTTTTAAAAAATTCATTTTATCCTTTTTCAATATATATTTCACAAAATTAAGGTAAATTTATTAATATTCAATATGCTTTTTAAATAATTAAATTTCTAACATAACATTAAATTAACATAATATTTATAATCTCTTAACTTTGGGATTGTAATTTTGCTTTATATACTTTTAAAAATGAAAAAAATAGATTTAAAAAATATAATTAAGGAAAAAAATCCACAATTTATGAATAAATATCCGCAATTTATTCAAAGGATTATAATATATATAATTAATATATTTTTTAGAGAAGAAGATATAAATAACTATATAGAAATTCTAAAAGATAAAAATAATTTTGATTTTATTGACTCGCTTTTTGATTTATTAGACTTCTCTTACTTTGTTTCAAGTAAGGAAAAACAAAGAATACCTTCAGAAGGACGATTAATTATAATTGCAAATCATCCCTTAGGTGCTTTAGATGGTCTTGCTCTTATAAAAATGATTAGCGAAATAAGACAAGACGTTTGTGTTGTAGCAAATGATTTAATTTTAAATATTGAAAATATAAAAAATTTAATAATTCCAATAAACTATTACTCATATAGAGATAGAAAGTCTAATTATGCAAAAATAGATGAAGCAATTAAAAATGAAAAAGTAGTTATTTTATTCCCTTCTCAAAATGTCTCAAGGTTAGGATGGACTGGTATAAAAGATGGATTTTGGAAAAAAGGTGCAGTTAAATTAGCTTCACTTTATCAAGTGCCTATTTTACCAATTTTTATTAATGGAAGAAACTCGTTATTTTTCTATTTTGTATCATTTTTTAGTGAAAGAATTTCTGGCTTTTTGCTACCAAACGAAGTATTTAATAAAAGACGAAAAGATATTACTTTAAATATAGGGAAAATAATTCCGAGTAATACTTTCAAAAATAAAAGTATTAATCTGGCAACTCAAACTAAGTTACTCAAAAAGCATTTTTACCAAGTATTTAATAATAAAAAAGGTGTTTTCTTGACAGAAAATACAATTATTCATCCAATTTCAAAAAAACAATTGAAATTTGAACTTGCTCAAAATCATATACTTGGAAAAACAACAGATAATAAAAGAATATATTTAATTGATGCAGAATTGAGCCCTAATTTACTTAAAGAAATAGGACGACTAAGAGAATTAACCTTTAGAAAAGTAGGCGAAGGCACAGGGAAAGTTGTAGATTTGGATAAATATGATAAGATTTATAAACATATTGTACTATGGGACGAGGAAAATCTTGAAATTGTTGGTTCTTATAGGTTAGGCATAGTTGGGGATATTATCAAAAATTATGGTTTAAAAAAGATTTATAACAGCGAATTATTTACTTTTTACGATGATTTTATTCCAATTTTAAATAAATCTGTTGAGTTGGGAAGGTCATTTGTGCAGATAAGATATTGGGGAACTAATGCTTTGGATTATTTATGGCAAGGAATTGGCGCTTACCTTTCAGATAATCCGAATATTAAATATCTCTGGGGAGCTGTTAGCATTAGTGATACTTTCCAAAATGATGCAAAATCTATGATAGTTTATTATCATAAAAAATGGTTTAACCAAGATAAAAGATACGCAACAGCAATAAATCAGTTTAAATTATCGGAGAGCGAAATATATAATTATTCAAATATTTTTAATGGCAAAAACCACAATGAAGATTTTTTAATACTCAAAAAAGCATTAAGAAACTACAATGTTACATGTCCTGTTTTGTTAAGAAAATATGTTGATATATGCGAGTATGGTGGAGCAAGTTTTTTAGATTTTGGCATCGATGAAGGGTTTGCAAATAGCATTGATTGTCTTATACTTGTTGATATACATAAACTTAAACCAGAATTTAAAAAGCGTTATTATAAAAATCACTCAGAAAGTAATTTACAATTGGCATAATTTAGTTCTTTCATATACTACCTCACAAAAAGCCCAGTTAATTCTGGGCATTTTTTTTTGATTCAATCTTTAGATTAATTTTCGATTTTAAAATAAATTTAAAATTTAAAATTTAAATATTTAGTTTTTAAGATTTTATTTCCTCTGTTCCATCAGCGTGAAGAGCAAATCTACCTTTCTCCCTTGGATGAACATAATCATATTTATCCCAAGGCCATCCGCCAAATTTTGTTCTATGGAATTCATCAAAGGCATCACTAATTTCTTGCTTTGTGTTCATTACAAAGGGACCATATTGGATAACTGGCTCATTAATTGGTCTTCCTTGAAGAAGCAAAATACTAGTAACATTATCGCCAGCAACTAATTTAGTCTCAGTATCAGATTTTAATTCTACTGCATTATACTTTGGTATCTTAGTTCCATATATGTCTAAACCTTCACCTTCATAATAATAAATGGTTCTGTTTATACCACTGCTTGCTTTAGGTAAAATAATTTCAGAATTTGGTTCCATCTTAAAATTCCAAACTGCAACTTCATTATTTAAATCAGCAGCCCAAGAATTTGGAGGAGGAGTTTGAGGTTTTATTTCATTATAATTACCAGCAATAATCTCTATTTTAATTTCTTTATTATTTTTATCTTTCAGAGTAAGGATAGGTATGTCTTCTTTCCATAACATTTTGAAATGTGGTGCAACTAATTTATCTTTTTTTGGCAAATTAAGCCATATCTGAAAAAGTTCCATTGGGTTAGTTTTATCTTTATTGATAAGTGGGAACATCTCCGCATGTTGAAGACCCTTTCCTGCGGTCATCCACTGCACATCGCCGTCTCCATATCTTCCAGCAGCACCCATAGAATCAGAATGGTCAACCATTCCTTTTCTGACAACAGTTATAGTTTCAAATCCTCTATGAGGGTGACCAGGAAACCCAGGAACTGTTTTACCATGGTACATTCTGAAACCGTCTTTAATAATAAAATCATCACCTATACTTCTGCCTTGAAAATGAGACCTATCAGGTCCCATTTGATCATTTCCCTGAGGAAAATTATCTTCGTGATGAACACAAAATAAAAATGGGTCTGAAGTTTCCCACTGAAAACCAAGTGGTTTTATCTTGATAATTGGATTCATAATATTCTTTGATTTATTATATTCTTCTTTAATTGTTTTAGATAAACTAGTATATGGAGTAGCAACGGCAGCTCCCAAAGCAATAAATGAACTTGTTAAAAATGTTCGCCTTTCAATTTTATCTTTCATAGCTTACCAATTTAATTATACTAATTTTACATTCTTGGAAATTAACGAATGAAATTAGAAAATATTACATCAAGTCAATAAAAAAGGTTAAAAACAAAAAAATTTAAAAATTAAGGATTTAAAAAATTATATTTAGTGAAAATAAATTGAATAAATTTTATTTTACAAAAAATTATCCTTAATTTACCAAAAAAATAATACAATATGAAAATAATTGATTTAAGAAGCGATACAGTTACCAAACCAAGTAAAGAAATGCTAAATGCAATGATAAATTCTGAACTTGGCGATGATGTATATTTTGAAGACCCCACTGTTAATTTATTGCAACAGAAAGTTGCCAGTTTATTTGGTTTTGAAAATGCACTTTTCACGCCTACAGGGACAATGGCAAATCAGATTGCTTTGCTTGTTAATACTAACTCTGGAGATGAAATTATCTGCGAAAGTGATTCGCATATATTTTATTATGAGACTTCGGGACCATCTCTTTTGGCAAGAGTTCAAATTAAATGTATTAATTCTGAAATTGGAGAGATGCCAATAGATAATATTCAAAATGCTATTCGAGATGATATTTATTACCTACCAAAAACCTCTTTAATTTGCTTAGAAAACACTCATAATAGGCACGGTGGAACAATAATTTCTCAGGAGTATATTAAGAAAGTAAGGCAAGTTGCCGAAGAAAAGAAATTAAGAATGCACTTAGATGGAGCTAGAATTTGGAACGCACATAAACAAACTCAAATTCCTTTGCAGCAAATGGTTGAGGGGTTTAATACTATTTCTGTTTGTTTTTCTAAAGGTCTGGGCGCTCCAGCTGGCTCAATGATTCTGGGTAGTAATGAGGATATAAAAAAAGCTCTAAAGTGGCGTAAGATTTTAGGTGGTGGTTTAAGGCAAGTTGGGCTTTTAGCTGGAGCTTGTCTTTATGCTATAGAACATAATCTTGATAAAGTTGGAATTGATAATGATAATGCAAAATATTTTGCAAATCAATTACAAAACTCAAGTAAAATTCAATTTAATAAAAATCTTATACAAACTAATATAGTTACATTTAAAATTGATGATAAAATTAATCCTAATGATTTTGTAACGAAATGTAAACATAAGGGTATATTACTAATGCATATTGGACAAAGTAAAATAAGAACTGTAACGCATCTAAATTTAGATAAAGAAATGCTAGCGTCAGCGGCGAAAACTATAAAAAGTATATTGGAAGAATAATGAGAAAAGTAATTATAACATTGATTTTAATTTTTTCTTTTAACTTAGTTTCTCAAGAAGTCAAATTAAGAGAAAATTTTAATAGTGAATTAAGTGGCATAGTTGGTTCTTTTACCTCTTCTAACTTATTTCTTACTTTTCTTTCCCAAGATTTGATTTATAAATCGATAGAAAAAAATAAGTTAGATGAAAACCAAATTAAAACATTACTCACAACTTTAAATGATCTAACTACTCAAATAGATATGAATTTAAAAAATTTATATCAAATTGTGGAATCAGATAAAGATGCTGAATTAGTCCTGAAAGCAATCTCTATTTTCAAGGAATTGAATTTGAATAATCAATATTTAGTTAAATATATTGAAAATAAAAATGATGAAAATAAAGAAAGATTTTTACTCCAACATAAAAAAGTTTGGGGAAAATTAGGAAATATTAAAAAAACTTAATAAATTTGAAATAAAAAATTTAATGAATTAATTTAAGGTATAATTATGAAAAAGTATCTACTTAGTATTACCATTATGATTTTAATGGTATTTGCTTACTCTTGTAAAGAAGATGATACAAATGATGACGACAACTCTCAAACTATGTCTTTCTCGGGAATTTTGATTGATAATCAAGATAAACCCGTCCCTTTCGCAGAAATTCAATTTTACCAAGAAGTCTTCGAATCCGGTAAAGCTCAACCAGGATTGCTTAACGATAAGTTTCTTGTAAAAGATACAACTAATGAAAATGGTGAATTCTATGTGGAAATACCAGATAAAGATAATATTTATGTTGTTATTCTGCATCCAGATTTCAAGTCAACTAAACATAAAATGAGTGATATTAAAGGCAAAGATGGTGAACTTAATTTATTAAAAGGCGATAAAGAAGAAGATTGTTCTGCTGTTGTTAAAGTCAGCTTATATGATAAGCAAGAAAATAAAGTTAAAGATGCTTTTGTAAAATTATTAAGAGATGGTAAACTTATAACCAAAGCTAAAACTAATGAAGAAGGACAATTTATTTTTGAGCAGGTTTGCCCGGGTGTTTATTCTATAATAGCTTATGTAAATGATAAAGCTATTGAAAAATCTAAAATAAATATTGAAAGCGATAATCTATATGAATTTAGTATGATTCCTTCTGATGACGACGGAAAAGATGATAAAGAATGCTGCGAAGGGATAATGTATTTTTATCCATTAGGCGAAGATGGAGCAGTATTAAACGGAGCAAAAATAATAATTTATAAAGATGGAAAAGCAATTGCAGACCCAGTAGTAAAAGACGGTAAAGCTATAGCAAGTGAGCTTTGTGAAGGCAAATATACTATAGTTATTAAAGCAGAAGGATACGAAGAAAATGAATT
>CBFIFP010000006.1:0-67500 GCA_965661945.1 Eximiradiales bacterium
AGCACCATTCTATTTAGGAAATGGTTCACATAACATCAAATTAAACAATTTGGTTATCGAAAATGCAAATGAAGATATCAATGGTAGTTCAACAAGATTACCAATAATCAAAGGAGCAACAACAGTAGGAAACGAAGTTGAGTTCCAAAATGATAGTCATTTAGGATTAAACTACTCAGCAGGTATAGTAAACAGAGGACAATTGTTCAACTTTACAGACCCATCAGTAATTTTACCTCCAAAATTTGACAGAGAAGATATCGATACAATTTCAAACTCAAACAATGAGTTTTTAGGAAACGAAATCAGTGGCTTTGGTTATGGAATCGTAGGAATAGGAATGGGCGGTTTATATGACATCCAACAAGGACGTTATATGAACTACAACAGTAGAAATAACAAATACAACGACAACGTAATCTATAACGTATCGAGAGCAGCAATAGCAATCGGAAACGAAGAAGACGCTGAAGTAAAAGGCAACTTAATCTATAATGTAAATCCAAATGATATCACAATGGATAACACAGAAGATATAATAGATGCTGCAGGTATAATGTTAGGAGGTTTAATTTATGAAACAGAAACATTAGGTGGAAACACAAATAAATTAAAAGGATTTAACGTAAAGAACGTATTAGTAGATGGAAACAGAATAAGTAAAGTACAATCAAGCTACTTTGCAACAGGAATAAAAATAGAACAAAACCCAGTATTCTATGATGCACAAATAGCATCAAGAAACTTACTAATGCCAATAGGTGAATCAAATGTAAAAGTAATCAACAATATCATCAAAGACATAGAAGCAACAGATGATAATGCAATGAGAGCAGGTATACATTTATTCACACAAAGAAAACATGGTGAGCTACTAATGCCAACAGAAGATCAACCAGCATTTAGAACACAAAACGATAAGATAATCAACAACACGATAATCTTAACAAGTTCACCAAATGCAGATTCAGAAGGATTAGAGGGTTCAACCATAGCTGGAATTGGCTTGCAACAAGCAGTTGGCACAGAAGTAAGCAATAACATCATCGTAATAGATGACTTAAGCATATCTGAAGATAGTCAAGTAGCAAGTGCAGTATTCGTACAAGGTCAATATGCAAACGCAAACGGACCAAGATTAGACTACAACTCATACTATGTAAACCCATTATCAAATGGTCAAACAGTAAGATTTGTAGAAATGAACACAAACGATAATACACCAAAACATTCAGAGTGGGCATCTTACAAAGATGAGTTCACAAACTTAGAGCAATGGAGAATCGAAAGTGGTTCAGACAAAAACTCAATCGAATATGATGCAAGAGAAGATATGGAAATCTCAGATAGAGATGTAAAGATCAAAATGACAAATGGTCAATATCCAATTGGTAGCCCATTAAACAACCGTGGAAAAAAACTAGATTGGTTTAACCATGATATAAACGATTCAGAAAGAGGATTAACAGGTCAAAGATATGATATCGGAGCTGTAGAATTTAAAGGTCGTCAATACACAAGCGACTTAGAAATAGTAAGAATATCAGCACCAGCAGCATATCGTTCAACAGTACCAGATCCAATCGATGGAGGCGACTTCACAGATGCAGAATATGTAATGACAGAAGGAGCAATTCCAGTAGTAGCAGAAGTAAGAAACGATGGATCATTACAACAAAGTGATGTAGAATTAACATTAAGAATCTTAGTAGAAACAAACTCAGGAACATTCTCAGAGGTTTTAACAAAGACAATAATGGCATCAATACCATCATCAAATGAATCATTAGTAGACTTTGCAACAGCAATCGGAACAGATGAAGACTTTATACCACAAACATATGGTTTCTTCAATAATGATAAAAATGATGACGGAACATTAAAAACAGAAAACGATTATGTAGTAGATTCAAGATTTGCAGGAATGAGTGCAAACGTAACACCAATATACAAAATAATCGTAGAAACAGAATCAGATGAAAACAACAACAATAATGTAGTTGAAAAAGACGTAAGATTCTACTTAAGAAAAACAGACAGATACTTAGCTTTATCAGTAACAGATAACCAAGGAAGTTTCCAATCAATGGATGCAAACGAAGTAGCAGGAGCGATGAATACAGCAGTATTACGCACAGGCTTACTAGGTTTAAATTGGGTATCAAATGCACAAACAGGAAAATACGATTATGATTTATTTGATAGAACAGGCTGGGAAAAACGTTCAGTAAACTATACAATGTATCAAACATTAGTATGGTCAGATGGATTATCAAATGATGATGGAAATAGATTTACTAAAGAAGATGTAAGAAGCTTCTTAGCAAGTGGATTAGACATCTACAAGAAAAACCTATTAATAGCATCACAAGATATGGTATTATCATCAGATGAAATGTTTACAAGAGAAGTATTACGTTCAGAATACGAAGGTAATCCAGTAGCAGACTACTACATATCAGATCCAGCATGGACATTAAAAGGTGAACAAATCGCAAGAGATGTATATTTCACAGTAACAGATAGAACAGAACAATACTTAGGCGCAGATGATCAAACATATCATCCAATGGCAAGCAGTTTAATCCCAATCAACGAAGGATCAAACGGAACAGCTTATGTAGGCTTAAGATATCAAGAAGTAGCAGATGACTTCAAAACAAATGCAGCAGCGGTAGCAACAGTGAGCGTAACAGCGAACACAGTATATATCGGTTTAGACTGGAGACACATGGGCGAGTTAGATAAACTGTTCAAAGGACTATTAGACTTTATGGAGAAAAACGGAGCACCAATAGTACCAGTAGAATTAAGCGAATTTAATGCAAGACAACAAGGCAATAAAGTAAGCATCGACTGGTCAACAGAGAGTGAAGTAAACAGTAGCCGTTTTGAAGTAGAGAGAAGAGAAGAACAAGGTGAAATCTACAAAACAATAGAAGAAGTAGAAGCAGCTGGAACAAGTATATCAGAAAGAAGCTACGGCCCATATAATGATTATGGAGTAAGATATGGAAACAGCTATGTATATCGTTTAAAAATGATAGACAAAGATGGAACAAGTGATTACTCAGAGGAGCGTTTAGTAACAATGCAAGGTGGAGCAGGAAACATTGAAGTAATATCAGTAGGACCAAATCCATTAAGAGGACAATCAAGCTTACGCTTAAATGTAACAGAGCCAATGCAAGTAACAGTAGAGTTATATGACATGGTAGGAAACAAAGTATCAAACTTGCATAATGGAAACATGACAGCAGGCGAGAATACAATAGAAATCGAAGGCAGCATGTTATCAAGTGGTGTATACAATATAGTAATCCGCTCAGGTGAATTACAAATCGTAGAACCGATAACAGTTACAAAATAATCGACGCAACATACAATAGAAGAAAAGCCCTGCTAACGCAGGGCTTTTTTTTTGTAATAACGCAGTTTAAAATTATGCAATTAAAATACTATTAGAAATTAAAATTAATTGAATTCATAATCGTTAGTCTGATTTTAGGGGAATTATAATTAATATGATAAAAAAAGATTGGTATAAATTAGAAATTGAATCTGTATTTGAAAAACTAAATACTTCTGAAAGCGGCTTAAATGATAAAGAAGTAAATGAATTTCAAATGAAATATGGTAAAAATGAATTACCAAAAGCAAAAGTACCAACTCTAATTTATACTTTTTTATTGCAGTTTTTACATCCTTTAATTTATATATTGCTGGGAGCAACTATTGCTTCCCTTTTAATTGGAGAATATACAGATGCTGCAATTATTTTAGCGATTGTATTGCTAAACTCTTCACTTGGTGGTTGGCAAGAATGGAAAGCCGGAAAAAATGCAGCAAATCTGCAAGATTTAATTAAAGTTAAAGTTAGAGCATTAAGGAATAATAAAGATATTGAAATAGATTCTACTGAATTGGTACCTGGCGATATTGTATTTATAGAAACGGGGTTAAAAGTTTCAGCAGATATTAGAATTATTGAATCTAATAATTTGAGAATTGACGAATCCTTTTTAACTGGAGAGTCAATTGCGTCAGAAAAAGATGCACGACTAATAAATAAAGAATCTGCTGTTAGCGAAATAAAAAATATGTGCTTTGCAGGTTCTTTTGTTTTGTATGGCAGAGGAAAAGGGGTTGTGGTTGCAACTGGATTAAATACTGAAGTAGGAAATATTGCAAAAAATGTAAATCTTACTGATGCGGCTAAAGCTCCATTGGTTATAAGAATGGAGAAATTCACAAAACAAATTAGTAATATTATACTTGGGTTTTCTCTTTTATTAGGTGGCTATTTATTTCTACAAAATTATGAAATGCAGGAGATTTTCTTTTTTGTAGTTGCTCTCGCTGTTTCAGCTATTCCAGAGGGATTGCCTGTTGCTCTAACAGTAGCACTTTCTATTGCAACTTCAAGAATGGCAAAAAGAAATGTAATTGTAAGGAAGTTAAATGCTGTTGAAAGTCTCGGAAGCTGCACAATTATAGCCAGTGACAAAACCGGTACTTTAACTGTAAACCAACAGACTGTAAGAAAAATAAATCTTGTCAATGGTGCGGAATTTAGTGTTGATGGCGAGGGTTATAATGGAGAGGGAAACGTATATTATGATAATGAAATTTCTAAAACTGATGAATCAAATGATTTATTAAAAGAAATAGTTAAGGTATCAATTTTTGCAAATGAAGCAAAACTTGAAAAAAATGGTAAAAATTGGGAATCTCATGGTGATGCAATGGATATCGCTTTGCTTGCAATGGCTCAAAAAACCATTTTTGATTTATCTTCTTTGTTTGAAGAGTATAGTTTGAAAAATCTTATACCTTATGAGTCTGAGAAGAAGTATTCTGGTGCGATACTTGATAAAAATAATAACTACTTTATTTGTGTGAAAGGAGCCGTAGAAACTGTTCTTTCATTTTGCAATTTAGATGAAAATGTGAGTAATAAAATTGAAAAACAAGCTGACAAACTCGCGGCAGATGGGTATAGAGTCTTAGGTTTTGCTAAAAAAATTTCTAAAGAAGAAACGATTGAGAATTTAGATTTTCTGGGTTTAATAGCGTTTATTGATCCATTGAGGAGTGAAGTTATTGACTCTGTCCAGAAATGTAAAGATGCTGGTATCAAAGTTATTATGATTACTGGCGACCACCCAGAAACTGCCAAGAGTATAAGTAAAGAGTTAGGTATTCTTTCTGAAGATGAGCAACTTGCAACAGGAGCAATGCTTAATAAAGCTTCCGAGGAAAGTCAAGATAAATTTGATGATATTGTAAATAAGGCAACAGTATTTGCAAGGGTTTCTCCTATTCAAAAAATGCATATTGTAGAATCAATGAAGAGAAGAGGTGAGTTTGTTGCTGTAACTGGCGATGGAGTTAATGATGCTCCTGCAATGAGAACTGCAAATATTGGTGTGGCAATGGGTTCGGGTACTGATGTTGCAAAAGAAACTGGTTCAATGATAGTTAAAGATGATAATTTCACTTCGATAGTTGCAGGAGTAGAGGAAGGACGTTTTGCTTATGATAATGTTAGAAAAGTAATTTTGCTATTAGTTTCTACTGGTACAGGAGTAGTTGTATTGATTATGTTTGGATTAATGTTTGGATTACCACTTCCGCTTATTGCAGTTCAACTATTATGGCTAAATCTTGTTACTAATGGGATTCAAGATGTTGGACTTGCTTTTGAAAAAGGAGAAGACGGGGCGATGAAACGTATGCCAAGAGATCCAAAAGAAAAAGTATTTAACAAACTTATGGTTCAACAAGCTCTTACTGCTGGCTTTACTATGGGTTCTATTGGACTAATAGTTTGGTTTTATCTTTTAAATTATACTAATTATGAAATCGAAAGCGCTAGAAATATACTATTATTACTAATTGTATTTATGCAGAATTTCCAAGTGTTTAATTCAAGGTCGGAAACAATTTCAGCTTTTAAAGTTCCAATTAGTAAAAATTATATATTAATATTTGGAGTGTTGTTAGCTTCAGGAGTGCATTTTATTTCAATGTATTTACCGTTTATGCAAAAAGCTTTAAAGGTAGAACCAATTTCTATAACAGAAATTATCACGGTCTTTTTTATTGCTTCTTCTATTCTTTTTACTATGGAAATATTTAAAAAAATTAAAACAAAATTTAAAAAATTATAACAATTACTTCAACATTCAATTGTAATTGTTAAGAAATTATAAATATAATGTAGGAAAATTATGAAAATACTAGAATTTCTTATTGAATCAGCATTCTTTCTTAAAATATTTATATCACCAGTTGTATTTGGAGCAATCATAACTTTTTTTGTAGTGATGAGCGTTAATAATATGTATGGTAATATGTTAGGTTTATTTGTTATGATTGCATCAATTATGGTTGGATTATTATGGGCTAAGAAGACACGAAGGGAATATGGGTCAAGTACTTTCTATAGTAAAGTAAATGCATCGCCAGATTTAGATAAATTGAATTAAGAATTTAATCTACCTACTATTCCTTTTTTTATAATATTCAAAAAAATTTAGTTAATTTTGTAATTGATATGAGACTATTTATAATGATATTGTTTTTGGGGTTCGCTATTGTTTTTGGTTCTTACCTCAAATTAGAAAAAGCTAGACCTAGTTACTGGAAATTAATTGCGGTGTTTATAGTCTTTTTCGCTGCTGTTTTTACTATTTTACCTCCTCTTGCAGGCAACTTCCCAGATGCTCGTATGGTTTCTTCTTTAGAACAAAAAAACATTATTGACCTTAGTGTAGTTATCGAATCTAAATCTCTTGAATTTAAAGAAAGTAGAAATGCTTATTACGGTCAAGCTTATTACCCAAAACATCTATTTGAAAAACAAAAAGAAATAAAAAAATATGATGTCAAAATTGAAGATTCTACCTATAAAAAACTTCAATTTGATAAAGAAATTCTTGTGAAAGCATTCTTTATTCCTGAAGCAAATCTTTATAAAATAGTTGATTTAATAGAAATTGAACCAAGAGTAGTATATCCCTATGTTCCCGCTCTTATGCAAAGAATACGCAATTTGAACTTCCACGTTCCAATGGCTTGGATAGCAGTAATTGCTTTTTGCGTTTCAATGATATTTTCAATTAAGTTCTTGCGTTCAAATGATGATTTGAATGACATAAAAGCAAGTTCTGCGGCTGGTTTGGGGCTGTTTTTCTCTATTCTTGCAACAACAACTGGTATGGTATGGGCAAAATTCAATTGGGGAAGTTTTTGGAATAACGACCCTCGTCAAGTAACTATTTTATTTCAGATAATAATTTACTTATCATATTTTGTCCTTCGTTCGTCTATAGATGAGGATACTAAAAAAGCAAGACTGTCATCTGTTTACTCGATTTTTGCATTTTTAAGTGTGCCATTGCTAACTTTCATAATTCCAAGACAATTTGCAAGTTTGCATCCTGGTGCTCAAGATGATGGAACAACTGGACCTGTGGTCGACCCGCAAAGTGGTATGTTGGATTCTGCTCTTGCTTTAAGTTATTATATATCTCTAGCCGGGTTTATAATTATTTTCTTCTGGCTACTTAGTATAAATGTGAGATATAGATTGTTAAATAGAAAAATAGAGTTTGCAAATGTATGAATTTTTAGAAAATAACTCGATATATGTAGTTTTGATAGTAGTTTTAATTATCTGGACAGGTATCTCTGTTTTTTTATTTGTTACTGAAAATAAGATGAATAAATTAGAAAAAAAAATTGAAGAATTAAATTTAAGAAAGGAAGCAAGTGAATAAAAGATATTTAATCGGTGGGATTATAATATTACTATTCGTTGCAATTGCAATTTATAGTTTTAATGATAAAAAAGTTGGTTACGCAGATATTGCTACCGCAGCTACAACAGGCGAAATGGTGCAAGTATCGGGCGTTTGGCTAAAAGATTTACAGACTGAGTACTTTTCAGAAAGGAACGAATTTATTTTTCATTTGAAAGACGACAACGGTGCGGAAACTAAGGTGGTATTTGAAGGAGCAAAGCCAAATAATTTTGAATTGGCAGATAAGGTAGTAATTAAAGGTGTTTATGAAGAAGGTTACTTCAAAGCTACACAAATACTTACAAAATGCCCTTCAAAATATGAAGGTAAAGAAGAAGATTTATATAAAAGCTAACGAAAGAATGAAATGACAGGAAAAATATTAGTCTATATTACTTTGCTAAGTTCTATTAGTTCAGTGATTTTCTATATAATTGCGGCAAATAAAGGTGGGATGTTTACAAAGATTGCCAGATTATCTTATTATGCCTTAACTACTTCTATAGTTATGGTTTCGATGTATTTACTATCAGAAATACTATCTCACAATTATCAATATACTTATATTTGGGAATATTCATCTAATGAATTGCCAAATAATCTACTGACTGCCACTTTTTATGCAGGTCAACAGGGCTCATTTTTACTTTGGGGATTACTCCTTACTCTGATTGGATATTTTCTGATGCCTTATGTCCAGAAACATGAATATGAAAATTATGTAATGGCTTTTTACTCATTAATACTTGTTTTTATAACACTTATATTAACTATAAAGAGTCCTTTTGAGTTTATATGGGAATCATTCCCTAACGTTCCGGTTGGGCATACACCTGAGAACGGTCGGGGCTTAAACCCTGTTCTTCAGAACTATTGGATTACAATTCATCCTCCAATTTTATTCACTGGTTATTCAGCGATGTCAGTTCCTTTTGCTTTTGCTATGGCAGCACTAGCTAAAAGAGATTACAGAAATTGGATTAAAGTTTCACTTCCTTGGCTTTTATTTGGAACAGGAATACTAGGTTTTGGAATTATGCTTGGAGGTTTCTGGGCTTACGAGACTTTGGGTTGGGGTGGTTTTTGGGCTTGGGATCCAGTTGAGAACTCTTCACTTATTCCTTGGCTAATAGCTGTTTCTCTTGTTCATACTATGCTAGTAAGCAAAAGAACTGGCGGATTAATAAAAACCAACATTTTCCTTGCGATATTTGCATTTATTGCAGTTTTATACGCTTCATTTCTTACTCGAAGTGGAGTTCTGGGCGATACATCGGTACACTCATTTGTTTCACCAGGTCAAACAGTATATAATCTATTGCTAATTATGATGATTACATTTATTCTTTTATCTATTGTCGGTGTATTTTATAGGATAAAAGAGCTTCCCAATCCTAAAAGTACTTTTAAACTAGATTCAAAAGAATTTGGACTATCTATTGGTTCGGTAATTGTTCTATTAATTGCTTTTATCGTAATTCTTGGGACTTCTTGGCCCATAATATTACCAATCTTCGGTTTGGAGAAGTCTGTAATTGAGCCACAAATGTATGACCAATTTAATACTCCTCTTGCAATAATTGTTATGCTTTTAAATTCTCTTACACTTTATCTAACTTGGAAACGAACAAATACTAATCATTTACTCAAAAAAACTTTTCCAGCGTTAGTTTTTGCTGTTATTTTTGCGATTGGAGCATCTTTTCTTGGAATTAATAAAGCTCAAGATTTGGTTTTAGTTTTTGCTGGTTTTTTCTCGTTATATATTAATTTTGAATTTATCTTTAAAACTATTTTTAAAAACTTTTCTCAAGTTGGTTCTTATGTTGCTCACGTAGGTGTAGCATTGCTTATTATGGGAGCTTTATTTAGTGGCTCTTATGAAGTTAAAGAGCAAATCCGTCTAGAAAAAGGTGAGTCTGCTAAGTTTATGGACTATACTATCACTTTTGAAGATAAAGAGCAAATAGAAAGGCAGTGGAAAGACAGAGAAAAATATAAGTATAATTTTAAAATAACTAAAGGTGAAGAAACTCATTATGTTCATCCTGTTGTTTATTGGAGTGATTTTAACAAAAGAGAATCACCATTTTTTGAACCAGGAATACATACTTTTGCAACTAAAGATTTATATTTTTCGCCTTATTCAATAGAAACGAAGTATAAGAATCCACCAGTTATTTTAAGTAAAAATGATAAATTACCAATTACTATTGATTCTGCTTATAAGATACAATTACTTAAATTTATAATGCCAGGACCAGAGTCATTCTCAGGTGAGCAAATCAAATTTGGCTCTCTTGTGAGAATTTCGGGCGAGAATTTTATAAAAGAAGACACTCTATATACAATCATCGACCAAGGTTCGGGATATAACTTTCCTATATGGAAATCATACGAAGGAACTGAATTTGATATTGGGTTTATGCAACTTGATGTTAACAAAGAAGACTTAGGAAGTTCTAGAGCCATTTATGCTTTCAGAAAAACTGGAGGTGAAATGGAGAGTCCTTATGAAATCTTTACTCTTGAAGCTTCATCTAAGCCCTTAATATTAATTGTTTGGTTTGGAACCGTAATGATTGCACTTGGATTTTTTATTTCAATGTTCAAGTATATTAAGTCCAATAAAAAAATAAGATTAGAAGAAAAAACAGATGGCGATGAACAAATAGTATTCTCAAATGAGAACATAAATGAAACAGAAACTGTTTCTTTTCGTCTTAATAAGTAAGAAGTTTATAAATTAACATAATTAAAGGTTGAAAATGAATCCCAAGAAAATTATAATGAGTGCTGCATTAGCAATTAGTGCATTATTTGCGATGTTTTTATTATTAGATGACGAGGCAAAAGCTGAAGCAAGTTCAAATAAATTAACAGTTCCAAAAATTACAGAGGTAATGGCTGGAAAAGGTAAAATGGCTCCTAACTTTATGTGGGAAGAAGATGGCAAAACCAAAACTTTTGCAGAAATGACAAAAGGAAAAGTAGTATTTGTTAATTTCTGGGCAACTTGGTGTCCTCCGTGCAGAAGAGAAATTCCTGATATCATCAAATTAAACAAAGACTTAAAAGAAAAAGGAAGTAACGTTGTATTTGTAGGAATAGGTCTTGACAGAGGTGCAGATGCTAATCAAAAATTAACTGACTACATTAATTCAAGTAAATTTAATTACCCTGTTTTACACGAAGATTCTGGTAAATTAGCAGGTGCATTCGGTGGAGCTTCATCTATCCCAACTACATATATCATAAGTAAAAAAGGTGAGATAGTAGAAAAAATAGTTGGTATGCGCTCTTACGAAGACTTCGATAATGCAATTAAAATGGCAATGACTAAATAAATTAGATAGTAAAATCTAACCATATTAAATAAAAAAACACCGAATAATCCGGTGTTTTTTTTTACTTTAAAATTATATTTTATTAAATAACTATTATCTTGCTTGAATATCTTTTAATACCAATTTTTAGAGAAATTGTGAAAAAACCACGATTTCTTATAGTAAATGGAAGGTTATAAATTCCAGCGGGAGTTAATCCTTCTCTTATTGTGTATTCAACTTCGCCATTCAAAGAATATGCTTTTAAAGAAATTGAAGATGTTTTTGTTAATTCAAATTGAATAGTGATTGGTCCGGTGGTAGGATTAGGGTAAACACCCAATTCATTCCCTGGATTTGCAACAGGATTATCTTCAACTGAAGAAGCATACTGAGTTAAAACCCCAAATTCAGTAACAAAATTATCTTTAAAGACTTCATATACATCATCGTTATTAGCACCAAGACGAAATTTAAGAAAATCAGTGTATATATTTCTAAAATCTTCTTCAACTCTTGAAACAAGATTTCCAGCTTTTACTCCATTTGATAAATCAGCAGGGTTCCCCAAGTGTCCGCCTTTAATTCCATCATTATGCCCAAATACAAACATCATTGATGCTGCTCCGTGGTCAGAGCCACGTGAGCCATTATCATAAACTCTCCTTCCAAATTCTGAAATCGTCATACCAGTTACTCTTTTATTGAAGCCCTGAATTACAGCGTCTTCTGTGAACTGAGTAATTGCGGCAGTTAATTGCGAAAGCAACGCTGGGTGCTGACCAGATAATGGTGCCAATTTATCAGTTTGCTGAACATGGCTGTCAAAATTACTTAAACCAACATAATACACTTTAGTATTTAAGCCACCTGAAATTAATCGAGCAATAGTTTTAAATTTCTGTGCTAAGCCGGCTGAGTATTCAATTTCATTTTTACCATTATCAAAAGCTTTTTTAATTTCTGAAGAATATTGAGAAGATTGTCTTGCAATAGAATGAATAAAATTATGTTCTTCCGAAAAATTGTCTTCACCTTCTCTTGTAGGATCTGTTGGATTAGTTTTACTTCCAAGTTCATAAAAAGTTTCTATATTATTTAAGGCAATGCCCATATGACCCTTCCTCGACTTTAAAAGCAGAGGTATTGTACCAGCCAAAGAAATGGCTATAGGATGCTCTGGAATTTCAAATGGAAAATTAGTTAGTTTATTAGCAATATATCTACCAAGCCAACCCTCACTTAATCTTTCTTGTGGGTCATTAGAGATAATCCCACTATGCCAAATATCTCTAGAACGAAAATGAGATAAATTGGGGTTTTGGTAGCCTACTCCTTCAATAACTGCTAATCTACCTGCTTCTAACATTCCCATTAATCCATTATTAATCTGGTTTTCTACTAAAGCTGGATGCATATACAATGATGAATTGCCCCATCTTTTAGCAAACTCTGGTAATATTTCAATATTAGAGCGATAATCAGAATAAAGAGGGTCTTCTAATGGTATAATAGTATTAATACCGTCATTTCCACCGAAAAGTTCTATTATTATTAAAATTGAATCATTATCACCAAATCCAAGTTCCTGATTAGACATAAATTTAACTATATCCTTACCTTTTGATAAATAAGGAGCAGACATTAATGCACCTGTTGCTAAACCAGTATTAACTATAAATTGTCTTCTTTTCATTTTGTGTCCTTTTTTCTTAACATAAATGGAATAATGGTGATTTTACTACCTCAATTAATAAATCTCTTATGTTATTTGATAATAAATCAGTTTTGTTAGAAATATTATTTAACCAATTTTCTTCATTAAGTCCGTTTTTAAGTAAAATACCCTTATATCTATTATAATATTGAGTTTCTAAATCCTTTGGAAAAAAAATTAAAAATATTTCTCTCAGAAATTCTGTGGGGTTTTGCTTATTATAAACTTGATCTAAAAGACTTAAAATCTCTTGTTTATTCATAGATTCAGCCAAACTTGTAGCATAATTAACTCTATGAGGATATGTTGTAGTACTTATCCAAGTCCTATATCCAGTCCATCCAGATACATTTGGAGGATTAAATATAACTTGTTCTAAATTTGAAAGAGCTTGTCTGGCATTAGATAAATTTTTGCCTAAAATTCTTTCTAAACCAAATACAAATTCTAATGGTGTTTTAATCTGGCAACCGAGATTAGCATCATCAAAGAAGTACTTTGAGGTAAAGAGTTTTTGGAAAACTGGAAGTAGATTAAAATCATTATCTCTCATTGTTTCAGCAAGTTCTTCAATTATGGTTTGGTCTGCCTCATCTGGATTCGAATAAACAAAATAAATAAAAATCTTAGTTGCAATAAATCTTGAAATCTCATTTTGTCTTATATCAAATAAACCATTAATTAACCTACCAATTTCATTATTTTTTACAAAAAATTCGTTATTTTCTTGTTCGGTTAAAGCAGGAAAATCCATACTCATAACTCTCTTTGAACCAGTATAATGCGCCTCGCTATCCAACCAAGTCTGAAAATAACCATTTCTGTGAGAATCTCCTAAAAACGGAGAAGTTCTCCAGCCAGTCATAATTTTAGCTAGTTCTTGTATGTCTCCTTCAGAGTAATGCCCAATTCCCATTGTGAAAAGTTCCAACAACTCCCTTGCATAATTTTCATTTGGAGCTTCTTTTCTGCTTAAATGGGCACTTTGATAAAGTAAAAATGCACCATCTAAAGTCATTTCTTTAGCTATTTCTTTATAGGAACCAAGTCTATACTTTCTAAGAGTTTGATTATTCTGATATAAAGAATTTGCTGGTATTTGGTAATCTCCATCGTAATTAAATTCGATACACCAAATAGACATTAAAAAGTGAGTTAATTTTTCTACTGCTGGTCCTGTTTTCAAGTCTTCATTTCTTGCTCTATCTATAATCCAATCAACCACTTGCTGGTATCTGTTAGAAAGTTGATTTTCAAGAGTGTTTCTCAAAGGAATAGGTACTGACCTTGGATTTTGCATTGGTTGACCTATAAAACCTAAGGACTGTGAGCCATCAGGCAATCTATCCTCATTCTCAGGAAGATAATCCAAACCATCACCAAGCAGTTTTTCCACCACCTCCTCGGGTGTTTTTCCAAGATAACTATTTACCTCATCTATTGTTGGTTGAAAAGCCAATCTTCTCAAAAGGTGGTTTGCCCTAACTTCATCTAAAGGTCTTGTATCTTTTTCTAAAGATAAAAATCCATTTTTAGTAGAAGATATTAATTTATTGAGTAATTCTCTTCTTTTCATAAACTCACTCTAAATTTAATTTCTTTATAATTATTTTAACTTAATCATCTGACCAGATTTATTGATTGAATTTGATTTTAATTCATAGAAGTAAACACCATTTTCAAAATAACGACCTACTAAATCTATCTTATAAGACCCTTTAGAAACATTTTTATTGTCAAAAATAACAAACATTAATTTTCCATCCGAACTATAAACTCTAAAATCTACAATATCGTCATTTTCTAAATTTAAATCGAAGCTTGTATTGTCGCTCCAAGGATTAGGATAATTAACCGATAAGTAGGGTAAAGGCGTATCAAAATCCAAAATAGTAATATTGCAAGCTCCTTCTGAGTTAACTACCGCATATTGGCTTTCACCTTGTAAATCTAAAAACATCAAATCCGCTTTAAATTCAGTTATGTTTAAATCAAAAACTGAATAAACAGAGTCTGAAACGGTACCTAAAAACTTCAAGTGTAAAATCTGACCTGCTGTCATTGAATCTAAACCTGAGAAATCAAATCTTAATCTTCCTAAAAGACTGTTATCAGTATAATTATAATAAGATTCAGATTCTAAATATTTAATTGCTCTTGGGTTATAATCAATCTCAACTTTGAATCCAAGATTTTCTATCCAGTAATCTGTGTTATTATAATTTGCAAAAAAGTCGTTATTAATAAAGACAGGAACGATAATTGTATCATTATGATTAACAAAAATAGTATCAATTATATCAAACATTTGCGAGATATCTGATTTTACCTGAAACAAAGGAGCATAAGAAATTCCTGCTAATCTAGTATTTTCTGTTAATTTACATGGGTTTAATACATCACTTATTAAGAGTGAATCGTATTGATATATCTGAGTTGGACAAAATTCAAAGACTGCAAATAAGGTATCCCCAACAAATAAAGTATCTCCAAAAATAGGCATTATTTCCAATAATCTTATATCACTTATTGGCTGTATTAAATCATCTACAAGTATATCCAACTCTCCTGTATTCAAAATTAAAAGAGTATCAGTAACGCATTCTAAAACTCTCACACTATCAAAGTTGATTTCATTTAATATTTTATGGTCAGCAAATCTCACCTCTCCATAAGCCGAATCTCTTTCTGCAATTATATCAAATAAAATAACTTCCTCAGTATCGAACCTTATGCTGTCTATCAAAAACTTATCATACCCAGAGTTAAAACCAATCGCAGGAATAAATTTTGCATAAAAAATTGGCTTTAAAGAATCAACATAGCAGAAATTTTTCAATAAAAACTCACTACCAAAAGTGGCAGAATACTCAGTAATTAGAGGTATATAATCATAACAATTTGTATCTAAATAATCAGAAGTTGCCCCTACAAATTCAAACTTATTTTTATCATATTTAATGTTACAATAAATATCAACTATCTCACCAGGGATCGACCTATTTGAATAAATAGGTAGGGTAAGAGTATCACAGCTTGGAATCATAAAGGTATCAATAGGATTATTTTGTTGTTGGTCTTCAAACTCAAAACTCAAACCAAATACAGGAGCAAATCCTCTTCCATAAACAATTATTGTTGAGTCAATTAAATTACATGGTCTGCTAAAATGTATATTCATTTTAGCGATATATTCTCTTGCTGCTCTCGGCTTAAAATTAACCCCTAAAATAAGCGAGTCAGGTTTTTCTATTGTAATCGGAAAATCATCACCCAAAGATGAGTAAGCAAAAAATACCTTATTATCAGGCTCAAAGGTAATAGAATCAATAGTTATAGGTTCATTTGCTTGATTTACATCAACAAAAGGAATTTTAACGTCGCTATATTGCTCTACTGATAGAGTATCAACTCTTGTTGGTGGAAATTCGATAAATTTAGGAGAAGTCTCAAATATAAGCATTTGAATACCATCAAGATAAACCTCATCTTGAACTTCCCAACCAGGTCCGCTGGCTTTTATATGAATAGCTGCATTATGAAGAAGAGAGTCTCTATCCCAAGGACCTCGAGGGCAATAACTAACTTTTAAAGTGTCAACCTCTTTAACTTTAATATCATAAGGAAAAGACCCCCCAAAATTCTTGCTTGTGAAAGAAAAATGCTCAGGTTGAGCATCAATTATTGGAGCATTTCTGTAAATATCATCTAACCAAATACTATCAATTTGTAAATCGTTAAATCTTGCTCTATTTCTTAAAGGTATTTCTACAGTAGAGCAATCACATGGCTTTACTTGTCCCATTGTTAGAGCAATTTGTGTGATTTCTAACGGAACAACTCTTCCCCAACCAATCAAATCCGAACTAACTGCAAACTGCTGCGGAATTTGGCATGGTTGGCTTACCATTGAAAATAATTGAGCCCTAAACTCTGTATCACTCTCTGGTTCAAATTCTATTCTTACATGCATAGAATCCCTTGGCTTTAAAACTCTATTTATAAGTCCAATTGGGTCTATAATTCTAAATGAATTGTTGTTTGATACGAGCATCACACTATCAAGTAATATTTCGGCATTTGATATGTTTTCTACAACAACAATTTCTTCTGATAACTCTCCAACTTCTAATGTACCATAATTTACTTCGCGTGTCATATAAACTTTAGGCACAACCGATGTACCTATTACTTTTAGTTCCCAATCTAAGCCAAGAGCTTGATAAGTAAGACGAGATTGGTCTGCTCTGTCACCACTAACATCATTAGGAACATAATCAACAACAAACATCAGACTATCTCTTGCTGGTAAGCTATAGCGATAACCATTTAAATTACCATTGTTTGGTTCTATAATATTAAATTTCGTGCTGGGGTCGAGTAACTGAAAATTAGTTAATTCAATAGAATTATCCGTAGCATTTTTTATAAAAATAGTATCCATTCTATTGCTGCACGCCAAAACATTTAAAGTTCTTATTTCTTTGGGATTATATTCGAATGCATTTGTAACTCCCCTGCCTCTAAGTACAAACTGCCTTACATTACTACAATTAATCTCTTCAATGTAAATTCTATCAAAATATATAGAATCCTCTAATGGTTGGAAAGTAACTCTTACTTCTCTTTTATCATTTATACCAATATTCTGAACTGCTCCACCAGAAATAAAAAATCTATCACCTTGGTATAAATATGTTCTTATTCTTGTTAAATCATTACCTGTGTTACTAACGTCAAACCCCAGTTCTCTTGTTTGTCCAATGTAAACATCTCCAAAATCCAAGGTATCAATTTCTACATCAAACCTTGGGTCGATACCTCTACCAGTTACATAAACTACTTTTCTTATTGTGCAGCCCCCAGAACGAGCGTTGAAGACAATAGAATCATTATAAACTCCAGCAACTGTGGGCTTAAAAGAAAAAAATCTTTGCTGGTAACTTCTATTGGGTTGTAAAGTAACTGGATTATTTACCCTCATACCAGAAAATTGGTCAGGAATTTCAATACTTGTCATTTGTATATCATCAAAGCTTAAATTTTCCCAATAATAAATATAAGGAACTTCGTTTTGATTTATACACCTTGAGCCAAAATTTACGGAATCTATTGGATTACCTTGGTTAGTTAATATTCCAATAACTTCTGTAACGGTACCAACCATTGGTATAATCTTTTCACCTTCACAATTATCATTTGAAATGATTTTTAATTCATCTACATAAGAGTTAGTTATATTTTCAGAAAAAAACCTAACAGTAACATCGACACTTCCACCAATTGGAATAGTAAAAGGAAGAGAAGGAGAAACAACCCTAAAAATATTTGGTATATTATTTTGAAATCCAGTTATTGTTATTGGTCTGTTAGTTTCAGTATTTGTGGTATTATTAAAAATCTTAAATGTAATATCTCTATATGGCTCTTCAATACAGTTTGCTAGTAAATTCCCAAATATAAGTGAGTCGGTTGAATAGTCTAACTCAGTAATTCTATGTATTTCAATTTCGCCAGTATCAAATACATTTCTTCCACATCTATTACTTCTTTGAACAAAGAATCTATATGTTTCTTTGCCAACAAAATCAGCATTAACTGTTACGGATGCAGTAACAACATTATTCTTATCAAGAGGTTGACTATTATTAGATCTGGGATTTAAAACAAGTCCATTTCGATTAATATTATATACATTCTGACCATTTATTTTTTTATATCCAGTAATCCAATATCTTTCTCCACCGCAAGTTGAAGTATCAGTAAAAGTCCAAGTATAAGTTTTTTGTTTAACACATTTAATAGTATCAGGAAAACTTGGAAAACTAATTTTATTAAATGGTTGCGACATCGGTCTTCTTGGGTTAGAACCATTATCACAACGTGCTCCATTTCTCAATAACCCTTCTCTATTGTTACCTGTAGCATCGCAAATTCTAAATGATGCCGGCAAAGAATTACATCTATAATAAACTTCCAAACCAGCATCATCTCCATTCAAACCTAATCCAATATTACAGTTTATTTCATATTCACTTAAAGCTCTACTCCAAACCCGAATTTCATCAAACTCACCCAGAGTAGTTCTAAAAACTCCACCTGTGTTGTATAAAGCATTTGTACCACCAACTTGCATTCCAAGATTAGATGAGGGATTTCGAAGAGCATTAGCAGGATATTGAGCGTTTCGCATACTCACTTTTAAATCACCATCAAGATAAATAGAGGCAAACTGGTCAGAAGGTGACCATGTAACTGCAAGGTGAAACCATTTATTCCAAAGAGTATCAGCTATATTATAGCTAGCGATTGTATTATCTTCTTCACCTAAATTTGTATTTGCATTATTAACTTCAAAAACAATATTTTTATTTCTGTCAATATAAACCACCCAAGAATCATTTTGATTAGAAAATGGTCCCCAAACCCCACCAATATAAACTCTATCTACTCCAGGTTGTTCAAATAATTTAATGTGAGTCTCAAATGTAAAGCCATTTCTAAGATTATTAAAAGAATCAAAGTTTTGTATATCAAGATAATGAGGGGCGCTTCCTGTAGAGCGAGTAAACATCATAACTCTAGCAACGCAACCAGTTACGTTACCAACGTCGCAATCTCCCACAGAAAATAGTTTTTGGGAAGAAAAAAGAATAAAAATAAATAAAATTATTTTGTAAATTTTCATACACTAATTTACACATAAATTCTAAAACAATTACAAAAATATATAAAAAATATATTAATTAAAAATAACTCATAATAAATCAATTTATTTTTTGGAATAATATCTTAAAATATGGGCAAAAAAAAAGTCGTAAAAAAAGCCCCCTGAGAAGAGGGCTTGATTTACTATTAAATTTAATTCAACATATAATAAAATATTTATTTTATTACTTCAAATATTTCTTCTAAGTTTGGAGTTAATATTATCTCAGTACGGCGGTTGAAAGACCTCGCCTCAGCCGTTGATTCTTCCTTTACAGGCATGTATTCACTTTTTCCAGATGCAATCATTCTTTTAGGGTCAACCTCACCTTCCTTCTGAAGGAAATTCACTACTTCAGTTGCCCTTAAAACCGAAAGTTCCCAGTTATCTTTAAATCTGTAACCAGAAGTAACTGCTTGGTCATCGGTATGCCCTTCAACTAAAATATTAATATCTTCATTTTCATTCAAAACTACTGCTAAGTCTTTCAAAGCATCTTTTCCCTGAGAATCAATTTTAGTAGAGCCAGAACTGAAAAGAAGCTGATTTGAAAGCGAAACATAAACTTTACCATTTCTAATATCAACAGTTAGTCCTTTGTCTCTAAAGCCAAGAAGAGCGTTTGAAATTTTTTCTCTTAGAGAATTCATTTTCTGATCTCTTTCAGCTAACAATCTTTTTATTTCTTCTAACTGATCAGAGGTCTTTGAAAGTTGGAAATCTGTTTTAATTTTATCAGCTTGCATTTCTTCTAATCTGCTTAAAAGTTCTTGAGTTTCCCCACTCGCTTTATTTTTCAAATTATTATAATTGTCTTTCGCATTCATCAACTGAGTTTGAAGATTTTTAATATTTTCAGCAAACTTCTTATTTGTTGAAAGTTCATTTTCAATTCTACCTTCTAAACCTTTGATAACTTGATGCATAGAATCAACAACTAAATCTAAAGAATCACGTGAATAAACCACTGATTCGTACTTAGATTTAGAAACACATGAATCTAAAATAAGAATTGTTATAATTGATAGTACAATTATTTTTATAAACTTCACTATAAACACCTATATTTATTAATAGAAATATCTTTCTTTAAAAATTTCTTTAACAGCATTGATTTCTAAAACTAACAAGAATGAAGTAGCATTAAATGTTGGCTCATTTCCACAAGATTTAATCAAAGCCCCACCTTGTTCAGTTATAGTTAAATATTTTTTCAATAGAGGAGGAACAAAAAATCCTAAATCAGCAATTATAGTATTCAAAACTTTAAGGTCTTTTCTTGGGTCATCTGAGTCTAATTTGCTCATAATAAAATTATAATCTTCTTCTATAAGTTTAAACTCATACTTTGCTGTAGCCATACCATCATAATCAGCGTACCATTTATCAACGAATGCCTTAATATAATTTTTTGCTTTATCAGAAAAACTATTTCCAACTGAAATAGTTCCGTACATATATTTTAATTCTGGATTTCTTTTAAAATAAATTCCAATTCCATACCACAAAGAATCAAGATAATTACCAGCCCAATATTTCTTTTGGATAAAACTTCTTCCAAGCTCTAACATTTCATTACTATTATGATAAAAACTATTATTCAATGTGTAATTATTACTCACGTGAGAAATTAATTTACCATCTATCATTAAATTACACATTTTTGTAACTCTGTAAGAACCAATTATTTCCTCATCATTAGTAATAATAATTTGAGTATATATCAAATCAAAGTCATCTATATCAACAACTTTATTTGTACCTGCGCCAATGAGTCCAAAGGTTTCACTTCTTAGCTGTCCTAGTCGGTGTAATATTGGGTCGTTTAAATCATCAAATTTTAAAAGGTATATATAAACTTTACCTTTAATAAAATCTGGTTTGTGATTCTTTAATAATTCTATCAAGTTGTATCTCTTAAAGTTTAATAAAGTTAAACAAAATACTTTTCTAATTTGTTTGAATGAATATCTATGTTATAAACATATTCTTTCAAAATTTCAGTCAATTCTCGATCATTTTTTATATCATCGAAAACCTTTGAACCAACTAAACTACCAAATTTAAAATTCAAAATATAATTCTTCTTCCTAAACATTTCACCAGGTAATAAAAAAGTAGCAATAGACTTTTCCATTTTGGCTAAGATATAGAATATATATGAATTTCTACCTGAAATAAAAATTGGTAAAATAGGAGCATTAAATTTTCTTGCAATTGTTATTGCCCCTTTGTTCCACTTGGGATCTCTAATTTTCCCTTTAACTAATCTAGAAACCATTCCTGCTGGAAAAAATATAACACACTCATCATTTTTCATCATCTTACTTATTTTAAGTAAATTCTCTCTTTGAGATTTTGTGTTATATAAATCTACAGGTAAAAATAAATTATTTAAATTTGTTAAATTACTTAATAAATCATTTACTACTATTTTTGCCTCTGGCCTTACTTTTCTGACCATTTCAACTATACTTAAACCATCTAAAGCGCCAAGAGGATGATTAGCAACTATTACTAATTTTCCAGCTTTTGGAATTCTTTCAAGTTCTTTCTCATCATAACTATACTTAAAATTTAGCATCTTAAAAACTGCTCTTGTATAATCAAGGTCAAATAAGTTTTGTGATTTCCTAATAAAACCATTTATTTCTTTTAAATGAAGTATTTTACTAATAACAAAAAAAGCAAAACTTAAAACAAACTTAGGATATTTTTCAAATATCTTTGGGTTCTTGGACTTAATTAATTCTTCTAAATTTATCTCTTTCATAACTTAAAATATGTAATCTACATATTGAGTCTTTTCGCGTACTTTATTTAAAAAATCTACAAGTTCTAAATGTAAAAAATGATTTTTGTAATTTTCTAAATCTTCAAAATTATGAAAAATTGAATCAATAACAATATCAAATGCTTTTGGGCTTTCTGGATTATATACATTCAAACCACATTTCATCTCAATTACGCCTTCGATATTCTTTTCAAATTCGTCTATCATTTGCTTAGCAATTACCAAATTCTCTGACTTCTCGCGCCCATCAGCAAAATCAAAAAATTTCATCATTACGATATGCTTAATCATTGTATTTTTCAAAATTTACATAAACAATTTTTCAAAATTAATGTATTTTAGTTAAATTGCAATTTTAAATTTCAAAAAAAAAAAAATGATATTATCAGGTAAAGAAATTAAAAAGAGAATCGGCGGTGATATACTTATCGAGCCATACTCCGAAAAGCAATTAAATCCAAATAGTTACAACCTAAAACTTCATAATGAATTGATGGTTTACGATAGTCCTATATTGGATATGAAAAAACCAAATTCAGCTTCTAAACTTATAATTCCAGAAGATGGATTATTACTTGAAACGGGAAAACTTTACCTTGGTAGGACTTTGGAATATACTGAAACTAATAATCTTGTGCCAATGCTTGAAGGTAGGTCTTCAATAGGAAGACTTGGATTGTTTATTCACATTACTGCTGGTTTTGGAGATGTTGGATTTTCTGGATTCTGGACTTTAGAAATGCTTTGTGTCCAACCAGTTAAAATTTACCCTGGTGTTGAAATTTGCCAAATATTTTATCATACAATTGAAGGTGATTTCGAAACCTACGAAGGTGGAAAATATCAAAAAAATAGTGGAATTCAAGCATCTATGCTTTATAAAGATTTTGAAAGAGAAAATTAAACAAATTACTTTAAACTAAGAATAATTTTATAAATCAAGTAAATTAGAAAATTATGAATATTGAACAAAAAAAAGATTTAGCAAAACATGTTTTTAAAATTGCACATTTAACTGGCGAATTTAAGCTAAGAAGTGGGGTTACCAGTAACGAGTATTTTGATAAATATCAATTTGAATCAAATCCCGAACTTCTTGTTTCTATAGCAATTCAAATTAACCATTTAGTTAATCAATTAGATTATGACTATCTTGCAGCTTTAGAAATGGGCGGCATTCCAATCGCAACCGCTATGGCAATGATGAATAAAAAATCTATGGTCTTTGTTAGAAAAGAAGCTAAACAATATGGAACAGCTAAATTAGCCGAAGGTCCTGATATTCAAAATAAAGATTTGCTTATAGTTGAAGACGTAGTTACAAGTGGAGGACAAATAATTATATCCGCTAATGACTTAAGAGAAAGAGGTGCAAAAGTTGAAAAAGCGGTATGCGTTATAGACAGAGAAGCTGGTGGAAGAGAAAAACTAAAAGCTGAAGGAATTGAATTAATCTCACTTTTTACTATGACAGAACTTAAAGCATCACAATAATTAGTAAATAAGTGTCAATAAATTATAATTAAAAAAAAGTTTAAACTTCAATTAATAAAACTAGAAAACTTAAAACTAGAAATGTAAATTAAAAAAAAAGCCGAATCAAATTCGGCTTTTTTATTTATTTTTCAGGAATATTCGTCATATAGATAGATATCTTCTTCTAGATATCTTCGGCGCTTTCTATAAAATCTCACACATCTATAAAAAAATTATTTAGTGTGAATTTTTAACCACTCAAAAAATTCTTTTTGCCAAACAAGCGCATTTTGCAAATTTAAAACCCAATGATTTTCTTCAGGGAAGAATAATAATTTTGATGGTATTCCTTGAGCTTGACAAGCCGTAAATGCCTCTAAACTTTGAGCGTAAGGTACTCGGAAATCTTTACCACCTGTGATTATTAACATAGGGGTATCCCATTTTTCAACAAAGTTATGAGGTGAGAATTTCTCATAGTCTTTTTTAGATTTTGAGTCCCAGTAAGGTCCGCCTTGCTCCCAATTAGGGAAAAATAATTCTTCTGTTGAGCCATACATGCTGTATAAGTTAAAAACTCCACAATGAGATATGAAAGCTTTAAATCTTTTATCATGATGGGCTGCTAGCCAAAAAACTGAATATCCTCCGAAGCTTGGTCCTACACAAGTTAGTTTTTCATTATCTACATAAGTCTCTTTAGCAACTGCGTCAGTAGCAGATAAAATATCTTTCATTGCTTGTCCGCCCCAATCTCTGCTTATTTGGTCGTTCCATTCTTGTCCAAAACCAGGCATACCTCTTCTGTTCGGAGCGCAAACTACATACCCTTGTGAAGCCATTAAAAACATATTCCACCTATATGAAAAATATTGAGAGATTTGTCCTTGAGGTCCACCCTGGCAATATGTTATCATAGGGTATTTTTTGTTCTCATCAAAATCAGGAGGTAATAAAACCCAAACTTGCATTTGTTTACCGTCAGTTGTTTTTACCCATTTTTCTTCCATCTTAACATTTTTTACCCTTGCATCAAACACTGCGTTAACATTTGTTAACGATTTCATTTTGCTATCTGTTGATGAAGAAGGGTATGTATATATGTTTACCGCTTCTTGCATAGAAGTTCTACCAACGTATAATGTTTTATCGTCTGGAGAAACAAGAAGTCCCGAAGAATAGTTATAATCTCCACCAGCTATTTTATCAATTTTAGAACTTTCTACATCTACTTTAAATAGCGGTTCTCTTCCTTTTTCTGTTGCAGAAAAATAAATTGTTTTGCTGTTATTAGCCCAAGCAAACTGAACAACCCATTGGTCTAAATCTTTAGTTAAATCTTTTCTTAAACCAGTTGCAAACTCGTAAATCATTAATCTAACTTTATCTGCTTCAAAGCCAGGACGCTCTTGAGAAGTATATGCTACATATTTTCCATCAGGAGATACTATTGGGTGCTTATCATATCCAAGATTTTCGGATGTAATATTTGTAGTTTCTTTGGATTCAATAGAATACACATATAAATCTGAGTTTGTACTTATTGCTGGTTTATCTACTTTTTTAGAAACGTAAATTATTTCTCTACTATTTGTTTTCCAGGTAAAGTCATCACCTCCACCAAAGGGTTCTGTTGGGGAATCAAAGTCTTCTGTTTTCATTATATCAACCCCAGTACCTCCACTAGCAGGCATTACGAAAATATGGTTTCTGTTTTCATCTTCCCATTTATCCCAGGACCTAACAGGTAGGTTTTCATAATGCATAACATTTGTATTTCTTAAATCAGGATATTTATCTTTGATTGTTTGTTTTGTTTTAACCGATGAAGTATATGCAATTAAACTTCCATCTGGTGAATATTTAAAGTCTCCAATCCCTTTAACAACAGTAGTTAAGCCCTCAGAGACTCCGTCTGGAAATACTTTAGTAAATATTTGAGGAGAGCCCATTCGGGTTGATAAAAATGCAATTTTTTTCCCATCTTCTATCCATCGTGGATGGTAATCTTTCGCTCTACTTTTAGTTACTTTAATTGTTTCTGATCCATCTTTTTTTATAGCATAAATATTTGTTTCCATAGATGCATTTTCTATGTTTGGAGTTGATAATGTATATAAAATCCATTCTCCGTCAGGGGAAATATTAGCATCAGAAAGTCTATTTAAACTTAACATATCTTCAGGTGTGAAAATAGTTTGCTGACTTTCTGGTAATTTTAATTGTGCAGTTGTAATAAAAGGAATTACTAAAAAGACTAATAATATTTTTAACATAAAAAAACCTATTTGATTGAATTATTGTTGCAAATTAAGGAAAAATATTTGAATTTTATAATTTAAAATTTACTAATTAATTATTCAATCAAATCAGATTAATTTTCGAAATACCCAGTGAACTTAATTTAAGAATTTAAGTAAAATCAATTGAAAAAATTAACACCCTAAAATAAAAAACGACTTACCCAACCGACTTTAACTCAAATTAAGTTTAGTTATGATTTCATATATCATTTTAAAAAAAAAGCCAAGAAATAATCTTGGCTGTTTTGTAATTTTTTTGGAAGTTATAGAAATTTAAAACGATATACTATTTAATTCTCTAATACTGGAAGTTCGTAGTCTAATTCTCCATCAAAAATTTCTTTCATAGCAATAAAAGATGGCTTTGGCATCATTTCAAACTTTTTACTAATATTAACTTGATCAGCATTAGCAATTTCATTATCGTCAGCAGTAGGGACTATATCCTCCATTTGTTCAATAATCTCGCTTTTTATGTCAGCATTAATTTGACGAGAGCGAACTCCCATTGCAACAATAGATTGATAAATAGATCTTTTATTAGATTCTAACATTCTAACTTCTATTGGATTTACAATATACTTAGCCATAGTTTTTCTTTTTTATTAAATTGAAGAAAAGAGAACTGCAAAAATAAGAAATATTATTGAAATAAACAAATTTTAACAAAAAATTTTTATATTTAATTATAATACACTATTTTAGTTTTTTTTTAAATGCTTTATTAATTAAAAATATGACGAAATTGTATTATTCTATTAGCGAAGTAAGTAAAATGATTGGCGAGGAGCAATATATCCTTCGCTATTGGGAAAAAGAATTTAAAAGTTTAAAACCAAAAAAAAATTCTGCTGGAAATAGAAAATACTCTCTTAAAGATATTGAAACACTAAAGCATATAAAAGAATTATTAAGAGATTCGGAAATGAATCTTATCACTGCTCGTGAGATTATTGATAATAACAAGAAATTAGATAAAGTTAGTTTGATTAATCAACGAGTGGAAAAAGACAGAACTTCGATTGAACTAGATAAGGAACTATTCAAAGAGACTTTAAATACATTAAAAAATTTATCATCTCTATTGAAACAAATCTAGTTAAAAAAACGATTTATAAGGTATAACGAATTTTAAAAATATAACAAACTTACTTAGGGAGTTAGAATATGAACTTATTTACATATATTTTCCTTGCGGTGAGCTTAAGCTTAAGCGCTGTTGAATATGAAATGATTACAGTGGGTAATCACGATGACGAGGTCTTAGGTGTTTTCGTTAATGAAGATGACACTAAAGTTGCTACTTGTAGCTTAGATGAAAGCATAATTGTTTGGGATATTCAAAATAGAAAGAAACTAATAACTATGAAAGGCCATTTAGGTCAAGTTAACAATTTATCTTTTTCTGGAAATGATGAGTTTATTGCTTCTGGTTCCTCTGACCAAACAGTTAGAATTTGGGATGTAAAAACAGGAGAACAATTAAAAGTTTTAAAAGGTCATACCGATCAAGTTATTGGTGTTTATTTCTCTCAAGATGATAGTTCTACTTTTGTTGCCTCTACTAGTTTTGATAGAACTGTAAAGCTATGGGATTGGAGATTTGGCACTGAGATTAAAACCCTAAGAGACCATAGTGAACCAACTAATAACGTTGCTTATAGCTATGATGGCGATTATATCGCTTCTTGTTCTGATGATAAAAGCATAAAGATATGGTCAACCGACCTTACAACTAAAGAGCCAATTATGACCCTTCTTGGTCATGAAGCTCCAGTTCTTACTGTTCTTTTTAGTTTTGATTCAAAAAAAATCGCCTCAACAGACCAAGACGGTTACATTAAAATTTGGAGTATGCCTGATGGAATGTTGCTAAGAACTATTAAAGCCCACACTGAGCTAGTGCAAGACGTATCTTTTGCTGCAGATGAACGCACTATTGTTAGTGCAAGTTTAGACGGTAAAGTAAAACTTTGGGATTCAATGACTGGTGATTTAAAATATCAATTTGATGCTGGCGTGGAGATTTGGTCTGTTGATTTAATTAGTGACCAATCAGTAATAATTTTGGGTTGCCAAGATGGTACAGTAAGATTTTTAGTTAAGAAGTAAAAAAGGAGTTTTCAATGATTAGAATATTAGTTTTATCTATATTTTTTAGTTTAAGTGCTTTTAGTCAAGGGTTTATCAATACTACTGTTTCTCTTACAGGAAATGTGTTTAATCAAGTAAGTAAACTTCCAGAGACTGCGGTTATTAAAATTACTGACCTTGAAGGAAGAAGAGTTGGAGCAACAAGAAGTAATGGAGCTCAAAACGGGGCTTACTTTGTTGCCGGTCTAAAACCAGGAAACACTTATATGGTTGAAATTACTAAAAGAGAGTTTATGACCGAAAAATATAAGTTAATTGTTCCTAATACTGGCAAATACATGGAGATTTCGCATGACTTTTTGATTAAGCCATTAAAGGTTGGTGTTAAAATTCCTATTGCTGTTACTCCTTTTGAATTAAGAAAATCTAAATTAAGATTTGGAGCAGAACTTTACTTAGATGATTGGATAGATGTTTTTGGTGATAATCCTCAAGTAAAGGTAAAAGTTGTAACTTATCCTGACAGTAAAGGTGAACCGAACGAAAACCTAAGAATAACTGAAGAAAGAGCAATAGCAATTAAAGATTTCTTTGTTGAAAAAGGTATTGACCCTTCAAGACTTTCTACTACAGGAAGTAAGGTTGTTGATGCGGATAATCCTCCTCCAACCGAAAAGGCAGCAAAAGGAAAAAGATATGTTGGTCCTTGCTATATTGAGATAACAAATACTGGAAATTAAAATAAAATTAATTTGTGGAAATTGTAAGTTCTAAAGATGGCTCTAACACTATTTTCATTAATGATTTAGATGAGTTTTATCACTCTCCAAGAGGAGCAATATCTGAATCTGAATATGTTTTTATTCAAAATGGAATTAGTGCATCTTTAGAACTTTTTAATTTTAAAGAACTCTCCATCTTTGAGTTAGGTTTTGGTACCGGATTAAATTCAACTCTATCCTATTTATATTCTAAAAAGAATAATATAAAAATCAACTATAACACTATAGAAAAATATCCTATTGATATTAATATACTTAATAAATTAAATTATAAAGATAAATTAAATCCTGAGTTTGAAGAAATTATTAATTCAAATTGGGAAGAAATTATTGAAATTCATAAAAATTTTAGTATTTTAAAAAATAAAATTGATATTAAAGAGTTTATACCTTTAAAGAAATACAATATTGTTTTTTTTGACGCTTTTGCAAAATCCAAGCAACCAGATATTTGGACTGACCAAATCATTAAAAAAACGTGTGATATGCTCATAAATAATGGAATATTTGTAACTTACGCTTGTACTACAAGTCTTAAAAAACAATTAATATCTAACGGAATGACTTTAATAAATAAAAATGGTGCTTTAGGCAAAAGAGAAATGACTTTTGCAATTAAATACTAAAATCTATGAAAAAAATCATAATAATTATAATACTACTTTCATCGCCGATCATACCTTCAAACAAAATTGAATATGATAGATTTTCCCCGTTAACAAGTTTGTTTTTGAAGGATATGGATAAATTACAAAAGGAAGAACTTATAAAAAAATATATGATTTATAATATTGAAGAAGAGCTTTATATTGGCTGTCTTTTAAAAAAATCTAAATCATTTGATTTAAATACTATAATTAAAAATAATTGTATAATTGGAGCTGATGTTAATGAAATTCAATCATTAAAAATACCACTTAGTTATTTTAAAGATTTTGCTAAAACTAATTACTTTATATATCTTGAGATAGATGAGAAAATAAAATTACATTTAGATAAAGCATTAAAATCCTCTAATGATAATGATGTATTAAATGAGCTTATTAATTCGGCTGAATTTAGTTATAAAAATGCGATCATTGGGATAATAGATATTGGGTTTTTTTATAAACATAGAATGTTTTTAGATAAAAACAGACGACAAACAAGAATTAAATTGGCTTGGCAACAGGGTTCATCATCTAATCTTGGAAGAAAACCAAGAAGATATAGCTATGGTTTGGAGTTAAATCCAAATGCTACAGGAGCCAGAGCTTTTGATTATGCTGAAGAATCTCATGGAACTCATGTAACTGGTATTGCTGCGGGAGGACAATTTAGAGACTTCTCAAATTACATTGGAGTAAACTCTCAAGCTGATATTGTATCTGTTACCCCAATTTTTACATTTGATGATTTTGTGGCTACAGGTCAATCTAATATATTAGACGGCGTAAAATATATTATTGAGTATGCTAATTCAGTATCCAAACCAGTTGTTATTAATATTTCTTTAGGTCATCATATCGGACCCCATGACGGTTCTTCTATTTTCGATCAAGCATGTAATTCTTTATCTGGTAGAGGTCGTATAATTATAACTTCCGCTGGCAATAGTGGGGAAGATAAAACAACTTTTTTAGCTGATTTAGGAGAAAATCCTTCTGCAAAAAAAAGCGCCTTTTCTGTTCACACAGAAGGAAATAATTCTAGCAGATCTACATACTTAGATATTTGGAATGTTGAAGGAGAAGATTTTTGCATAAGAGTTGGACTTTTAAGCAACAATAATTATGAGTTTTCAGAAATCCTATGTACTGGAGACAATTTTAATGATTATTATACAGTTATAAATGGTAATTCAAGATTATCTGCGGAAGTTGTATCCTCTAATAATGTTTTTAATTATGGAAGAAGAATTTTTATAGAAGCAAAATTAGTTTCAGGTAATGCTACACCGATTTTGGAAATATCAAATAGTAAAGGTAGAGTTTTTGCTTGGAATGCGGCTCTTGGAGGTTCCCAATCTGGATTCTTTTCAAATTTAGATAGAAATGATTTAAGTGATGGAACAAATAATTATCAAATAGCTGAAATAGGTGGTAATGCCGATTCAGTTATAACTGTAGGGGCTTTTACCACTAAAAACTCCTTTAATAATGCTTTTGGAAATCAAATTAGTTTTAATTCTGATATAGAAGATATTGCTTCGTTTTCATCTTTAGGACCTAACGCAAAAGATGTCCTAAAACCTGAAATCTCAGCGCCAGGTCATTCTCTTGTATCTTCTATTAACCCACAGCATAACTCATTTATTAGGGATAATCCAAACAGAAGTATGATGGTAGATAGTATTGTTACTGGAGATCAAATTCACTATGTTGGTGCTATGTCTGGTACATCAATGTCCTCACCTTTTATTACTGGTGTGGTATCATTGATGCTTACAGTAAACCCAAACCTAGGTCCTTCTGAAGTAGTTGATATTTTAAGAGTAACTTCAATTAATGATGAATTTACAGGAGATATAAGAGATTTTGGTAGTAATATATGGGGATATGGTAAAGTTAATATTTTTGATGCAGTAAAGATTTCTGATGAAAGATTTGAATTATCAAATTTCACTCCTCAATTTAGGTATTATCCAAATCCAGTTAAAGACTTTTTATACTTAGAATTTCAAAAAAATTCTTTAGAATCTGCAAGAATAAGAATTATTGATTTAAATGGTAGAATTCTATATGAAAAAATGGAAGGTAATCCATCTGAGAAAATTGTTAAAGTGCCGTTTTCTAATCTTGCTCCTGGAAGTTATTTACTTGAAATTAGTGCTAAAGACTATCACAAAACTATTAATATTTTAAAAGACATAGATTGAAGTAATTAAATTAAAATATCTTGTAGTTAAAAATCTTACAGTATTAAATTTAGGGATTTTATAATATTTGAAATTATATATTCAAATATCATTTAAACTGAAAAATCGTATTAACATATAATTTGGTATATTTGTATTTTAAATTTTACAAAAAAAATGAAACTTCTTCTCTTAATATTTTTATTCATTTCTTCAATAAACACTGTGTTTTCAAATATAATATTCTTTGAAAATATTAGCTTGGAGCGTGGTAAAACCGCTCAAATACCATTTTTAATTGAAGATATATCAATAGAAGAATATCCTTTAGAATTAGAATTAGAACTAATTTTCAATGCTTATATGTTTGAAGTTATAGGTATTGAGGATGTTCTCCCACTTAATAATTCTGAATTTGAAATACGATTAAACGGAGAAGATTTAAGCAAGTCTGTTATTAAAATAAATTCAACTTTTAATACTCCAGATAATATATTATTTATACTAGATGTTACAGGATTGGCATCTAAAGATTCAATTTCGAACTTAGAATTATTGAATATTAAAGTAAATAATGAAATAAGAAATGATATTTCTCTAAGAAGTGGATTAATAACTTTAAATAATCTTGTATTTGATTTGGAATCAAGTGTAAGTGAGATTTATCCTAATCCTTTTGACTCATATACACAAATAGATTTTGATATCAAACAAGAAACAACTCTAAATATTAAAATATTTGATAATTCTGCTCGCTCATTAAATACCATTCTTGGCACAAATGCATTTAAAATATCTATTCAAGATGAAAATAATAATCAAATTGAATTTGATGACAACATAAAATTATCCATTGGTAAATATAAAATGACGCTAACTCCAAGAAGAACAAATATATCTATTGGTGCTTACAGAATGATAATAAAATTAGATAATGATATTTTGTACAGAAACTTTATTTATGGTGGTTAATGAGATTTTTGGTAATTCTATTCATATTATTATTTAACATATCCAACTCTCAAGAAGATATAAACCAAAAAAATTATAGCTTGGAACCTAATGAGTTAGATCTTAATAAATACATGCTCAAAAGCCCAGAAGGACAAGAGTTTTGGATTTGTTATATGAGAAACCATAATGACCCAGATAAAGTTACTGATAACACCAAATTACATTTAGAACTATTTATTACATCTGATAAAGACGCAAATGTAATAATTGAAATAAAAGCTCTAAAATTTAAAGAAAAAGTATTTGTCCCTGCTAATACTGTAAGAAATGTAAAAATTTCCACTGAAGCTCAAATTACAAGCTCTGAGATTATTGAAGAAGGAATGGGAGTTTATATAAAAAGTGATACTCCCGTTACAGTTTACGGACTTAATAGAAGACGGTTAACAACAGACACATTCCTTGCTTTACCAACTAATGTAATTGGAACAGCTTATATGGCTGTTTGCTATAACATTTCAGTCCAACTAACATCTCAGTTTGCAATTGTAGCAACAGAAGATGACACCAAAGTTACAATACTTCCTACTGTTGAAACAGCTCAAGGAAGACAAGGAGGCAAAGAGTTTGAAGTAGTCCTCAATAAAGGTGATGTTTATCAAGTTACCGCAAAAAATAAACCAAACGATCCATTAAAAAATGATTTAACTGGAACACTTGTTACCTCTGATAAAAAATTCTCTTTTTTTAGCGGTCATCAATGTGCCTATATACCAGATAATGTTATGGCTTGTAATCACTTGATAGAGCAGGTTCCACCAATTTCTTCTTGGGGTAAGCATTTTTATATAGGTGAACAAAAAAAAAGAAGCAGATATAATTATAGAGTTGTTGCAAGTCAAGACAGTACAATAGTTTTTGTTAATAATGAATTAGAAGCAACAATTAATGCAGGTCAATTTATTGAAAATAATGTAAAAGGTGAAGTTCAAGTAACAGCCAACAAGCCAGTTCTTGTTTCTCAATATTCTCAGGGTTTCAGAAACGGAGATGAAATAGGAGACCCTATGATGCTACTTGTTAGCCCGACTCAGCAATTCTTAAAAAAATATAGATTTGCAACCCCTGTTAATGGTTTCTGGGAGCATTATGTAAATGTTGTTGTCCCAACAAACAGCATAAACTCATTAAAGTTAAATGGAAAAACAATTCCTAAAAATGTATTTAAACAATTTGGACAAACAAGATATTCTATTGCATATCTGAGAGTAAATTATGGAACTCACCAACTTGAAGCTGACCAGCCATTTGGAATGACACCCTACGGCTTTGGTTATGATAAAGATAAATACGATGCTTACGGAAATTTAGGAGGACAATCATTTATAGAATTTATCGAATATAAAGATACTTTACCACCTGATGCTAACATTAATGGTTCTCAAGTTATCATAAGAGACGATAGAGTCAGCGATGAGGGTATTGAAAGAATAGTAGTAAAATCATCTCAAAATATAATTTATAACATACCTGACTTCGTTGAAGGTGTACCTCAAGTTAGTATTAAACTAAAAGCAGATTTACAGGGTGAAATCGGAAAATTAGTTCTTAATACTTTTGACCTCGCAGGAAACTCAAAACTTTATACTATTTGCTATACATTAGACGAAAACTCTACCCAATATCAATTCTATGTAAACCAAGGAGATGTTGATTGTGAAAAATTCGAGAAAACATCACTACAATTCTTTGGCAGAATTTCACAACTGAACAATAATATTGAAATCAATAATTTAGCAAATATAGAAAGTTTGGGAGAATTTAATTCTAAAAACTCTACAACAGGTATTTTGGGTGCTGGAATGTCATTTGCTATCAAACCTAATTTATTCTTTACTTCAAGAATCACTCTAAGTCAAATAAATTCAATGATGGAATCACCTGATTCAGTTTCTTCTAAGCTTCTTTTAGATAATGGAGAATTTATAGACTTCCAAGAAGCAACACAAATGAAATTTGATATTTATAATTTTATACTCCAACTTAACTTAGAATATCAATTTAATGCAAGATTTTATTCATTCTTCGGACTAAATGCATCTTTCCTTTCAAATCGACAAGCAACAATAAACAGAAAAATAAATTATCCCAACTTTGTTAATTATCCTGAAACTTTAACAAAACAAGGTCCAGAATCAATTGTTGAAATTGAAGAATTAAATAATCTTAATTTTGGCTTTAATATAGGGTTAGGAATAAATCAAAAAATAAATAATAAATTCGTTGCTTTCTCAGAATTAGAATATCTATATAATTTTTCTAATCTCTTGCAAAACGATAACAGATGGAATTACAACCTATATTCCTTAAACTTAGGAATAAAATACATTTTATACTAAATTGACTTTTACAAAAATAAGAATATTATAAAAACTTTATTTTTCTAAAATGACAACTTCTACTTCAACCACACCATCTCCTATCATATCAATTTCTTTAGCAGCGGCATAAGATAAGTCAATAACCCTATTTTTAACAAAAGGACCTCTATCATTAATTCTTACAATAACGCTTTTATTATTTTTTAGATTAGTAACTTTACACTTTGTTCCAAACGCAAGAGTTTTATGAGCGGCTGTTAAGTCTTTTTGATTAAAAACTTCTCCAGAAGCAGTTTTTCTACCATCATACTTATCTGCGTAAAATGACGCTTTTCCCTTAAACATATATCCAATTTTAACATTTGAATTTTTAGAATCAGATGTTTGTTTTGATGAGCTATTTCCAGAATTATTTGCCATAGCGTTATCACTTGTAAAACGAATTGCTGGACTGCAAGATGATAAAACTATCACCGCAACTAATAAAATTATTTTTTTCATTTCTTTTCCTAGATTTATTAAACACCACGAGTAGCTGGCTCCCATATATATTTATGAAGCTGAAACTGCATCCTAAAATTATGTTTAGAATCTTTAATCCAATTTGCTAAATCATTCAAACTAATATTACTGTTTATATCATCAAAAACAGGAGAAATTAAAATTGTTTTAACTTTTTCATCTAAGCCATATTTCTCTGATACTTCTTCGGCATATTCAAAATCCAATCTTGATCCGACTACAAATTTTACTTCATCTGTCTTTTTAAGATAATTTACATTCTTAAAATTATTCTTTTTGTGCATATTAGAATCAGGACATTTAAAATCCAATATTTTCACACTTCGAGTATCTACTTTTGAAATATCCTGTTGCCCATTTGTTTCTATCACAACATCATAACCCTTATCACAAAAATATTCTGTCAACTGTGAAATATATTTTTGTTCTAATGGCTCACCCCCAGTAAGCATCAAAAAATTACAATTATGCTTTTTTACTTCTTCTTCAATCTGACTAATTGTCATTATATTAGCAATCTCTTTCCTATCCAAAGCGTAAGGAGTATCACACCAGACACACCTTAAAAGACACCCCTGAAATCTAACAAAAACGCAAGGAAGTCCTGCTCTTGTTCCCTCTCCCTGGATAGAGTAAAAAATCTCATTTACATTAAGTTCTAAATCTTTAATCAAAATTCAATATCTTTTTTTTATTTAACAAAATTAAGAAATAAAGTTAAAAATCAGAAATAAAATCAAAAATCACCTTCTTTAACTCCCCTCCAACCATTTATAAATGATTTTGAATCAATTACTTTCTTTCCTTGTGGTTTTAACTCCAATACTTCCAAACTCCCGCCCTCAAAACCAAGTAAAAACTTTTTATCAATTTTAAAACTACCCATTTTTAAAATTTCCTCACTTTCTCTAACCTTCAGTATTTTAAATTCTGTTCCATTAATTATTACAAATGCTGCTGGATAAGGCGAAAGACCATGAATATGATTTTTTGCTTCAATTACATTTCTCACACTTAAAATTTCACACTCCTCTCTAAATATCTTAGGAGCTGGAGATGCAACAGAATCATCCTGTTCAATTAAATTATAACTTCCACTATTAATCATTTTAATAGTTTCAATAGATAACTCCGCAGCTATTGGCATCATTAAATCATGAAGTTCACCTGCAGTCATATCTTTAGTAAGTTCAACTTCCTTTTTTAGTAAAATATCTCCAGTATCCACTACCTTTTTTAAAACAAAACTCGTTAACCCAGTTTTCATTTCACCAGCCATTATCGCCCTATTAATTGGAGCTGCACCCCTAAATTTGGGAAGCAATGAACCATGAATATTAAAAGATGCAAACTTGGCAATCGAAAAAACTTCTTCTGGTAATATTCTAAAAGCAATCACACAAATAATATCAGGGTCTATTTCTTTTAAATTATCAATAAAATCTTTATCTTTTAAACTATTTGGTTGCAAAATATTGAGTCCTAGTTCTAAAGCTTTTTCTTTTACGGGAGAATATGACAACTTCTGACCTCTTCCTTTTTGCTTATCAGGAACGGTTACAACTGCTTTAACATCATAATTTTTGGAAATTGACTCCAGAGAAGGAACAGCGAATTCGGGAGTTCCCATAAACACTATTTTCATTTTAACCCAGTTTTTATTTTACAAAATTAACAAAATATCCACTACATTTTCTTACTTTATACAAATTTAATTAGTAATGTTAATATGATAATTTTAAGTAATCAATTTATATAATTGATAATGTTTTATTTATGTGTAAAAAAATAATTTTTATTTGAAAGTTAAATTTATTAATTTTGAACATTGCAGCACAATAAAATAAAAAAAAGAGGAAAATAAAATGAAATACATTGTACTTTCATTGATATTGTTATATACTAACATCTATTCTCAAAGCGATATTCCAGTATCACAATACTTAAACGAAATTGCGTCGGGTAACTCTGATAAAGTAAAATTAATCCTACCAGACCTAATGGTAGAATACCCTAATGACCCAGGAGTTAAACTTCTTACTGCATCAGTGCTTACTGACGCTATGAAGTCTTTAAAAATATATAATGAAATTGTAAATGAATCTCCTCAAAGTCAATGGGCTGATGATGCTCTTTATAGAATAATACAATATCACGTTGTCTTAAGTAACGGAGAAGAAGCGCTTTCTGAATTAAATAAACTTCGCCAAAGATACCCTACAAGCCAATATATTATTCCTTCTGCAGATTTAGTTAAGACATTTATCGGTGTAAATGGTAATTTAAAAGCTCCAAATTACTCAAATTTGAATAAAGATAATGATAGAAATATTATTGAAACAGAAAAAGTAATTATAAATAACAAGCCAAAAGTAAAACAAGAAAACAAAAGTACAAATTCAGACATAATTATTCTACAAAACAATAAAAGTGCTGTTAAGCAACCAATTGATACTCGTGAATTAACACCAATGGAACAAGATTTAACACCTCAGAACCAAGTGGAGCAAAAGCCTAAAGAACTTGTCCCCGAGCAAATAGAAATAAATAAATCTAATAATATTGGAAATGAATTAACAAACTCTGATAACATTGCTAAAGTTGAAGACCAAAATGAATATGGAAAAGATGAGACCTCTAATTCAACATATTCTAAAAATAATGATGATAATGCTGAACAATTAAAACAAATTCTCAATAAACAAATGGATTTAGAAAAAAAAGTACTTGAAGAAAGAAAAGCACTTGAGGAAAATGAAAATCAAGAAATAAATCAAAGTAATACAATTGCAAAATCAGATGAAGTAAAACAAAAATCAAATAATAAACAAACTGATTTAGCTATAAATAATCAAGAAATAAATCAAAGTGAAGATGCTCCAAAAATTCGCTGGGGACTTCAAGTTGCTATTTTTGATTCTAAAGATAAAGCAGAAAAAGAAAAAGAAAAGTTTATTTCGCAAAGAATGAGAACAGAAGTAGTTACTAAATTAGTTGATAATACTCCTATGTACGCAGTTGTTGTTGGAAATTACTCAACAAAGGCAAATGCAGAAGCAGCTAAAATCATTATCAATCAACAATGTAACTGCAATCCAATTATTTTAGAAAGATAATCTTGAACAAAATTTTAGAAAATATAAATTTTAAAAAATTAATATGAAGAGTTCTGTTAGTTTTGAGCAATTATTAGGGATAGATTCTAAATATGTATTTTTAATAATTATAACTTATGTTATTGCAATAATATTATCGTCAGTTATAAGAAAAATAATGACGGTATTTATCAACAAGCGCTCAATATACCTTAAAGTTGACCCAACTAACTATAACTTTTTGAAACACGCAGTTAGTTTTATTATTTATATTTTTGCAACCCTAGTTATTTTTTATCGAATACCCGAACTTCGTTCCCTAGGTACAACTCTATTTGCCGGAGCTGGTGTATTTGCTGCAATTCTTGCCTTTGCTTCGCAAGCAGCCTTTTCAAATATAATCAGTGGTGTTTTTATTGTAATCTTCAAACCATTTAGAGTTGGTGATATGATTGCCATAGGTGATAAAATAAATGGTTATGTAAAGGATATAACTTTAAGGCATACAGTGATAAATGACTTTGAAAATAAAATGATAATTATACCTAATTCACAAATAAGTTCAGATACTATAGTAAATTACCATATTGATGATATAAGAATTTGCAGACATATATATTTTAATATTTCATTTGATTCAGATGTAGATTTAGCTATTAATATTATAAAAGAAGAAGCCAGAAAACATATATATTACAAGGATTTTAGAACTCCTAAAGAAATACAAGATGGAGTGGAAGATGTTAGAGTTATTGTTAGAGAAATTACTGATTTTTCTGTAAGATTAAGAGTTAACGTTTGGACATCCAATCCTGAAGAAAACTGGATTCTATTTACTGATATGAACAAAATAATTAAACAGAGATTTAGCAAAGAGGGCATAGTAATCCCTTATCCTTCAAGACTTATTACTTTTAAAGATAACAAAAAGTTTGAGTAAGAACATTACAATAAAAATATTATTTTCCTACTAACATTCTTATTTAAAATAATAACGAATAAATGAAACACTTTTACGTCTTAATGTTATTATTAATAAAATAAGGAAAATTATGAAAAAAATATTAATCACAAGTGTAATATTATTATTGACAGCAACTATTATTTATTCAACAACAAAAGGAAGTAAAAACGATATGTCACAGACAGTTTACGAATTTACGGCAAAAACAATTGAAGGAAAAGAAAAACCTTTATCAGATTATAAAGGTAAAGTTTTATTAATAGTAAACACTGCATCTGAATGTGGTTTTACAAAACAATATAAAGGTTTGCAAGAACTTTACAATAAATATAACTCTAAAGGTTTAGAAATTCTTGGGTTCCCTTGCAATCAATTTGGTGGTCAGGAGCCAGGTTCGGCAGAAGAAATTAAAAACTTTTGTGAATCTAATTTTTCAGTTACTTTCCCAATGTTTGATAAGATTGATGTAAATGGAAGTAATGCACATCCATTATTTAACTACCTAAAATCCGAAAAATCTGGCTTAATAACAGATGATATCAAATGGAACTTCACAAAATTTTTGGTTGATAAAAATGGAAAACCAGTTGAAAGATTTGCTTCTGTTACAACTCCTGAATCATTAGACAAAAAAATAGAAAAGCTTTTAAACTAAATATAACTTATTCAAAAATTTAAATTCATTCTCATTTATTAATGAGAATGAATTTTTTTATTTAAAGTAAAATTTTATAATTTTGAATTATAAATTATTAAATATATGAAATATAAAATCATAATCATAGGTGCTGGAGTTGTTGGTTTAGCAATCGCTTATGAACTATCTAAATATCATAAAAATATTGCTGTTATAGAAAAATGGCATCATTTTGGCGAGGAAACATCATCAAGAAATTCAGAAGTTATTCATGCTGGAATATATTATCCAAAGGATTCGCTCAAAGCAAAACTCTGCGTTGAAGGAAATGAATCAATCTATAATTTTGCTGATAAATACTCCATACCCTATAAAAAATGCGGCAAGTTAATAGTTGCCTCATCAAATAATGAATTTGACACTTTAGAATTAATTTTCAATAATGCTAACCAAATTGGAGCAAGAAATTTAAAAATATTAAACCAAAAAGAAACTAATAAATACGAAAGCAATATCAATGCAACTGCTTCTATTTTATCACCAAGTTCTGGAATAATAGATTCCCACTCATTAATGCAAACACTAGAAGCTTTATCAATTAATAACCAAGTAGATTTTATCTACAACTATGAAGTATCAAACATTCATTACAACAATAACTGGAAAATAAAAGTAAAGCAAAATGAAGAAGAATTTGAAATAGAAAGTGAAATACTAATCAACTCTGCTGGTTTATCATCAGATAAAATTGCTGAGATGGTTGGAATAAATATAAATGAAAAGAAATATAATTTACACTATGCAAAAGGTCATTATTTTAAGTTATCTTCTAAATATGATAATTACGTTAAAAAACTAATTTATCCAGTGCCTCCAAAAAATACAACTGGTTTGGGTATTCATGTAACATTAGATTTAGGTGGGGCTTTAAAGTTAGGTCCTGATGTTCATTATTTAGATGAAAATAAAATTGACTATTCCTTTCAAGATGGACTAAAACAAAAATTCCATACTGCAGTTTCATCATATCTAAAAAATATAAATATCGATGATATTAATCAAGATTACACTGGAATAAGACCAAAACTTCAACAAAAAGGCGAACCCCAAAGAGACTTTATCATCCAAAAAGAAGAAAACTACAAAGATTTAATAAATTTAATTGGCATAGAATCACCGGGCTTAACTTGCTCATTAGAAATTGGTAATTATGTCAGAAATCTTATATAAAATATGTAATTACTTTTATTAAACTCTAAAAATAATAAATAACAAACTATCCAAAAGTAAAAATACAATCAATATCTCAATAAATCAAACTACACACTATTAACCACTTGAAGATTATTATCAACCATAAGCATTTTATAAAATCAAATAAAAATTTATAAATTATCTATATCTATAAATAATACATGTAGATAACTTAATTCTAAAAAACTTGGCAAGCTAATTGTAAACTATATTAAAATGGCTTTATAAAAGTTCTATTTTCTAATAATAAAATTAAATAAATAGAAGCAAGTAGAAAAAAGGAATGAGAAATGGTTTTTAGATTTCACATGTTTAAACAAGGTTTACCCCTAATGAATAGAGCATTAGATGCTTATGCATTAAGGCAACAAACAATATCTAAAAATATGGCTAATGCTACTTCGCCACATTACCGTCCAGAAAGAGTAAAATTCGAAGAGTTCTTCCATAAACAACAAGTAGTTATAGGTGGCTCAAGAGAATTTAGCCGTGATATTCCTATTGGTAATGCACACGGAGACCCAAAAGAAGGTGAAAAACAACCAAAACCGATTCCAGAGCCAGAGATTTTCTTCGAAGGAGAAACTCATGTCAATATTGACCACGAGATGTCTCAACTTGCTCAAAATCAAATTAGATTTAAATTCGGTTCTCAAATGACAAATAGATTTTTTAGTGGAATAAGTAATTCAATATCTGGCGTACTCAGATAAAAATTCAGAACTAATACTTAATAATATTAGTTTAATGTATCATAATTTTGTAATGTAAAAGATGGCAGAAAATATATTTTCAAGTTTCGATATCAGCGGTCAAGGTATGATGGTGCAAAGGATGAGATTATCATCAACTGCTCGCAATATCGCAAATGCAAACACAACAAAAAGTATCGACGGGCAACCATATCGCAGGGAAGTGGTTGTAGTAAGGGAAATACCTGGTTCGCCCTTTAATACTGAGCTGAACAAGCTGATCGATATGGACAGGACGTCCTCCGATCATGCTCCTACAGCTAATCAGAGCAATTATCCGCCTGATTATAATGTTTTGAAAGCAAAAGTGGCAAGAGATAACACTCCTCCTCGGCTTGTTTATGACCCCTATCATCCCGATTCTGATGAAAATGGTTATGTATTAATGCCTAATATTAACGTTGTTACTGAAATGGTCGAAATGATTTCGGCTCAAAGAACTTTTGAAGCAAATACTCAAGTTGTAGAATCTGGCAAGAATATTGCAAGCAATTCTTTGCAGATTTAATCTTAATAGCATAAAGATGAAGACTTAAAATGGGTGGGACATCAACTTTGGTGTAACAAATTAGTAGAGTCAAAATGAGAGTTGATACAGGATACAATCCTTACAGCGCTAGATATGTCAATAATGAATTAAACAATGGTGCAAACCGTATTCCGGTGCGTTCCCAGCGTCTTAATGCTGACATTGAAACTAAAAATATAAATAAACTTGACCAAGAAGAGTTAATCTCAGGAAACGAGAGAAACTTCTTTAAGTCTATGTTTCCTGATAGTTCGGAGCAAATTGAGAATTATACTCTCTTTAATAGAAATGGTCAAATTCAAAATGCTGTAGTTAACAAAGGCAGTATATTTGATAAAAAATTCTAAAAATATTTAAAAAATTATAGGGTATTAAAATGGTAGTAAATGAATTACTCCAAGGACAAAGTTGGAATCCACTTATCCAACAAAAAAATCAAACCAAAGGCGTGGAATTTGAACGCTCCGAAAAGTTTGTGGATACCTTAAAAGAATTAATCACAGATACAAATGATTTGCAAGTAGAAGCAGCAGACGCTCGCGACCGCTTTATCAAAGGCGAGCCAATAGACCTCCACGACGTAATGATTTCCGCACAAAAAGCAAAAACCTCTTTCGAACTCCTAATGGAACTAAGAAACAAAGGACTTGACCTTTATAGAGAAACTCTTAGAATGCAGGTGTAGGGGGAATTTAAAAAATGTAGATAAAACCATAATTTTGTTATTTTATTTTAAATTTTTTATTCTTTTTTAAATATTCAAATCTAACAAAGTCCAATTTTCATTTGCTCCTTCTTCTTTGTATATTTGATTTCCATTTTCATCAATAACTATAATTACAGGGACACCTCCAATATTAAAATAATCAAATAATTCTTTTCCGTTTATTATTTCTTTCATATCCAAATAATATTTTTCGTTTAGATAATCTAAGTCATTCTGTTTTTCTTCAGAAATATAAATTATATTAAAATTATATTGATACCAGCTTTTGTTTTCATTTATTTCTTTATAAACAAATTTACATACTGAGCATATTTTTGATGTAAATATTAATAATGTCTTTTTATTAAAATCATATAAACTAACTTCTCCATTATTTTTATAATTTATTTTTGGTAAGTCTGTAGCTTTCTTTTTATTTTCTATTTCGATTTTTTCTAAATTTATTTCAACCCAATCTTCAAATTCAATATCATTTAATTTATATTTTTTATATAATTTTTGTAATTTTTTATTTATAAAATCTCTTTTAATATCTAATGATTTAGCTAAAAAATAATATTTTTTTGCATTTTTTAAGTCATTTAATTTTTCCATATAAACATCTCCTATAAAAATTAATGTACTAAATTTAATCCTTACATCATCTTTATTAAGTAAATTTATTACTTTATTTGCTGTTTTTATAGATTTCTGATAATCTCCATTCAAATAGTGATATGAATAAATCAAATTAAGTACAAAATTATAATTTATAAAAGCTAACAAATCGTACTTATTTTCTTTAAGAAAATAATATGAATCATTTGAATTTAGGTTCTTATATAAATCTTCAAGTTTTATAATTATATTTTCTAAATCTGCTTTACCAAGTATATTTTTATTTGTATCAACCCTTATAAAATTTAAATATTTGAATTTAGAAAATAATATATTTGGATAATAATATTTATTTTCAGAAAGTAAAGTATCGAAAATTTGCAACATACTACTATCTTTTGAATTGTAATTAAGAGATGTAATACTTCTAATTGTAAATAAACTCAATGGATTAATTTTATAAATATTATCTAATATTTCGCTTGAGTTATTTTGAGAAATATATCCAACATCTAATAATTTACTAATAATAGGGTATAAAACTGGATTATTAAAAAATTCACTTTCCAAATTCTGTAGTGAATCTATTAGCATTTCTGCTTTTATATTATCACCTTTTAATTTATTACCAATAAATTGTATAAAATAATAATTACCATTATGTGGAAAGTTTTGTTTAATAAAAAGTAAATCTTTTTCAAGTGAATCTAACTTATTTATTTTGTTTATAGTTTCATATTTCCATTTTAAAGGATATATTTCTAAACTATTTGGATATTTATTTAAAAATTCATTTATTAACTTTTGCCCTTCATTGAATTCAATATTTCTGTTTAAAATTGTTAAATAAGTTTGTTTTTTAAAACTAGAATCAATATTCAAAATATCAATACTTTTAGTGTCAATTTCTTTTAATATTTTACCTTTTTTAGCTATATAAAATCCAACTTTATAAATATTTTTATTAAACTTTACTTTTGTTGTCAATTTATTATTTATTCTATTAAATTTATAATAATCTGCTTGAAATGAATTACCTTTATCTGAATACATAGTACAATATAAAAATAAATTTGTATCTTTACTATTAATACTTACTTCATATTCTTTATTTTCAATAAAATAGTCTGAATTAATTTGAATTTCTTCATCTTGAATTGTTTTTTCAATATTATTGCAAGAGATAAAAGTAAACATTATAAAAAGTAAAATGTATTTCATTTTTTTCCTAAATAATTAATAATTAATGAGGGCAATGAAAATTACCCTCATTTTAATTTAGTTAAAATATCAATAATGATAAACACCTAAAGTAGAATTATAGTAAGGTGGAAATGATGGATAATTGGTTGATGAATAATATCCACTAATACCTGGTGCTGGTGGTGTTACACCAGCTCTCCAAACAGTAAGCCAATCACTATCTCTACATTCTGAACCTTGTCCATAGCATTCATAATTAGCCCAGTCTAAGCAACCACATGTTGGGTAAACTCTACCTGAATTTGAGTGCCATGAGGCCGTTTGATCATCACTTGCAGTCCATGGGCTGTCAATTCTCCAATTATAACCAGCAGGTACCTGTGAAGGGTGGCTTGGTATTGAATATAGTAACCCACTAAGAAAAATGATTCCAATTAAGTAAAATATTATCTTCTTCATAAAAATCTCCAAAAAATTTGTTTAAAAAAAAATCACCAGATGCCTTAATTACAAACAATAAACTATTATCTACATAATTGCAACTAAGGTAAACAATTACGAAATATTATTTTATTTTTTGTCATCTGACAAACGCAATTTAAAACCGTTTTTTTTTTTTTTCCAAATTTTATTTTACAAAATATAATATTTTTTTCATTTATTTATAATTATTTTCAACATATTGTCAGATTATATTAAAAGTGTGAAGAAATCTACACACTTTTTAGATGGTTTGTCTTATACCTTTACCGCGAAATACTAAGAATGCAGGTGTAGAAAAATTAAATTAAGTTGATAACTAAGGGTACTATTAGTGTTTTCAAATATTTTCCAATTATTTTGTAATAATTTCATTAATTTTACTCACAATTTCGCTAACTTTTTCGTTACATTGATTTTCTAAACAAAAAGCATTTGCAGAATAAATTGGATTCATATTGTTATCTAACAAAACTAATGTTGGAGAATATTCATCATTTCTTAGGTAAATTTCATCGCTAGTTGAATGTCCATTTAAGTTTAAAATATCAAAATAAAATTTTCTTAATCTAAGTCGTGTTGTTCTGTTTTCATGCCAACCATCTATATTTCCATAAATATTAGGGTCCAAGATATAATACTTAATATTTGAATTTAATTTATGAATTAATTGCATACTTTTCTGTTTATAAACTAAATCTACACCATTAATAACATAAAAATCAAGCCCTTTAATTTCTTTAAATTTCTCAATTAATGTTGTTAAGAGTGGATAATCTAAACAATTCAAATTAATATTATACAATAAATGATAATTATTATTTGAATTTTTTATAATTTTTTCTAATTCTGAAATATTTAAACTATAAATAGTATCATTTTTTTGATTAGAATGTTCGTCAATGTTAATACTATTTACTAAATATTTTTCCTTTTTTTTATCAGATAATTTGTTAAAATATCTTTCTTTAAATGGAGAGCAAGAAATTGTAAATACTATAATCAGTATAATGAATAATTTGTTTTTCATAAATCACCTAAAAATAATGGAGCTTTTTACAAAAGCCCCATATTGATTAATAATTAATACCAGTTACTGTTAAAGAATATCCGCCAAAGTTTCCAATCGTTGTATCTAAAGGAATTGTTCCAGGAAATACAATTAATTCATCAAATGTAATATTTGATAATGAATCAGGTATAAATACCATCGGTTCAGTAATAATAAATTGTAAATCACTACTAGGAATTCCTGAAGGATCTGTCGTTAAATGTAACTCTACTGGGTAAATGATATCATTAGAATCTTTACAAATTGGTAATACAACTTGTCTATCTACAGGAGAAGGATTAAATCCCACACCATCCTGATATGTTTGCCATCCCCATTTACAAAATCCTATAAATGGGCATTCATAACCCTCTCTTTCTTCTAACGATTTTCTTCCAATCCAAAACAAAACAAAGTCGGCTTGAATAGGTTGATTAGCAATTGTATCAACAACAGCAACCATGTTTAATAAATCGGCACCACTTAGCTCTATGTCATTCAAAAAATTTACATTTTCATTATTTATTATTTCTTCTTGTTTACAAGAGTGAATTAAAAATAATGAAAGTAAACCTATTGTAATAAATATCTTCTTCATAAAATTCTCCAAAAAATTTGTTTTAAAAAAAACATAGACGCCTTTATTACAAAAAACAAGCGAATATTATTTTAGTTGTAATAAAGGTAAACAATTAAAAAAATACTTTTTTGTTTTATATCATCTATGTAAATGCAAATTAAATCGTTTTTTTTTTTTTGCAAATTTTATTTTACAAAATATAATATTTTTTTCATTTTTTTATAATTATTTTCAACATATTGTCAGATTTTATAAAAAGTGTGTAGTTTTCTACACGGTTTTGTGCAATAAATTATTAAGTTTAAATTTATTTTAGTAAATGTAGGTGAATAATTTAGTTATAAATTATATTTAGGAAATTTAATAAAAAAAGTTAAAAAAAAATCATCCTAACATAGAATGTTTTGCTTCAAAACATACAACAAATTCTGCCTTTACTTTTTCTGATTTAAATTTATCATAAAGTTCTTTAAAAGTACCATAATGGTGAGTTTCAAATGAATGAGTTAGATTCATACCCAAATATGCTCTTCTATCGGGTATAACTCTTTGAGCAGCTTCGAGTAGAACTTTCATACGATATGGAGTTTCCAAAAGTATGACAGTTCTGTTTTCATTAGCAAGTTCTTTTAATTTTTTGTCTCTTTCTTGGTCTGTCCTACCAAGAAAACCAGCAAAAACGAATTCATCGGCAGGAAAACCACTTCTAACTAAAGCGGTTATTACGCTTGTAACACCAGGAACTATTTCTAATTCAATGTTATTTTTAATACATGCGCGTATTAAATCAAGTCCTGGGTCTGCAAGAAGAGGAGTACCACAATCAGAAATCAACGCAAGGCGCTGACCATTCTGTAGTTTATCAGTAATATCAAGTAAATCATTATAGTCAGAATGTTCGTTATACTTAATAAGCTCTTTACTTAATTTTAGATGTCTAAGAAGCTTAGTTGCCTCCTTATATTCCTCACATACAACTATATCGCAAACACTTAACATATTGATAGCTCTGAGAGTTATATCATCAGGATTACCAATAGGAATAGAAACAACAAATAATTTACCACTTTTTTCTGACATTTTAGATTCTTTTTTAATTTTCTATAATTTAAAACTATAATTTATATTTAAAACTGCTCAATTATCTCAGGCGGATAATAGTTCAACATATCTTCAAATTTCTCGCGTCTTCTTATAAGAGTTGCTTTACCATCTTGAATTAATACTTCAGCCGGTCTTGTTCTATTATTATAAACTGAAGACATAGTAAAACCATAAGCGCCAGCATCTCTGAAAGTTAACAAATCTCCCTCTTCAACTTTTGGTAACATCTGATTTTTTGCAAAAATATCTGAGTTCTCACAAATCTGACCACATAAGTTTACTTTTTCTTTTTCCTCATTTTCTTTACCATAAACATAAGACCTGTGATAAGCACCATACATACTAGGTCTTACAAGAGTACCCATCCCAGCGTCAAGGCCTACAAACTTTTTATACCCTTCTTTAATCCCAGTAACTTTAGTAATCAAATAGCCTGCGTTTGCTGCAAGATATCTACCTGGTTCCAAAATTAATTGTGGCTCACCAAAATCAAACTTTTCACACTTTTCTTTAAATACTTGAGCAATTAACTCCGACATTAACTCAACGTTAAGTTCTTTTTCATCATCATAATAAGGCACACCTTGCCCTCCACCAATATCAAAATACTCCGGTACAATACCTAATTCAGGAAAAATACTACCAGCAATTGACATAAGTTTATCTACGACTTCCGCAAAATAATATGGCTCTAAATTATTAGAACCAGTCATCATGTGGATTCCAAATCGCTTTATGCCCGAATCAAGAGCAAGTTTATAAGCATCTTTTGCCTTTTCGTAAGGAATACCAAACTTAGCATCACTTCCTGCCGTAGTTATTCCTTCAAATCCACCTCGACCAATACCAGGATTTATCCTAAAAGATATTCTATCAGGTATTTTAACTTTAATCAATCTTTTAAACGAGGTTAAATCATCTAAATTTAACTTCACATCATGTTGAGTAACATAATTTAAATCTTCATAACTCTCATAATTTCCTGTATAAAGAGTATTATGATTGGAGAAATTAACCATCTTTGCTAAACGTAACTCGTTAGGTGAGGAACAATCAGCGCCAGCACCGAAATTCTTAAATAACTCAAGAACTTTTAAATTAGAATTAGCTTTAACCGAAAAATGAATATCATTATTCGGATAATATTTATTCAAAGCAGATTTTAACTTGTTATAATTAGATTTAAATTGATCAGCATCATAAACATAAACTGGAGTTCCAAACTCATCGGCAATTTTTTTTATATCATAATTTGAAATATGATTCATTTAATTCCTTTCATTCAAAAACATTAGGTTTTTTTACATTTTTAAAAAATTCATCGTGAAGTAAGTTCAAAGCTCTTTCCAAATCAACAGAGTTAACCACCACAGAAATATTAACTTCAGAAGCACCAATGCTAACCATTTGAATGTTAATATCTTTAAGAATTTTGAAATATCTTGAAGCCAAGCCAGCGGTTTCTTTAACTCCGTCTCCAATAGCCGAAATTATTGCTTGATTAGTAGTTATAGTTACATTTGAAAAACTTTGTAACTCGCTTAATAAATGTGGTAAATTTTTAGTATTATCAATAGTAAGAGAGACACTAACTTCAGAAGTAGCAATTAAATCAACTGAAGTTTGATAGTTTTTAAATATTTCAAACACTTTACTTAAAAAACCATAAGCACCCAACATTCTATTAGATTTAATATTAATAACAGTGATATTATCCCAATATGAAAGCGCTTTAAGCATTTTAGAAATATTTTCTTTTCCTTCAATTAAAGTACCTTTTATTTCTGGTTTAAAGGTATTTTTTACCAAAATAGGTATTTCTTTTTTAATCGCAGGTCCAATTGTTTTAGGGTGCAATACCTTTGCTCCAAAATAAGCTAACTCAGCAGCTTCATCATAACTAAGATGCAAAATTCTTCTTGCGTCTTCTGAAAACTTAGGGTCAATAGTCATAATACCATCAACATCCGTCCAAATTTCTAAAAGACTAGCGTTAAGAGCATTAGCTACTATAGCTGCTGTATAATCAGACCCACCTCGTCCTATAGTAGTTGTTCTATTTTTACTATCTGACCCAATAAATCCACCCATTAACACAATATCATAATTCTTATGCAATTCTGTTATTGTATTGTTTACATTTTGGTAAGTTATTGATAAATCTACTTCAGCATTTGAGAACTCATCACTGGTTTTAACCACTTGTCGAGAATCTAAAAACACAGTATTTAAGCCCCTTTTCTTGAAATATAAAGCTAGAAGGTTAGACGAGAGTAATTCACCAATAGCTAAAACGGCGTCTTTCTGACTTTCAGTGATATCTAAATTAATAGAAACACTATCTCTTATAGTTTTTAGTAAAGATAAATGTTTAGCCAATACTTCTTCAGCTTCACTTCCCAATTCATGATCTTTAATAACTTTGAAGTGTTCGTCCTTAACAACTGAAATATCATTATCAGCAAAAATAACATCATTATGTAATAAGTTCTCGTTAAATGAAACTAATCTATTAGTTATCTTTCCCATAGCAGATACAACTACAACAGATTTATCATTTTTATAATTTTCTATAATGTTGGCAACTTTCTCAAATTGTATTGAGCCATTAACAGAACTGCCACCAAATTTTCTAACTACCATTTCTATTTTTGTAATTTAAAAAAAACAAAATTAACATTAAAGACAGATAAAAGAGAAAAATATTATAAAAAAATTAAAAATTAAAGCATTTTTATATATTTATTTAAAAAATCATTAAATAAATGGTAATTTTGCAATCAAAAAAAAGAAAAAATATAATATATTATGAAAGAAAAATATTCAAATCAAAGACAATTATACAGACTGTTAGAAAAAATTACAAATAGAAACTATAAATCACAAATTGATTTAATAAATTCAGTTATTAATGAAGTTACAGATAATGAAGATTATGATATTCTTGGTGGAAGATTATGGAAATTTGACGTAAAAAAATATTCATATACCTTGCTATATCAATATGGGAATGTAAAAAAAATACCCGATAATTTCTCAATATCAATATTAGAAGAAGAATTTAACACAGTAATGAAAAAACTCTCTCGAAAAAGAACTGTAATGCAAGATGAAACACACCAAGTACTTATAGAATCTGGTATCAGCCATTATTCTATGACAGGAGTAGGGGACATAATTCGAACAATGCACGGTTCCTTTTACGAATATGCTCTTGGATTCAATGCCGAAAACTTTACGGATAATTTTTATGAATCAATTTCAATAATAAGTTCAGTTTGCACAGTTTCTCTCAGAAATCTTAAGGCAGAAAGTGAAAAAATAAAAATTAACAAAGATTATGAACAGGCAAAATTAATACAGCAAAATCTACTTCCAGAACACTTCACAGAATTTCTAGATTATGAAGTATTTGGAGTATGCGTACCCGACTCCGATGTTGGGGGAGATTATTTTGATTATATAAGAAATACAGATTCGCTCGACGACGAAGAAACCCTTTCAATAGTTATAAGTGATGCAGCAAGCAAGGGCTTACCAGCAGCGATACAATCACTTTTTGTCTCAGGTGCATTAAGAATGGGAATGAAGCTAGGTAGTAAAATATCCCATATTCTTGGATTGCTTAACACACTCATTTTCAAAACATTTCCCTATGAAAGATTTGTTACTTTATTTATATGTGAGTTAACTCGCTCCGATAACAGACTAATTCTATATTCAAACGCAGGACACTGCACTCCTATAAAATATTCACCAAAAAAAGATAAATTTACAGATTTAAAACCAACAGGCGGACTACTTGGAATTGTAGAGCATCAGAAATTTGGATTAGAAAATATACGTATGGACAAAGGTGATATAATGCTATTATACACTGACGGAATCAACGAAGCACAAAATGAAAATAGCGAACTATATGGAGAGGAAAGACTTAAAGATTTAATTAAAAAATATCATAAACTACCAGTGAGGGAAATAGCATATAACATTTTAAATGAAATCAACACCTACTCATTAAACTCTAAATACACTGATGATATGACAATAGTAGTAATTAAAAGGAACTTGTAAAACAGGTTTAAATAAAAATAAAACGCAAACCTAAAAATAAAATATAACTTTAAAACAAATATAGATTAATTAAAATATTGTACTAATATACCTTGTGCCATCAAAAATTTATAATATGCTATAATAGTTTGTCTTTTAATTTCAACTTGTTTCAACTTATAATCTATCAATTTTAATTCCCGAGAGTTAACCAAAAATATAGAACTCTCACCATTAAAAAACTTAGTTTTTTCGGCTTCAAGTAAAGTCTGATAATTGTCCACAATCAGGTTAACAATACCAATCTGCTCGCTTAGGTTTTCGAATTCAATAAAATTCGATTTCAACTTATTCTCAATTTCAAATATTTTTTGTCGTATTTTAAGGTCAGTCTGCTCAAGTTTTATATTACTAAGTTCAACTTCACCTCTACCCTCTCTCAAAAAAACAGGCATTTCAAACTTCACACCCCAATTATAGTTATTAGGGTTAAAATTCGGAAGATTTTGCTCACCCAAGTTTTCAGTTAGAAAATTATATTTTAAATTCAATTTAGGTTTTAATTTCTCTAATTTTAATCTTCTTTGGATTTCATTTTCTTTGTAATCAGCATTTAAGATTTGAATCTCTGGAATAGAATTAATCACAATATTATTAGTATCAAGTTGTTCATTAATTTGCAACGGAGAAATAGTATAGTCAACAGCGGTTACACCAGATAATCTATTAGGACTATCAATATTATCCCAAATAAAATTAGATAATTCAAGCAATGCTTTTTGTTCATAAAGTTCATATTTTTTAATCTGCAACTCTCTATCATTCAACTGAATATAAGTTTCCAAAGTATCAATTGCAGGAATATCACCAAGCAAAAAAGCATCTTTAACATTTTCATATCTCTCAAGAGTTAAATTATAAGCATATCTACTAATAAGCATATTATTATAAGCCACAACCCAATTCCAATAATTTTGGAGTGCCTCAAAATAAAGATTATTTATACCTAAAACTTGTTCAGCAGTTAAAAGATTAAACCTGTTTTCTGCAAGGTTAACATTTGCTCTTCTGCTATCATAAAAAAGACCTTGCAATATCGGAATATCAATTCCAGCAGAGATTAATCCATTATTAGGTAAAAACTGATTTGGATTCAGAAAATCACCATTATTCAAATCAAAATTTGCATTAAAGTCAAATCCGTACCAAACCGGAATATTAACACCACTATTAAAAACACCATAATATTGTTTCTCATCAAAAAACTTATTATTGTAACTAGCAAAAATATTAGGGTCAAACGCCCCTTTATTTCTCATGATATTTGCGTCCGCCTGATTAATCAAAAGATTAAATCTTTGCGCATCAGGATGATAATTATTCAAATAATCAATAAAATTATCCTCAAGAAGTAATCTTTCTTGAGAATAAGATAAATTAAGAAAAAACAATATGATAAAGATAATTTTCATTTATTTTATTTTATCTTTTTTCTTCATTTTAAATAGTTCTTCCGCAGTTTTATAAAAATCAGGCGGGAAGCCATTTATCTGACGCCACATTTCGTACCAAACAGGAACATCTTTTAAAAGCAACATTCCAACAGCTCCACTACCTACTCTTAATTGTTCGGGCCAGTCGTATTCATCAGGATCTGGTTTTATCAACACTCTATATTTACCATTTGGGCTAATGAAATTATCATAAGCATAAACCTCTCCACCAAAAGTACCAACAGAAGAGTTAGGCCAGCCTGAAAATACAATTGAAGGCCAACCATCAAAAATCAACCTAACATGTTGCCCTTTTTTAATTAAGGGTAAATCTAAAGGTGCAACATAAAGTTCAATAAGCAAACTATAATCCATAGGCATAATACTAACAATTTGCTCACCCTCTTTAATAATATCACCAAGTCCTGCTTGAAGAGCTTGAGTAATATAACCATTTTGAGGAGCTGTTATATAATAATATCCCGCTCTTATTGTATAATTAGATAATTGATTTTTTAATTTATTAACTTCAACTTCAGTATCAAACTTAGCGGACATCGCAGAAAACTTATCAGATTGAACCTTTGCGAGTTTATCCGCAAAATCATTTTTGATAGAATTATATTCTATTTCGGAGTTAATCAACTCGTTCTTTGAAGTCAATAATTTATTCTCAGCACTTATTACTTTTGCTTGAGCTAACTGTAAATTTATTTTCCTTGTTTCAAAATCAGTTTGGGATTTCAAACCCTTTTCAAATAATTGCTCCATACGTTCAAAACGCTCTTCAGCAATTCCAAAATTAATTTCAGCAGCATGATAATCTATACTATCTGAATTAACCTTAAGTTTATTTTGTTTAATCTTATTAACTGCTTGCTCTAATTTTAACTTAAGATTTCTAGAAAGCGCATCGTATTGAGATTCCAACTGCTTTACCTTCTCATCATAAGATAATATAGAAAATTCTTTTGAGTTAATTTGCATTTGAACATTATTTAAAAGTTCGGGGTTAAGATACTGGTCTTTTACCTCTGATATAAAAATAATAGTATCACCTTTTTCTACATAATCTCCTTCAGTAACATACCATTGTTCTATTTTCCCACCTATAACAGAATTTATAGTTTGAGGTCTTTTGTTTGGTTCAAAAGTAGTTAAAGTTCCATTTGCCCTGATATTTTGTGTCCAAGGAAGAAACATTAATATAATAATAACTAAGAAGATAACAGAAACGATAATACTAAATATCTTATTCAAATTTGGCAAATTAACCAATTCAAATGAGCTATATTTAGATTTATCTATGTCAACTCTTTTATCTGGAAAGAAATTTAGCATTTTCTTTAAATTACCTTAAAATGTATGAAATACCTTCTTGACTTTTTATCTCTTCATAAGGGCTATCAAATGTTATTTCACCCCTATCAAAAACAATAACTCTACGGAACTTTTCGGCTACCTTTTTGTCATGAGTAGAAATTATACAAGTAAATTCTTGCTTTTCAATAAAATCTAAAATCCTAAATTTATCATCATCATCCAATAAATCAATAGTTTCTTCAATCAAAACTAAAGCTGGTTTGCATACAATACATCGAGCTATTTTAATCTTAACTATCTCTTGTTTGGACAGTCCATAACCCCCACCGATAAGCTCAGTTTTATAACCCTCTGGCAAACTTGACACAAACTCATTCAACCCAACAATATCAATCGCCTCCTGAACTGCATCAATACCAATATTTTTTCCAAAGATTATATTTTCCATTAAAGTAGCATTAAAAATATCTTCTTTTACTAAATTATCACCAATATGTTTTCTTAAATGGAATAAATTAATATTATTTACAGAAACGCCATTATAATGAACCGAACCCTCAAAATCTGTTTGAAGAGCTGTTATTACTTGAAGAAATGCTGTTTTACCAGATAGAGGAAAGCCAGTAATTGTAATCTTTTCACCTTTATCTACAAAGGCATTTACCTCATGTAAAATCTTCTTTTGTTTTAATTCATTATAAAAAGTAAGATCTTGTATTTTTACTGAAAGTGATTTTAAATTCTCATCAAGTTCTATACCCTTTTCTTCTTCCAAATCAATTTTAACTACCTCAGACATCTTTTCTATACCTGTCAATACATCATATATTGTTTCAATCCCCATTATAATCTTTTCAGTAGAATTTATAATCAATAAAATTATAATCTCTGCAGCAACAAACTGGCCAATATTCATTTGTTGTTGAAATACCAAAAAACCACCAATCAGCAACAAACCAGCAGCGATTATTAATTTGAATAAAATTAAATTAAAGTATTGAAATACTAATATTTTAAAGTGTTCCTTTCTGGAATTTACATACTCCTTAACTATTCCATTTGTTTTTTGTTCGGGATAATCACTCTTTCCTACTAGTTTAAATGTTTGGATTGTACGAGCAACTTCCTCTAACCAATACGCCATTTTATATTTAAATTTAGATTCGCTAATGCTGGTTTTCATACCAATCGGAAAACTATATCTAAAAATAACAAATAAAATCAACATCAATACCAAACCAAAAAAGATAAAAAACGGATGATATACTGATAATAAAATTATACCAAAAAGAATTTGAAAAAGAGAAGTTGAAAAATCTATGAGCATTTTCGGAATGCCCTTCTGAACTGTTAATACATCGAAAAAACGATTTATTAATTCTGGTGGGTACCTTTCTTTTAAAACTTTAAAATCCATTTTTGGAATTCTAAAAGCAAACTCAAAAGCTGTTCTAACAAATAATTTCTGTTGGATATTCTCCGCAAGGTACAATTGCATCACCTGCATTACACTTGAAATCATAATGCCAACAACAACAATTGCCACTAAAATTATCCAAGCATTTGATATTTGATTTCCGCCTATTAAGTTTATTATCGCTTGTACTCCAAGAGGTAAAGATAAACTTACAAGCCCGCCCAAGAAACCGTATAGATAAATATAACCTATTTCTTTTCTATCACTATATAGTAGACGTATTAATTTATTAAATGGATTTACTATTGTTTTCATAATTTTTTTATTAAACCTTATTGACTACTAAAACTAAGTTTTAATATATTTTCTAATGAAATTCTAATATGAATTTATAAATAAAGACTATTATTTAAAAAATTTGGTGGGGTAAAAATGCGGAGAGGGGGGGATTCGAACCCCCGGTAGCGTTTGTAACACTACGACGGTTTAGCAAACCGTTGCATTCAGCCTCTCTGCCACCTCTCCATTTTTCTTCTTTTTGAAAAAGAACGAACACAAAATTAAAAAATTATTTCCAATCTAAAAATTTTTATTTTCATTATTTAATTTATTCTTTTTCTTATTTTTGATTTTTCTATATTAAAATTATTAAAAATTTATGAAAAATGATTCAAATTTTATAATCAAAGACTTATTCAACCGGCAAAGAGCCGGTATAAAACCTGGATTAGAAAGAACTCTAACTCTATTAAATAAATTAAATAACCCTCATGAAAAATTAAAGTCAATTCATATTGCAGGAACAAACGGTAAAGGAACAATATCATCTCTTTTAGCGTCTTACTATAAAGAACTCAATCTTAAAGTCGGACTATATACCTCGCCTCATTTAGTAAAATTTAACGAAAGAATCAGAATAGGAAATACTCAAATAAGCAATCAATATCTTATAAATAAATATAATCAACTCATAGATATTATAAACCAAATTGATGCTACTTTCTTTGAAATCACTACAGTGATAGCATTTTCTTACTTTGCCGAAAACAACTGTGATATCTGCATAATCGAAACAGGTATGGGGGGAAGATACGATTCCACTAATGTATTAAATCCAATTTTGTCTATAATTACAAGTATCTCTTTCGACCACAAAGAATTTCTTGGCAACACTTTAGAGCTAATTGCTGCTGAAAAAGCTGGTATTATCAAACAAAACACGCCTGTTTTTTTAGTTAATATTAATGATGATATTTTAAATGTATTTCAAAATGAAGCAAAAAGTAAAAATGCGAAATTAATTAACCTGAAAAACTCAGAAAGCAAATTCTCTGAGAAAATTGTCAAACTTATTTCCGAAGAAAATTTTAAGGCAAAATATCAATTAAACAATATTGAATTTCAGACAGATTTACTTGGCAAACACAACACTCTCAACATCAATTCAATTGCTAATATTCTTAAATATATATCTTCTGAAATGAATTCTAAAATTTCTAATGAATTTGATGAACAAAAATTTATCTCATCTATTATAAACCTAAACAAAAATACAGGATATTTTGGTAGAATGTCAATAATCAAAACAAACCCTTATATAATTCTTGACACAAGCCATAATGAAGAAGCACTTTCATATCTTATCAAAATAATTAAGCAACACTCAAATCAAAAATTTAACATAATCTACACAGGAATGAAGGATAAAGAAAATATCCAAAACCTTCAAATAGTTAAAGAAATAACAGATAAACTTATTTTAACAAAATCCTCCAACCCAAGAAATCAGGAATTAGATATTTTAGAAAGTAATGCAAAATACTTAAATTATAAAGAAATAGAAACTTATCAAAAATTAGAAGAATGTTTAGATATAGAATTAAACACTAGCAATAATATACTTATCGTAGGTTCATTCTTTCTTATTAGTGATGTAATGAAAATATTAAAAATATAATTGAATATACTAAGAGTAAATTTACTAAATTATAAATTGAGGTTAAAAATTATGGCGTAATAGGATTAGAAATTCTCTCAACCAAATAGTCTTTTAAAACTAAATAACCCACAACTCTATCTTCTTTTCTTATCTCCTTTTTAACCAAACCAATAAAAGGAGAATACCAAGAAATAGAAGACTCCAAAAAAAGCATAGTTGGTTTTAACTTTTTATCCGATGGATTAATGATATTTTGATTATAAAGCTTTTCTTGAAGTGGAAATAAATTCACAGACCCCAAAGGCGAATCTTCCTTAATTGGCTCTAACCATTCATACTTTGCCTTTGTTAAACCGTCCCAATAATGAACCTCTCCATCTGGAGAGTTTCTGATAAGCAAGCTCCCAACTAAAACTAAATTCTCTGGGTCATTAATCTCTACAATTGATGCACCCTCTCCGCATTTCATAAAATATAAATAATTTGATACAATTCCATTTTGAATTAACCTATATACAACTATTTTTCTCTTCTTTTTATTTTCATAAGCAAAAATAAAATCTTTCTGTCCAACCTCTAAAATATACTTCTTAGGTAACTTCTCTCTTTCTTTATCAGACAAACTTTCTAAATAGAAATCTTTATATTCATAATAATATTCCCACTTATTTCCTGTTTCAATTGGCAAAAGTGTAGAATTATAATTAGTCAAATTGTCATCTGGAAGACAATTAAATACATTCTTATCAGCAAAATAAGGATTTACACAAGAAACAAAAAACAAACTAATACCTAAAAAAAGTAAAAACTTCATATTAAATTAAATTTTTAAATAATAAATAAAAACCAAAACCTCATAACGAATTAAATATCAATTAATTTTAAAATTAAAAAACATACTTCATACCAAAATTTATAGATTAAATCCAAAACCAATAAATATGTTATTTATATTCGTATTCCCTAACTCAATGTACTTATAACCAGCAAACCCGTTATAACGCTCTCTGTAAAGATTAAACTTTACATCAAAATCATGAAATAAAATCTCACGTAAACTTCCAAAACTATAATCAGCCTCCAAGGAAACCGGCTTATAAAAAAACCACTCTATACCACAATCAATTCCAAAACCATTGGAACTCTCTTCACCAGCCATATTCAACAAACCAACTCCCCATTGCATATTCACCTTCTCTAATCTAACACGATTATATCTTAAAAAAACTTGAGTGAAATTTAGTAAATTTTCTTCAAACCTAAACCTTTCGCTAAATCTATTATGTTTTAACTTAATAGACCAAAACCTTGAAGGAAAAATATCCAAATCTAAGTTCAAACCACTTACCGCCGTTAAATCCTGACTAACATACACATTGGAACCAATGTGCCATTTCTTACTTCCATTTTCATCAAATAAGCCTTTATCATATTTATATGGAAAATCTGAATAATAATAATAGCTTGAGCTGCCAAAAAATATCTCTGGAGCGCTTAACATAAGCTCAACTAATAAAAATATCCAAAAATCATCACTATCGCCATCAGCATTTTCTAAATCCTTCAATTTCCCACCAGAATCTCTTCCTCGAGGATTATCTAATGAGACTAAACTCAAATGAAATATAAAAAATATTATAAATATTATTTTCATATAGCAAATTTAAGAAAAAAATTCAATAATTTTGAAAATGATATATTTAAAATACATAATATTTATATTTTTTGTTTCATCTTGCGTTTACAAAAATCAAAAAATACAAGATGACGATATCCATTTCATCATTGATGAAATAAAAATAAACCCATCAAACTGGGAAAAAATAGCTACTGATAAATCAAAATCACAACTAAACAGCTTTTTTTTAAAAGAAGAAAATATAATTTTAGTACAAGATTTCTTCACTCACATAAAAATTTCTAAATTTGATGTGGTGAATATTAAAAATGAATTTGTTGGAAAAAATAATCAAAAATTAACTAAAGTAACATTAGGTAGAAAAGAAAATGAATTTAGAATAACTTTTATATTTCTGTACTTTGAAGATATTGATAAATGTAAGTTAATTAACCTAGAAAGTAAATCTACAATTTTAGAAAAATTCCAAAATTAGCTGCTTAATCAAAATCAAAATGAATTATTGCTCTTAAAAGCTAAAAATTTAGATATAAGTCGCTTTATTTAGGTTATAAATTATTCAACCAAAATCGTTTATTGCTATATTTTTAATCAATTATTATTTAGATTTATTTTTTTTTATTAACAAAATTATCTTATATTGCCAATTGAGATTTGCATAAAATAAAAAACTTTCATTATAAACTCAACCAAGTTCTCACCTTAAGGAGAGAATTTAAGAGGGGCAAAAAAGAAAAATGTAATAAAAATTATTTAAAGGTAGTTTCATGAAAAATTCTATATCAAAAACAATAAATATTGTAGATATTCTGGGAAGACCTGTTTTTAATAAATCTTGTTGGACTAGGATTTGGTTACCTCAATATGGTACAATTGAAAATCCTACACCTAATTTTGCAATTGTTCCATGTAAAGGAACAACTTGTTGTAAAGTTGGCATCAAAGTATGTAGAGCAACTCCTAACATAGTCAGTATAGAAGTTACTCAACCTTGGGAAGAAAATACTTCTTGTAGTGGGGAGTTTTATAGATATAATTATAGATTAGGCGGACCAAGCATTGTCTATGATTCAACTCAATGTAATCAAGCTTGCGAAGATTGGATTAATAATTTAGATACAACTGGTTATACTTCAAATAAATTTATTTTTTCTGATGAAAACAAAACTCAAATTGATGGATTTTATTTTGAAATTTCAAACAATGAAGACTTAATAGAATTATCTATCTCTTCTGACTCCGAATACAGCAATTCAAATTTAAAAATTATTGATTTGCATGGTAGAGAAATTCACTCTGAAATTTTAGATATTATAAAAGGTTTTAACAGAAAATCTATAAATACAAACAACTTAAACACTGGTATTTACCTAATTCAGTTAAATTTAGGTTACAAACATTTTGTAAGTAAGAAAATTATAATAGTGAGGTAAATATGTTTAAATTAATTTTATTTTTAATTATTACCTTACATATTTTATTCTCTCAGAATAAATGGGAATTGGTTGCTGGAAGTGATACTTTAAACGGGCAAAGAATTGAACTGATTAAGTCATTGGATTCAAATAATTGTTTTCTTCTATTAGGAGGTCAATCAACAGGGAATAAGATTTATAAAACTACTAACCAAGGGGAAACTTGGGACGAAATAGCTTCATTGGTAATTGATAATGGAAGAAGGTCTGAAGGGGTTAGTTTTGTAAATGAAAATGATTTTTATTTAACAGCATCGCCAAAATTTTTAGCAATAAGCAAAAATGGTGGTATTGACTTTAAAGTGATTGAGATTGAATCACCATATTCATTTTTATATAAAATGATAATGAAAGGTAATAATGGTATAATTGTTTCTTTTCCATATTCAGTTTTCACTGATGATGATTGGAGTTCTAATTATCATATAGAGTTAGGATTTATATCTGATTTTGATTTTATTGATTCAAATAAAGTATTAATTCTTACAAATACAGAAGACGATAAAATAAATCATATTTATATGGAACTTTATTTATATAATTTTGAAACTCAAGAAATAATACACATTTCAGAGATAGGCGGATACATTTTTCCTTGGAAGATGGAATTGGTGGGCAATAATATATTTATAGTTGGCCAAGCAATGAACTCTTTAAGTGGAGGGAGTTCTAATAATGTAATTTACAAAAGTAGTGATTTAGGCAAATCTTGGAGAAGAGTTCATGACATTTATTTTGATATAAACTTAATACCTTATTTAGAAGATATTACTGAATCTAAAGTACTTGGAATTTTAGATGTTTCTTTTAAAAATGATTCAGTTGGAATTGCAGTTGGCAGAAGTGGTATGATAATGCATACTTACGATGCCGGTGAAACATGGTTTTATGAGTATGAAGAGAATATACCTGAAGAAATTAGAAATAAATCAGCAACTATGAAGTGCGAATTTATAGGAGAAACTCCAATTATTTCTGGTCATACTAAATATTTATATAGGTTAAAAGAAGATAATTTAAAACCAAAACCAGAAGATACGATTACTGTAGATGGATATATTTTAGAAAAAGGCGAACCAAAAGAAGGAATTGCAATTTGCTTAGATAATAGATTTGCAATGACAGATAGCAATGGATATTTTAGATTTATAAAGGTAAGAGATGGAGATTACACATTAACCCCAATAAACAATGAAAATGCTTTCTATTTACCTTATGATTTTGAACCAAAAAATATCTCAACAAAATTTAATAAAGACACCACAATTAACTTTGAATTAATTGATAAAAGAGAGTATTTTTCATTTTCAGGCAGAGTAGTAAAAAATGGAGATGGCTTAGAAGGTATTGCAGTAGAAATTCAATTAGATGATAGTAAAATAGTACCAGTATTAGACACTACTTATACTGATGAAAATGGAATATACATGTTTGAAAATAAAGAAAATAGAAGATATTGGATTAGACCGCTTTCTGATAAATATACCTTTTCACCAAAAGAAATTCTAATTACAATAGACAGAGACAGAGTTTGGAATGACCCATTTCGAGTAGAATTCAACTCCGTAACCCAAAACCCTAACTTCCAAATCCGCGATAACGTGCTAATAAGCGAAGAAGTTGCAGGTATGAACTATCGAATAATCTCCCTAAGTGGCAGAGTAGTAAAATCCGCCAACCTCCCCAAAGAACTAAACCTAAACGCCCACCCCACTGGCACCTACATCTTGCAAATCACCAAGAGCGAGCAAGTAATCTTCACCCACAAATTTCAGGTGGTGCGGTGATAAAATAGTTAAAAAAATATTCAACTACTCCGCAAATACAGCGAAAGAACTGATACATCGGCAGGGGAAACCCCCTGAATACGTGATGCCTGACCCAATGACCCAGGGCGTATTTTAGTAAGTTTTTCTATTCCTTCTCTTGAAAGCGACGGAATCTTTGAGTAATCTAAAGTATCTGGAATAAACTTGTTCTCATTTTCAGCAAAATTATTGATCTCGCGGAGTTGCCTTTGGATATACCCTTCATATTTAATAGCGAAGTTTAACCGCTCCAAAGTATCTTTATCCGACATTATCTCTTTGAAATAAAAGTTATCTTGCGGAGTTAAATTAAAAAGAAACTCTGAAGTAAATACGCTTCTTTTCAATAAATTATAAATAGTAGTTTTCTCTTTAAGTTCTTCTAAGTTCTTTTCAACAAGATAATTATTAATAACTTCTTTGTCTGGTTTTATATCTTTAGCAAAATCCATTGCCTTATCAAACCTTGTAATTCTCTCTTGCAATTGATTATAAGTTATGTCAGATATTAACCCAAATTGATGCCCGTATTTCATAAGCCGCTCATCTGCATTATCTTGACGAAGCAATAATCTGTATTCTGCAAGTGAAGTAAATATTCTATATGGCTCTTCGGTGTTTTTATTTACCAAATCGTCAATCATCACTCCAATATATGATTCAGATCTTTTAGGAATAAATGGTTCTTCACCTTTGATTTTTAAGGCAGCGTTAATCCCAGCTACTAATCCTTGTGATGCGGCTTCTTCGTAACCCGAAGTCCCATTAATCTGCCCTGCAAAATAAAGCCCTTCAATAGCTTTGGTCTCTAAGGTAAATCTTAATTGATACGGAAAGAAGAAATCATACTCAACTGCATATCCCTGTTTTAAGAGTTTTGCATTTTCAAGACCTTTTATAGAGTGTAATCCACGAAGTTGAATATCAATTGGCAGAGAAGTAGAGAAACCATTAACGTAAACTGATTTGGTATTTAACCCTTCTGGTTCTAATAACACTTTATGGCTTGGTCGCTCATCAAATCGGAAGATTTTCTCTTCAACAGACGGACAATATCTCGGTCCTGCTCCTTTAATTCTTCCTGTGAACATAGGAGAGCGATCGAAACCTTCTCTTAATATAGAGTGAGTAGTTTCATTTGTATTAGTTTGGTAGCAAGCCAGAACATTTCTCACCTGCGGCGTGCGATATGAAAACGGAACTGGATTCTCGTCAGTTTCTGCTACTTTAAGATTATTTAAGTTAATTGAGTCATAATGTATTCTAGGAGGAGTACCTGTTTTTAATCTTCCACGCTCAAAACCATAATCATTTAACATATCGCTAATTTTATCAGAGGACTGTTCGCCAATTCTACCGCCCTTAGTTTGTTCTTCCCCAGTGTGCATAATCCCACGAAGGAAAGTCCCCGCTGAAAGAATAAGAGCTTTTGTATTTAAAATTTCATTTCCATCTAAAATAACACCGCAAACCTTATCATTATCTAACAAAACTTCTTCTGCTTTACCTTGAATTAAGGTTAAATTAGGTGTAGAGCGAAGAGTATGGGCAACATAAGCCGGATATAAATCCTTATCAATCTGACATCTTGGTGACCAAACCGCTGGTCCTTTAGAAGTATTAAGCATTTTGAATGATAAACCAGCTTTATCAGCAAGAAAACCCATTTCTCCACCTAGAGCATCAATTTCCTTGACAAGATGGCCTTTTGCGGAGCCACCAATAGAAGGATTGCAACTCGGCATACCCATATTATCTAAACGCATAGTGATTAAACCAACTTTTAAACCCATTTTTGCAGCTGAAATACAAGCTTCAATGCCAGCGTGACCAGCCCCAATCACTAAAATATCAAAATTATTATTCATTTTTCAAAATATTTAAAAATAAAATACAAAATTAAAAAGAATAATGAAATAAAGAAAAATAAATATGTTATGGGGAAAAAAGTGTGTTTAGAAATTGTTAATTTAGGGTTAACATAAAAATATTTTAAAATTTAATTTGGAAGTTAAGATAAAACTCCCTAATTTTGTTTTCTATCTCGTTCACGACTTAATATTTTTAGAAATTCTCTTTAATAAAACTTCTATTAGTAATTGTTAAGAATAAATAGTTATCTAAATGATTGGAAATAAAAGAAGAGATTCTTAAAGTTTAAAAACTTTTCAAAATATTTTAAAAATAATTTGGAAGTTAAAATAAAAGTCCTTAATTTTGTATTCTTTTTCAAACACGATTTAAAAAAGTGTTTAAAAAATTAGTTCTGAAATAAATTTAAAAAAAAGTAAAATAAAATTTGGTAGTTTAAAAAATACTCCTTAATTTTGTATTCTTTTTCGGGACAACTTAAAATAAATATAATTTCCAGATTTTGGTTTGAAAATTATATTTAAAAAAAGTAAAATAAAATTTGGTAGTTTAAAAAATACTCCTTAATTTTGTATCCCATTTCAAAACGAAATGAAAAAAGTTTATAAATCTCTTAAATGAGATATTGTGGAAAAAAATAGTTCTTTGAAAATTTAACATATAAAAATAGAGAATGTACTTTAAGGTCAATTAGCTTTGAGTTCAAACTTGATAATTAAATATTAATTTATTAATTTCAACGGAGAGTTTGATCCTGGCTCAGGACGAACGCTGACGGCGTGCCTAACACATGCAAGTCAAGGGGCCTTCGGGTCACTGGCGCACGGGTGAGTAACGCGTAGATTATCTGCCCCTATCTCTGACATAACTGCTGGAAACGGTAGCTAATATCAGATGAGGCCTACGGGTCAAAGTTTCGATGGATAGGGATGAGTCTGCGTCTGATTAGCTAGTTGGTAGTGTAATGGACTACCAAGGCTACGATCAGTAACTGGTCTGAGAGGACGATCAGTCACACTGGAACTGAGACACGGTCCAGACTCCTACGGGAGGCAGCAGTGAGGAATTTTGGTCAATGGGGGAAACCCTGAACCAGCGACGCCGTGTGTGGGATGAATGGGTTACACCCTGTAAACCACTGTCAGATGGGAAAAAAAGAATCTTTGGGGTTCTGGGATTGTACCATCAGAGGAAGGACCGGCTAACTACGTGCCAGCAGCCGCGGTAATACGTAGGGTCCGAGCGTTGTCCGGAATTACTGGGTATAAAGGGTGCGCAGGCGGACTTTTGCGTCGGGGGTTAAAGACCAAAGCTTAACTTTGGGAATGCCTCCGAAACGGGAAGTCTTGAGTGTGAGAGAGGTAGGTAGAATTCATGGTGTAGCGGTGAAATGCGTAGATATCATGAGGAATACCAGTGGCGAAGGCGGCCTACTGGCTCATCACTGACGCTCAGGCACGAAAGCGTGGGGAGCAAACAGGATTAGATACCCTGGTAGTCCACGCCCTAAACGATGTATGCTTGGTGTTGGAACTTTGTTTCAGTGCCGGAGGAAATCTGTTAAGCATACCACCTGGGGAGTACGATCGCAAGGTTGAAACTCAAAGGAATTGACGGGGGCCCGCACAAGCGGTGGATCATGTGGTTTAATTCGATGCAACGCGAAGAACCTTACCCAGGCTTGAAGTGCATGTGACGATGGGTGAAAGCTCATTTTCTTCGGACACATGCAGAGGTGCTGCATGGCTGTCGTCAGCTCGTGCCGTGAGGTGTTGGGTTAAGTCCCGCAACGAGCGCAACCCCTAT
>CBFIFP010000006.1:72500-123149 GCA_965661945.1 Eximiradiales bacterium
ACTTTGGTAAGTTGGTTCATTTTTATCATACCAAATATTTATAGAGTTTTGTAAATATTTTTCTTGAAAACATAAATGTTCTAAAATAGATGTTAAATCTATTATATCATATAATTTTAAATATTCTTTTTCAATTTTTAATGTAATATTAATAGTTTGATTAGGGTTTACTACATCTGGTTTATTGTTTAAGACCATCATATATTCTGGTAAAGTTATAATTAAGTCTTGAACAAATTTTCCATAATTTGTAATAAGTATATTAAATTCTAAATCTTCAATAGATTTATGACCTCTGTTATCTATATTTGGTATACTAATTTCTTGTGTTAATGTAAATCCAGGTATTTCTATTGTATCCTTTGTATATAATCCAAATTTATCATATACTTTATAAATAATAAATCCATCTTGATAGGGATCTTCAAGTGAAAATACAGCATCCGCAAAATCTAAAGAATCACCATTAAAATTATCTGAAATAATTATGTTGTCTTTTTGGACTATCATAATGCTATCTAAACCCGTATCCGAAAAATTAATATCTGAAAAAGAGATTTGATAATTATCACAGTTTTTTTGTTTTCTTATTTGAGGTGGATGATGGTCTAATATTTTAACATTTAATCCTCCTGCAATACTACCATAACTGTTTGCATATCCATAACCATAGGAATAACATAACAGCATATCATTGGATTTGACATAGTGAGTACCAGAGGATACTTTTATATGTGTGTAAACAAAATCAGTATTATGTATTTTTGTATATGTAAGATTATTTGGTAAAGGATTAAAATCTAATTCTGTTTTATCAATAGCACTTTCATTTAATACAATTGTCATGTAATGTTCTGTATATACTTGATTATAAGTTGTATCATAAACTGTATAATATTCTTGATTTTCATCATTAAAATAAACAGACTCTTGAATAAAAATTTCATTGTAATCAAAATTAATAGCTTTGAAAGCGTTATGAAAGTGTTGAAGGGGTGGATTAATTAATAAAAATGGATCTCCTGCTTCTTCTGTCGTAAAATCATTAACACCTGAACGCCTAATAGAATATGCGTAAGTTGTTTTCGAGGTTTTGATATGATAAGCTTCTTCTATATCTTTTTCAAAAAAATCACCTTTATTTAATGTAGTAAAATATTTATCATTTATATAAACTTCGGTGTCATCATAATAAGAAATTAGTCTAAATAATGAGTGGAATTCTTCATCTTGAGTTTTATAAGAATTATTAAAAAAGGGTGTGATTAAATATTCTATACCGGCAGTTTCTAAAGGACTCAATTGAGTTATTAAATAATCTCTTCCATAATTAGAGCTATTAGGAATATTTGTTCGTTCTACTCCCGAGAAAACTGCAATTTTTTTATTCGAAATAATTTCTGTTCCAGTTAAATCTTCAAACCCTGATAACTCTTTCGCTCTGGCGTAGTAAACTTCTCCTTTATTCAAAGTTATATTTACTTCATCTAATCCGGTTACTGATAACTCTTCTTTTGGATTAATAGTGATTTCAGTGTTGTCTTCAGTTGCAACAATTGAAAAATGTGAAGCTCTATGCACAGACCTTGATTCTTGTATCGAATTATAACAGGCCAAAATGTAGTTATTTCCTAAAACTGGTGTCGGATAAACTAACATACCATCGCTTGAATATAGTGCCTGACTATGTCCTAAAAGTATTATTGGTTTATCTGAATCTACGTGAATTGATAATTTAGATGGTTCCTGAATATACTCTCTATCATTTTTCCATCTATGTCCGTAACGATCTTGTGCAGGCATTTCAAAATCCCACCAAGCAATTCCAAATGTTTCATATTTTGATGGGTCGGCAATTGTTATTGTTTTTGAATATTCGTTACCTTCATAATCCCAATAAGTAAATCTAACATCTGTTTCTTCGTTTGCACCCATAAATAAAAATATTGAATCACGTATTTCTATTGATAAATCATTCATTCCAATGTGAGAATTTGGAGGAAATGAAACCCAGAAGTCTGTACCCATAGTTGCTGTTTCTACTATTTCGTATTCATTTGAAAAAGTAAAGTAGTTTAAAAACAAAATTATGAGTATCAGTTTTGTCATTTTTGAATCGCAAATTTTTTGGTTAATCTTTGTCCTTGAAAGTCAAATATTAAGTTATAATTTCCATTATTTAAACTTTCGACATCTATAGTTAATATAAAAAGTCCTTGTGAGATATTTATTGTATTTTTTATTAAAATATTTCCAAGTAAGTCTAAAATAAAATATGAAAACTCTCCATCATATAATGATGCGATTTCTATATTTAGTTTTTCTTGAACTGGATTAGGGTATATTTCTCCTAAACCATCAAATTCAATATTCTCTTTTAAGATTAATTGTAAAGCACATTTTGAATTTGAATTATATATTTCTCTAATCGTAAATGCGTCAATAGGTATTTCGGTATATATACATAAAGTATTTAGAGTTATAACATCAGTTTCTGTAATTCCAAGATTTTCTGAGTTGAAACATATTTCTAAATTTTCTGTTTGTTTAGGTAAAATTGTAATTGGAAACTGACTTAATGGAATTGAAAACTCTTGATTTTCTTTAAGGTCATAATTATTATATGTAATTGGATAATTTCCATAATTATAAATTGGAAGTAAATAACAATTACTTTTACCTTTTACTACATTACCAAAATTTACTTCTGTTGTACGTTCTTGGTTTACTCCAAACGCTAATGTATGTCCAGGTATTGTCCTTTCATATCGTGATATCAAACCTGATTCATCTTCTATTTCTATATCAATATATGCGTCTTGGTACGGATCGATAACATTTAGTTTTAGAAATAACTCATTGTTAATTGGTTCTTTGTTCATATTCTGTACTAATACATTCACTGAATCAACTACTCTAAACTCTTTAATTCCATAATCAAAGTCATTATTTTCTGTTATAGTTAGAAGAATATCTCTTTCACAATCATTTAAAACAGCTTCTATCTCTGGTTCATTATCGTCAGGCTTCACATCTAAAGTTAAATCTATTCTTTCTTCTTCTGAACAATTATCAGCTAATGAAAGTAGTAAGTTGTAATCCCCTATTTTTCCTTCGGCATCAAAACATATCTCTATTTCTTTTTCTTCATCGGGCTTAAAAGTTAATGGATTCTCAATAGTAATTTCAAAATCTTCAAAATCACCGTCAAGTACTATATCATCTAATGTTTTATCATATTTACTATAATTTTTTATATAATATGATTTACAATATTTATTTTTATTTGGAATTTTAATATTATCAATTATCTTATCATTTTGTTCTAAAATGCTATATGTAAATCCTTCAATTAAATATTTTTCTTCAGTTGTTAGCCCACCTTTATCTACAACTTTTAATACAAATTCTCCATCTTTATATTTATCTATTAACTTCGCAGTAAATAAAATTTCACCGCTGACATTATCAAAATTATACTCAAAATCAATATTATCATCTTCTAAAATTTCAATATCTAAAGAGTTTTCGTCAATTAAAACATCGCTAGAAATAGTTCCATCTAAAATAAAACAATCACTAATAGTAGAGATTTTTGGCGGTATATTGTTTAAAAATTTAATGCTATTTCCTCCACTAAAACCATAACTCTCTACTTCTCCATAACCATAAGAAAACAAACCAAACTCACTACCTGCCTCAACTTTATTTAAGCCAGTACCAACATCTACTATAGCATAAATGTAGTTAGTATTTGTAATTGTTCTCCAGTTTAAATCATTTCTGATTTGACCATTTATTTTAACTGTATTTGAAAATTCATTTTCTATAACTATATTAATGTAATGATTACTGAAAACATCTTCTAACCTCCAAAAAAAAGTCAAAGGAATTCTTACTCTTTTAAAAACTCGTGGATTTACTATACTATAGCTATCAGAATATTGCTCAGTATCCTGAGAAATTATCATCAGTGGATCTGAATCTAAAAATTGGTTACTATTATTGCTTGCTGACTTTTTAAATTGAATTACGCATATTGGATTATTACTTTCAATAAGTTGAGCATTATTTACTTCATAATCATAAAATTCACCAGAATTAATTGTAGTAATTATGTTTCCATTAAGTCTAATTTCTGTGTTATTTTCTGCAGCTAATATTCTTGTTAAATCGTTTCCACTTGAAGAAGTATTTACATTTTTAAAAGGTAATGATATTGCAGATTTGCCCCATTTATCTGTTGGAGTTAATTGAGAAAGTAAGTGGTCTCTGGTTACTCCATCTCTGATAATTGGAATTTTTGACATTACGTTTCCACCAAAAACAGCAATATTTTTATCACTTTCAATCACTGTTCCAGTTAAGTCATTAGATGGGTCAACCTCAGATTGGACTAAATATGTTTCACCTTTGTTTAATATTATTGTTTGAATACTATTTTTAAAAAATTGGGTATTAGATTTAGGGAAAATCGTTATTGCTGTATTATCTTCAGTGCCAACTATTACAAATTGAGATGGAGAAAGCACCCCACCAGGATGAGCGTTATAACTTGCAACAATATATTTTTTGCCTAATAAAGTTGTAGGATGTACAATTGTACCATCAGTTGAATATTGAGACCGATTCAGAATAAAGACATTTACATCTTTTTCGCTGACTAATCTCCAAGACATTTTACTAACTTTTTCATTTTGATTTACTTCTATAAGTCGGTTGCCTGCTAAATCTTCCCTCCTTTCTAATTCAGGTGAAAAAGGATGGGAAAGCATCTCGAAATCCCAAAACATTTTTGAGATTGTTACCTTTTCATCTGGATTATTTATTTCAAAATTTACTGTATGAGAATTACCTGCTATATCATAACATTCAACAAACCCTTTCGTTGGTTCACTTGCTGTGATATAAACATAAAGACTATCATCATACCTAAGTTGTTCAAACTGACTGTATGTATTCAAATGAACATTTGGTGGAAAGGCAAAATAAAACTCTTTCCCAGAACTTGATATATCCTTAGAATATGAAAAGTATGACATAAACGTCAATAGGACAATAATTGATTTTAATTTCATTAATCACCTTATAATGCGAAAACTTACATACGAAGAAATACTTTCTGAAAAACCGACAGAAGCCGTACTAAATAGACTACCAAAACATAAAATAATTGTAATCTTAGATAATATAAGAAGTACATATAATGTTGGCTCTATTTTTAGAACTTGTGATTCCTCAGGAATTAATGAACTTTTGCTCTGCGGTTATACTCCACATCCACCAAGAAAAGACCTTGAAAAAACTGCACTTGGTGCTTTAAATACTGTAAAGTGGCAATATTTCAAGAATACAAGTGATGCAATTAACTATGCAAAATCAATTAATTTCAAGGTAGTTGCTGTTGAATTAACAGATAAAAAACGACTTTATACTGACATCAAAAAAGAGGAATTTCCTTTAGCAATTGTATTAGGAAACGAACTCACAGGCATTGATGATGAAATAATAAGCCAATGTGATGATGCAATTGAAATTCCGATGTATGGCATAAAACACTCTTTAAATGTATCTGTAGCAACAGGCATTGTATTATATGAACTCTGCAGAATTATAAATTCTTAAATTTGTATTTCTTCTTTTATAAATAACACATCAATTGATAAAAAGTTACAAAGAATTAAAAGATATTATTGAAAATATTAAAGAAGGTGATGCCTTTTTACTTCAAGTTTAATATAATGATGTATCATGATTAATTGCAATGGAAATACCATATATAGAGGGATAAGATTATAAAACATTTTTTCTATTTAACCTTTTGAATATTTAATTCGGAAGGTTTTTTTATTTATTGATATTTATTCCAAATTGTCCAATGGAAAACATAAATGCCATCATTCTGAACTTAGTGAAGAATCTCGTTGAATTAAGAAGCTTGCTAATAAACTATATTATTTCAAGTTATAGCATTATTTTATTCAAATTATCCGAAATTGAGAGGAGCGGGGCAGTTTTGTTTGCTACTAACATTCAACTTCGCTTAAGTTTTTTTAGGAGAACTTACTTACGCAAATTTTTTTTACTGGATATTTCGCTTTGCACAAAATGACGGTCATTTGACTCCGCTCAATGACCTTGATGCATTGTTTTTTTAATAAAGTTTTTACTTGAAAGGTGGATAATGATTGTTTGTATTGCTTCTCAGATATGCTTAATATAATTTTTTTGGCAATGATTCTCTAGAAAAATTATAAAAAATTTACTTAATTAGTTTTGGCTTTAAAACATACTCAATACCCCATTTACTCATTTCACTAAAAAGAGTTCTTAAACTCTCACCTTTTTCGGTTAAAGTATAAATAACTTTAGGAGGAACTTCAGCAAACACTTCTCTGTGAATTAAACCATCATTTTCCAATTCACGTAATTGTTTTGTTAACATTCTTTTACTACAATCAGGCATCATTCTTTGTAATATAACAAACCTGTTTACATCAACGGATATAAAATATAAAATTAATGGTTTCCATTTCCCTCCGATTAATTTTAATGTTGCACTTACAGGACAACCACCATATTTATTAATATTTTCTACCATATCATCAAAACGCTCTGAATTTATTTCAATTTTATTCAATTTTAAATCCTTATAATTAAGAAAAGTAACATTTTTGTAACTATGAAAAATAATTGTAACTACTTGCAAAATAATACATTAATAGTTAATATTGTAAAAATTATTTTGCAACTTACAAATAATTAATTAAATTTAAAAACAAAGTTAAAGTGAGGCATTATGAAAAAAGCATTTATATTAGCCATTATATTAGCAATGGCTATTTCTTGTTCACCAATAAAAAAGTCATTGGTAGAAAAGAAAGACGAGCCAGTTACAGAAATTTCTATCAGAATTGTAAAAGAAAGGAAAAATGAAGAGTTCAAAGAGGCAAGAAAAAACTTTATCACTATTCTAAAAGAACAAAAAGGTGTGTTAGCTGATAGAGAATTCCAATCATTTTATTCAATGCCCCAACCAGACAAACAAGATGTTTATATTGGTATGACAGATTATAAAACATACAAAACGGTAGGAAAGATACAAAGTAAAATAAGTGTAGTAAATAAGTTTTTAAAATTTAATAAAACTATGGATTTAAAAGCTTATGTATTTGTACAGCAAACTGAAGGACCTAAGTTTAATCTAAAAACTTTAGCATCAGGTAATGATCAAATTTTAGAAGTTGGAGTTAGAAAAACAAAAAAAGGGAAGGAAAAAGAATTTGAAGAATACAGAAAGAAATTTGTTAAGTTATTAAGTTCTTACGATGGAGTTAAAGAAAGTTATGAATTTAAAGTGATAGGTGGAAACGATATAGAAGGTCTTACAGTTGGTATGAAAGTATATCAAAATAAAGAAGCATTTATGAAATTAGCCGAACCTATTATGAAAGAAGAAATAACACAAAAATATTTTTCTACTTTTGATATTGTCGCTTCTCAATTTGCTTTTTCGACTACAAATCAATAATATAATTAATTAGGAGATAATGATGGATAACAAACAAGTTATGGAAATTGCAATTCGTAAAGTGAAATCTGGTAAAGATGAAGTTTTTTTAAATGCAAGAGGAAAATTTATTGATAAGTTAAAATCTCAGGAAGGTATTCAGAAAGATTGGGAGTTTAAATCATTTTTTACAATGCCTGAGCTTGATGATACAGATGTATTTGTTGGGATGACAAGGTATGATTCCACTGATTCTATGCAAAAAATAGCAAATAATCTAATGTCATCACAAGAAGCATTAACTTTTTTTGATACTTTTGAAATGAAATCATTTGTAGCAGTTCAACCTGCTAATGAAAATGAAGTTAAGTTAGAAGACTATATAAAAAATGGAAATGTTTTAGAAGTTGCTGTAAGAACTGTAAAGGAATCTAATAAAAGTGAATTTGAATCAAAACGAAAAGAATTCTTTAATTTAATTGAAAAACAAGAAGGGTATTTATTCGACAAAGAATTTATAGATATTCTTACTGGTGATAAGGTAGTATTAATAGGGTGGAAGTAGATTGAAGATTTTCAAAAAGCAGCTACTTTTTTACAAAATCAACCCCAAATGGGTCAGTTCTTTAACATTTTAAATGTAAAAGCATATCAAGCTCTTGCTTTAAGTTCAAATTAAATTTTTAAATTATAAAAAAAAAGTTTTTATAAGCCATCTTATTTAAGATGGTTTTTTTTATTTTCATTTATATTTTCACTTCTTTGTAAATGCATTTATTAATGAATTGTATTTTATAAAAAAATATTTTCTTTCAAAATCCCCATTATTACTATATTTTAGAAACATTATGTTCCACAAATGAATATTTTTCTTGGATATTAAAAAAATACCCCGTAATTTTACGACAGCATAAAGTACAAAACGAATAAATTAATTAATCTTAACTGCTTATTAACATCAATTAACAAAGGTTTTTTAAGTAACCAATTTAAGTATAGTTTTTTATTTTTCAATTTGCTATTAAAATGTATGGTATCACTTTAATCCTTAATATATACTAAAATTGGCTTATCTTCGTTTCTAGTTTTATGCTAACTTTTTGTTAATAATTAAAGTTCATTTTAATAAAAAACGCTTTGTTACATCGCAAAAATTCGTTTGTTTAGTATTTTAAAATCAAACAATTTTAAAAAAAGTTTTATTTTTTTGGCGTAAAAACCATTTTTCAATGCTTTTGTCTTCTAAGTCCTTTAGAAAAAAGCAATAGGGATATCGACCCCTTTTTTGAATTTATACTAAAACTTTTTTAAAAAGCAAAAAAAAAAATTATTATTTAAAAAATATTTGGAGCCACAATGAAAATTTCTAGGAAATTTACAAAAGAAGGTAGCAGCCCTTACCAACAATTTACTTACACTAATCGCTCATCAGTGCTTAAAAACTCTGATGGCTCAACTGTATTCGAACTTCACGATATTGAAGTTCCAAGCCAATGGTCTCAGATAGCTACTGATGTACTTGCTCAAAAATACTTCAGAAAGACTGGCGTACCACAATTTGATAAAAGTGGTAAAAAGGTTTTAGACGAAACTGGAAAACAAGTCCTTGGCAGCGAGAAGTCGATAAAGCAGGTTGTTCATAGATTGGCTGGCACTTGGAGGCATTGGGGGGAAGAAAATGGTTATTTTTCTTCTAAAGATGATGCCCAAGTATTTTATGATGAAATTGCTTACATGTTATTAAATCAAATGTGTGCTCCAAACTCACCTCAATGGTTTAATACTGGACTTAACTGGGCTTATGGTATTACTGGCTCAAAACAGGGGCATTATTATGTTGATCCTGAAACTGGCAAAGTGCAAAAATCTAAGGATGCTTATACTCGTCCACAGCCACACGCTTGCTTCATTCAATCTGTTAATGATGATATGCTTAACGAGGGAGGTATCTTCGACCTAGCTACTCGTGAAGCAAGAATTTTTAAATTTGGCTCTGGAACTGGCTCTAACTTTTCTCAATTAAGAGGTAAGGGCGAGAAATTATCTGGTGGAGGAGTTTCTTCTGGTTTGATGAGTTTCCTTAAAATATTTGATAGAGCCGCTGGTGCAATTAAATCTGGTGGGACTACTCGCCGCGCTGCTAAAATGGTAGTTGTGGATATTGACCACCCAGATGTAGAAGAGTTTATCACTTGGAAAGCAAGAGAAGAAGAAAAAGTTGCTGCTCTTGTGGCTGGCTCTAAAGTTAGCGCTAAATTCTTACAAGCAATTTTAGAAGAAGCAGTAAATAATGGCGCTGATGTGCAAGAAAATAAAGAATTAAAGATTTTAGTTCAAAAAGCATTAAATCGCGGTATTCCATTAAATTATATTGATAGAACTTTAGACTTAGTTGGTCAGGGCTTTACTTCAATTGATTTTGAGATATTTGATACTCACTATGAAAGCGAAGCTTATAATACTGTATCAGGTCAAAATGCTAATAACTCGGTTAGAGTTACTAATGACTTTATGCGAGCAGTTGAAAATGACGAAATGTGGGAATTAAAAAACAGAACCGATGGAGCTGTTTGCAAACAAGTTAGAGCTAAAGACTTATGGGAAAAAATCAATTTATCTGCTTGGAAATCGGCTGATCCAGGTTTACAATTTGACTCAACTATCAATGAATGGCACACTTGCCCTAATTCCGGAAGAATAAATGCATCAAATCCTTGCTCTGAATATATGTTTCTTGATGACACCGCTTGTAATCTTGCAAGTTTGAATTTAATTAAATTTTATGATGAAGAAACAGGTCAGTTTTTAGTTGAAGAGTATAGACATGGTATTCGTTTGTGGACTATAGTGCTTGAAATATCTGTACTTATGGCTCAATTCCCTTCTAAGCAAGTAGCAGAATTAAGTTATGATTTTAGAACTCTTGGTCTTGGATATGCTAATCTTGGTTCTTTGCTTATGGTGAATGGTATTGCTTATGATTCAAAAGAGGCGCTTTCAATTACAGGTGCCTTAACTTCAATACTTTGTGGTGAATCTTATGCAACTTCTGCGGAAATGGCTTCTGAACTTGGTGCTTTCCCTAAATATGATCTAAATAAAGATTCGATGCTTCGCGTCATTAGAAACCACAGAAGAGCAGCATATAACTCTAAACCAAATGAATACGAGGGCTTGACTATTCGTCCGATGGGGATTAATCCTTTATACACTCCTAATTATATGCTTTCTGCAGCTCAAGAAGTATGGGATAATGCTTTAACACTTGGTGAAAAATATGGCTATAGAAATGCACAAGTTACTGTTATTGCTCCAACTGGAACAATTGGGCTTGTTATGGATTGCGATACTACTGGTATTGAGCCAGATTTTGCAATTATTAAATACAAAAAACTTTCTGGCGGTGGTTACTTCAAAATTGTTAATCAATCTGTTAGAAAAGCACTTGTAAAACTTGGCTATACTGAAGGACAAATTGAAGAAATTGAAAAGTATTCTAAAGGACACGGAACTTTAATTGGTTGCCCAGATATTAATAAAAAGTCTTTGAAAGCAAAGGGCTTTACTGATGAAAAACTTGAAGCCATCGAAAAACAACTTGACGATGTATTTGATATAACTTTTGCATTTAATAAATGGTCTTTAGGTGAAGATTTCTTGAAAGAAATTGGTATTTCATCTGATTTATATAATGCACCTAATTTTAATTTATTAAGAGAAATTGGCTTTACTGATACTCAAATTGATTCTGCTAATGACTATATCTGTGGAACTATGATGCTTGAAGGCGCTCCACATTTGAAAGATTATCACCTTCCAATTTTTGATTGTGCGAATAAATGTGGTAAAAAAGGAGAAAGATATATCGGCTATATGGCTCACGTTCGTATAATGGCAGCAGCTCAACCTTTTATTTCTGGTGCAATTTCTAAAACTGTTAATATGCCTGCAAATGCTTCTGTTGCTGAAGTTGGCGAAGTTTATTTGAAGTCTTGGAAGTATATGATTAAAGCAAATGCTTTATACAGAGATGGTTCTAAACTTTCTCAACCACTTAACTCTGCAAACTATGATGGCTTAGATGAAATTATTGCTCTTGGCGACGAAGAAACTCTTAACGAACTTTATGGAGCAAAAGAAATTCATGAAGTTATAGAAGAAAGAATCGAAGCAAAAAGACGTAGATTACCTAAGAAAAGAAATGGTATTATTAGAGAAGCAACTGTAGGCGGACATAAAGTTTACGTTAGAACTGGTGAGTACGAAAATGGCGATTTAGGTGAAGTATTTATTGATATGTATAAAGAAGGTGCGGCATTCCGTGGCTTGTTAAATAGTTTTGCTGTTCTTGCTTCAAAAGCATTGCAATATGGTATTCCTCTTGATGAGCTTGTTGATTCATTTACCTTTACAAGATTTGAGCCATCTGGAATGGTTCAGGGACACGAGGCAATCAAAAATTCTACTTCTATTTTGGATTATGTATTCCGCACTCTTGGGTATGATTATCTTGATAGAAAAGATTTTGTGCATATCACTGCTATTGATGAAGTTCCGGGAACACCTCTTGAATCTGAAAATAACTACAGAACTGAGCAATTAGAGGATAGCCCAAAGGAAACAACACTTCGCACTCAGGAACTACCTCAACGCGACGAAAGAGACATCATTAGTGTAACAAAAAACCAAACTAATCTTGACCTTGAGCCAGTAAAATCTACTGATATTGGAGGAGTAGCGGCTTCGGACAAGAAACTACAATTGAAAGTAAACGACTCAATGAAATCACTCGGTTTCACTGGTGAACAATGCACAAGTTGTGGTTCTCTTAGAGTTAAGCAAAACGGAAGTTGCACAGTCTGCGTTGACTGCGGCACAACGAGTGGTTGTTCTTAACAATTGTTTGATTTAATTTATATTTTAAAGCCCTCTTATGAGGGCTTTTTGTTAAGTGAAAAATTAGAATTTCTTCGCTGTATTCTTCTTTTCTTTTTGTTACCCAAACCCTTAATTTTGCGGAGTTGTGATTTGTCTTTTTTGTTCTATGCTTATAATATTAACAATTGTGAAGTTTAAAAATATTATTAAAAAATTTATTTGGTTTCCATATTTTCCATAATTTTGCATTATGATAAAAGAAAATAAACATTTAATTATAATAATATTATTGTCGTTAATATTCTTTATTCCATTTTTAGGAAGAGTTCATCTCTTCGATTGGGATGAGATAAACTTTGCTGAGTCAGCAAGAGAAATGGTTGTAACTGGTAATTACTCTAAAGTTATGATTAACTATGAACCATTTCACGAGAAACCCCCTCTTTTTATTTGGCTGCAAGCAATATCAATGAACGTTTTTGGAATTAATGAATTTGCTGCCAGATTTCCAAATGCAATCATAGGTTTATTCAGTTTAGTATTTATTTTTTATCAAGGTAGAAAAATAAAAAATAGTCAATTTGGTTTTTTGTGGGCAATAATCTATTTTGGTTCATTTTTACCATTCTTCTATTTCAAATCTGGCATAATTGACCCATTATTTAATTTGTTTATATTTTCTGCATTAATATATTATTATAACTATTTAATGAAAAATGGGTTATCGCAAAAATCAGAAATTCAAAAACTGAGGTATGAGTTTTATATTATAACAAGTCTTCTTTCACTAGCTGTATTAACTAAAGGACCAGTTGCAATAATTCTTTTTTCTTTAACATCAATGATTTTTTTGATTTTAAATAAAAACTATAAAAAGATTTATTCGATTGTAGGAATCTCAATATTATCAATAATACCCTATTTGGTTTGGTATTTTATTGCATTTGGAATTAGTGGAGAAGTGATTATTAAGTTTTTCCATTATCATTTAAGATTACTAACAACTGGCGATGCAGGACACTCAGGACCTTTTTATTATCACTTTATAGTGGTTTTATTTGGTGTGTTTCCAGCTTCATTTTTTGCAATTCCGATATTTAAAAATATAAATAAACAAGAAAAAAACTCACTGATAGTTTTGAATGTAATTTTAATATTGGTAGTTTTAGTTCTTTTTGGAATTGTTAAAACTAAAATTATTCATTACTCATCATTAGCATATTTTCCTATAACATTTTTAGCTGCAAATTACCTTTTTAGAAAAATAAATCTAAAACAAAAACTCAATAAAACATTAGAAATATTTTTTATTGGTGGGCTTATAGTATTTGGACTTTTGTTTATACTATTCCCTCTTATAATGTTAAATATAGAAAGCTTAATTCATTTAGTAAAAGATTCGTTTACTCAAGAGATATTACTTTCCGATGTGAATTGGGGTGGCTATGAAAAGGTCTCAGGTATTCTACTTTTGGGAACTTGTATAATATATTTATTTGTAAAAGAGTTTAGTTTGTATAGAGCGATAATTATAACTTATTTTCTAATTGCTTTAAGTACGAACTTATTTTTGATACTTACGGCTCCTAAAGTTGAAGGACATACCCAAAGAGCTGTAATCGAGTTTTGCGAAGAAAAATCATTGGAAAATGCTATAATCCAACCATTATCATTCAAGAGTTATTCACATTATTTTTATGGAAAAGTAAAGTTAGAAAATAAAATTAAAGGAATTAAAAATTCAGAACTTGCTAGTTATCTATTAAATAATGAAATTGAACCAAACGTATATTTTATAGTAAAATCAAATAAATATAAGAAATATAAAGATTATAATCTTGATTCATTATATAAAAAAAATGGATTTATATTTTTAAGAAAACAAACGGTTAATAAAAATTGAATAATCAAGTGAATAATCAAGTATGATAAATGTAAACTTAATAAACAATAAAAAGAGTATGTAAAACGTTTTATATATTAAGTTTTAGAATACTTTTAAAATTTGAATAATTAAAAATAAATAACTTAGAGTTAAATGAAAGATTGTGATATAAATAAAAAGTTTAATTGCTCGCCTTATGTGAAATATATTTTTTTCGCATTTGTTCTTGTGCTTGCTATGATGAGTTGTAAGCAAGAGGTTAGAGTAGAAAATGATGATTTTTTTAGTGATGCTGTTATGTTAATCGAAAATGAATTTGACAGCAAAATAATAGACAGAAATACTGGAAATCTAATCACAAATGATTTATTTGAAAATAATTCACAAAGAGTCCAAACGAATGTAGATAAAGTCTATTCTTATCAGAACGAGTTATATTTTTTGCTAAAATCTGAAAATAAAATAAAAGTTTACAACCAAACTAACTTTATGTTTGTTACAGAATACGACTTTAATGGAATAGGCGAAGTATCTGATATTGCATTTCCAAATGTTTCAAATTTTTATGTAACTCTTTCCGATAAAAACGAAGTATTGGTAGTAGATAGAATTAATCAAAAATTATCACAATTCTATATTCCTGTAGATAATAATCCCAAAGGGATACATTTTGTAGGTAACTTAGTTTTTGTCAGCTGCGAAAACAGTATAAATATTATCAGGACAGGTACAAAAGAGGTAATAAAAAAAATAGTTATTCAGGGTAGGTCTCTTCTTTTTAGTAATGATTTGAGTAATGAAAGTTTAATAGTTATATCGGAAGAAAATACAAATTATTATCTAACATACTTTTCATTGGTGGATTTTTCAGAATTAACAAAAACACAATTAACATCAGAATTCCTTGAAACAGAAGAACAATTGATAGTTAATCAAATCGCAATCGTAAATAATGATCTAGAATACTCTTGGCTCGGGACCTCAGTGGGTCTATTTCGTATCGATTTAAGAAATCAAGGTGTTTATACGTTCATGTCTGAAAGAAAAGAAAATATAAAAAATATATATTTTGAGCCAATTTCAAACAGAATATTGATATTATCAAATAGAAATGGTAACAATGATTACATAATTGCTAACTCCAGAACTGGAGTATATATGAAATATACGCCACTTTCAACTAATGCTAAACTAATTTTTCCGCTTTAAATGAAAAGAGAACATATTTCAATAAACCTTAAATCAATACTCGACTTAAGCGCAAAACTAAATAAAAGTGTTGATATAAATTTAATATTAAACTCTACTTTACTTTCTATTATGGGTAAATTGGGTATTTCACGAACCGCAATTTTCTATTTGGAAGGAAATAAATTTAAAATATTAATAAAAAAAGGGAAATGTGAACTTACACAAGTTCCATATTTTAAAATTGATAGTCTTAAAGAAATCTCAAATGCTAATGAAAGCGAAAAATTACTTGCAAATTGTAACTATAAATATATCTTGCCAATTTTTGTAGCTGAAAACTTAGAATATATTATTGCTCTAAGCCCAAGTTTGATTTATCCAGATATAAAAGAAGAAGAAATTGAATATTTAAATTTACTTACAAATATATCTTCTATTGCATTACAAAATGCTAAAAACTTTCAACATCTTGATATACAGAAAAATAAAGCTGAAAGAAAAAATATTTTATTAGAAAATTTATTCCAAAATGCTAGGTTCTTTTTCTCATATTTCCAAAAAGATGAAATTCTAAATATATTGTCATATAACTTAATGGGGCAATTGCTAATAAATAAATTTGCAGTAATATTATATAATGAAAACAATGTACTCTATCACGCAAAAAATAAACTTTATCGTCCAATTTCTCTTGATTCATTGAATTACCTTATAAAACTTAATAAAACGAATAATACATTTCAATTAGATGACTTAAGAGTAAGAGAAGAATTAGAACTAAATGAAATTGAATTAATTAATCCGTTGATATTTAAAGGCGAAGTTAAAGGATTAATCTTAATAAGTAAAAGTATGTCTAATAAAGATTTTCTGGAAGAAGATTTACTTTTTGTTGAATATTTAGGAAATACAGCAATTGCTGCACTTGAAAACGAAAGACTATTTAAAGAAGAATTAAAAAAGAAACAATTAGAATCAGAACTCGGGCTTGCTCTCGATATTCAAAAGGGTTTGTTTCCAAAATCTGATATCAAATTAGATAAATATGAAATATTAGGCAAAAGCATACCCTCGAAGCAAGTTGGAGGAGATTATTACGACCATATAAAAATGACAGATGACTCGTTTTTCCTTTTGATTGCAGATGTATCAGGAAAAGGAATGCCAGCGGCAATGATAATGGCTAATCTTCAAGCAGCTATAAGAGTTTTAGTAAAATTAAATTTACCTTTGATTGATATAATTTCTACTTTAAATTATATTGTTCATTCAAATACGGAATCAGATAAATTTATAACATTTTTCGGCGGTATTTTAAATACAAAAGATAACACTTTTGAATACATAAATGCTGGGCACAATCCACCTTACTTACTCAGAGATAGAAGTATAAAAGAACTTGATAAAGGTGGAGTATTTTTGGGACTTCTTGAAACAACATTCCCTTATGAATCAGAGAAAATACAATTACAAAAAGGTGATTCGATTCTGCTTTATACTGATGGCATAACTGAAGCACAAAACTATGACTACCAAGAGTTTGATACAGAAAGACTAAAAGATATATTAATTAAAAACCAAGATAAATCTATGCTTTTAGAAGAAATTATAACAGCTGTAAAGCTATTTTCTTATGGTTCTGTTCAACAAGATGATATTACTCTATCGTTGCTAAATTATTGTTAAATTTTAAATAAAATAATACTAAAATGGAAATTATAAAAATTAACCCACTAAAAAAATCAGAATCAATAAATGAAATATGGTCACCGAAAATAATTGGTGAACTCAATAACCAACAAGTTAAAATAACAAATATTGAAGGTGAGTTTGTATGGCATAAACATGAAAATGAAGATGAATTATTTTATGTTTTAGATGGTTCATTTGAAATGCATTTACGCGATAGAATAATTGAGGTATTTACCGGAGAGTTAATTATTATACCAAAAGGAGTGGAACATAAACCAGTGGCTACAAATCGAGCAACAATAATGTTATTCGAGCCGAAAACAACTATTAACACCTGTAATCAAATTAATGATTTTACAAAATATGACCTAGACCTTGCATAAATCAAAATAATAAATAGACATAATCTTTTATTAATTTAATATTGTAATATTTAATAAATAACCGACAAACCAATATAAACTATAATATTTTTATTAAATTTGAATTTTAATTTTGACAATTATGAATAATTTTAATCTTTTAAAAACTGACAATAATTCAAAAGCAAGAGCAGGAATATTAAAAACTGATCATTCCGAAATAGAAACTCCAATTTTTATGCCTGTTGGTACTTTAGGAACAGTTAAAGCAATAGAACAACAATTTTTAAATGAAATTGATACAAGAATAATATTAGGAAACACTTATCATTTATATTTAAGACCAGGAAACGAAGTAATAAAACATTTTGGTGGTCTTCATAAATTTATTAATTGGGACAAATCTATTCTTACTGATAGCGGAGGGTATCAGGTATTTTCTTTGCAAGACATTAGAAAAATTGATGAAAATGGAGTAAAATTCAAATCTCATATTGATGGTTCTTATCATTATTTTACTCCTGAATCAGTGATAGAAACCCAAAGAATACTTGGCTCCGATATTATGATGGTCCTTGATGAATGTGTGCCATATCCTTCGGAACATAAATATGTTAAAAATTCGATAGAACTATCATTAAAATGGGCAAAGGAATGCAAACAATATTGGCAAGAGAAAGGTCCGCTATGGGGGCATAACCAAATGCTTTTTGGAATAACCCAAGGAGGAACTTATAAAGATTTAAGAAAGGAATACATTGAGCGCCTCATTGAAATTGAATTTGATAATTACGCAATTGGTGGTTTATCAGTTGGAGAACCTGCCGAAGTTATTTATGATTTTGCTGATTTTTCCACTGATTATTTACCCCAAGATAGAGCAAGATATCTTATGGGAGTAGGTACTCCAGAAAATCTTTTAGAATGTATAGAGCGTGGGATTGATATGTTTGACTGTGTTATGCCAACCCGAAATGCTCGAAATGGACAAATATTTACTACTCGTGGAAAAATTAATATTAGAAATAAAAAGCATCAATTATCTGATGAAGCTATAGACCCTGGATTAGATATTCCCACTTCGCAGAACTTCACTCTCGGATATTTGAGACACCTTTTTATTGCTAATGAAACTCTTGGTTTAATAATTGCAAGTAAACAAAATATAGCGTTTTATCTTTGGCTGACAAAGCAAGCTAGAAATCATATTATTGAAGGTGATTTTACTTCTTGGAAAAAATCATTTTTAGAAAAATATAACTCTGAGAAATATATCTCGGATAAATAAATCTTTAGTTCTAAAACTTTGAAAATAAAAATAACTTTTTTATTTTTGACTTTTAAAATAAATTAAACACAAAATATGGCAAAATTAAAAGTTGGTGTAATTGGCACAGGACATCTTGGTAGAATACATACTATGCTTTGGTCAAAAAATAAAGATATAGACTTTGTTGGTATCTATGATTCCAATTTATCAAGAGCTGAAGAGATTGGAAAAGAATTCAACTGCAATTATTACAGTGAGTTGAATGAAATGATTGAAAACTGTGATGCGTTTACAATTTCTTCGCCAACTATAACTCATTATGAAGTATCAAAGATATTATTGGAAAATAATAAACATTGTTTGATTGAAAAACCAATAACAGCTACTTATTCAGAGGCAGAAAAACTAATTAAATTAGCAAAAGAAAAAGATTTAATTGTCCAAGTTGGTCACGTAGAACGATTTAATCCTGCGATCGCTGCAATTAGAAATCAAGAAATAGCACCGTTGTTTATTGAAGCGCATCGGCTAAGTCAATTTAGACCAAGGGCAATTGATGTTAGTGTTATTCATGATTTGATGATACATGATATTGATATTGTTTTATCACTTATAAAAAGCAAAGTAAGCAGAATTGATGCTAATGGAGTAGCGGTTTTAACAGATACTCCTGATATTTGCAACGCAAGATTAACGTTTGAGAATGGTGCTGTTGCAAATCTAACTGCTAGTAGAATATCAGCTAACCAAATGAGAAAAATGAGGATATTCCAAAATAATTCTTATATTTCATTGGATTTTGCTAAGCCAGATGTTGAAATCTACAAGATTTATGAAACTGGAAATGAACCTGAAAATTATAAACCAACTACAATGTTAGGTTCTATCGAATCTGGATTAAAAAATAAAAATATATATTTTGAGAAACCTGATATTCCAGAGATAAATGCGATTTATGAAGAACATATTTCATTTGTTGACTCTATTCTTAATAAAAAGAATATTATGGTAACTGCTTCTGAAGCTGCTGAGGCACTAAGAATAGCTGAAGAAATCTCCAAATTAATTTGAAAATAGCGAATAAATTATTTATTCGCTATTTTAATATTTTTATTTTATTCCCACTCAATTGTTCCAGGTGGCTTTGAGGTAATGTCATAAGTTACTCTGTTTATTCCTCTTATCTCATTTATTATTCTATTTGAGATTTTCTCTAAAAGTGGGAATGGGAAATGGTAAAATTCTGCTGTCATTCCATCCACACTAGTTACTGCCCTTAATGCACATGTGTATTCATAAGTTCTGTTATCACCCATTACACCAACGCTTTTTACAGGTAGCAATACTGCAAATGCTTGCCATATCTGGTCATATAATCCAGCATTTTTAATTTCTTCTATGAAAATTTCATCTGCTTCTTGGAGCAGTGTAATTTTTTCTCTGTCGATTGCTCCTAAAACTCTAATCCCTAAACCTGGTCCTGGGAATGGATGTCTTGCGATAAACCATTCGGGAATACCGAGTTCTCGCCCAACGTTTCTAACTTCATCTTTAAATAATTCGCGGAATGGCTCAATCAACTTCATATTCATTTTTTCGGGCAGACCACCAACATTATGGTGAGTTTTGATTGTAGCAGAAGGACCTTTAACTGAAACAGATTCAATCACATCTGGGTAAAGTGTGCCTTGTGCAAGCCATTTAATGCCATTTAGTTTTTTTGCTTCTTCATCAAATACTTCAATGAAAGTATTGCCGATTATTTTGCGTTTTTTCTCTGGATCTGAAACTTCAGATAGTTTATCTAAAAATAAATCTTGCGCTTCAACCAAAGTAATCTGTAAATCAAAATGCTCTGCAAATAAGTCGTAAATCATTTTGCTTTCGTTCTTTCGCATTGTTCCAGAATCAACATGAACGCAGTATAGATTTTTACCTATTGCTTTATGAAGTAAGACTGCAGTTACTGTGGAATCTACACCACCACTTAATGCACAAATTACTTTATCATCGCCTACTTGCTCTTTAATTCTTTTCAAACTCTCTTCAATAAAAGAACTTGCATTCCACTCACCGGTGCAACCGCAAATACCCCTCACAAAGTTTTTCAATATAACTTTGCCTTCAGTTGAGTGATGTACTTCGGGGTGAAACTGAATCCCATAAATTTTCTTTACAACATTTTTAATTGCACAAAATGGAGAATTTCCACTATGAGCAATTTTCTCAAATCCATCTGGCATTGAAGTTAATGAATCGCCGTGGCTCATCCAAACTTGTTTATTCTCAATACCTTTGAACAAATCAGTATAATCATCAATTTCTAAACTTGCTTTGCCGTATTCTCTTTTTGCAGAACCATCTACTTTACCATTTCCATTGTAACAGATAAGTTGTAAACCGTAGCAAATTCCTAAAACTGGAATATCCAAGTTCATAATGTCAAAGGAAGTTTTGGGGGATCCATCTTCATAAACTGATGATGGACCACCAGATAAAATCAGCCCTTTAACATTTTCATCAAGAATATCTTTACCAGTATTAAACGGATAAATTTCTGCATAAACGCCAAGTTCTCTAACTTTACGAGCAATCAACTGCGTATATTGAGAACCAAAATCAAATATAATTATTTTTTCTCTATTTTTCATACCGCAAAATTACGGAAAATTTATATATTTTTGTTTTAAAATTTGTGTTTTTATTCTAATTTAAAAACTGTATTCTTTATAAAATTATGTAAATTTATAATTTAAAATTATAGTTTTTATTAAATTGAAATATATAATTTACAGAAAATAATATTTTATATTTTTTTATATTTGTATAATATGCTATTTATCAATGGGATATAAATCATAGCTAATATTATATGCTAATATTATGTAAACTAAATTTATTTTTATGTAAAAGAAGTGATGTTTTTATTTTAAAGAAAGTAAATATTTCGAAATTGTGAAGTTAAATGTTTTTATCGAGTGGGTTGTTTTTATTTTTTTTTTTAAATATTATGGTTTAAAGGATATGAAGATGTTGGTATTGTGGTTTGGTAATTTTATTAAATATAGATATGGAATTTTTTTTGACTTGATATATCGCTTTGCTCAATATGACGAGTTTTTGTTTATATTTTCGATTCTGCTTTGCTTTATTAACTAAAAGACACGATAAATCGCGTTTCTACAATTGTTTAATGTTATTTCACTAAGGTTTATTATGGTGGGGTGGTTTAACATTCCGAAGGGTTTGAAACATTTGTAAGGTTTTTCTTGTGTATTGTTCTTTAAAAGAGTAGAGTGTTATTTTCAAATACTAAATTTCAAAAAATTATAATCTTATGAAGTTAATTATGCTAATGAGTGGCTTTTTTGGTAATCAAAATGGTGATTTTTAAATATGGAAATGCTTTTTTAAAATACTGTAGAACTTTTTATTTTTGGGAGCGTAAATATTTTAGTAAGTTGTTCAAAAAAATATTTTTCAGAACTTTTATGTGAGAAAACTTGTGGAAATTTTTACTAATTATGTGTAAGTTTACATATTAGAATTACATTCTTTAGATAGCTTAAATTATATTTTTTTTATGAAAATATGGTTTTTTAATAAAAAAATCTTATATTTGAAATCTTTTGAATTGTAATTTCATTTACAAGTTTTAGATTCTGAGGAAATATTCAATATGTTAGTTGCTAACTTACAAGAGAATGTAAAAGAAAAATTGATAGTAAAAGAAAAAGAATATCTACTTGATACAGGTAATATCACTATTCCTGTTTTATACTTAGAAATTAGATATTTCATTGAAAAAGCAATACTAATATTGCTTGCACCACTATGGCTACCAGTCTTTATAGCTACTTATATCACTCTTAAATTTATTTATGGAGGTAAGTGTTTATTTAAACAAGAAAGACCCGGCAAATCTAACACTACTTTTTTTATTTATAAATTTAAGTCTATGCACGATATAGACCCAGAAAGCGAAACAACTCAACATGAGGAAGATAGAATTACAAGTTTTGGTCGCTTTATTAGAAAACATAGGATTGATGAATTACCACAATTTCTGAATGTACTTAAAGGTGAAATGAGCTTAATTGGTCCAAGACCAGACGCTCTAAATTGCCATTTGGAATGGCGTCAATCAATACCCCAATATGACCTTAAATATCTTATTAAACCGGGAATAACTGGTTACGGACAAGCTTACTATAAACATGTTTCTGATATAGAAGAAGTATTTGAAAAATTCAAATATGATGTTTATTATCTTAATAATATTTCATTTCTTACTGACGTAAAAATAGTCTTCAAAACAATTGAAGTGATGCTTACTGGTTACGGCGCAAGATAAAGGAAAATAAATGAAAAAGTATTTAGTTGTTTTGTTTGCTCTACTATTTTTTTCGTGTAGCGAAATATTATTCGACAATCCACAACCTGAAGACTCAAATAGATTAAAAACAGTTCCAGATGATTTATGGGGATTTTATAAGAATGGTAGTGATACTTTGTTAATTTCTGAATATAATTTTCAATTTCGCTCTTCTCTTGGCATTGTTAATAAAATTGACTTTGATTTAAGAAATGAAGATTTCTTGCTTTTAAGTAGAAATAATTATTACTATCTCAATATTCGTAAAAATGAAGAAGAGTATTCCGGATGGATTGTAACAAGATTTAGCAAAGATGGCAAGAAACTATCTTTTAAATTTGTTGAAGAAATTGACAAAGACATTATTTTCAATCAGCCAATTAATGAAATTAAAGATGAAAATGATAAGACTATCGCCATTATTCTAACTAAGAATGCTTTTGAGCAATATGATAAATTATTGGATTCCTTAGAAGCTAAAACCTTTCACAAACGATAACTAATAAAGTGATTTTAAAGTAATATTTTTAATAAAGTCACAAAAATTATAATAACTAAATGCAAGAAATAATAAATTTACTGATAGAAATCTATAATATTTTTATTGAAATGTCTCCCTACATTTTACTGGGTTTATTTTTTGTTGGATTAATGAATTTATATGTAAACAAAGACTTAATCAAAAAACATATCGGTAAAAATAATATATCTTCAATTATCAAAGCGGCTGTTTTTGGTGTTCCGCTTCCTCTTTGCTCTTGCGGAGTTATCCCAACAGCAGTTTATATGTCGCAAAGTAATGCCTCGAAACCAGCAGTTGTATCATTTTTAACTGCAACACCTCAAACTGGAATTGATTCTATACTTGCAACTTATGGAATGATGGGACCTTTGTTTGCAATTTACAGACCAATAGCTGCTTTATTTATGGGAGTAATTGGAGGATTAATAACTAAGAAATTTACTCCTGAACCCAAAAAAAACTTTTTTTCTTTAGATGTTTTAAATGATAAAATTGAAATTGAAAGTAAATCTTTTAAAGATAAATTTATAAGGTATCCTTATATAGAATTTTTAGATGATATTGCACCTCAATTTATAGTTGGAATTATAATCGCTGGGATTATTTCTTATTTAATTCCAGATGATTTTTTTGCTGGTAGTGGGTTGAATACAGGAATTATTTCGATGCTTCTAATGATTGTAATTGGGGTTCCAATGTACATTTGCGCTACTGCTTCTATTCCTATCGCTGTTGCGCTTATGCTTAAAGGTTTCTCCCCAGGAGCTGCTTTTGTATTTTTAGCTGTTGGTCCTGCAACTAATGCTGCAAGTTTTACGGTGTTGAGCAAATCACTTGGAAAAAAAATAGTTAGTATTTACATTATTTCAATTATCTTAACTTCATTATTATTTGGATATTTAATAGATTTTATTCATACTTTTTATAATATAGACTTTAAACAATATATATCTGTTTCGAATCACCATCATCATACTGAATTTGATATAATTTCATTAACATCTGGTGTAATTTTATTTATTTTACTAATTTTCTCTATTTATAGAATATATCTTAAAAAATATTTTGTGAAGAATACTCTACCAAAAGATTATAACGAATTAACAATTAATGGTATGACTTGCTCTCATTGCTCAGATACAGTTACTAAAACTTTATCTAAGGTAAGTGGTTTAAGTGATATTAAAGTTGACCATATTAATGGTAAAGCAACATTTAAAGGGGAGTTTTCACCCAAAGAAGTTAATCAAAAAATCTCTGATGCAGGTTATGAGGTTGTTAATTAAATTATATTAATTAGATAGATATTATTAAAAATTTATTAAAAAAATAATAATATTTTATAATTTCGTCGATGTTAGAAAAAATAAAAGGACAAATAATGAAATATTTTTACATTGTTTTATTCTTAAGTTTCAGCAGTTTATTATCAAATGATAAAATAATTCTGCAACTTAATAACGGTTCAACTCAAGAAATTATCTTATCTGAGATAGAAAAATTTTCATTTCAAACGGAATATATTCCAGTTGAAATATTTGAAATTACTACCAATGATGTAATTTTATACGAAGGTGACAGCCAATTTATTACAACTAATATTTCACCTGAAAATGCAACTAATAAAAAAATAACTTGGTTATCGATTGATGAAAGTATAGCAAAAGTTGATGATGAAGGCACAATAATTGGTATAAGTGAAGGTACTACAACAATTATTGGCTCATCGGAGATGAGAAATATAGTAGATTCATTAGATGTTGAAGTTAAAAAGTTATCAAGTGTTAGATTAAATAACCCAAAATTTAATATTTTTCCTAATCCAGCTAGTTCAAAAATAACAATCGAAACCGAAAATAATCTACCTTTTGAAGTTATTATTTCAGATATAGAAGGTAACATTGTTTATTCTGAATATGACAAAAAAGAAATCAATATTTCGCACTTATCTAACTCTACTTACATAGTTTACATTAACCAAAATAACAGATATTATTCATATAAATTAATCAAAAACTAAAAGGGATAATCATGAAAACAATCATATTTTTAATAATTGTATTTAGTTTATCTTTAAGTTCATATAATTTTAAATTGAACATCCATGAATCTAATGGAAATGTTCGGACTTATGATATTGAAGATATAAACTCAATTAAATTCGAAATAAATACGTTAAGCGATATTAGAATTTCTTTAATCTCTGGCGAAATTGTGTCGTACCAAATTGACAACGAAAGCCAGATATCATTTTCAGAATCTGAAATCATAATTAATACGAATAATAATACTAACTCCTACTTACTTTTTGATATTGAAGATATTACATTTTTACATGAGAAACAAACAAAGCTCCCATTTGGAGAATTAGAGGTTGATGAGGTGCTTGTTAATGGCTTGAACAATCCGTGGGGTTTGACTTTTTTAAACAAAGATGAAATATTATTTACAGAACATAGTGGCTCGCTTTTTAAATTTAATATTCCAACAAAAGAAACTACCCAAATATACGGTTTACCTCAGATTGCAAGAGTAGGACAAGGCGGCTTACTTGATGTTAGGTTGCATCCTAATTTTAATGAAAATAAATGGTTATATTTAGTTTATGCAGTTGCATCAGGAAATGCTTCTACAACTGCTGTTGGTAGAGGAAAACTTGAAGGAAATCAACTTGTAGATTTTGAAGAAATATTTAGAGGAAGCCCTTTAATAAACTCAGGATCCCACTTTGGAAGTAGATTAATTTTTGATAAGGATAATTATTTATATTTTTCGATTGGAGATAGAGGAAATTCAAATTCTGCTCAAGATAGTACTAACCACAACGGTTGTGTTATTAGAATACACGACGATGGAAGAATCCCAGAAGACAATCCATTTTATAATGCACCAAATGCTCAAAAAGAAATATACTCAATGGGAAATAGAAACATTCAAGGTATGTTCTATCTAATTGAAAAAGATGAACTATGGGCAGGCGAACACGGACCAAGAGGTGGAGACGAACTAAATATAATCAAAAAAGGTGCTAACTACGGTTGGCCCCTCGTAACTTACGGTGTTAATTATAACGGCTCACCAATAACTGATAAAACTTCTTTACCCGGCTATGAAGACCCAATTACATATTGGGTGCCTTCGATAGCGCCTTGTGGAATGGACTTGATATCTTATGATGCTGAGAAAGATGAATTAGATATAGTAATCGGAGCATTAGCAGGTCAGCACGTTCAGAGATTACTAATCAGAGAAAATAAAGTTGTAGAGTCGGTTAGAAGTCTCCAAGGTCTAGGAAGATTTAGAGATATACAAATCTCACCAGATGGTATATTGTACGCCGTTACTCAATCACCAGGAATGCTCATTAAATTAAAAGTAAAATAATAATAATCAGTCGATTAAAGTTTTATTAAAAATTTATATTGAGGACTTGAAATTAAGATTTTGATATTGGTAGAATAACAGGATTAATTTTAATATTATTTTTAAGAGAATGTCCAGTTAAATGAAACTCTAAAGTTTGATGGTAATCCGTTGTAATACGGCACATAGTAAAAATCATTATTTAAGAAGTTTGATAGTGTTAGTTTTAAGTATGCTTTGCCGAGTTGAAGGCGAGCATATAGTTCATTTCTCGCGAAAGCTAATGGCATTGTTTGATTGCTTTGAAGATATATGTTTAAGTCTGGCAATAGAAAGGGCATGTTGTTTTCGGTTAGCAATGAAATTCTAAATCCTAAGTCCGCTCTACTCCTACCTTTTGGAATTGTAATATAAGTATCTATAAATGTATGTAATAATGGATTTAATTGTTGAGAGTTTTTTAATGGATAACTTATATTGTTTTTTAATGTTATAAAAATCTCATCGTTTGTTGAGATAATTTCTTTAAATAGTCTTGTTTTTATATTGATGTTAGTTCCAAGGTATTGATTTGTATTTGGGTTGTTGCTATGTTCTAATTTGCCATTTATTATTTTATGTGTTAGCATATTTGAGATTGTTCTGAAATATAAGTCGATTTCAAATGAGTTAATTAATGATTTGTTTATATATCTTAGATATATGAGTTCATTTATTTCTTTATTTAAGTTTGGAAAGACTAATGTAGGTGCTATTTCTGAATGGCTGTAGTCTAATATTAAGAATTGATATGCTTTTATGTGGTATTTAAAATTTAGTCCATAGTTTAATAAATTATTATCATAGAGTTTTGATTGTCTTACCCCGCTTGATATTTCTAAATTATTTAATCTGTAAGCTCCAAATCCAGTTATTGAGTAATTCAAATAATTATTTTCAAATCCATTATTAGTTAAATTGCCTGTAAATAAGTTATCATTTATAGTGTTGTTGTGTAAGTCTAATTTACCTTTTAAATATAAGTTATTTAGTTGAGTTTCATAGGATAGGTTCCCACCAAGTTTTCTTAGGGTATATCTTGTTCTGTCTGGGAAAAAAGTACTTGAGAATAGGGTTCTATTTGTGAAATCATACATTATGTCGTTGATTATGTATGCTTGTGCTGAAATTGCTGATGTTGTGTCTTGTGATAGTTTTGTGTAGTTAATAATTATATTGTTGTTTACATCTCTTAATCCATTATTATCAAATCTACTTAATGCAGTTATAGGGTCTGAGTTTAGAGTTCCATTATCGTTAAGGGAAAGCTCGCTTATACCTCCGTAGATGTTTTGTAAATGATTATTATGTTGCCATGTGATTGATATATTTTGCAGCGAGTCGAAGTTCCATCTTAAGCCGGTTCTGATGCTACGGTTTCTAACTTCATCATTTGTGTAAACGCCTTGACCATTTAAACTTCTTATACCTAGATTAAAGGATAAGTTTGGCGATATGTTTTGGGCAAAAACTCCATCAACTGCCAGATAGTCTTCACCTGCGTCGGCAGCCCAAAATCTAAAAAATGGTTTACTTGTGTTATAATTTATTTCAGGTAAGTTTATTAGGGTTGAGTTTGCGTTATCGGAGAAAATTGAAGCTACTGAACCAGTAAAAATTTCAATATTTTCTGTGTATTCAGGGGAATACATAGATGAATTATTATTTAGAGTTAAGGGATTAGATACGTTAACTCCATTTAATTGAATTTGATTATTAAGTCCTGAAGCGAAACTAACTGCATTATTTAATCCAAGAGAGCCGTGATGAAGAGGATAGAAGTTACCTTCTTGAATGACTATATCCGCTAAATCGAGATAGTCGTTTTCTTGAATATTGTGTTTTGGGATGTATTGATGAGCGTTGTTTCTTAATATAAATATTGAGCCATGTTTTTTTAAAGGAGTATTAAATATAATATCTTTTGAAATTGAATCAGATATGTTTTCTGTTAAATTATTTATTTCCAAAGAATCAATATTCTGTGAAAATAAAAAATTGCCCTTTAGTATAAAGTAAAGGGCAATTAATAATATGAAAGAGAGTTTATTCATTTTCAATTAAAATTAGTATTTAATTTAGTTATTCAATTAAAATTCTAATTCACTTTGCTCTTCGTCTGTGCTTCCTTCTTGTCTTTCAAGATGCTCGTTGTCCTCATCATCTTGTATTGTTGTTATATCAGCAATAGTATCGCTGCTATCAAGACGAATCAGTTTAACACCTTGAGTATTTCGACCTATAGTTCTGATATTTTCTATAGATTGACGAATTAAAATTCCATTTTTGGTTATTACAACAAGGTCTTCTGTATCGAATGCAATAACCATTTTAGTAATAGGTCCAGTTTTAGGAGTTATACGCATTGCAATAACGCCTTTACCGCCTCTATTCGTTAAACGGAAATCTTCATATTTAGTTCGTTTACCGAATCCATTTTCAGCAACAACAAGAACTTGAGCGTCAGGACGTTTGATAACAAGCATTGAAACTACATAATCTTTGTTGGAAAGTCGGATACCACGAACTCCAGCAGCAGTTCTACCCATAGCTCTAACACCACTTTCAACGAATCTACATGCCATTCCGTTTCTTGTGCCGATTATAATTTCGGCTTTACCATCAGTTATATCTGCGGCAATCATACTGTCATCATCGTTCAATCCAATAGCAATTATTCCATTTTGACGAACATTGGCGAATGAAGAAAGAGTTGTTTTCTTTATAGTACCTTTTGAAGTACACATCACAACAAATTTATCATCGGTAAATTCGGTTATTGCTAAAGTAGCTGTTACTTTTTCGTCATTTTCTTTTGCTATAACATTTGCAAGAGAGCGTCCTTTAGATTGTCTGCTTCCTTCTGGGATATCAAACACTCTTATTTTATAAGCTTTTCCTCTATCAGTGAAAAATAATAAATAATGGTGTGTGCTAGCTTGGAATACCATTTCTACAAAGTCTTCATCGTGAGTTTGAGTACCCGATGAACCTCTACCACCTTTGTTTTGACGGCGATAGTTGGTTACTTTTGTACGCTTGATGAAGCCGTTGTGAGAGATCGTAACAATCATTTCTTCATTAGCAATCATATCCTCAATTGAGAAATCTTTAGTATCCATTACAATCTGAGTGCGTCTTTCGTCGCCATATTTATCGTTAAGAACTGTTAGTTCCTCTGCAACAATACCTAATTGTAATTCTTTAGATGCCAAAATATCTTTTAATTTTTTGATTAATTCAATTAAATCATTGTATTCTGCTTGAATTTTATCTCTTTCAAGACCAGTTAATCTTTGCAATCTCATATCAAGAATTGCTTTGGCTTGTATTTCTGAAAGTCCAAAACGTTCTTGTAATTTCGCAGATGCTTCTGGTGCGTCTTTCGAGCCACGAATAATCTTGATAACTTCATCAATATTATCTAATGCAATAATGAAGCCCTCTAAGATATGCGCTCTTTTTTCGGCTGAGTCAAGTTCGTATTGGGTTCTGCGGATAATTACTTCATTACGATATTCGATGAAGTAATGCATCATTTCTTTTAAGTTTAATACTCTTGGTCTTCCTTCTACAAGAGAAAGCATTATTGCTCCAAAAGTAACTTGCATTTGAGTATGTTTGTAAAGATTATTAAGAACTACATTTGCGTTAGCATCTCTTTTTAAATCGATTACAATCCTCATCCCATCTCTACCAGATTCATCACCTACGTAAGAGATACCTTCTAAAACTTTATTTTTTACTAAATCAGCAATTTTTTCAATTAAATTTGATTTATTAACTTGGAAAGGAAGTTCATCAACAATAATAGTTTGTTTAGTTCCTTGTTGGTTTTCTTCTATTGTGGCTTTTCCTCTTACGATAATTTTTCCTCTACCAGTTGTATAGGCATCTCTAACTCCAGAGTAACCATATATAATACCACCAGTTGGGAAATCGGGAGCGGGAACATGTTCCATTAATTCTTCAACGGTTATATCTGGATTTTTAATCATAGCCAGAAGTCCGCTAGTAATTTCTCTTAAATTATTAGGAGGAATATTAGTTGCCATTCCAACAGCAATTCCACTCGAGCCATTCACTAAAAGCGAAGGTAAAACAGAAGGTAAAACTGTTGGTTCTTCTAAGGAGTCATCAAAATTTGGTCTGAAATTAACTGTATTTTTGTCAATATCTTTCAAAAGTTCGGTTGCAACACTCGCTAATCTTGTTTCTGTGTAACGCATTGCTGCTGCGGGGTCCCCATCTACCGAGCCAAAGTTACCTTGTCCGTCCACCAAAGGATAACGCATATTCCATTCTTGGGCAAGGCGAACCATTGCTTCATAAACAGAGCTATCTCCGTGGGGGTGATACTTACCTAAAACTTCCCCAACCAAACGAGCAGACTTTTTATAAGGTCTATTTGGTTGAAGTCCTAACTCTTGCATTGCAAATAAAATACGTCTATGAACTGGTTTTAATCCATCTCTTACATCAGGCAGCGCTCTTGAAACTATAACCGACATAGAATAGTCAAGATAGGAAGATTGCATCTCTTCTTCAAGTAGCGTCTGAATGATTTGTTCTTTGCCTAAAAGTGCCATATTTGAAACATTTTCCTAAATATTTTCTTATTTAACTTACAAATATAAGGAAAATTAATGGAATTACTGAATTTAGTTTTAAACAGTGAAAGGTGGAAAAGAAAAAAGGGTGTTTCGGGATAGTAAAATTTGAGTTATAAAACTGATATATTAATATGAAGCGATATATTGAGTTAATTATAGATTTGGAAGAGAATAAAAAAATTATCAATTTTAAAAAAAGTTATTGACTTGTATTATATTATTCCTTAATTTCCAGATATATTTCTTACAAAAAGCAAAAGAGTTGTATGCTAAAATGCTTTACTCTGTCAATCATATTGCCCTAACTCCTTACAACGCTGTATTTGCGTATTTGCGTATTTGCGTATTTGCGTACACCTATGCTTACCATTTCTTTACACACTCCAAAGAGCAAAGAAAATTATTTTTTCAAAAATTTACTCAAATAAAATTCAATTTAAAATTTGTGATTTATACAATTTGTTTAAGCAAAAATTTAAGAATAGTTTAATTTGTACTTAAATTTCTATTTCTTATTTTTTAAACAAATTTTAAACAAAAAACGGAGAAAAAAATGAAACAAGCGTTTCTAATAATTGTTTTTTTATGCATAAGTTATCAATCTTATGCTATTGACTGTCCACCTTCATCTACTTGTACGGCAACCTGGACGCCAGCACAAGCAGGTTTGATTTTAGATGCAAATCGTGAACTTTCTGTGTCTGCAACATTTTCATATAGAGAAAATTGCGATGGTGATTTTGAAGTTATTCTACATAATTTTGAAGGGCACAATGGTAATACTAGTACGAATTTTTTGGAAAGTTTTAATTATCTACATTATTCATTTTCTTCTGCAACTGAATTAATTGTTTTGGATTTTTTGATGAACAGAAATGTATTTGGAAGAGATGAAAGACATGTTCCTTTATGTTCTACAAATGATGCAGTAAAAAGAGTGTTTTTATATACTGCTTCTTGTGGGATATGGACTAAATGCTCATATAAATTACCAGACCCAATTGTAAAAGTATGTGACACTGGCTGGCAAGGTGGTGACCCACATTATGGCAAAATGAATCCTGGACCTCCACCAAATCCTCCTTTCATGTAAATTTGGGTTGACCATTGGAAATGGCAAAATTGCGGTGAGGTTTGTTGTAGGAAAGTTTATGAAGTTTGTAGAGAAAATTATATTGACAAAGCAGGAACCTACATTAAAATTAAAGCATTGACTAAAGAAAAATACCCAGGTTCTGAGTGTAGTAAACAAGGTGATTTTGAGGGACCAAGGCCCGACCCAAGAAGTCCATTTGTAGAATTAGACTGTGAAGATGGTTGTTAAATTAATAAAATGGAGAAATTATGAAAACTTTAATATTATTTTTATTTGCATTTTTACATCTAAATGCAATTGCAGAAATTGAAGTAAGCAACTTAGAGTTATCTAACATGCAAGTTATTTCAATGGAGAGGGTTGAAAATAGATTATTTTTGATAACAAATGCACATAATTCAATTGCAAAATTAGATGTGTATGATATTGAAAAAAACACATTAACAAATGGATTTCTTTATGACGAAGGACTTAGAGTAACGTTTGGGAATTCCAACATGTTTAAAGACAGCGAGAATAATTTATTAATTGGTGATGTAAACCGACTCTACATTATCGATAAGAACAATAAATTAACTGATGTATTCAATGGGTATCAAGTTGAAGACAGTTCATATTTCGAAGTTAAATCCTTTACTGAAGATGAGAAGAGAAATATTTATTTTCTAAAAAGAAACTTTAAAATGTTAGTTAAAAACGAAAATGGTCCTGGTTCGTTTGGAGAATCTAATGTTGAAGTATGGAAATTAGACATCAATAAGAAACTACAATTTATAACACGTATTGAAAACTCTGGTATTATAAAAAATGATATTTATTATCATGATAATAAAATTTTCTTTTCAGTATTTAGTGGAGAATTTCAATTATTCTGTTTAAATTTAAGTACTAACTTATTAGAAAAATATGATTTGAAGAAAATCGACATACCAATTTTAGAAAACTTTGGCAAAAGTGAAATTAAAATAATTAATATTGAGAAAATTTTACTATTTCAGGATAATCTTTTTTATTTCACACAGGTAACAACAAAAGGAAACTACACATTGGGCTGTCTTATAAGACATGATTTCCAATTCAACAATTTTGAAGTTTTTACAATTGTAAATGATGATATAAATGAGCCATTCCCAAGCACATTGTGTGTATTTAAAGATCGTGATAGAATAATATTGGCGTGTTTAGATATTTATGGAAAAACAAGAAGACGGTTCTCTACTTTTAATGGTAAAACATTTGAAGACATAGATTACGATGCTACTTTAAATAAGCCCAAACTAATAACATCAGAATCTATGAAAAATGAAATCTCTGCTTATCCATCACAATTTAACTTCAAATCTGGAAAAAGATTTCATTTATATCATGGAATGTATTTGTTACCCAATGGAACTTTATTTGGTGCAACAGATCAAGGTTTAATTATTTTAGAAAACTTTTTAGAACCAATTGCCTCAGTAAAAAACAAAGAATTTATTATAAATACAATTCCAGAACTGACAAACGTGAAAAATGAATTGTTTATCGAATCTGAATATAATATAAATTCATATAAGGTATTCGATATTAATTCAAAGATGCTACAAACTCAATCAAATCTAAATTCAAATAACATCAATTTGAATTTAGAGGGCTTAACAATTGGTATTTACTTCATTGAGATAGAAACTCAAAAGGGAAGTAAACTTTTAAAATTTATTAAAAATTAAAGGAGTATGAAAATGAAAATGATATTTTTAACACTTGGAATTATATTGTTAAGTTTTAGTTTTGCAATGGGGCAATGCCCTCCATCAACAACTTGCACAGCAACATGGACAACAGTTGAATATGACTTTGATGAATTGCTTGAAGAAGATGGATTTAGAGCATCAGCAACATTTTCATATAGAACAAATTGCGATGGTAATTTTGAATTTATAATTGATGATCTAATAGTTAAAGAAAATTTAAATTATTTAGATACTTTTCAATATTTGCATTATAATTATTCTGCAATTACAGAAAAGTTAGTACTTCATTATTTTTTAACTTCAGATGCTTTTGGCGATGCAGGAACTTCAGTACCAAATTATCCAAACACCATTAAAAGAATATTTGTTTATACAGCAAGTTGTGGAATATGGTTAAGGTGTGCTTATAAACTTCCTGAAGAAATAGAATATGTTTGTGATACACCTTGGAATGGACCTCCACCAGATTATCCTGGTGGTTCAGGTAGATGGGTTGACCATTGGCGTTGGCATAGTTGCGGACAGGTATGTTGTAAAAAAGAATACGAATTATCCGTAAGGCTAGGTTACATTGAAATACAAAGTAAAACAAAAAGCCGTTATTCCGAAGATGAAGAATGTAGTAAACAAGGAGATTTTTGGGGTAATAGAGAGCAACCAGACGTAGGTGATTATGTTGAATTACTATGTGAAGATGGCTGCTAAAGAAAGGAGTTAATATGATAGCATTTTTAGTTTTTGTTTTAACATTTTCAGTTCAAGCGCAAGTTGACAGGCCTGTAATAATTAAAGGATTTGATGGGAAAACTTTTGTAAAATACCCAAATCAAAAAAAGTGGGTAGAGACTGATACTGTTGATACTAATTATGTAAAAAATAGTCAAACTCGGATAGAATTTACTAATTTTGATGGTGAGACAATTGATTTAACGAAAAAGAAGCCAATATTTGTTCCAGAAAAAGGTAAAGTTGTTAATTCAATAAATGTAGCAAATGACCCATCAAAAGACCATTATAAATTGTATTTTCAATTAAATGAAAAAGCAAAAGTAATGATACAAATTTACACAACTGATAGTGAAAGAATTTCTGATATTGTTTGGCAGGAGTTTGAAAGTGGCTCAAATAAGGTAAATATCAAAAAGAAATTCACAAAAGGTTCTTACGTTATCTATATGACAATCGGCGAGGAAGTCTTTAAGCACAGAGTATTGTTCGACTAATTAATTAACATTTCAAAGGAGGGTTCGCCCTCCTTTTTTTTTTAATTAGTTTGTGTAAAATCATTTTTATTATAATACGTTAATAGATTGAAATTTTATTTATATAATTTTTTTTGGTTATTAATATGAAATATTTTTTAATTTTAATTTTTTTTACTTTTGCTTTTTTTTCTAATTCTCTTTTTTCCAAAACTTTTCTTTGGGAAGTAAGCGACGGAGATTCAAAGATTTATCTTCTTGGTTCGGTTCACGTTGCAAATGAAGAAATGTATCCACTGAATGAAGTAATTGAAAGTTCTTATCAAGATTCTGATGCTTTAGTTTTGGAAGTTGTAGTTGATAAAATTAATCCAATGCAGATGATGAGTAGGATGATGCTTCAAGGTGGGAAAACACTTAAAGACGAAATGGATAGCGTTAGTTATTATGAGTTTAAGTCTGTAATGGATTCCCTGCAAATACCCGAAATGAATTATGTGATGCTTAAGCCATGGGCTGCTACTTTAATTATGATGCAGACAGTTATGCAGAAAGAGGGTTTTCAGCAAGATTTGGGTTTTGATTTTTATTTTTTGGGAAAAGCAAGAACGGAAGAAAAAGAGGTTTTTGGGTTAGAAACCTTAGAACAGCAGTTAGATGCTTTTGAAGAACTTTCGGAGTTTTCATCTGATTTTTTTAAATATTCTTTGGTAGAGATGGAAAACACTAAGACTATGATTGATGATATGTTAAAGGCATGGAAAGAGGGTGATGTTGATAAAATTGAACAGATTATTAATACATCTATTGGTGACACCGAAAATTTTGAGAAAATTAATGAGATTATGCTGGATAATAGAAATTTTTTGATGATAGAAAAAATAGAAGATTATCTAAAAAATAATAAACAATATTTTGTAATTGTGGGAGCAGGACATTTAGTAGGAGAAAATGGACTTTTGCAATTATTAGAAAAAACAGGGAAGTATAAGTTACGGCAGATGTAATTTACTTCTTAGCACAATTCACGCAAAATAAACTTTCGGGCATAAAGATTATTCTTTCAAGTGGAATTTCGTCGCTGCAATTTTGACATTTACCGAAGTCATCGGTTTCTAATCTGTTTAATTGAGTTCGGAGGTCATTTAATTTATTTTTGGCTTGGCGTTCCGAAAACTCGGCTGTTGATTTGTTATTAATAGCATCCATCCGGCTAACCCTACCAATCGAATCATCAGGTGCAACTGGCTTAGTAATCTCCTTAAAATCTTCCAGTACCATTTCAGTATCTTTGATTTCTGAATGAATTATTTGTTTAAGTTTTTGTTTATTCATAATTTATTTTAAATACTCACACTGCTTTTTACTTTCATATCAACTTTCCAAAATTAAGAAAATTTACAATCAATCACAAATTTAACACATCCTATTTTTAAAAATAATTATATTTTATATAAATTTATATTATAATTATTTTTTATTTATTTTCCTTTATGTTTGTTTTCCGTCCTTTAATTTCGCCTTTGTAATTAAAACAATTTTAATAAAAAAGGAGATTTTAAATGTGGATTGAAATTTTTAAATCTGGTAATCATACCGATTCTAATGGAAATAAAAAAGCATATTCAATTAATGATTTGAATAAAATCATTGATGTTTACAATAATAAAGTGGCTGAGAGCGATTCGTTTGAAGCGCCACTTGTGAAAGGACACCCCGGAAGTGATGAGCCAGCATTTGGCTGGGTGGAACGCCTTCAAAGAAAAGGCGATAAGTTACTCGCAAAACTAAAAGATGTAACGCCTGAACTTATGAAAGAAATACGCGATGGGAGATTTAAGAAAGTTTCTGTGGCATTGTATAATGATTTTATGCTTCGCCACGTGGGACTTCTTGGTGCTATGCCACCTGCAATTAAAGGACTAAAAAATGTTGCTTTTTCAGAAAATAATTATTCTGAAATTAATCAAGAAATTAATTCTGATTTATTAAATGATGAATTAAATAATTTAATTTTATTTAATGAAGAATTAAAAAATAATTTGGATGTAATTATTTCAGAGAAAAATAATTTGAAAAAAGAACTTGATGAAATTAAAAATCGAGAATTTATTGAAGAAATAAAAACTAAATTAAATTTCAATGAATTAATTTCTAATGATTTAATTAATTTATTTTCTGAAATAAATAATTATGATAAAGGCGAAGAAATAAATAATAAAATAAAAAACATTTTATTAAATATTGAAAATAGAAATCTTACGGAAAATTATTTTGATAAGATTAAATTTGAACAAAATAATTATTCAGAGTTTGAAAATGTGAATAAAGACAGACTTAAATTACACGAAAAAATAAATGATATTTTAAATTTAAACCCAACATTAACTTATGAAGAAGCACTTCTACAAGTTAAATAATTAATTAATTAAATAAAGGAAAGATAAATATGTCAAATTCAAGAGTAGATACCCTTAGGGCTGTTGACCCAGTGCTTTCAACAATAGCGCAATCTTATAGTAATTCATCATTTATGAGTGAGTTATTATTCCCAAAAGTTTCTGTTTCTAAATTAAAGGGGAAAATTCCTAAATTCGGAAAAGAAGCATTTTATTTACGCGAAATTAATCGTGCCATAGGTGCGAGTTCTAATAGAATCCCACCAGCAGATGTTGAGTTAATCGACTTTGAGACTAACGAAAGAGATGTGGAAATGGCAATTGATTATTTGGAGCAAGAAGAATCAAGTTTTTACAGGCGTTATGAGAGCCAAGTAACTAAACAACTTGTTGATACTATTGCTCTTAAAAAAGAGAAAGAAGCGGCTGATTTGGTACAAGATACTGCAAATTATAGTGCTGGAATGTTTGAAACTATTACTGCCGGAGATGCTTTCAATGATTATACTTTGAATAAAGACCCAATCTTAAAAATCCGTAATGGAATTTCTGCTGTGCGTGCTAAAATTGGTCGCTACCCGAATACAATGTTAATTGGTGAAGCAACTTATAAAGCACTGCTAGACCATCCAAAAATACTTGAACGCATAGAATTTAACGGAATTAAAAAAGCTAATGCTCAAATTATTAGTGATATTTGTGATATTCCAAACGTGGGTGTAGGACTTGCTGTAAGCACAGATGATGGAACGACTTTCAGCGATATTTGGGAAGATAATATTATTCTTGCTTACGTGGATAAAAGTGAGAAAAAATCAGAGTTTATTCCAAGTTTTGGATATACTTTCCAACGTGAAGGAATGCCACAAATCGACACATATTTTGAGAATGGTGGTAAAATAAAAATTATCAGAAATACGGATAATTACGCTTTAAAAATAACTGCAAATGATGCTGGTTATTTAATTAAAAATACTAATCATTAATTAAATTAAAAGGAGAACAAAATGCCTGTAAATAATAAAACATATAAACCAATTTTAAATTTAACATTGAAGGCAAATGAAGATGTGCCAGCGTTTAGATTGGTTGATTTTGATGGAAATATATCAGCTAATAATGAAAAATCTTTGGGTGTTGTGGATATAGAATACAAAACTGGCGATGAAATGTCAGTAATCGCTCTGGGAACTGCAACCGTTGAAACCTTAGGAGCAATTACAAAAGGAACAGATGTGGCTTCGGCGGCAGACGGAAAAGCTCGCACCGCGACGCCAGGTGAAAAAATCATAGGTCGTGCATTAGATACCTGCACAGGTGCCGATTTTATAAGAATATTACTGGTGCCGTAATGTATATCAGTAATTTTGAATTAGTTGACGAGCTGACTCATCAAGGGTTGGCTCTGTTGACCGGTGACCCAACAGGAATAGTAGTTAATCAACAAAAAGTTGACGCGGCAATAAGAATGGCGAGTAATTTAATTGATACTTATTGCTATCCAAGGTATGACGTCCCGCTTGCTCCACCACCGAATATTATAATTGTTATCTGTATATCTCTTACTATATATAATTTATATATGTTCGAGAAAAGAGAAGATATAATATCTTCGACAGTGATATATAGGAAACTTGACGCAGTACAACTATTACAACAAATTATGGAAGGAAAAGTTAAACTTGATATTCCAGAGAGAGGAAGTCAATATAAATTTATTTCTGATAAAAAAATAATTAAAAAAGAGGACTTGGAAAATGCTTAAAAATATTGATTTATCTAGATATTATCTTGAATTATTTCAGCAGATTGAAAATGTTATTAAATATGGATTATTAGTTTCTGCTATGGCATTATTAATTATCTTACTTAAGCCAGAAAAGAGTGAAATTAATACGATATATTTAGTTTTTATATTTGAATTTATTTCAATTATATTATCTAAAATTGCAATTTATTTTCTTTCCGATAAAACAGAAAATTATTTTTTAAATAAAAAAGATAATATTACTAATTCTGCAATTATTTTAGGGGTACATATATGCACAGGACTTGTTATTCTGGGCGTTTATATAGCGCAATTTTCATTTTGATTTATTTATTTCTTTGCGGTTTTGTTCGTTATGAAATTAAGTGCGAAGATAAATTAAATAAGTTATCTTATGAAATTGCTTATAGCCAAGTTGGGATTACAGAAAATATAAATAACAGCGGTGAAGTAGAGAAATACATGAACTCTGTAGGACTCGGAAAGGGTTATCCTTACTGTATGGCTGGTCATTACTGGGCTTTTGATTCTGCCTCCATAAAATTAAATTTATTAAACCCTTTATTAAAAACAGGGAGTTCATCTGCACAATTTAATTATTTAAAAAATAAAGGTATAAAATCTAATTTTAATTTGAATAAATATGATCTTGTTTTTTGGAGACATAATAATTCATGGAAAGGACATACAGAGCGAATAATTGAAGTAGGAAAAGCTGGATATATTCGCACAATTGGATTTAATGTTAAGCACAAAAACAAGGAAGGTGTTTTTATTAAAACAAGGAATATTTTCCATTTAATTGGACGACTTAAATTTATAGGAGCAATAGGTTTTTATGAAAAGAATAATTAATCTTGATGTTACAAGTAATGCGGAATTTTTAATTAATTGTGCTATTGATAAAATTAGTAATTTCGGTAAGGAACTTGAGATTTTATACTTGGAAATAGTATGGGAATCCCTAACTGGAACGCATAACGGCACAATTAAAATATCAAATATAAGTAACTACGCAGAAACGGAAATTGAAACAATTAATATTAATAACTCCGATGATTCTAAAATTGTTTTTCTATTAAATTATCTTGGAAAAATAAAAATAGAATATACTGCAAATTTAATTGCATCAGGAGAAATTAAATTAATTATTTATTGGAGAAAAAAATGCAATTAAAATTAATATTATTTATTGCTTTTGTTTTAATTATTTTATCTTTTTATTCTGGTTATAATTTAAAAAAAGATAATTTAATTATTGAAAATAACGTTGACACTATTTTTGAATTAAAAATAGATACTTTATTTATTAAAAAAAAAGCAAAAATAATATATATGAAAGACACAATTATTCTTACAAAACCATTTGATGCTGAGATTGATACGACGATTAATAATAATTTAATTAAAATTAATTATTCATTCCCAGAAAACATAATTAAATTTAATTTGATTAGACAAGATTCTTTAATTACTTTACATAGAATAAAAGTAATAAAAGAAAACAAAAAAGAATGTTTTTTATATGGGTATCTCACTGGTATTGCAACAAGTGGGCTACTCATATATCTTTTAAAATAGAAAAAAAATGAAAAAAATAAACGAAACTTATTTCGACAAAATAAATAATTATATCCCTAATATAAATGAATTTTTATCGTACGATAAAATTAGGGAATTACGGAAATTAACTCAAGACCCACATATTTGGTCTTGCATTCAATCAAGAAAATCAGGACTTTTATCGCTTGATTTTCAATTTGAAACAAATAAAATAAATTATTTTGAAAATATTGATGTTCATAATTTAATGTCTAATATTTTAGATTGTTTATTTTATGGTTTCCAAGCATTTGAAATTATATGGGATTGGAAGGGCTATTATTACCCAAAAGCGATAATCCCACTTCCACAAGAAATATTTAAAAAAGATTTTAATAATGATTTAAAAATTATTGTAAATGGTTTTCCGAAAGAAATAAATAAAGATAAAATAATTCTTGCAATAAATGAGCGCTCTTTTGTTGCACCTTTAGGAGTATCACTGCTCGAAAAATGTTACTGGTCTGCAAAATTTAAAAACACAGGTATGCGTTTTTGGATAGATTACTTAGAGCGATTTGGTATGCCAATGATTATCGGAAAGATGAACCGCATCTCCACCGATGCCGAAATGGAAAAACTAATGAACGATTTGTACAATATGGCGGGTAACAATATTCTGGTAAGTCCGAAAGATTTCGACGTGGAGTATCGCGAATCGCAAAGGCAAGAAGCAGTTGAGATATTCTCGCAAATGATTGAACTCTGCAATGCGGAAATATCAAAAACAATACTTTCACAAACGCTTACAACAGAAATAAAACAAGGTTCACTTGCCGCCGCTGAAACGCATTTAAAAGTCCGCAAAGAAATTATAGAATCGGATGCGCGACTTGTAACATACTTTATGAATGATTTAATCAAATTAATAAGTAAAGTAAATAAACAAGACATCGGTATAAATTTCCAAATAATAATAAACAATGAAGATAAAAAAGACTTACTTGAAAGAGACATCGCTTTATCCAAAATCGGCGTAAAATTCTCAAAAAAATACTGGGTGAAGCAGTATCAATACTTGGAGGAGGATTTGGAGTGATTCTGAATACTATCGATATAATTTGTATTTAATTAATTTTTTATTATTTTTGTAGTTAGGGTTCATCCAAAAAATAATAATATTTTATAATTACTTTTGGATAATCTATTTATAAATCTCATAAAGTGAGGCGTTATGAAATATATTTACTTATTATTACTTTCATTTTCTATAGTTTTCAGTGCAGAAAATCCCGAAGACAACGTATTAAGTGAATCCCAATTGCAAAGCTTTTTTAGCGGTCCAAGTAATGTTGGAAAAGATTTTTGGATTACAATTCCTCCACCTTATTTAGAATCTCCAACTCCCTCAAACTTTATGAGAATTATTGTTGGTTCTTCAAAGGATGCTAATGTTAGATTAACTAACGGGTCAGGACTTGATAAATCAATGATAGTGCCAGCTGGAAGTACCAAATCATTTGAGGTAACACCAAGTGAAGCACAAGCTTATGTGCATTATGTTAATGATCAGTTTGGCAAACCAGCCCAAGTATGGAAAGATAAAGCACTTAATATTTCTTCAGATGAGGCTATTATTGTCTATGTTGTAGTTAGATACAGCTATACAACTGATGGATACCTCGCTATTCCAGTTGATGGATTAGGAAAAAAATATATTGCTACAAATTATGATGCAAGAGAGTATAATACCGGGAGTCTTCCTAATATGCTTTGCATTGTATCTCCTTATGATAATACAAATGTAAAATTCACTCTTGGTGGTGGAGCTGCGGCAGATGCTCAGGTTAAAATCAATGGCGGTAAAATATTAAATTCTGGCGAATCAAATGAATTTACTATGAATCAAGGTGATGTTTTAGTTTTATCAAATGTTGGACCAGATGAAACACTTTCTGGTTCATTAATTGAATCGGATAATGATATTGCTGTATTTTCTGCAAACTATTGTGCTGATATTCCTCTTAGAGTAAGAGCATGTGATTATATTGTAGAACAAGATTTACCTATGGAAACATGGGGGCAAATATATGGTATTCCAAGTTTTTCTTATAGAGATAAATCATCAATTTTAAGAGTTTTTGCTAAAGAAGATAATACTACACTTTATAGAAATGGTCAAGAATTATTTTATTTTGTAAAAGGTCTTGAAGTAAGTGGTGGTGTTCAAAATGAATCATGGTTTGAAGGTAGAATATGGCCTGTAGGTATTAACCCTAAACCAGCTATTTATTCAGCTGATAAACCAATTTATATCTCATTATATAATCCTGCTTCTCAAGATGATGGCAAACCATCTGACCCATTCTCTATGATAATCACACCAGTAGAGCAGTACCAAAACGAAATACTATATTCAACTCCATCGGCTGCTGGTGGACAAGATTTTAAAGAACATTACCTAAATTTAATTTTTGAATGTGATGATAATGGATTTGTTCCTGATGATATGATGTTTGGCATAGTTAAAAATGATACAACAGAATGGGTTTCTGTTAGAGAACAATTTGGTGCATCAGCTGAGATAATATTCGAAATTGGCTCTGGAGATGATAAAAATGATTTTATTAATTCTGATTTCTATGCTAAGAAATTTGCTCATAAAGAATTAAGTTTGCCAGGCGAAGGTGTTTATAAATTGAAATCATCTAGTTTCTTTTCAGCATTTTCTTCAGGGTTTGATAATTATGATACTTATGGATTCCCTACTACTGGTATGTTTAAATTTGATTCTGAAGACTTATCTCAACCAGTTGTAAATAAAATTATAGATTGTAATGGTAATGTAAATGGCGATGCTTTTGATGTTGGAGAAAATGAAGATGATTATGTAGGGCTTTCAACTCCAAAAGTTGATTTTAGTAATTCTTCTAATTTCTCAAATATTTATTATCAACAAGAAAACTTCAAACCAGGTCAAAAATCAATTGACTGGACAATGAATGTAATTGATAAAGAAAAACCTGCAACGGCAGTAGTTTATTTTTCTGATAGAAGTGGAAACTATGTATCAGAAACTATAGAATATTTTCCAAGCGGAATCAGTATTCCTAAGCCAGAAATAGCTTATGAAGGTAACTTATATTTATGTGATGAAAATAGCAATCTTACATTATCTATAGAAAATAAGGATTATTCAAGAATTGAATGGTCGAATGGAGAAACTACAGAATCAATTCAAGTAAATAAAGCTGGTAAATACTATGTAAAAGTATTTGATGAAAATGATTGCTTTGTTACATCAGATGAATTAAATGTATTATCTGCAAAAGAAATAAATCTTAATATTTCTAAATCAACATTAGAAGAAGTGATATGCGAAGGAGAAGAAATAACTTTAACTGCTGATGTAGATTCTGAAGGAGAAATCACTTGGAGCAATGGTGAAACTACTAAATCAATCATAGTTAGTCAATCTGGTGAATATTATTATTCATTTAAAATGAATGATGTTGATTGTGAATTTAATTCTGATGTTTATAACATAGAATTTACTCCACTTCCAACAAAACCAGAAATAATATATGATAATTTTACCTTAGAAGTTGAAACAAATTCTTCAATAATTCAATGGTACATTGATGGGGTAATATCTGATGAACATAAAAATAAAAAAGTAATTGCTCCAGATAAAAACGGAAACTATTCAGTTGAGGTATTTGAGGAAACAGGGAATTGCTCAAACACTTCAGATGAATATGATGTATCTTGGATGTCCGTAGAAGAAAATATATCACAGGAAAAAATCATAATTTCGCCAAATCCAAACAATGGCAATTTCACATTAAATATAGAAACTGAGCTAACAGGACAAGTTGAATTTAATGTATTAGATTTGAATGGTAAAAAAGTATTTACCCAGAAATCATTAATAAATTCGACAAACTATTCAAAGAACTTCAAACTACCTGAATTATCAAAAGGCGTATATATTTTAAACATAAAGTCAAACGCAAGAGAGATAAACAAGAAGTTTATTGTAGAATGAGATTAAATATCTACAAAATAATTATATTAATCCGTTGATAATCTCGACGGATTTTTTTTAATTAAGATTAATAATCAAATGATAAATTAAATATTGATAATAAATTTTTATTTGCTAAAAATGACTTTATAGATTATTTAGATTTAGTTAATTAATCTTAACATTTCAGATTAATATAAAAATAAGGATTATAACCATGAAAAATAATATAAAGATATAAAGATGATAATTTAATCTAAAATTTTTATAAAATTAACAATTTACTTATACCTACTTAACATTCATACCCGAATTTTGTAAATATTTAAAATACATTTTTACAAAATAGGGGTAAAAATAAAATGAGTAAAACTCTTTTAATTATAATAGCAAGTATGTTGCTATTCTTCAGTGTCAAGACTGTCAAATCACAACAAACTGGTTCACTTAAAGGAACTGTTATAGATAAAGAAAACGGTGACCCTCTAATTTCTGCTACGGTGTTTATTAAAGGCACTAAAAAAGGTGCTAACACAAAATTTGATGGTACTTTCATTATTAAAGATATTCCAGTAGGAACATATACTTTAGAAATAAGTTATGTAGGATATAAAAAATATGAAATTACTGGTATTGAAATTAAACCAGGAAAGATTAATGCAATAGATGTATTAATGATTTCAGATATAGCTTCAACTGAAGAAGTTGTTGTTACAGCAAAAGCAGTAAAAGAAACTGGAGCTGCACTTTTAAAAGAAAGACAAAAAGCTGCTGCGTTCTCTGACGCTATTGGGGCGCAAGAGATAGCTAAATCTGGTGGAAGCGATGCTGCCGATGCAGTTAAAAAAATAACTGGTGCAACAGTTGTTGGGGGCAAACACGTTTTTGTTCGTGGACTTGGAAATAGATATGCAAAAACTCAATTAAACGGCGCTTCAATGCCTTCAGCAGATCCAGACCAACGTTCAGTTCACCTTGATATGTTCGGCTCTGGAATGATTGAAAATATCACAACAGTTAAAACAGCAACTCCAGATAAACCTGGGGATTTCACTGGTGGAGCGGTTGATATTAAAACCAAATCATATCCTGATAAATTCTTTACAACAGTTTCAATGTCTTCTGGTTATAATCCACTTGTTACTGGTAATGAGATGTTACTTGGTAATAGGTCAAACTCTGATTGGTTAGGAATGGACGATGGTTCAAGAGATATGCCCAAAACTATTCAAAATGCAATTAATTCTGATAGACCTATTCCTAATGGTAAATCACTCTTTAGCGCCACAAGACATTTAGAAGATGCTGAATACTTAACAGAATTGACAAGGTCTTTTGAAAATCCAATGGCACCTGTATCTTATACTGCCCCAGTCAATTCAAGTTTTTCAGTAACTACTGGAAATCAATATCAAATTGGTAACTCACCATTTGGCTTTTTAGCAAGTTTAAGTTATGACCAAAGTTTTGTGAGCTATCAAAATGGTGAATTTGGAAGATATTTTCAAACTGGAAGTGATAATGAATTTTTGTTCCCAGACTACAAGGTAAGGGATTCTAAAGGTATGCATAAAATTCACTGGGGTGGATTAGTAAATTTATCTTATACTTTCTTAAAGTATAATGAAATTGGTGCAAATTTTATGTATAACCAAGCAGCAGACCATTTTGGAAGAAGCCAAACTGGGTATTATAATGGTTCTGCAATTTTAGGAAGAGGTTTCCAATCTTATACAACAAGATATACAGAAAGGAATTTATATACTTATCAATTACATGGGAAGCATACAATTCCTTCTGCATTAGGTATTAAATTAGATTGGCAAGTTTCTTTTTCTGAAAATCAAATGCTTGAGCCAGATGCAAGATTTTTTGCTTATGATTTTAAATTACCTGCCTCTGACAGTGCAGATGTTCAAAAAGTAAAACCTGACCCTGAAAATCCAGAATATACAATCAATCGCTCGGCTTACACCGAACCAGCTAGAATCTTCAGAAAAATGACTGAAGATGCTGTTAACTATAATGCAAATTTAGAAATTCCTTTAAAACAAGTTATTGGTTCTGAATTTACTTTAAAATTTGGTACTTCTATTTTAAGAACAAATAGGGCTTTTGATGAAAGATGGTTTGTTTATGGAACAACAAGTGCGCATATTCAACCTCTTGATGTTAATGGTAATCCGTATGAATTTGACCCTAACACTCTATTCGATAGAATGGCTGGAGTTTCACAGCAAGGAAATTTTATTGACTTACCAGTATTTATTTCATATTTAGCACCAGAACAGTTTTCATATAATGGTAGAATGGATATTGATGCTTATTATGCAATGGCTGATTTTGAATTATTCAACAAAGTTAGAATAATTGGTGGTGTTAGATTTGAAAACTCTTTATTAAATGCTGTTCCAACAGATACAACAGGTACAAAACTAAGAAATTATATTAGTACATATAGAGAGGAAAATGGAATTGCAGACTCTGTTGATTTAAGTAATTTAACATTTGAAGATTTTGGGATTAACGAAAATGACGTGTTACCATCTGTAAATTTGGTTTACTCACTATCAAAAAATTCAAATATCCGACTTGCATATTCTAAAACTATTGCAAGACCAAATTTAAGAGAAATTGCTCCATATTCATCTTTTGACTTCTTAGGAGACTTCCTTTATATTGGTAACCCTTTTCTTAAACGTTCTTTAATTAATAATTATGATTTTAGAATGGAATGGTTTCCTAATGTTGGTGAAATATTAGCGGCTTCTGTATTTTATAAAGAAATTGATAATCCAATAGAACTTGCCTTAGTTTCAGTTAATGAACAAGTGCAATTCCAAAATTCAAAATCTGGAACTATAATGGGTGCAGAATTTGAATTAAGAAAAAGTTTAGGTAAAACTATTGAAATGTTTGGTTTAACAACACCTGAATGGGCTAATCAATTTTCTTATTCATTCAACCTAACTTTAGCAAGGTCTGAGGTTCAAATTGCAGATGGTAGAGAAAAAGAAGCAATTCTCTCTGCTGATTCTACCGCTAAAACAACAAGAGAGTTTCTTGGTCAATCTCCTTATGTAATAAACTTTGATATTGCTTACTCAAACCAAAAATTTGGTTCAGATGTTAGTTTAAACTTTAATGTTTTTGGTTCAAGATTATCTACTATTATGTATGGTATCACACCAAACATATATGAGAGACCAAGACCTGATTTGAATTTAACATATTCTCAAAGAATATATAAGAATTTTTCTGCAAGATTATCTGCAAGAAATTTATTAGATTCTTATACTTTGTTTACTCAAAATTACTTAGGACAAGACTATTTTAACGAAAGATATAGATTAGGAAGACAAATTTCGCTTTCTCTATCTTATAGATTTGAATAAATTTTTATTATTATTATTATTATTTAGGAGTTTTTTATGATTAGAAAGGTATTTTTACCGACTATTCTATTTGTTACGATGCTGTTTAATATAAATGCAGCAGAGGTCGTAATTAATGACGCTACCATTAACCCTGGTGAGACGTACAACATGACAGCAAACAATACATACATCCTTGATGGATTTGTATTCATAGAAGAAGGTTCAGTATTGAACATCGAAGCAGGAACAGTGATTAAAGGAAAACAAGGGGAAGCAGAAAACGCATCTGCCTTAATCATTGCCAGAGGTGGAAAAATCAATGCAAACGGAACAAAAGAAAACCCAATTATCTTCACATCAGAATTAGATGATACAGAAGACCCAACAGACATTCCATTATACAGAACAGGTCTATGGGGTGGAGTGATAATTTTAGGAAATTCAATAATTAACACACCAGGTGGGACAGAGCAAATCGAAGGAATCCCAACAACAGACTTAAGAGGAACTTATGGCGGAGATGATGCAGAAGACAATTCAGGAGTATTCCGTTATGTATCAATTCGTCATGGTGGAACAAACATTGGAGCAAACAATGAAATCAATGGCTTAACAATGGGTGGAGTAGGAAATGGAACGGTTGTAGAATATGTAGAAGTATATGCAAATTCAGATGATGGAGTAGAGTTTTTTGGTGGAACAGTAAACACAAAATATATAGCAGTAGTAATGTGTGAAGATGATTCATTTGACTGGGACGAAGGTTATAGTGGAAAGAATCAATTCTGGTTCTCAATTCAAACAGAAACGACTGGAAATAATATGGGAGAAAATGATGGAGCAACAAATCCAGAAGATTCTCAACCTTATGCAACACCTTATGTATATAATGCAACATATATCGGAAATGGAATGTCCACAGCAAGAAGTCAATCAAGAGGATTCCATTTAAGAGATAACTCAGGTGGATACTATCATAACTCAATCATCACAGAATTAGGTGGAGCTGGAGTAGATATAGAAGACCTACAAGATGCAAATGCAGAAGACTCAAGAAAAAGATTAGAAACTGGCGATTTAGCAATAACAAATAATATTTGGTGGAACATAGGTGGAAACACATTAGAAGGAATAGCGCCAGATGTAGCAGGTTCAAATCCTTACAGCCAAGACTTCGTTAGGACATATTTAGGAAATAATAACAACTTCGTAGATAATCCAATGCTTGCAGGTATTTCAAGAACAACAGATGGTGGTTTAGACCCAAGACCAAACGAAGGTCCAGCATGGACTTTAGCAAGAAAAGATATACCTCAAGACCCATTCTTTGTTCAGACATCATATATTGGTGCATTTGGTGAAGAAAACTGGTTAGAGGGTTGGACATTCTTAAGTGAAGCAGGAATTTTAGGCGATAAATGGGAAGGAAGAACATCAACAGATATCGTAGTAACAGATGCAACAATAGCACCAGGTCAGACTTATAATATGACAGCAAACAATACATATATCCTTGATGGATTTGTGTTTGTTGAAGAAGGTTCGGTATTGAACATCGAAGCAGGAACAGTAATTAAAGGAAAACAAGGTGAAGCAGAAAACGCATCAGCTTTAATCATTGCAAGAGGTGGAAAAATCAATGCAAACGGAACAAAAGAAAATCCAATTATCTTCACATCAGAATTAGATGATACAGAAGACCCAACAGATTTACCATTAGCAAGAGCAGGTCTATGGGGTGGAGTGATAATTTTAGGAAATTCAATAATTAACACACCAGGTGGGACAGAGCAAATCGAAGGAA
>CBFIFP010000006.1:123248-155956 GCA_965661945.1 Eximiradiales bacterium
TTCAGACATCATATATTGGTGCATTTGGTGAAGAAAACTGGTTAGAGGGTTGGACATTCTTAAGTGAAGCAGGAATTATAGGCGATTTACAAGAACCAATTTCTTCTGTTGAAAGAGGTGAAACAACAACTGCTAACCCAGTTTTTGCTTATCCTAACCCAGTAGAAACAAACATTACAATTGAAATAAACATAGATAATAATTCAAATGCGACTTTAGAACTATTTAATTCAATCGGTTCAAAAGTAGCAGTATTAGAAAACTCATATCTAACTACTGGTCAATACACATTAGACTATAGCGTTCAGGAGTTAGTACCAGGAGCATACTTTATTATACTAACAACTGATTACGGAACATTTACTCATCAAGTTGTGGTCAAATAATAACCCCTATTTTATTTCCGGCTTGAGATAGAGTTGCCCCTTAGATGGGGCAACTCTTTTTTTTTAATGTTAATTTGATACTGATTAGAATTTAAAGATGGATAGTATTATATTTTTTTAAGGGAATTATAAATTAAGATAACTGTTATTTAAAAAATATTATTTATATCAATTTGATAAAATAGTATTTAATAAATTAAAATTATAATTAAATATTTTAAGTAATAATTCTAATCTAATTTGAGTACTAAACCTTTTAAATATTTGCCTTCGGGGTGATAAATATCTAATGGATGGTCTGCACCTTGAGATAATTTAAATAATACTCTACATTGCCTGTCTGTCATTAGTACAGCATTAAATATCGCTCTTTGAAAATCTTCATCGCTGATTGCTTGAGAACATGAAAAAGTAAATATAATACCATTTTTTTCTAAGGCATCTATAGCCATTTTATTAACTCTTGTATATGCATGGAGTGCTTGCTTTCTTGCTCTTTGATGCTTGGCAAATGCTGGAGGGTCAATTACAATTAAGTTATATTTATTAGTATTAGTTTCCATATACTTAAATACATCACTTTTTACTGAAGTGTGATTAATATCTTTGAAATTCATATTTATATTATCTTCTACTGTACTTAAGGCAAGGTCCGATGAATCAACAGAGGTACAAGAATTTGCCCCTCCACTTAAGGAATATATTGAAAAACCACCAGTGTAACAAAATAAATTTAATACATCTTTTTGATTTGCATAACTTTTAAAAAGCATCCTATTGTCTCTCTGATCTAGGAAAAAACCAGTTTTCTGTCCACTTTTAAAATCTACTTTAAATTGAAGACCATTTTCTAGGATAAAAACGTTTTCAATTTCTTCACCATATAAAAAACCATCTTCAATTTCATCTAAAAATGGAATTGTTTTTTTACTTTTGTTGTATATTGTGATATTATTTCCAAAAACTTCAATTAAAGCATCTTTTATAACATTAATGTTTTTATAGATTCCTTCATCGTGGGCTTGAAGGACAAATACATTATCATATTTGTCAATTATTAAACCTGATAAAAAATCACCTTCACCGTGAATTAATCTGTAAGAGTTGGAGTTTATAATAAGAGTTTCTCTTAGTTCTTTTGCTTTAGTTATTCTATAAATCCAAAAGTCTTTGTTAATAATTGCATCTTGGCGAGATATTATTCTAACGCTTATGGAGCTTGGAGAATATGTTCCAATTCCAATAAATACATCTTCAGCAGAAATAACTTTAACAAAGTCGCCAGGTTTAATATTATTAGCTTTTTTATAAATAGCACCTGAGAAAATCCATGGATGAAATCTACTATCTGATTTTTCTCGGCCTTTTTTAAGAATAACTTTTGGATATATATCAAAGTTCATTTTATTTTTCATTTATTTTATTATCTGAGAATTCAAAATTAATCATAAAATTCTAAAATCTATTAAATAAATTTAAAGAATTATGGATACTATTAATTTATGTATTTTGAAATGTCATTTTTATTCAGTAAATAGCAAATATTATATTACAAAATAATAAAATTTTAATTTTTTTTAGGTTTTTAGATAGTGCAAGTGGAATAGGTTTTAAGGATGGTACTCGTAAATAAAAAAATTAAAATTTTAAATGAGAAAATTTTTTGTTCCATTTTTTTAAGGGGTATAAGATGAATTCTATACCAAATTTAAAAGGTGTTGTAAGTCCTTTATCTTAGTTACTTACTCGCTTAAGGACATATATACTTATGGCTGTAGCAATTAACATATTCATTTTTGCTACGCCAAATATATTGTCAGCAGATGAATGTGCGGATTGCTCTAATACTTGGACTTCCGACTTTTCTACAACCTTCAATTACGGTGAATGTAGTTTTTATATTGACTATGATTTTTCTGGGCAAGCGGAATTAATGCTTACTGACGAAAAAGGAAGCACTATACTCAAAAAACTTGAAGCATGTATTGGTAAACCATGCAGTATAACAATATCAGCTGATGGCTTAAATACAGGAGTTTATGTTTACGCACTCTTACTCGACGGAAAAATCATCAAATCACAAAAAATGATGATAATTAAGTAACTAATATAATCAACAAGGGGTTAAACCCCCTTGTTGATTCACTTTTCAAAACAATGTAAGGAAAAAAACAATGAAAACTATTCTACTTATTTTAATTTTACTTTCAAATTATGTTTTTTCTCAGTGGTCAAATATTACAGATAAATATACAGATGGATACAAAATTCGTTCAACAATTCCTTTTGCAGTTAATGGAGATTCTATTTATGTTTTTAGTGCCAATGTTGGTTGGTTTTCATCTTATGATAATGGAGATAATTGGAAAAAAAATAAAGAAATTTTTAGAGATAAATATAAAGATTATGAAGATAATTTTGTTGGACCAGGTTCGACAACTTTACCTCCTATTTTTAAAAATAACAAAATATATATTTTTGCTAATTCCAATGAACTTTTAATTTCAAATGATTATGGAAAAACTTACAAAAGAGCAGAAATTAAAAAGTCAAATTATGGAGACGGATATAAATTTTATGAAGTTCGTGGAATTTATTTTGATGAAGATAATATGTATTTAGCTGGTGCTAGGGGAGTATATATTTCATATGATGGTGGTTATTCATGGTATCATAAAAATGTGCCTGGTATGATTTTAAATCATGGAGAAGAAACCATCAACCCAGATGAAAGAGGTTATGATATTCCTTATGACTTTATTGTGCATAGTATTTTAATTAAAGATGATTTTATAATTTTCAATGGTGATGGTCAAGCTCCAGCTATTTATAAAACAATTAAATATCCTAAAGATGACTCTATAAATTCATTGTATTTCAATATAGATTATACTCATTTTTCAATCGAAAATGAGAATAATGATACACCTAAGTTTGGTACAGGAATGCTTTCACGCGGTTCACTAATTGAAATAAGAAAAAGAATTTTTACTATTTTTACAACTGGTGGAAATTATCATAATATAGGATATAGTGATGATGAAGGAGACACTTGGGATGTATTAATTGAACCACAAAATGAATTGGGAATTATATCACAATTATTTAAATGCGAAGATATATTGTATGCTTCTGTCAGAGAAAAGGGAATTTTTATGTCAACAGATTTAGGTGAAACTTGGGAATTATTAAACAAAGGGTTTGATGAAAGTCCAGATAATTTAAATTATCATTTGATTTATGGATACTTGCAATTTAATGAAAAGTATGCTTATGTAAATAATGGTTTGAACCTATACCGCGCCCCGCTCAAAGACTGCAAAATAGTAACAGAGCAAAGCAGCGTAGAAAAAATAGACACCGAACCCAAAATCTACCCCAACCCCACCAGCGAAAGCATCACAATTTCGGGCATCGGGCAGGGCATCGTTACTATATACAACACCTTAGGGCAGAAGTTAATATAAAAGGAAATATTCCGCAAAAGCACCATAAACACAAATGATTTACAAACAGGTATGTATGTGATTAAATTAGAAAGTGGCGGTGAAGTGCTTTTTGAGAAAATTATTGTTAATAGGTGAAAAAACTTAACCTTCCGAGCGTACCAAACCCTTCGGAAGGTTTTAATTCAAATCAAATCAAGGTGAAAAAATGAAAACAATTTTAATTATAATATTTTTAACTTCATTAGAAAAGACAAATATATTTATTTCGAATCTTTAAGATATTTTTAAACATTATTTTTATAAAATTGTAAAAAGCAAAATATTCTTTAATTTTGTAAATATATTTTTTCAAATTTTATATTTTGAGTAAAAAATGTCTATTCGTTTATCCTCTCTACAAAATATCTCTTTAACTCGTGATGACCGCAGATTTGTAAGCAATGTAAAAGATAAGCATCTCTCAAAGATGTATGGAGAATATGTCTTTGGCGAAGAAGCAATCAAAAAATATTTGATGCGTGATGCTTATGAAAGTTTGATGCAGTCTATCGAAACTGGCCAGAAGATTGATGAAAGAACTGCCGATTTTGTTGCTGTGGGTATGAAAAACTGGGCAATGGATTTGGGAGCTACTCATTATACTCATTGGTTTCAGCCTTTTACCGGTAAAACAGCTGAAAAACACGATTCATTCTTTAGATTAGATAAAAAAGGCAACCCTATTGAGAATTTTGATGGAAAAACACTTGTGAAACAAGAGCCAGATGGTTCGAGCTTTCCAAATGGAGGATTAAGAGAAACTCATAGAGCAAGGGCTTACACAGTTTGGGACCCTTCATCTTTTGCTTTTATTCAAGAAACTGCTTACGGTAAAGTATTGTGTATTCCTGCAATATTCATATCTTATGATGGTTATTCAATGGATTTGAAAACTCCTTTATTGAAGTCTATAAATGCAGTTGATAAAGCTGCTGTTTCGGTTTGCCAATTGTTTGATGAGAAAGTAACTAAGGTAACTACAAATTTAGGTTGGGAACAAGAATACTTTGTTGTTGATGGTAATTTATTTAATGCTCGCCCTGATTTGATGCTTTGTGGAAGAACACTTTTTGGAAATGCCTCAGCACGCGGACAGCAATTAGATGACCACTATTTTGCTTCTATACCTGAAAGAGTTCATGATTTTATGATTGATTTTGAGGATGACTGCTTGATGATGGGTATTCCCATTACTACAAGACATAATGAAGTAGCTCCAACTCAATTTGAGTGCGCACCTTATTTTGAGCCGGCTAATACAGCAGCAGATCATAATCAGCTTTTAATGGATATTTTGGATAGAATTGCTAAAAGACATGGTCTAAGAGTTCTTCTACACGAAAAACCATACAAAGGAATAAATGGTTCTGGAAAGCATAATAACTGGTCTTTGCAGACTGACACCGGGGTTAATTTGTATGATGCTGGTGATGATCCAGCTCATGATTTACAATTTTTAACTTTCTTTATTAATACACTTAAAGCAGTTAAAGATAATGCAGAGTTATTAAGGGCATCAATTGCAAATACAGGAAATGAGCACAGATTAGGAGCAAACGAAGCACCTCCTGCTATCATTTCAATTTTTACTGGTGATGATATTGAAGTTGTTTTAAATAATTTTAAAAATGACATTATTAAAGATAAAGAAGGTGAGCAGTTATTAGAGATTGATTTAGAAAAAGTTGCTAGAATTAAGAAGGACAAAACGGATAGAAACAGAACTTCTCCTTTGCCTTTTACGGGCAATAGATTTGAATTTAGAGCTGTTGGTTCTTCTGTGAATGTTTCTAATCCGGTAACGGTTTTAAATACTATTATGGCTGACCAATTAAATAATTTTAGAGCATCAATAGATAAACGTCTCGAAAAAGGTGAAGAAAAAGAAAAAGCTATAAGAGAGGAGTTGAAATTAATTTTAAATGAGTCTGAAAGTATAATTTTTAATGGTGATGGGTATTCTCAGGCTTGGGTAAATGAAGCCGAGAAAAGAGGACTTCCTCATTTGCGTTCCACTCCTGAGGCATTGCAACATTACTTAACTGATAAAACAATACAACTTTTTGGTAGAAATAATATTTATAACGAAAAAGAATTAAACTCTAGATTTAATATTTATATTGAAGAGTATATCAATAAGATTGATATTGAATCAAGATTAATTGATGAGATTGCTACAACTCAAATTTTACCTGCTTGCGTTAAGTATCAGAATAAATTAATTGACAATGTAAAAAATCTAAGCTCTATTGGTTTAACCGACGAGGCAGAAACTCTTAAATCATTAATTTCTGAAATTTCGAGACATATTAAACAAATGATGTCTGATATTGATGCAATGAAAAATGAGAGAACTATTGCAAATAAGCAAGACCACTCAGAAGCAGCTCAAAGCTACCATGATAAAGTCAAATCATATTTTGATAAAATAAGAGTTAGTGCAGACGCTTTGGAAATGCTAGTAGAAGATAAATATTGGCCCCTACCAAAGTATAGAGAATTATTATTCTTACACTAAAATTATATTTTAATTTTAAAATAAAAGGAAGTCATTTGACTTCCTTTTTTTTATTTAATTTGATTGGTTTTCTATAAAACACTCAATCGCTTTTTTTAAAAATCTACCCATATTTGGATATTCTACTCCATCAATTGTTGTAAACCTTTTATCTTCAATATATAATTCAGCAAGTCCTAAATATTGCTCTTTATTAATTTGAGAAGATTCAACTCCCCAATATACTGCAATAAATTTAAAATGCTGGCTGATGAGGGACTGCACTTCATCAGAAAGAGGGTCTAAGTTAGAACTATTTGCTAATGCAAGCCAGAGTTCTTGAAATTCATTGTTTAGTTTATTGAAATCCTCTTTTTTTAATTTTATTAAGGATTCTTCAGCAAAATAGACCTTATCTCCCCATCGTGAAATTGCTTCTTCACGATATTCCATACCTTTAGGAAATCCTTGGTACAATTCTTCTATGCTCATAATTTCTCCTTTTTTTAGTTTTACAATAGTTTTATTTAGTGTATTAATTAATTCTTTCAAAGAATCTTGTTTTTTAAGTAACTGATATTTCTGATTTTCGAGTGATTTTAATATATCAAACTCCTCATCGTCTAATATTGATTTAATTTTATTTAGTTCATAGCCAAGTTCTTTATAAAAGAGAATTTGTTGAAGTCTTAAAGTTTCGTTTTCACCATAAAGACGATAACCAGATTCTCTAATCTCTGTTGGAATTAATAAATCAATTTCCTCGTAATATCTAAGTGTTCTAACACTTATACCACTTTTCTTTGCAAGTTCACCTATTTTAATTAACATTTTTCTATCCTGTGTTTTTTATAATCGCAAAATTAAAAAATTACGTAGGGTACGAGTCAAGTACTTTTTTTATTTTTTTTCAATTTAGTATATGAAATATATATTTCATAATTTTGTATTTATAATTCATCAAATTTAAAACAGATAAGAATTTATTAATTACTTTGAAAATACTTAAAAATTATAAAACATAAAAAGATAAAATATTTACTGAAAAGAAATTTCAAAATATTCTAACTTATATTGAAAGAAAAGAACTTGTAAATATAAATAATATAAAGGGTTCTTTAAAATCGTTTGCTCTGAGTTATTTGTTTGAAAACCAATCTAAACCTATTTATATAATTGCTGAAAACTCAAGAAATGCTAGTAGTTACCTAAATGACTTAGAAATTTTATCACCTGAAGCTAAATTAATTACAGCTTTCACTTCTGAAAAGCACTTAAGAAATAACTTAACTGATGAACATGACAATGAAGCGTGGTTACTCCAAGCTTCTACTGAAATTATATCATCTTCATATTTAGTTCAATCCTCTGATATCGGTGAATCTTGGTTAAATTCAGATTTGAAATATTTTCCACAAGCTGTCGATAAACAGAACAATCTTATTTCTTGTAGTAACAACCAATTTAGAAAATTAAATAATAATAAATGGACATTATATGAATGGGAAAATAACACAGAAGTTTGGGGAGCTGAAGCAATAAATTTTAAAAGTGGTTCTAATTATATTTCCAAAATTGCAGATATTGAATTTGATAATTCTAATAATTTATACTTATTAGTTGGAAACAAAAGTGTTTTTAAAACTCGATTAGAATAGTTTTAATTTACTCTTTACTAAATCAATTTTTAAATTTACGTTTAATTAAATCATAATAGAGTATAAAATAAAGTATTTCTAACAAGTTAAAATTATTGTAATTTTGCTAAAAATTCATCTGCGATTTTTAAATGATTTTGAAGTTTATTTTTATCCATTTTTTCAAGTAATCTTAGCATCATACTCATTCTAAAATTTGATTTTAATTTTTCGTAATGAGTATGTATGAATCTCCAAAATAGTGCATCCCAAATTTCGCACCAATGCCCCTTTGGGAAGTCGCTCATTTTTAATACATAATTTGATGAAGAAATATATGGTTTTGTGGTTATTAGTCCGGCATCCGCAAACTGGCTCATTCCATATACATTTGGTACCATTACCCAATCATAAGAATCTATATATAATTCCATAAACCACCGGTAAACCTCATTTGGGTGAATCTCACATAATAACATAAAATTACCAAGTATCATAAGTCGCTCTATATGATGGCTGTATCCGGTGTTTAATAGTCGATTAATTGAGAAATCAACCGGTTCAATTCCAGTTGTAGCATTATAAAATTGATTAGGCAATTTATTTTTAAAATCCCAATAGTTTGAGTTTCTTTCTTTAACTCCTTCTTTGTGATATATGCCATGGATAAATTCTCTCCAGCCAATTACCTGACGAATAAAGCCCTCTAATGAATTTAATGGTATTGGATTAAGTGAGTTGTAGTCTAATACTTTTTCAATAATTTGCTGGGGTGTTAGTAGTCCGATGTTTAACGCTGGAGTTAGTAAAGAATGAAACATTATATCTTCTTTTATTGAAATAGCATCTTCGTAATCACCAAAATTATTTAATTTATTTTCGATAAAATGCTCAAGGTGTTTTTCTGCCTCAGCATGTGTTGTGGGGTAATTAAAGTTTATGTTACCAAGATTATCATTAAAGTTTTGCTTTATATAATTAATTGCTTCAGTAATGTATTTATTATTATAATTTAAATTATTTGGAATAAATATATTTTTAGGTAATTTTTTTCTATTTTCAGTATCAAAACTCCATTTATCTCCTAATGGTTTTTCATCTTTAATTAATATATTTAATTTTTTTCTTTGTTTGATGTAAAAGTTTGTAAAGAAATAGTTTTTTGTGTTTAATAAGTCATTAATTTCATTAGTGTTAGTTAAAAAATATGGTGAATTAATTAAATTTAATTTAATATTATATTTTTTGGAATATCTTTTTAATCTTCGCTCTAATAAATAGTCAGAGGTATAAAAATAATTAATTAATTGGTAATTATTTTTATGCAAATATATAAAAATATCTTCCAATTTGTTGTAATTTTTAAAGTCAAAATAATTAACAATAAAATTATTTTTAATTAAATAGTCTTCATAGTACTTCATTGATGAGCGATGAAGAATTAATTTATTTTTATGAAAATTAAATTGAGTAAAATATAAATTTGATTCCCATAAGATAAACTCATTTGAGCTTAAATCTTTTAAGTATTTAAATTCGAATAATTGATGAGGGAGAATTAGGTTTATGCTTTTCATAGAGATATTGACGTAGTAAGATTGTTGATATTTTCTGAATTTTGCTATCATATTGTAAAATAAATTTGGTTGTATAAATATTTTTAATTAAACTTGACATTAGATATCAAACACTTTTTTAAATAACCAAAATATAAATGATTAATATTTATTAAAGCAATTTGAAGTATGATGACCTTCGGATTGCATATTTTAAAACTATAATTCGGAGGAATTATGCAATCATCAAATAATATTATAAATAACTCTATTCCACGTAAGTCAAATATCGGGGGGGGGGTTATGTGTTTTTGTCCCAGCAGTAGTATTACTACAAAACCCTTTATTCTCAGCAAGACCTTTCTTTAAAGGAGAAATAAAATGAAAACATTATTTATATTTATAATTGCTTTTTTATGCTTTCAAGATGCTTATTCTATTTGGAAGAAAGTTACATACCCCTCAGAATTAGCAAGTTTCCAAGTGATTGTGGAAGATGATTTGTACCTATATGGTGTTGACATTGATATGCTTTATAGAAGCGAAGATGGTGGACAAACTTTTTATGTTTTAGAAAACAACCTTAAATCTTACGACTCTGTTGGGGCAATTATAGAATTGGTCTATGAAAATGATAAATTGTTTATTGTTACTAACCCTGAATACCATTATAATTTCAAAACTCAACTTTTTTACTCAGAAGATTATGGTGAAACTTGGAATAGACTAAAATTAGAAGATGAAGGTTACTCTCATTTTAAGGTAATTGATAATATCTATTATATTTATAAATCACTAAGTGGAGTTATGTTTTCAGAAGATTTTGGTGAAACTTGGAACTTCTTAAAAGATGGAGATAAAGAATTAGACTACAAGGATATTTTAAGATTTGGAGATACTCTAATTTTAGCAGATGAAACTCCAAATTTAGGTAGAGAAGGGAAAGGAGTAGTAGTTAGTTATGATAAAGGTATCTCTTGGACTTATGGAATGAATGGACTAAATGAAAATGGAATTAATTCTATTATTAAAATGGATGAATTGTTGGTAGCAGCAACTTACAATGGTGTATATAAATCTACTAATATGGGTGAAGTGTGGAGACCAAGTTCATCTGGATTGTTTGGCGAGAGTAGTAGAGTAATGTTTTTAGAAAATATTGAAGGGAAACTTATTATTGGAACGCAAAATGGTGTTTTTATTTCTTATGATACGGCTCAATCTTGGCAAAATTTTAATGAATTTTATGATGATAGGTATATAGCTTTTATGAAATCAAGTAAAAGTGGATTATTGATAACTGCAAATCAAAAGAATTCAAGAAATTCAATTATTCATAATTTAGAAAGTAATAGTTATAAAATTTTGAATTATTCTAAGGGAATTTCAATTCTTAGATTAATAATTGATGACTTTGTATATGCGTCAACAGTAAGAAATCCATTATATAAAACTTCTGATTTTGAAAACGAATTTGAAGTTTGCAGTGATTTTTTTCTGGAATTTAAAGATTCACAAAGATTACTTACCAAAAAAGAAAATATATTGGTTGCTCAACTTGGAGGAAATCATTCAAATTTTCAAGATTATAATGACATAATTATTTCTGAAGATTATGGTGAAACTTGGAGGTTTGTAGATTTAGATACTTCAAAAAACTATAAGTTTATTGAAATATTTATTAATACAGACAACAGAATATATTTATTCACAGATTTAGGGATTATATATTCTGATGACATAGGACTAACTTGGAGCGATTTTCAAGTTAGTGATAATTTGATTAAAAATAATTTGAATCGAGTCGCTGGATATTTATTTGAAGCAGACACATTATATTTATATGGTGGTTCTAGTACTACGGGATATTTATATAAAAGTGATGAGAATCTTTCGTTTTTTGAGGGAAACATTTTACAAGACGGACAAATTTATAATTCTGCAATAAGACAATTAGTTAAATATGAAAATCATTATTTCGCTTTCAATAATAATTTAAATCGAGTTGTCCAATCCTCAGATTATGGAGCAACCTGGAGCCAAACTTCAACTATAAATAGAACTACAAGTAACTCTTTAGTTTCTGATATTTTTAACATTGAAAATAATATATTTGTAGCTACAAGATTTGGTATTTATTATACCACAAACTTTGGTGAAACTTGGGAGGATATATCCTTTGACTTTAGTCATGACATTCTCTTTAATAATAAAACATTTGCTTATAGCAATAACAAATTATATTTGACTACTAACAATGGAATATTTGAATTAGATTTATTGGAAGACTTGAATATAAAGTTGTCTGTGATAGAAACAAGAAATATATTGGCACAATACCCACCATTTCCACAACCCTCAAATAATGAAGTAAGAATTCGAACAATTTGGGATAGTGTTCTTCCTTTAACTGCTGACGATGTAGAAATTTTTAATATCAATGGTGAGAAAATTGATGTTAAGAATAAAATTAGTGTTGAGAATATCACTAAAAATACTGGTTATATAGTTTGGGATAATTCAAATATGCAATCAGGTATTTATGTGATGAAGACAGTTCACGGAACAGAAACACGAATCACTAAAATTATGATAATTAAATAAATGACTGCTTTGCGGTCATTTTTTTTATTTTTAAAAATAATTAAAATATATTTACTTTATGTTTGTTTTAATATCCGCAATTTTGTTTTTTTAATAAAATAAAATAAAAAATGTACGATATCAATGAATTTTTAAATAAAGTATCTTATAATACTTGGCAAGAGCCAAAACATATTAAATTAATAACTAAAGCGCTTGTAAAACTAGAAAGTAGAAAAATAAAGAGATTAATTGTAAATATTCCTCCAAGGCACGGGAAGTCTGAGTTAATTTCTAAATATTTTCCGGTGTGGTATTTAATAAATAATCCAGACCATAGGGTTATTTTAACAAGTTATAGCAATATGTTTTCATCTCTTTGGGGGATACAATGTATGGAGTTAATTAATGAATTTGGTGATTATTATGGAATAAAAATTTCTAAAAATAGTAGGAGTAAAAGTCATTTTAGATTAGAAGATGCTATTGGTGGAATGACTTCAGTAGGCGCTGGTGGTTCATTAACAGGAAGAGGAGCAAATTTAATTATTATTGACGACCCTATCAAGAATAATTTTGAAGCAAGAAGTCATAAACATAGAGATAAACTATGGGAGTGGTTGCTTACTACTGTTTTTACTAGATTAGAGCCAGATGGTGTTATAGTTATAGTAATGACAAGATGGCACAAAGATGATATTTGTGGCAGAATATTGAATAGGTATGAGATTGATTTAATTACTGATAAAATTTTAGATGTTTAGCCGTTTAGAAATTAGGTTATAAAAGTTAATTAAAATTATTGCTATTATTGTTCCTATAATAGCACCAGAAATTATATCAATTGGGTAATGGACTCCTACAAATACTCTACTGATTGCAACTAATGCAGCGATTGTAAAAAACGTATATTTTTGTTTTTTGAAAAAATGAGTTAAAAATGTTGCTGCAAAAAAATTATTTGCTGCGTGAGCTGAGGGGAAGGATTTGCCAACTCCGCAACGCACAAGTAAGTTTATGTTTTCTAATTCATGGCAGGGTCTTGGTCTTCCAACTAGATTTTTAATTAATCCAGCAGTGATTTGATCTGAAAGCAGAACTCCCACTGCAATTAAAAATGCTATTAAAAAACCTGATTTATTTTCTTTCAATAAATTTGTAAAGTAATATTTGAATGTCAAATTATTATATTTTATTTCTTTTAAATGGCTAAAAAATAATAGATAAATAAAAAGTATGATATAAATTGGGAACCAGTATTTTTCGTTTGTTATTATAGGCATAATAAAATCAGAAAAAGGATTTGAAAGGGTTTTATTTATAAAATAAAATATCGATTTATCGATTGAAATTAAATAATCTATCATATTTTTTGAATTGCTAAAACAGTTATGTCGTCGTCTGGTTTGCTACCTTCTGTCCATTTTTGGATGTGAAAATCGATTATATCTATAATTTCATCTACATTTGCATCGGAATTTATTTTAAAAATATCTAGTAATCTTTCTTCACCAAACATTTCCCCTTTGGCATTAGTTAATTCTGGAAGACCATCTGAGTATAATATTATTTTGTCATTTTTTAATAAGTTTATTTCATGTTCCCCTATTTTTGGGTCTTCTAAAAAACCTATTGGCATGCCTTTTAGTTCAACTAGTTTCACATTATTACCTGAGATATAAACTGGTTTTCGGTGTCCTCCAGTTGCAATTTTTGTACAGGATTGTTTTATATCAATTATTCCATAACAAATTGTAAAGAATTGAATATCATCATTTTTGGTTAAGAAAGTTTGATTTAGTGTTGATAATGATTCAATTGGATTTTTGGGTATGTAGTTGTTATTTTCAAAATATAATATTGGATTATTAGGATATTTATCTGAACTTATTAATTTGCTAATTGCGAAAGAAATCATAGAAGCAGGTACACCTTTACCAGTTACATCAAGAACGTAATAAACAATAAAATCGTCTATTTGAAAGAAATTATAACTATCTCCAGATACAAGTTTTGATGGTAAATATAGTGTTGAGAATGAATAGCCACCAAATGAGCTTGAAGCTGGTTGAATCTCCTGTTGTAAGCGTGCAGCAGCCTTTAAATCTTGATTAATTTCGAAATAGGCGTGTTCTAATTCTAATTTGAGTTTTCTCTCTGATTTGATTAGTTTATAAATAGCGATTCCATCTTTTACAGCATTGATTACTTTATTTAAATCATCGTTTTTGATTAAGAATCTGAAGATATTGCTTTCATTTACTGCATCTACTACGATATTTATATCGTTATATCCCGTTAATAAAATTCGGATTGTTTCTGGATATTTATCTCTTACAATGTTTAAGAATTCAACGCCATTAATACCACCCATATCATAATCTGAAACAACTAATGCAAAGTTTCTTTTTTCTAAACAGAGTAATGCCTCTTCGGCTGAGCTTGCTAAAAAGATGTCATAATCATCATTAAAAAGCATTTGGTAAGACGATAAAAGAAGTTCTTCATCGTCAACGAATAAGATACAATCTTTCATTATTTTGATTTTTTTATTTATCCAAATTACGAATTATTTAAGGAAGAACAAAGAATTTGGATAAAAATTAAAAATTGTATTTGATATTTACAATAAATAGCAATCTATTATTGTTTAAATAGTTTAGGTCTTGAAGTTGGATATTATCTATATTCAACAGAGAGTTATACTCGCCTCGGAGTTCTAATATTAAGTTAGAAGGTAGGTATATTCCAGCACCTAAACCACCTCTTAAGAATTGTGAACTCGAATTGAAATCTTGGCCTACTCCTGCAAATATTTGTGGTGCAAAGCCGTTGAATAATGTTTTAAAATCTCTTTTGAATTCTAATGCAAGATTTGGATTCCAAACGAAGTTGTTTCCAAAAAGATTGTTTGATAAGTTTAATCCAATAGAATTAAATGCGTAATTACTAAATTTATATTTATCAGTATTAATTTCGAATATTAATCTTCCAGATTGATTTTGGGCGTACCCTACACCAAAAGAATATTGATTTAAAGTAAAAGGTAGTTTTTCTAGTATTTGATTATTGTAACTATAACCGAATTTGCTACCTAAACCATTTCTGAATGATGAGATTTTTTGAGTTAATACATTGACTGGGTACAATTCGAAAAATTCGATTATTTCATTTGATATATTATTCGAATTATTATTTGACTCTGTAATTACAGTTTTATTACTAATTTCTTTATCTAATTGATTATCAACTATTTTTACTGAGTTAGATTTTGAATCTAATTTAGTAATAATATTGTTAGATTGATTTTTTAAATTAGATTTTATTTTGTTGTTAGCAGATTTACTCTCAGATAAATTATCTTGAATAAGTTTTGATTGTAAGTTATCCTTAGAAGCAACAGGTTGATTATCATTAATTAAATTATCGTTTGTTTGATTATTAATGATTTGATTATCTTCTGTTGATTCAGATTTAACTATATTTTCATAAGCGATTTTAGCTGATGTTTCTTTTGTGTTATTATTAAATAACTCAACCCCAATAACTGTTCCAAGTGTTACAATAGCAGCACTAAATGAGGCAACTAAAGGCATCAAGATTTGCTGCCAAGCTGTCATTCCGGCTGTTGAAGAAGTTGCGATAGATGAAGTATAGGATATTCCTAAAGACTCAAAAAGAGCGCTTGTGGTCTGGTAAGGAGGTACTAACTTTTTAACATCTTTTTGAACTGCCTCACGAATAGCTAATAGCTCTCTGTATTCAGTTTGTAAATCTGAATTTTTTGAGAGTTCTTTTTCAAATGCCGGTAATAAAGATGAATCTAATTCTCCATCCATATATAATGTCAGCATTTCTGAAGGGCTATATTTATTCGTTCCGTCTATCATTTAGTCTTGTTTATTTCCTAAAAACAATAACAATATTTTTAAAAAAATGTTACAATATTCCACTACATTCTTTGAATCTCTTTAATATATGGCTCCAATACTTCTCTTATTTTTTGTTTAGACCTATGAATCCTAACTTTAACATTAGCAATAGGTTCATCGGTAACTTCTGCAATTTCTGCGTATGTTAAACCGTCGTATTCTCTTAGGATAAACATTTCTTTATATTTTTCGGGAAGTGTGTCTAAAGCAACATTTATTAATTCTAAAAGTTCATCATCTCCCTCGAATTTTCGTTCTTCGTTGACTGCCATATAATCTTCATAGCTTACGTTCATACTATCTTTTTTTCTTGATTTTATATAATTGATGCATAAATTTCTTGCTATTCTGAGTAAAAAGGCAGGGATGTTAGTCATTTCCCTTTCTTGATGAGTGGTTTTATAAAAACTTTCGAAGGTTTCTTGGAATACATCTTTTGCTTCTTCTTTGCTTCCAACATAGCGTTTGCAGTAAGCAAAAACTCTTGGGGAGTGTCTGTTGTACAACTCCGCAAAAGCTATCTCGAACTGTCCTTTTTTATTTTTTACCATATCATACAGTTCTAAATCGCTATATTCTTGAATGTTTTTCATCTGAAGGTAAATATCACTAATTTTTAATAAAAGTTACAAAGATTATTATCAACAAATCTATAAAGTCAAATATAATTCTATGAATAATTATAAGTTACAAACAAACTGTTTGGTCTATAAAAATTCAATATTTAGTTTGACGAAACTAAATAAGAATTGTTTTATATCAATTATGTAGCCAAGAATTATGCCGTAATTAAAAAATATTCTAAATTGTGAGTAAGAAAAAATTTCTATCATATATTTGCTAATTTAACTATGCTCAACAATCATTACTTTAAAGCATATAACAATAAATTTTGAAAATATTGAAAACTAATTAGAAAATATTTTAACAAAAATTTGGTATTTAATTAAGCATTATTTAATTAAGCATTATTTAATTAAGCAGAAATTTTTAATTCAAATGTAAAATTTTTGTCTAATATAAAGGAATGTATTTAAAAGTTGATTTTTATGAAAATGGTGAAAGGATGGCAGAAAAATGTTACAATTTTTAATATCAATTTTGTTTCAGTTCTCAATTTGTGGTCAATTTGATAAAATTGAATTTGATGATTGTGAAAGTTGTACTTTTAGTATTTATAAACAACAAGAAATAAATCATGGGAAATTATTTTTAAGTGGAACTGTGATAGATACCTCTAAAAAATATTCAAATTTTTTTATTATTGAAGAAGACGACAAGATAGTTGTAAAACAATTATTTCAATTACCCTATAATATGATACCAAATTTAATTATAGAGGAAGATAGTAAATATTTGATGTTTAGCACCAAAACTAACTTTAAAATTAAGCTAATTCTAAATGATGAGTTTGAAATAATTGAAGAAAAAATAAAAGTATCAGCAAATTATAATTACTCACAACAGATTTATTTAGATAATTATCTTTATGAATTTGGAAATATAAATAATTATAATGATAGTTTAAAAACTTATGAAAATATTTTTACTCTGCAAAAAGTCAATTTAACAGATTTTGAAATTGAAGTTGATACAATAAGAGAACTTGAGTTATATCAAAATTTTGATTTACACTATTTTGAAAAATCTTCAGAAAATGAGTTTGTTCTATTTACATCTCAAATAGTTCCTTCATTAAATGAAAATAGATGGTATTTAGATAAATATGATGCAGAACAAAAAACTTATGTAAGAAAGCTTTTTAACACTAAAAAACATAATATAAATATAAATTCTGTGTTTAAAAATCCCAATGGAGGTTTTTTAATTGCCTCAATTTTCAAAACAAATGTTATTTTCGGTAATCAGCCAATTATTTTCAAAATTGATGAAAATGGCAATTTGATTGATAGCATATTTGTAAAACCTGTAAGATACGATGATGAGAACTTAATTTATTCAATTAAATGGTTTGAGATAATAGATGCTGATGATAACTATACTTACAGCATTTTGTCGATAACTCAGAACAAAGAAAATTATAAAACAATGTTCCTTGTTTTAGATAATTACGGAGAATTAATCTATAAATATGAATTTGATAATAAAACTGATTATCATATTTTTTCAAATTATTATAATTATGATAACTTTCTGAATTTATATGGTAGAGTTAATAATGATTTATTCAAATTACAAATAAATAAGGATGTTCTAAGTATTCCGTTAACAAACAAGGAAGTAAAATCATTTTTTATTAAGGATAAATTAGTAGTAAACTCCGTTATTAAAGAAGTTACTGTTTTCAACATCAAAGGTGAAGAAATAGATTGTAATATAAGATTCTATAATAACATTACAGAAATTGAGTTTGATAATCAATCTGATGGTATTTATATTGTAAGTACAGAATTGGGAATATTTAAAGTTCTAAAAAATTCATTTTAATTTTTTTTAAACCAACCCCAAAAAAAATCCCCTCTAAATTTAGAAGGGATTTTAAATCTTATTTACTTTTTATAATATTTCATTGCTTCGGGCATATACTCTTTTAAATCATCAATTCGAGTTTTATCTGAAGGGTGGGTAGATAGAAATTCTGGTTGATTACCTCCTTTTAGTTTAGCCATTCTTTCCCAAAATGCAATTGCTTCATTGGGATTATAACCCGCAATCGCCATAAAAACTAAACCAAGTTTGTCGGCTTCAGTTTCGTGCATTCTACTAAATGGTAACATAACTCCAACTTGTGAGCCAGCTCCGTAAGCCGCCATCCATAAGTTTCTTGTTTGCTCTGATTTTTCACTCATTGCAACGCTAAGAGCTACTCCGCCCATTTGCTGGATAAGACCTTGACTCATTCTTTCGCCGCCGTGTTCGGCTATTGCATGGGCTACTTCGTGACCCATTACTACCGCTACACCAGTTTCGTTTTGAGTTATTGGCAAAATACCTGTGTAAAAGACTACTTTCCCACCAGGCATACACCAAGCATTTACATTTGGGTCTTCTATTAGGTTGAACTCCCAAGAGTAATCTTTTAATCTTTTGGTGAGTTTTTTTTCTTTCATGTATTGCTCAACAGCATTTTTAATTTTGTTACCCACATTTTTAATCATTTGGGTTTGTTTAACATTATTAGAAACTTTAGCGTTTTTCATAAAATCGCCATATTGAGTAAAACTCATCGGATATAATTGACTTTTTGGTATTATATTAACTTGTTTTCTTCCAGTTATAGGTACCCTGGTGCAAGAACCAATAAAAGCGAAAAGTACTGTTAGAGTAGTTAATCTAATAAAGTTATTTAATTTCATTATTTCTTTTTCCTATTATTTCTTTTATTTTGTCTATTATTTTTCATAGCATCTAATTTATCCTTGTTGATTTTTGTAAGAACAAAAACAGGAATTGCAATAACTAAGAATATAACTAAAATAGTAATTGAAACGCTATCCATAATATTTTTCCTAAAAAATTTAAAATTAATATGTAAGATAAGGAGATTTTAAACTATATCCAAATATTATTTTTAATATGTTCATTTTTATGTTAAAATAAATTGTTTAACAATAATTAATCCAACAAGATACTTCTTGGTATGTCTTGGGGTAGTCTTGTTAACAGCTCATAGTTGAGTTGGTTACTGAGTTCGGAAAATGATGCTACAGTTACTTCCATTTCAGCTTGAATTCCAATCATGGTAACTGTATCGCCAATTTGCGACTGAGGAACTTCGCATAAATCAATTATCATTAGGTTCATGTTTACTATTCCAATGACAGAAACTCTTTTTTGATTAACTAAAACTCTGCCGGTATTGCTCAAAGCTCTTGTAAAACCATGTGAATAACCTACAGGAACTATACCGATAGTCATTTTTTTTTGTGCAAGAAAAGTAGTTCCATAGCCAATAAATTCTCCTTCATTTACTTCTTTTTTGCTCATTATCTGACTGCACCAAGAGATAACTCTTTTTAAAGGGTCATTTTTTATTTTTTTATTTTTAATATATTCTATAAATGTTTCTTTACTGGGCCAGAAACCATATTGCAATATTCCAACTCGAATCATATCCATTCTTGTTTCAGGATAACGGATTGATGCTGCAGAGCAAGCAGAGTGAAGAATTGTAGGAGTTAATCCTTTATCCTTAAAATGACTTACTGCTTTATGGAAGGTCTTTTTTTGTTTTAGAATTCTTGCATAATTGGCGATGCTTTCGGCACCTGCAAAATGAGTGCATAGTGCTTTAAATTCTAAGTTGTTTTCATTATTTTTTAGTATGTCAGCAACATAATTCCAATTTGGTTTATCAAAACCAGTTCTATTCATACCAGTTTCTACTTCAATGTGAACTATGGCTTTTTTGTTGAGTTTTTTCGATGCTTCTAATATTTTTAGTAATCTTTCTAATTCGAAAACGTAAATTTCAATATCATTTTCTATTGCCCAGCCCAATTCTTCATCGTAAATCATTCCCATTATTAAAATGGTTGAATTATTACGAGAGGATTTTTTAACTCTATAAGCTTCATTGGAACTAAAGACTGAGAAATGGTTTATCCCACATTCTTCTGCTAATGGAACATATTCTTCAATTCCATGTCCATAGGCATTGCCTTTAACAACACTACTTATGATTTTATTTTTTCCGTATATTTTTCTTAAAAATTTTAGATTAGTTTCAAGCGCTTTTTTATTTAAAAAGATGTTAGAGGTTGATTTCACAGACTATTTATATTTATTAAACTTACGATTAAGAAACGATAGATATTAAATATTATTTTAAATTAAAATAATTGATTCAATATTATAATATGATTTTGCATAATATTATTTTTTAAAAATTTTGTATTGTAGAATTTATTGAATTAAATTATTAAATATCTTCTATTGCTACTAATTTAAAAAAGCCACTTGAAATTGATGAGAATATATATCTTTGTTTTAGATTTTTATATTCCCAAATAAATCCAGGTTTTCCATCTATGTTTTGATCTAAGATTAGATCTGGGGGTCCGTTTAGGATAAAAACTTTACCTCTATCAGTTTGTGCACCATCTTTTTCGGCTAAGGTAGAAAAATTAAAAAAAGCAAAGTCAACTCTGCTAAAATATTGTTCCATAGATTCATTATATGGTGTGTTAGGCGTTGGGTCTAATTTTTTCCAATATTCCATAAATTTCTTTGCAATTTGAGCATCACTTCCTTCTTGAATCAGTTTTAATTCTTCATCTGTCAAAATGTAATACATCAAATCCGTAGCATATTTGATATTATCTAATGAAAGAGATTTGCTTTCCCATTCAATTTTAAAATATGAAGTAACGCTGTCGTTGTTTTCGTTGTTTACAATTAATTTGTACTCGCCAGGAATTATTCTTTCACTTGGAAGTGATATTTTTATAAAATTATAGTCCCCATTTTTAATGTTAAAGTTAATTTTAGAATCTTTTGAATTAAAAATAATGTCTTTATTTGATAGTACGTTTACTTTTCCATCAATAATTATTTTTTCATCACTCCAATAGTTGTAAAATTCATCTTCATCGTTTTTAGAGATGTATTCAATATTAAAATAATATTCGTTATCAGTAGAATTTGTTGGCATAATTAAAGCAATATTATAGTTATCAAAAAGAGCAGAGCTTTTAATAATATATGGACTTAAATTGTATAAGTTCTTTTCGCTGTCTTCTCTGAAAAACAATATATCTTCTTTGATTTTTGAGGACGGGGCATCTACGATTCTTAGTTTTTTTGAATATTTTTTTTGTTTGTTTAGTAATTGTAATTCACAAGAGTAGTTTTTGCGGGGAAGAGTTATTTCAAAAAAAGATTCAAAATAGTCTTTTTTGGAGTTTGTTAGTTCATAGGAGTTAACATAATTAGTATCAATTAATTGAGTTCTATTTCTGATTATTCCACCCTCATCAGTACATACTAATTCTACTTCAATTCTAGAAGAATATATAATTAGACCTTTAGAGTTTGTAGTTTCTTGAAAGGTTAGTATATCATTAATTATTCTAAATGGTATAATAAGTCTGATAGAGTCTTTATGGCTATGTTCTAATGTAAAAGATGTAGCATCAAAAACATTTCCATAGGAATAATAATTACTTTTATCTATTGCAGATAGTTTTACTAAACTAATTAAAAATATTAAAAATAAGTTATATTTCATTTTGTAAATACTCCTCTAAAATTATTGCTGCAGCAAAAGAATCAATATTACCTTTTTTTGCTCTAAACTTTTTTTTCTTACCAACTTCAACCATTTTTTCTACTGCTTTGATGGAAGAAAATGATTCATCTACAATAAAGACTTCTATCGATAGATTTTCTTTTAATTTTTCTACAAAAATATTAATTTCTTCTACAATATCTTTATTATTCTTATTTTCAATCGGACAACCGACAATAATTTTTTTTACATTTTCAGAGTTAATTATGTTATTTATTTTATTCATTGTAAGTGTTAATTCGTTATTCTGAATATGTTCTAGGGTATTAACTACTATTCTCATTAGGTCTGTTATAGCTAAGCCTATTCTTTTTTTTCCGTAATCTACAGCTAAAATTCTATAGTAATTATCCATTTAATTTCTCAAATATGGAATTTTAAAAATAACTTCCGTTCCTTTGCCTTTTTGAGATTCAATAATTAATTCTCCGCCATGTTGTTCTGTTACTTTTTGCATAATTATTGTCCCTATACCTGAACCGCCTTTAGAGCTTTTTGTGGTGAAATATGGGTCTTTAATTTTTTGCAGAGTTTCTTTATCCATACCAATACCGTTATCTTTAACAGAAAGGTAAACATATCGATTATCGCGATTTATTATTATTGAAATAGTGCCTTTTTCGCCTTCAAATATTTTAATTGCATTTTCAAGAGCATTTCTTAACCCTCTGATGATTTTATCTTTATCAACAATGAAATTAAAATTTTCGATTTTCTTGATAAGTTCTATATTTTGAAAATTATTAAAATCAAACTCATTAGTTAAATCGTTATAAACTTCTTCTGTAGAGCAAGATAGTTTATTAAGTTGGTTACTTCTTCCAACTGTAACAATATCTCTTACTCTTTTAATTAATAAGTTAGTCTGATGTATTATTTTTTCTTTTCTGATTAAATCTTTTTGGTTATCAGATTCTAATTGCTCTATATTTAGTTTTATAGTTGATAGATTAGTTTGCATATCATGAGCAAGTTGTGCCCAGTTTGATAATCTTTTATTTTCTAATTCTTCTGTAATATCAGTTCCAGTAATTAAAATACCTCTAAAAAGTCCGGCAATATTTTGAATAGATATAATATTACACATAATTTCTATTAAATTATTTTCAACTTTAATATTAATTTTTTGTTTGAAACTTGCTCTTAAATGTAATGCTTTATTAATTAAATCGGTTAGTTCACTAAAATTATTACTACTATAATATTGCTTAAAGAACTCACCTAGTTTAACTGAATCTGGTATAGAAAATAGTTGCCTTGAGTGTTTATTTAAATTAAGGATTTCTCCTTTGTCATTTAAATGAATAATAAGCCCTGAAGATGGCAAATCAAATATTGTATGAAAGATTATTTGTTTTTGTCTGTATTTAAAAAATAATCTAGCAATAATGATTAACAAAATAACAATTAATATTGTGTATAAATTATCTATGAATACGTAATGCAAAAGCCAGTAATTATTTTTATTAATATTTAATACATTTAATTTACCATTTGCAAGAATGTAAAATTTATTATTTATTATTCTAAAATTACTTATTTGATTTATATTATCATAAGTTGCTACTAATTTTCCGTTTAAATTAAACAGTTTAATATAATTTGCCTGTTGAATAACCAAGAAGTTTTCATAAGCTTGAAAACTATCAAAGTTTTCTTTAAATTTAAAGAGTTCTTTCCTTTTTGAATTAATTTTATTAAATGTTAATTCAATAATATCATAGTAGTAAATATGATTATAAATATATGTATTTTCTAAATTTGTATTTAACCAATATTCTTCATTAATCTCACCATCAGAATTTAATTTTTTTATTAGTAGTCTATCATTATAACTATTTACTATAAATATATCACTGTTGTAAATTTGAATTTTACATTTATCAAAATACTCAAATCTACTTAGTGTGTTATTGTTTTTTAGTAATTGCAAATCATTTTGATTAAAAAGTAAAATATAAATATCATTGTTTAATTTTTGAAAATCGAAACAATTATCATAAATCAAACTATCGTTAAGATATAAGTATTCGTTTAATAATAAATATATATTTGATTTATGAATAACTAATTTTGTATTATTTATGTTAACATTTTCCTCTAATGAAAAAATAATTTTTAGATAATTTGATTTTTCATCATAAATAATTAGTTGGTTATTTTTTTTTAGTAATAGCTTTCTTTCATTAGCAAAATAGTTAATTAATTCAAAATCATTTAATACATTATATTTTTTTTCATCGTTATATATTTTTTCAATTATTATTTTATTTTCTAAAAAATTATCTTGGATAGTAATTAAAGTATCTTCATTTACAGAAAAATAGTTAATATTCCTAAACGAGTCATCCAATTTGAAGTTATATTCAAATGAGTTTGAAAGAATAAATGTATGTAATAAAATAAATATCAGCATACTTCATATTTTAATTATAATAATATCATTTTTTTTAAAGCCGTTAATATTAAAGTCCGTATTCTTTTAGATAATTTAATATTTTATTGTTATAAATATTTTCTGATTTTCCGTACCAATTTTTCTCAGAAATAAATACAATTCTTCCAAAATATCTTGGCTCTAATGATTTTAATTTTGATGATGCAATTTCAGTTCTTTGATTTGGTTTGAATTCGTCATCAATATCATTTAAAATAATTGTGCTGGCTAGTTCAAAATTATTTTCTTTTGTTTTATCTAAGTTTTTGATTCCTAGTAAAAGCAATGGAATTTTTACTTTAACAATATATCCACCTTCATTTTCTAATGCTACTGATTTTATGTTTTGAACATAATTTTTAAGATTAGATGGCACTTCTTTATTGGAGTACATTGAAACATAGGATTTTTCGCTTATGAAGTCACCAAGATAAACAGTTAATTTATAAAAAATACTGTCTTCATTCTGAGCGTAAGAAATTTTATTATTTTTATCTTTTTGAATTAAGCTATCTGATGAAACATTGTCAATATTAAACCATAACTCTATAAAATCACCTACACAATCTTCGCATGATGGTACTAATACTGTTTCATCTCTTACATCAATTGTCATATATAAAAATTCTTCATCATAGGCAGATGAGGCATAAAACGAAGCATCTTCTTCTCCTTGCCAATCGTAAGCACCTTTTAAAACATAGTCTATGTCGTATATGAATGCGCTGTTGTTAAACCCTTTATATACTACATTTCCTCTTGGATAGGATGGAATTGTAAGATATTCAACTTCATACTTTGTATCTCCAGATCTTGTATCTAAGTATTTTTCTTTGGATTTTAGTTCGATGAAGTTTTTGTATGTTTCTTTTGTGTAGTTGCTTAGCTTTTCTGTTTCAAATTTATCAACTAAGATTATGTTTCCGTTGTCAAAAGTAAATCCTTCGATATACCAATGAAATTGTTTTTCTTTTTGAGTTATGTAGCAAACATTATTTTTGATTACAATCCCAACTTCTAAAGGAATTTCATAAAAATCTTTTTCCATTTCTGATACTTTAACCAAGTATCCTTCTACATCACAAAATAGAAATACATCAACTTTTTTGTTGCCAACTCCAAATTTCCTCACTGCAAACGCTAAATCAAAATAACCGTCACCTGAAAAATCTCCAACATCCCAACCCCAGATTCTGTAATTATCACCTGTTGGTAATTCTTTTACAATATCATTGATAAGTGCTTCGTCAAAGTATTTAGAAATCTTGTCTTTTAGTTCTTCAAATGTCATACCATTTTGAGAAAATAGCAAGCTCGGAAGAAAGAATAAAAATAAAAATAAATATTTCTTCATTTTTGTCGATAAATAAATTGAAATAATTTACAAATTTACTATAAAAAATTGAAATAGATTTATAATTTTGTAAAATAATTTGTTAAAATTTCTAAACAAAGTTGAAAGCGTATGCCATATAAGGTATTATTATATGAAAACCAAAGTAAAACTCTTCTTGCAAATGGTGTAATTGAAGAGAATAAACCTGTGGGTTTATCCCGTGATAATAAGTCTATAAGACCATATTCTAATATTTTCTTTTGGTCAAGAATTTGGACAGATATTGGAGGAGAAATAAAAGAGCATCCTCATAAGGGTTTTGAAATTTTAACTTACGTTATTAAAGGAAATATTGAGCATTATAATCCTAATACTAATAAATGGATAAAAATTACTTCTGGTGACTTGGAAGTTTTGCAATCAAATAGTGGTATTAACCAAGCGGTTAAAGTTTCAAAAAATGCTGAAGTCATTCAAATATGGTTCGACCCTGATGTTAGAAAGTCTTTAGCTAAAGAATATGAGTGGATAGTTTTTGATTCTGATGATTTTTATCAATTAGAAGTTCCTGGAAAAACTAAAAAAAAACTTATCGATGATGAATCACCAGCTCAAATAGAGGCGGAAAAAGTAAAGGTAGCTGATTATAAGTTTTCTCCTGGAAGTTATTATTTAAATCTTTCTGATAATAAGTTTTATTCCTTTTATATTCTTAAAGGAGAAATTGAGTTGGATGGTAAGTTTATTGGCGAAAATTCTTTCATTGTTATTAAAGATGAAGAAAATTTTGAGCTTTCAGTTTCTATTCATACAAGATTGTTACTTGTTGAATCACCAATTAATCCAAGTTATCAAACATATACTCAACTAAAAGCTGGTTCAACTTAAGAAATATAATCACTAAACAAGCTAGAAAATTTACCGGTCATTTCATTTTGAACTCTTACTCTAAGATCATAACCCTCTTCGTTATCGTTTCTTAAAATCACTTCACTCATTTGGTAAATTTTGTTAAGAGATTTGCTATCAGAATACGGTAACATTACTTTGTAATCAGTACTTAATTGATTATACTTGTTCTGAAGTAAATTTAAAAGATGCTCTATATTTGTCTTTTTAAAAGCGGAAATAAAAACTGAATTTGGAAATTCTTCTTTTATCAAAGAAAGCTCATCGTTATCTTCCAAGTTATCTATTTTATTGAATACTAATATATTATCTTCAACATCAATTTTTAACTTTTCTAAAGTATCGTTTACAACTTTTATATGTTCTCTAAAATATTGATTAGAAACATCTACTAAGTGCAGTAAAAAATCTGCTTCTTTTGCTTCTGCTAGGGTACTCTCAAAGGAAGCAACTAAATGAGCTGGTAATTTTCTTATAAATCCAACAGTATCAGAGAGTAATGCATCTTGTCCTAATGGAAGAGTGAATTTTCTTGTAGTGGTGTCTAAAGTAGCAAAGAGTTTATCTTCTATATAGACATTCTCGTTTGTTATTAGTTTCATTAATGTTGATTTGCCGGCATTTGTATAGCCAACTAATCCAAACCTAGGTAATTTACTCTGCCCTTTTCGCTTTTGTTCATTTTGCTTACTAATTTGCGTAAGCATTTGTTTAAGATTTTCTATTCTATTTCTGAGTAATCTTCTATCAGTTTCAATTTGGGTTTCACCTGGACCTTTTGTTCCAATTCCTCCATATTGTTTTGAAAGGTGTGTCCACATTCGAGTAAGTCTTGGTAGTAGATATTGCAACTGAGCAAGTTCTACTTGAGTTTTTGCTTGTTTTGTTTTAGCCCTTGAAGCAAAAATATCTAAAATGACGCCACTTCGGTCTAATACTTTTCTGTTGAATGCTTTTTCTAAGTTTCTGATTTGTACCGGTGATAGCTCATCATCAAAAATGACTAAGTCGATTTTTTCAAGTTCTATAATTTCAACTATTTCTTCTGTCTTACCTTTTCCTATTAAAGTTACTACACTTTTTTTCTCGACTTCTTGATAAATTATATCAATGACATCTGCACCTGCAGTTTCTGCAAGAAATGCCATTTCTTTCAAATTATCTAATTCAAATTCTCTATTCTTTCCTTTTTTGAAGCAGCCAACAATAAGAGCTTTTTCTTTACCTTTGTCCAATTCTATCATTTACACCTTAAAAATCAACATGATAATTAAAAAAGTTGAAATATATATGTTATATTTTTTGCTTATTAACGATATAGACTAAAAAATATTTAACATTTTTAAGTAATATAATTCAACTTTAAATTAAAATAGAATTTAATTATCTTTCATGATTTTAAAGTTAAAATTGTTACAGTTAAAATATTTACCATACATTTGAATTAAGTGCTTATTTTTTCTTTTTTGTTTTTATCTAAATATAATTTTGTAAATAAGATAATGAAAGCGATTATTATAAGTATTGATTCTATATAGAAAGCGTTTGGTTCTACCCAGAATTCTCTAAAGAAATCCCATCTACCAAGAATCTCTACTGCATTCCAAAAAATTACTACTATTGGTATTGCGTATCTGATAGCTTTTCCTAAATGGTTATATCTCATTAAGTTTTTGAATAAAAAGAAAGACCATAGTAAACTTCCAAAAAATGTAAAATATGTTAGGAAGTGCCTGTCTCCAAATAATTCGTCGTCGTAAAGGACTAACAATATTATGTAAAAGAACCAAATGATAATAATAGTTTCTAAAGCAGTTAAAGCTGTATAATTTGATTTTTTAACGCTAATTTTAGGCAAATTTAATTTTAACTTATCTTGTATCCACATGAACATATTGCATCTTGTTGAATAGTTTACAATCATTGCGGTTAAGATTGTGAATAATAAACCAATTGAGGAAATCATTAACAAATATTCAGGTCTTGTAATGATTTCATCTCCGTCTTTTAACGGTTGAATTGATAGTCTTTCGGCAAAATAAACAAATGAAAACTCTACCCAACCTGTCCAGATTATAACTCCGCTTAGAACTCCTATCAATGTAGCTATAATTTCATTTTGAGTTTTACTAAATAAAATAATTAAAACAAAGCCTATAAAACCTAATATTCCGGCTGATATTACCTGCATTGTTAAACTAAAATTATATGTAAAGAAAGACATAACAATGTGTCCTATAGGCATTAGTAACAATACTAATAGAAAAGCTATTAGACCAGTCATTTTTTTCATAATTTCTCCTTTTTTTTCTCAAAATTATAAAAAAAATAAAATAAGAGTAAATAAGTCGTATTTCTGTTCCAGAATGTTGTTAATGAATAATAATTAATTTATCTATAAACTAATGAAAAAAATCAAAAAAAAATTTGCATAATAAAAAAATAAATTCTAACTTGCTACATCGAAAAGTTCAAAAACAAAAAACATTTTAGAAAAAATGCGACGCTGAAATGCAAACACAAACACAATATATCGCCCTAACTTCTTATATATATATATATATATATAACGATATATTTGTGTATCGTAACTAATCTAACTTGTGAAATTCCAACAGAAAACAAAGAAAAATACTATGAAATCATACAATCAAATCTATCAACTTGGGACATTTATAATTTAAAAAAACAAAAAATTTCGGCGTTTAAATAAATTTATTTGAAGTTATTAAGAACTATATCTTAAAAATTTTTTTAATTTTATTTAACAAATATAGGATTTTGCAAATGAAAAAACTCATTTTATCTTTATTTTTAACTTTCACATTATTGATTTTATCTAATGTAGAGAGTAAGGGGCAATGTGCTACTTGTCCAAGTGGTTATACAAGTAAAAGTGTTAATCATGTTTTATCTAATGGATGCGAAATCATAATAAATTATTGTATTTTTTGCGGTCCGACAGGGCATGGTGCTATGAAATTATGTAGCATAACAATCCCTTATCATGCAGCTCCAAATCCATGTTACAATATGGTAATTGATGGGTCTTTTTGGCAAGAAGTTAAACATGCTATGGTTTTTAATGCTGCAGTAGAATGTGGTAATATAGGACCTTGCCCTCAAAGAGTAAATTATGAAATATATCAAGCATCTTGTTGGAAATTAGATATAGTTTGGGGGCAATTTCCTAGATTAGAAATGAAACCATGTCCATTAGAAGCAGGCGAATGTTTGCAAGAATTTGAAATATGTTGGAATCCAACTGGTTTTGTAATTGATCCTAAGCCACCAGTTTTAATTGATCCAGGTGAATGTACTTTTCAACCAATTCCAATTGATCCTGATCCAACTAAATTATATTTAGATTGTTTCAATTCTTGCTGGAATCTTTAATTTATAGGAAAAGTTGAATCTTCAACTTTTCCTTTTTTTTTTAATTTTAAAAGGTATCAAAATGAAGGCATTATTTATAATTTTAATATTAATTAATTCTGTAAATGCAAAATTTGAAAAAATTAATTTAGAGAATTATTATAGTATCTCATCTTTAACATCAAAAATATTAAAAATTGATGATGGTGAATTAATATTTTATGGTAACGAAGGTAATATATTAAGAACCTATGATAATGGTGAAACTTGGTTGCAAAATTATTCAGGTACAAAAGATAATATTAAGAAACTAATAATTAATGAAGGTATTATTTTTGGAGTAACTGAAAATGGTAATTTTATGGTATCAGATGATAAAGGTGATTGGTGGAAATTTCAAAAATTATCTAATGGCTTTTCTGATATTACTATTTATGACAATAAATTGTATTTAACAACATTTACAGACTCTATATTCATAAGTATAGATTATGGAATAAATTGGGAAACGTATAAGACTAATACAGATTCTATTTCAAATATTTATGTTTTTTACGATTTAATATTAATAAATACTAACTCAAATAAAATATATACTTCAAATAATATTATAAGTAATTGGAATCAGATTGAATTGCCTTTTTCAAATTATTCATTTACACACAAAAATAATAAAATATATATAAACAATTCAACAACAATTGCAAAATTAAAAAATGACTTGTCATGGGAAGAAAGTAAAGTTTTTAGTACTGGAAAAAATTTTATATTTTTGGAAAAAGACGAGGAATATATTATCTTTACAGCAAATGTTTCTTCAATTTCTGATTATGGGTTAGAAACCTATATTTATAATAAGGATATCAATAATACAATAATGATTTCAAAATATTTTGATGAAAGTTTTGATTTTAGTGCTGGTCAAAATTTTGAAATTTTCCCTTTTGATGTAGAATTTTCAGATAATCAATATTTTTTATCAAATTATTATAAAACAATTTTTAAATCTAACGATCTAAAAAATTGGAGTATTTTAACAAATAATAGTGCAAAGACAAATATCAGATACCTTTTTTTAGATGATAAAAATGTCTTTCTTTCAAAAAGGAACAAGGGTTTTTTACTTCAATCAACAAATGGTGGCAAAACATTTAAGCAGACATGGAAACCAATTAAAGATACAATTGATAATGTTATTGTTTATCCTGCAATAAATAACTTTGTTTTTAAAAATAAAGAAAATGGATTGGTGCTATTTAATAAAATTGCTAATAGTTTAGATGGTGGTGGTAAAACTATTTTTAAAAGATTTTTAATTATGAATAATGGTGAAGTTAAAAAACTTAATTTTTCCATAAATGATATGTATATAACTTTAAATGAAATACAAATCAATGATTTTTTTGATGAAAATTATTTAGCTTATTCTTCTTTTAAAATAAAGAAAACAGTTCGAGATGAAAATAATACTTTTCCAGACTCAGTAATTAGAACTGTTTTTTATAAAATTAATCAAAACAGTTTAGATACATTGGGTGAAATAATTGATAGTATAATGATTTATAATATAGTTCTTAAAGATAATACAGTTTGGTTATGGGGAAAAACAGCAATACCTGATGAAAATAATATTAGACATTCAAAAATATACAATAGCAAAGATAGTTGTAAAACATTTGAAATATCAAAATTTAAAATCACAGATGATGAATCAACTTCTCTACTTTTTGATAAAAAAGGAAATTACTATCAAATAAATGATAAAACTATAATTAAGTATGATAATAATTATAATTTAAAATCTGCATTACAAACAGATTATGATTATTTTGGGATTGAGGGTTACAACCAAAAATACATTGAAGAACAAGTCCTTTCTGGTATTAAAATTTTAAAAGAAGGAATGTTCGAATATCCTGAATATTACAGATGTAATATTAATGAAAATGATGAATTATTAACATTTGAAAAATTAAAAGATGGAAATTTTTACTTTAATACAATTTCATCAAATTATTTTACTCTTTTAAAAAATATTGGGATATATAATAATCTCTACATCCCCATCGAACCCGAACGCTTAGAATATTACTCCTCCGTCCAAAAAACTGAAAAAAGCAACTATCTCTGGACTGAACCCCCATACCCACAACCAACTAACAACATAGTAAAAATTGAAACTTATTGGGATAGCGGCTTACCATTCACAGAGGAACATATTGAAATATATAACCTAACTGGAATAAAAATTAAAACGGAAAACACACTTTCAATTCAAAAAGAAACCAACTACAACGGAAAAATAATCTGGGACGCAAGCAC
>CBFIFP010000007.1:0-138320 GCA_965661945.1 Eximiradiales bacterium
ACCGATAACAGTTACAAAATAATCGACGCAACATACAATAGAAGAAAAGCCCTGCTAACGCAGGGCTTTTTTTTTGTCTAATTTTGTAATAAAGTTAATAATTAATCGTCTGTACGTTAATTAATTAAATTATTTTTAAAATTTTAGGATAAATATGTCAATTCCTCAAATAAAAGCTACTGGGCAGTTTTCACACGAACCTGGTAAGTATTGTGTAAAAGATATTAATTTAGCAGAAGAAGGTAGATTGCTAATGGATTGGGCTGAAAGTAGAATGCCCGTAATGATGAAATTAAGAGCTGAGTATGAAAAAACGAAACCTTTTAAAGGTTATAAAATAGCTGGATGTCTTCACGTAACTAAAGAAACTGGTATTCTTATCAGAACTTTGCAAGCCGCAGGTGCTGAAGTTTATTGGTCTGGTTGTAATCCATTATCTACTAATGATGCTGTGGCAGCTGCATTAGCCGCAGAAGGTGTTGGAATGTATGCTTGGTATGGTAATCATGAAGATTTTTACTGGTGTATCGAACGTACTATCGATCCTAAGCCACATCTTACTCTTGATGATGGGTGCGATTTAATCAATACCGTTCACGAAAAATACAAAGAATATGCTCAAAACGAAGTAATCGGTGGAACAGAAGAAACTACAACTGGTGTGCATAGATTACGTTCAAGACAAGCGGCTGGTGAATTATATTATCCTGTATTTGCAGTTAATGACGCAGAAACTAAATGGGACTTTGATAATGTTTATGGAACAGGTCAATCTACTTTAGATGGTATTTTAAGAGCGACTTCTGTTCTTCTTGCTGGTAAAAACTTTGTTGTTTCTGGTAATGGGCATTGCGGTTCTGGTGTTGCTTTACGTGCAAAAGGTATGGGTTCTAATGTTATTATTACTGAAGTTAAAGCTACTGCGGCTATTAAAGGTGTTCTAAACGGAAATACTGTTATGACAATGGACGAAGCAGCAAAAGTTGGTGATATTTTCTGTACTGCTACTGGTGTAAAAGATATTATCAGAAAAAATCATTTTGAATCAATGAAAGATGGTGCTATTGTTTGTAACACTGGTCACTATGACGCAGAAATCAATATACCTGAATTAGAGGAGATTTCTGTTTCTAAAAGGACTATAAGACCTAATTGTGAAGAATATACTCTTAAAAATGGAAATAGAATTTATTTACTTGCTCAAGGTAGATTAATTAATCTTGCTGCAGCTGAAGGTCACCCATCTGAAGTAATGGATATGTCTTTTGCTAATCAATTCCTTGCCCACTTAAACTTAGTTGAAAAACATAAGTCAGGTGAAAAATACGAAAACGTGGTAATTGATATTCCTCTGGAACAAGATGAGTTTGTTGCTAAAACTAAACTTGATACTATGGAAATGACTTTAGATGAACTTTCTGAAGAACAATTGAGATATATTAATTCTTACAACGAAGGTACATAATTATATAAAAAATGAACAAAGGGAAACTATTAAAATGGTTTCCCTTTTTTTTTGGTGTATATTTAATTTTAGTTATGCAAAATAAAGTAAAAATAGAATTAAAAAGAAACTAATTATATTTGAATAAAAATTAAATTATATAAATATTTGATAAATTTAGATATTTAATTAAAAGATGAAAATAGCGATAAATAATTTATTGATTATTTTAACTAAAGATTTTCAAAAAAATACCGATAATTTAGGTAATAATACTTAATTTTCTTAATTTAGTAATTATATTTTTTAACATAATATAAAAATTATGGATTTAGGAACACTCATTGGTCTTATAGTAACAGTAATTCTTGTTCTTATTGCGATAGGAAGTAATATTATATATTTTATTGATATACCTTCAGTTATGATTGTGGTTGGATGTACTATTGGTGTTACTTTAGTAAAATATAGACTAAATGAAATAATAAATAGTTTTAAAATAGCTGTAATGGCTGCATTTTTTGAGAAAAGCGAAAGCCCTCAGGAGCTTATTGAACTTGCAACATCATTAACTAAAATTGTACAGAAAGATGGTGTGATTGCTCTAGAAGGTCAAGATATTAAAAATTCGTATTTTGCAAAAGGAATAGACTTGGTAATGGACGGACATTCTCCAGAGTTTACTGAAAAAGTACTTAGAAATGAAATGTCAAAGCAAATTGAAGAATCCGAAGTAGGAGTAAATCTATTAACGGGTATGGGTGATGCTGCTCCAGCAATGGGTATGATTGGAACTCTAATTGGTCTTGTAATAATGCTTCAGAATATGGCTGACCCCTCTGCAATTGGTCCTGGAATGGCAATAGCACTTATTACAACTTTATATGGTGCGGTTATAGCTCAAGTATTTTGTATGCCGCTTGCAGAAAAATTAAAACTTAGAAATAAAGAAGCTAAAGATATGTTAGAATTAATTATTCAGAGTGTTTTATCAATACAACAAGGACAATCTGCTATAATTATGAATCAATTACTCGAAACTTATGTTAAAAAACCAGCACCAGAAAAAAAACCGGTATAAATAATGGCTGAAGAACAAGATTGCCCCCCATGTAAAAAAGGTGCCCCCGATTGGATGGTTACCTTTTCTGATTTAATGACGTTGCTACTAACGTTCTTCGTTATTTTATTATCTATATCTACGGTATCAGACCCTAAGTTTCAAGAAGCCGCTGAATCATTGAATGAGGCATTTTCGGGGGTTTATGTTCTAGGTCAACCTACAAAAAATATTATAACAATTGATGATCTTGAGCCAGTAAATCAGAAGATAGAGGTGAAAGAACAAGAAAGAAGCGATGACCTAACTGCAACTAAAGAACAAGAATATACCGAACAAGAGAAATTCAAATTTCAAATTGTGCAAGCTCTGGAAGAAATGATTCAAGAATTAATAAATATTGAAGTTGATAAGGGAGTTGCAGAGGTTGAAAATAAACAAGATAAAATACTAATAAGATTTCCTGCTGAAGCAACATTTGAAAGTGGGAGTTCTGATCTAAAACCAGCTATAGAAAAAGTTATAATTGCTCTTGCCGATAGTTTAAGAAATTTAGATTTAACTTTTGTTGTTAATGGTCATACAGATGATGTGCCTATAAATAGCTTAAAATATCGTTCTAATTGGGACTTATCAGGAGCAAGAGCATCTTCGGTTGCTTATATATTTGAGCTTTATGGAAGTTTTCCCAGTTCTAATATTGAGGTTGTTGGTCATTCTGATGGGAACCCAATTGTGCCAAATGATTCTAAAGAAAATAGAGAAAGAAATAGAAGAATTGAAGTTTATATTGAACCTGGTACAGATAACATAGAGCCAGTGTTATTTGATGAAATTTTAGAGGTTACTGGTTATGATACTACAGCTTATCAAGTTAAACCTAATAAGGTTAAAGATTCAACAAAAAAGAAAAATGATACCTCTAAGGTAAAAGAAAAAGAAAAGGTTGAAGAAAAATCAAAAATTGACCAAATAAAAGATAAGATTAGATTATTTAAAAACAAATAAACTCACTTTAAATATAAGAAATTAGTTTATTAAGTGTTATTTTTAAATTGATAGTATTTAAACTGAATGTTATAAGTTTGTGGTAAATTTAAAATAGTTCTTAAATCTAAAAACATCTTTAGGTTATATACTTTATATTTAGATTAATTGTGAGTAAATTATTGTTTAAATAATTAATATTTAAAATTTTAATTTGACTATTTTTAATTTATTTTTTACCTCATAATATCTTTGTATACCACAAAGATAAATAAAGCAAAGAGTAATATCATTCCTACATTTTGTATTATTAATTTAACTTTAGTAGTGAGTTCTCTTCTCATTATACCTTCTAATAGTACAACAACTAAGTGTCCTCCGTCTAAAGCTGGAATTGGTAATATATTTATTAAAGCTAAAGAAATCGATAGATTTGCTATGAAAATTAAAAAAGTTATTAATCCCATATCTGCTGATCTTGAGGATTGTTTTGCAATCATGATAGGTCCGCCTATAGCGCTTTCAAACTCAATGTGACCGCTAAAAATTTCACTAAATGATGTAAAAATAATATTTATTAAGTTAACTGATTGGTCATATCCGTAAGTTAAAGACTCAGTTATACCAAAATTAATTTTAGTTTTTTCACCAGTATAATAAGTTTGGGGATAAACTCCTATTTTTTTTGTATCAGGGTCAGGGGTAACAAAAGTATTCATTATTCTATCACCACGTTTTATTTTTAAAAGTAGTGTTCCAACAGATTCTTGTATAACCTCTACCATCTGTGGACCTGAGCTAATGTTTAAATTATTGATACTAATTAATGTATCAAAGGATTGAATGCCAGCTTTTCCTGCTGGTTCGAGAGATAGAACTTCTTTAATGACAACAATGCAATTAGCTGGTTCAATACCGATTGCTTTGTTTATGCCAGCTTCAACTTTTTGATTGTCTGTTAGTAGTTGAGTAAGTTCATGTCTGTCAACAGCGATATTCATTGTATCGCTACCTCTTAGAATTTGAATATTTAAATCTGTTCCGAAATTAGCAAGTGAAAATTTATAAATCATATCTTCCCATGAAGATATAGTTTTTTGGTTGATTTTTAATATTTTATCTTTTGGTTGTAATCCTAATTCTTCGGAAAGACTGTTTTTATGGACATAAGAGATTTCATTTGTTAGAGTTCTATATTCACCTGTGGTGTATCTAATACCGCCAAAAATGAGGATTGCTAGTATAAAGTTCATTATTACACCAGCGGAAAGTACGAAAGATTTTTGAAGTGTATTTTTAGACCTAAATTCGTAACTTTTTGGTTCATCTGTTGTGTATTCGTTATCCATAGATTCGTCAACCATGCCAGGTATTTTTACATAACCACCAATTGGGAATAAACACAATCGCCAGTCGGTAGTACCGTCGTATTCATAATCATCTGGTAAAGGACCGAAAGTGAAACCAATTTTTTTGTTCCAGCCTAGCACTCTTCTACCCATTCCGACAGCGAAAACATCCGCACGCATTCCGGTTAGTTTAGCGGCAAAATAATGTCCCCACTCGTGAATAACAACAAGAATTACGATTACTACAGCAAAATAAAAAATACTTGATATAATTTCCATTTTTTTCTCTTTTTAAAGTTTATTTATAAACTTAATTGTTTCACTTCTTGTAAAAGTATCTAATTCAATTATATCTTCTAATGTAGAAGTATTTTGAAATGATATTTTATTTAAAATATTTTCAATGACGTATGGAATATCATTAAATTTGATTTTTTCTTTTAAAAAGCTATCTACTGCAATTTCATTTGCTGCATTTAGAATATTAGCTTTATCTGGGTTATCTTTTAGAACGTCAAAAGCTAATTTAATACATCTAAATTTATTGTAATCAGGTGCCTCAAAATTTAGTTGGCTTATTTTCACAAAATCAATTCTTGGAACATCTAATTTATGTCTTTGAGGGTAAGTTAAAGCAAAAGAAATAGGCACCCTCATATCTGGTAAACCTAATTGGGCTTTAACAGAGCCATCAACAAACTGTACCATAGAATGAATTATAGATTCTTTATGAACTAAAACATCAATTTTATCTGGTGTTAAATCAAAAAGCCAATAAGCTTCTATTACTTCTAATCCCTTATTCATCATTGTAGCTGAATCAATGGTAATTTTACTTCCCATAGTCCAATTAGGATGATTAAGTGCGTCTTTTAAGGTTATTTCTCCAAATTTATTTTTATCTAAATTTCGGAAAGGACCTCCTGAGGCAGTAAGGATTATTTTTTCAATAGACTTATTTTCTTCACCTATTAGACATTGCAAAATTGCATTATGTTCGCTATCGATTGCATAGATTTTCACTTTATGTTTTTTTGCTTTTGAAGTGATTAAACTTCCAGCACTTACTAAGGTTTCTTTATTAGCAAGAGCAACATCTATATTATGTTCTATGGCTTTAAGTGTGGGCTCCACACCAGCAAAACCTACAAGCGATGAAACTAATAAATTTGTTTCATTTTCCGAACACAAATTTAATAAATCATTTTTATCTTGAAGAACTTGGCAATCAACATTATATTTATTTTTGAATAATTTATAAGATTCTAAATCAGAAATATGAACTTTTTTGGGTTTAAATTTTAGTATTTGACTATATAATAAATCAATATTAGTATTTACTGTTAAAAAATTAATTTCGAATAGTTCATTGAATTGCTCAATAACTTCTAGTGTTTGAGTGCCAATTGAACCAGTTGAACCAAGTATACTAATATTTTTTTTCATTTTATAAGTGTTCTTTTGTTATTTCTTTTTGAGTTTTGACACTGAATATACGAAAATGAGTCAAAGGTATTGTTTCATCTTGTAAGAGTTTTATTCTAACAAAGTATTTAAACATTAGTTTAGATAGTTTGCTAATTGTACCTTGTAATAATTCGTTTGCAAGTTGCGGATTTACCCTTATTAGTAATCTGAATTCAGAAGATTGACCTTTATAATTTTTAATCCAATTTTCAAGGTCATTTATTGCCATTGCTGGAGTAGCAACTCTTCCTAATCCTTTACAATGTTCACATATATCAGTTATTTTCTCTGATATATTTTGGTTAATTCTTTGTCTAGTTATCTGCAAAAGTCCTAATTCAGAAATAGGGAATACTACAGATTTTGCTTTGTCTCTTGACATTAATCTTTTAAACTCATTATAGATTTTTCTTTTGTTTTCCTCTCGGCTCATATCAATAAAGTCAATAACAACCATACCACCCATATCTCTTAATCTGATTTGCTTACAGATTTCATATAGCGCTTCAAGATTAGTATTTAGTGCGGTTAGTTCTTGTTCGTTATCCGTGGAACGTCCAGAGTTTACATCTATAACAATCATAGCTTCAGTTTGGTCAATTACTATTGACCCCCCACTTCGAAGTTTTACGGTTCTTTTATAGATATTATTTATATCTCTATCTACGCCAAAGTATTCAAAAATTGGTTTAGGTTGATTATAATAATGAACTTTATTTAGCAAATGAGGAGAAACCCACTTTAGATAAGTGGTTATTTCATTGTAGATAGATTTAGAATCGACAATGAAAGATTGTACTGAGTTATCAAATTTATCTCTAACTAATGTTTTTGTTAGAGTTACATCTTTATAAACCAAAGCTGGTGCTTTATATTTTTTTATTTTACTTTCTACTTGCTCCCAAACACTTTTGAGATATTCCCAATCATTAAAAAGCTCTTCTTCTGATTTTCCTTTGGCTGCAGTTCTAATAATACAACCGTAGTCTTTATTTAAGAATTTTTTTGCTTCAAATCTTAAACGTTTTCTTTCTTTAAAAAAATGTATTTTCTTGGAAACGCCTAATAATTTATCATAGGGTAGTAAGACTAAATATCTTCCTGGGATTGCAATTTTAGAGGTAACTTTTACACCTTTATTTGAATACGCTTCTCTTGTAACTTGAACTACAATATTTTGGTTTTTTTCAATATTTATATTGAAATCACCAGATTTTTTTGTGGAAAAAGTGTGTTTAGGTTTACTTTTAGTTTCTTTTGAGACTTTTTTACTTTTTGGGTCTTCGTCTTCGTCGTCATCTTCATCAAGGATAACAGAGCTTTCTAATGATTCATCTACATCAGAAAAATGAAGAAAAGCATCGGATTCTAAGCCGATGTCAATAAATGCGGCATTGATTCCCTGAACGATGTTGGTAACCTTTCCGAGATAAATGTTACCAATGATTCTCTCTTTTTCAGGAAATTCAATATAATATTCTGCTATTTCTCCTTCTTCAGTTATGCACGCTCTTACATGGTTAACTGCAGAATTTAGTATTATTTCTTTTTTCATATAAACAATAAAAAGTCAAGCCAGCACCCTAAGAACAAACTAACCGCTGCTTCCTTCCGGACCTGACGGAGTTGGGTTCGTCTTAGCCACATAGCTTGACTCATTTTTTTATTAACGTACGCCGAATAGGATTCGAACCTATGACCCACAGCTTAGAAGGCTGTTGCTCTATCCAGCTGAGCTACCGGCGCATTGAAATAGATTACAAAATTAAGGACTTTTTACAATAAAACAAAATTATTTTTTTATTGATAGATTTTTTGTAAAATAAAATTATTATCTTTTATCTATGACTATAATTGTAAGATTAATGATATTAATTAGATAAAGAAAATTATTTTTAAAAATGAACTATTTTTTTATTTTTCTAAAAATTTAGAAAAAATTTTAATTTAAACTAATTTCACCTGAAAATTTGTCCTTTCCATACTACATTTTTCTTTAGTAGATAAAGTGGTGTAAGAAGCTCTAATACAAAAACTAATAAGATTGACGGCACTATGCTTAGTTTTAAATGGTCAAGTTTTAGGCGATTTAATACTGGTATAATTACAAGTAAATCACCTATAATTCGAGTTAAAAGCAAAGGGATTATCCATAAGTATAATCCAAAAATTATAGAAAGTGCTATACCAAACCAAATTGAAACTGAAGTTGCTACAAAGACAGAAGCTCTCCAGCCAAGACCTTTTCCGCCTACAGTCCAGCGATGATGTTGCTTTATATATTCATCTACGCTGTGGCATGGTTCAGTTTTAACGGTTGCATTTGGATTGCATATATAATTGGCTTTGTATCCATTTTTGGTTAATGTTTGGAGAAGAGCTAAATCTTCTGTTACAGAAAAAGGTATGTTTTCATATCCACCAATTTTATTGTAAACTTCGCGTTTTATTGCGGTGTTATTACCAAAACAACCTAACGGTTGATTTAAACCTAATCCTCCAGATGCCATTGCGTGCATAAAAAGCCATTCGATTTCTTGTAGATGTTCGAATAATGAACGTGATTTGCGTATAAGTGTATATGATGCTATAAAATCACTTTTATTTTGAACAAATGTAAGAGCTATGTTTTTTATCCAATTTTTATTTACTTTACAATCTGCGTCTGTCATTAGAACATATTGACCAATTGCGTTTTTAATTCCGATGTCTAATGCTCCTGCTTTTCCTTGCAAGTTTTTATTTTCTCTTATTTTATCAATATTCACTAATTTGATATTAGTACGTTTAGCTGAAAATTGTTCTACAATATTATGAGTATTATCTTCCGAGCGGTCATTAACTACTATAATTTCAAACTTATCCACAGGGTAGTTTGATTTTACTAGCGATTTAAGACACTTAGCAATGTTATGTTCTTCATTTCTTGCTGGAACTACAACAGAAAGAAATGGAATTGGAAGATTTTCGTCTGTAATGTCTGAATATTTTCTTTCCAAATATGCACCAATATAGAATAATATTGCTCTAGATGAGTAGAAAATTATTGCTATAATAAAAATAATTTCAAGCATATTTGTTTTTTTATTTATTAATTCTCAAAATTAAAACTTATTATTCAAATAAAAAATAATTTATGACAAAAGCAAAAAATGTTGATGTTTTACAGGGCGACGTAGATTCATCATTAAGAAAATTAGCAGCTCCTTTGGCATTGGCATTTGTTCTTAATATTTTAAATGGTTGGGTAGATAAAATATATGTATCTCGATTGGGAGATGTAGAACTTGCATCAATGGGTGTTAGTGAACAAATACGATTGTTAGTATTCACCTTAGGGATTGGTTTTGCTATTGGCACTGGTGTTGTTGTAGCAAGAAGAATTGGCGAAGGTAAGAAAGAAGAAGCAAATGAGGTTGCTATTCAAGCCCTTGCTACAATGTTTGTCTATGCTATTTTAATCTCCTTTATATGCTTTGTGTTTCTTGATGAGTTACTTAGCTTTTTGGGGTATGTGGGAGATTTAAAGGATTTATCTACTGTTTATCTTCAAGCAATTTTAATTGGCGCTCCATTTAATTTTATTATTTTTCAGTCAAATGCTATTGTCCGCTCTACTGGAAATACTTTTTTTCCTATGGTAATGATAGGACTTACTATTATTATGAATGCTATACTTTCACCTTTTTTAATTTTTGATATTATTTTAGATGAAGGTATGGGGGTTTTTGGGGCTGGTCTTGCGACTGCGATTTCTCAATTTCTTGGAATGATATTGACTTTATATGTTATTCAGAAAGGTTATACTCCTGTAACTTTAAAAATTAAAGGGTTCAAGCCAGATTTTAAGATTATTTTAAAAATACTTCAACGAGGAATTCCCTCAACTCTACAATATCTTTCACTAAGTTTTAATAGGATGGGAATGTTTGCCTTGGCAAATACTTTTGGTGTTAAGGTTGTGGCAGCTTATACTCTTGGTCTTAGTTTTGACTTATTTGTTTTTATGCCAATATTTGGAACTGCTGTTGCAATAGAAATAGTTTCAGGTCAGAATAGAGGAGCTGGTAATGTTTCAAGGATTTTTGATTATTTTTATTCTGCAATTAAGCAGATTTCATTTTTTGTTGTTCCATTTATGATTATTGCTTTTTTTGGTGGTGAGTTTTTTGCATCTTGGTTTAGTAAGGATAAAGAGATTATTGAAGAAACGGGTAAATTTTTATCAATTACTTCGCTTTCATATATGTTTTTTGCAATTGGAGTTATGTGTACTAGAGTTATTTCTGGAGCTGGAGATACTAATCGGAGTTTCTTTATTTATTCTGGAGTTTTATTTTTAATTCAACTTCCTCTTGCTTGGATACTTGCAACCAAGTTTGATATGGCACAAGATGGACTTTACTTCGGTATATTTATTTCTTATTTAATATTTATGTTTCTTGGTTTATACCACGTTTATAGAAGAAAATGGCTACGAATTGAGTTTTAAAAAACTACAATTAAATATTTCTAATTGAATTCCCCCTCATACTTGTAAATAAGGAATGGATTTAGTAAATTTGTGAAAATTTATTTTAAAATGTGGATAACTTTTTTGAAAAAATTAAAAAAAAAATTGCAAAAAAAAAAAATGAATTAAGTTTGAAATTATAGGATGATAAATTCTTAAAAATATTTTAAAATTATTTACTTTTCCGATAGTTTATGAATATTTTTGAGTTTTTATGGAAAAGCATTCTAAACTAATTTTAAACTATTTTGGAGAATTTAATAATGAAAAAGTTTTTTGCGGTTTTAATCGCTCTTTTGATGACTGTGTCTATATCATCTTACGCTGATACAACAGTGAAACAAGATGTTCCAGGTACATATTTAGGTGGTACTACTGCTACAGGTATAGATTGTACAGGTACAACTGGTGTATGCTTTTCAAGATATGTAAGAGTAAAAACGCCACCTGCATCACCTGGTACAAAAACAGCATTATATGTTCCAAGTACAAATGATGGTGTATGTGATATTGATGGAACTAACACATCAACTAATTCAATAACTGGTGATACTCATACAACGGTTCAAACAAACTCTAATACATTTTATGTAAATAATTTACAGGATTTGTTAGATTGGATAAACGCAGATTAAAATACTAAAGCAGATGTTTCTTATTGAGACATCTGCTGTTAATTTAAAAAGGAAGTTTAGTGAATAGTTTATTTTTTATTTTAATTTTAAATTTTATAGTTCTAAAAGCAGACTATAAATTACAATTTGTAATAGATTTTAGAGTTTGTCCTAGTTGCTCTGACATTGCACTTTTAGATTTATCAAATAAATTACAAGAAAGATTCCCAAATATTAAACAAGAAGCTCTAATATTGGCTGATGATATTCGAGAATTAAAACCAATTATTAAAAAATTTAGAAATGTAAAATTTTATAGAGATTCAAATAATTTATTTAATGATTTTTACAAAAATAATGAAATACCTGCATTGTTTCTATTAAATGATAATAATGAAATTCTATTAAGTTTTAATAATATTTTAAAGAACCGAATAGATTATGAAAAGATTAATAATTTTATAAAACTGAATGATTTTGTTAGATTAAATGAAAATGAAGATAATTTAATTATGTTTGCTAATTCTGGTTCAGAAAATGTTGATGGCTCAAAAATATGTTTATTTGATTATCTTAATTTTAGAATAAGTGAATTTGATACAAGAGACGGTAACTTATTGAATGAAATAATAATAAATGATACAATACCATTAATTTTTAGACATAATTTTAATGATTATGAATGGGATAGTTATTATTCAGAAGATCCAAATTTTGGAGTTAAAATTCAAAATGCTTTTTATGATAAAAAAGATAATTTAATTTTAACAGGGTTTTGTGTTGGAGATATTGAATCAAAAACAATAACAATGCTTGATGATAATTCAAGATTAGATACAATTATAGAATTTAAAGGTATACCAAAAGACTTTATACTTGTTAAGAAAAATGAAAACGTTGAAATTGATAGTTTTAATAATTCAAGTTATGCTCAATTAAAAACTAGATATTTTAAAAATAATGTTTTAATAACTAGTATTTTTCCAACTCTAGAGCAAAGTAATAATTTAGATTCAAATTATATATTTAAATTTATTGATATAATTAGTAAAAATGAAAACGTTGATATTAATTTAAGAAGTTTAAAAGAAAACAAAGTTAATTTAAGAAAGCCAGTTGAACAAATCTTGCAAGCACATAGTGTTTATAATTTTAAGGATGACAATTTAATATTTTTAAATAGCTATAATAATTTATTTTTTATTAAACAAAATCAAAAATTAAAAGAAATCAGCCCTAAGGGTACATTAAAAGATGTTTTCAAAAGAGACCAAGAATATGATTCAGAATCATTTATAGATTCTTCTCGAATTCAAAACTTCAATAAATATTTTGTTCATTCTATTACTTTTGGTGATGATAATATTTTTTATATAATATTATATAATTATAATCAAGGAGTTACTTTAGATATTATTTTACAAAAATATTATTTGGATAAAGGATTTCAAAAGGAAGTGAAAATTGATTTAAGCAGTTTTGATGATGAATTTATTACAATAGCACCAATTCAATTTAATAGTTGCAAAATTCTTACAAAATGGAAAAAAGATAGATGGAAAATTATGGATTTATCTAAGTTTATTGAATAAACCCCTTTTCCTTTTGAAACAAATATTTTATAATATTGTATATATAATTTATTTAAAATAAAATTTTCTTTTATTATGAAAAAAATAATCTATTCTGTTTCAAGTGTCAGTGTTCTTGTTTTGAGTTATTTTCTCTTCTTTTATGAAAATACAATTGATAATGATATTGTTATACAACCCAAAGAAGGCGAATTTAAAGTCTTTGTATCGAGCACTGGTGAACTCCAAGCAAAAAACTCTATCGAAATTAAAGGTCCCTCAAGAGTGCAACAAATGGGTATTTACGAAATGACTATTTCTAAATTAGTATCAGAAGGAACTGTTGTAAAAGAAGGAGATTTCGTTGCAGAGTTAGACAAAGCAACTATTGCAGGAAAATTAAAAGAAACCCTACTGAATTTAGAAAAAAATGAATCGCAATATCAAATCGCAAAATTAGATAGTTCGCTTGCTCTTTCTCAAGCCAGAGATAATCTCGAAAATCTTAAATTTGCAATGGAAGAAGCCGAAATAGTTAAAGAACAGTCAACTTACGAAGCACCATCGATAATCAGAAAAGCAGAAATCGACTTTGACAAATCAGTAAGAGCATATAATCAAGCAGTTAAAAATTACAAAACAGAAGTAAAAAAGCAAATAGCAAATGTATCAGTTACTTATGCCGACCTCCAAAAAGAGCAACAAAACTATGATAAAATCAATGAATTACTTACTGAATTTACTATCCTTGCACCATCTGAGGGAATGGTTATTTATTCACGCGAATGGGGTGGCAGACGAAGAGAAGTGAATTCTACCATAAGACCTTGGGACCCAACCGTTGCTACTTTACCAGACTTAACTAATATGGAGTCAGTATCTTATATAAATGAGATTGATATTCAGAAAGTAAAAATGGGGCAAAAAGTAGAAGTTGGTTTAGATGCAAATCCTGATAAAAAGCTTAGAGGTAAAATTACAAGAGTAGCAAACATTGGCGAACAACGTGGCTCAAATGATTCTAAAGTTTTTGAAGTTGTAATTGAGATTATTGAAAAAGACATAACTCTTCGTCCCGCTATGACTACTTCAAATAGAATATTAACGAATTATGTTAAAAAAGCAATTTACTTACCATTAGAGGCGATTCATTCTATAGAAAATGAGAAAGAAGTAAAAAACTTTGTTTATCTTAAAGATGGCAGTAAAATTATCAAAAAAGAAGTTGAAGTTGGATTGATAAATGAAGAAAATGCAATTATAGAAAAAGGAATTAAAACAATCGATAATATTCTGCTCAACAAGCCAAATAATGATGATGATGACCTTGACTTCATTGCTATTTCAAAAACAAAATCTAATAAGCAATGAGAAAGTATCTTTATAACTTGCCTATAGCACTTGAATCAATGTTGCAAAATAAGATGAGAGCATTTTTGACTTCTTTTGGGATAATTTGCGGTGTAGCATCAGTAATTGCAATGCTTGCAATAGGCAAGGGGGCCGAAGAAGAAATTCTTGATAAAATGAAATTGCTTGGAACAAATAATATAATTATCAAAAAAATAACCAAAGAGCAACTTGCAAAAAATGCTGATGAAGAGGAAAATGAGCAAAATTCAAATGATAAGTCAATTTCAAAGAGGTTTTCACCTGGGTTATCTTTAGAGGATGTAGAGGCGCTTTCTAAAATTCCAGATGTAAGTGCTGTGAGTTCCGAAGTAGAAATGGAGTTAGATGCAATAAAAGATTTGTTCAAAGTAAATGCAAAATTAATAGGAGTAGGTGAGAATTATTTTGATTTGAATAGTTTGCAATTTGAGTATGGAAATGGCTTTACTGAAGAGCATTATCAACTTTCTTTACCTGTATGTGTGATAGGAAATAAGGTTAAAACAAAATTATTTCCGAAGGAAAATCCGATTGGAAAGCAAATAAAGTGCGGTAATATTTGGCTGACTGTTGTTGGGGTGTCCTCTGAAAAAAATATTACTGACCAAGTTAAAGTGAATTTGGGAATTAGAGATTTTAATTATGATATTTATACCCCAGTGAGTACTTTTTTGTTAAGATTTCAAAATAGGGCTTTTATCAATAAGACCAAACTTAACTCTGAAAGTAGGCAGAGACGTCGTTCAAGCACTGAAATGTACATTGATAGAAATCAAATAGATAAGATAATTGTTCAGATAAATAATACAGAAAATATCCAAAACTTAACTGATATAATTAGTAGAAAAATATTAAGAAGACATAATAAAGTACAAGATTTTGAAATAGTTGTGCCAGAACTTTTACTCCAACAAGAACAAAGCACAAAAAGAATATTTAATATAGTGTTGGGAATTATTGCTTCAATTTCATTAATCGTTGGTGGTATTGGGATTATGAATATTATGCTTGCTTCTGTGCTTGAAAGAACTAAAGAAATTGGAATTAGAATGGCTGTTGGAGCAAAGCAAACTGATATACTTTTGCAATTTTTAATTGAAGCAGTTATAATTTCGCTTAGCGGTGGATTAGTAGGAATATTATTTGGAGTTGTGGCGAGTGTTTTGATTCAAAACTTAACTGATATTAGCACAATAATTTCTCCTTTAAGTATTGGAGTTTCTTTTGGGGTATCTATTTCAGTTGGGCTAATTTTTGGGATTGCCCCTGCTAGAAAAGCATCAAAACAAAATGCAATAGAACTATTGAGGTATCAATGATTGATTTAAGAACGAATAGATTAATAAATTTAAAAAATAGTTTGAAAATAATATTTAATTTAATTCCTCTAATTATAATATTTACTTATGCGGATTTATTTTCCGAAGAAAAACTAAATTTAACGTTAAAATCAGCTATACAAATTGCAATAGAGTCAAGCCCCAATGCAAGTATAATAAATGAGATTAGAAAACAAAGAGAACAAGCTTATAAGGCGTTTCAAGCAAATTTATACCCTCAACTTTCTCTTAATGTAAGCGCTCCTGGAGCAATAAGAGAAATTAATCAGATTACTCAAAATGATGGAACTCAGAGATTTTTGCAACAATCTCAGTTTTTTAGTTCTGCGGGTATGAGTTTAAACCAGACAATACCTTATTTGGGTACTGATATAACAATTTTTAGTGGGCTAACACGCCTTGATATAGTAGAACCATCTACCACTCAGCTATGGCGAACAACACCAATTCAATTTTCTATAAATCAACCAATTTTTGCATTTAACTCACTTTATTGGGAAAAACAACTTCAGAATTTGAGAAAATTAAATATTGATAAGCAATATATTGAAGAGTTTGAAGAGCTTGCTATAAATATTACTAATTCATTTTTTGATTTATATTTAGCTAAGATGAATTTAGAGAATGCTAAAAGGAATGTTTCATCAAATGATTCTTTATATATTATTTCCAAAGGAAGATTTTCTGTAGGTAGAATAGCAGAAAATGATTTATTGCAGAGTGAGTTGGCTCTTTTGAACGCTCAAAATAATGTAGAAACTTTTAAAATAGAATATGATAATGCTAAGGTTAGATTAAAAATTATATTAAATCTGGATAAAAAGGTAGAAATTGAATTAGATGAGCCAAAGAATGTATTTGAGGAAGAAATTGATTATAACTTAGCTTATTTAAAGATGTTAGAAAATAATAGCGATGTAATTGGATTTTTAATTTCTGAAAAAGAGGCGGAAAGAGAATTAGATAGAGCATATAAGAATAATAATTTTAATGCGAATATATCTATGAGTTATGGTTTTAACCAAAGTGCATCACAGTTTGATGTTGCATATCAGAATTTGCTTGATAGAGAAAGACTTAATGTTGGAGTAAGCGTTCCTATTTTAGATTGGGGTAGAAGAGAAGCAAATTATGAATCTGCTCTTGCGAATTTGGAACAAACGAAATTAAATATAGACCTAAACAAACAGAATCTGGAGCAAGAGGTTAAATATACTGCATTAAGGTTAAATCAGTTGAGGGATAGGGTTCGGCTTTCCGAGAACTCTGTAAAGATAGCTGAAAAAAGATTGGATTTGGCAAAGAATAGATTTTTGATAGGAAAGATAGATTTGAATGATTTTTTTATAGCTCAGAATGAAAAGAATAATGCTTTTATAAATTATATTAATAGTTTGCGGGATTATTGGAATAATTATTATCGTCTTAGAAGATTGACCTTGTATGATTTTGAGAAGAATGAAAATATTGGTTATTAAAAAATAATTGTTTAATGTAATATTATTTCTTAATTTTAGGAAATTAATAAAGTAAAAAATAAATTATAATTTTAAAATATGAGCGATTCATTAATTTGGTTTATAGCGTTTGTGGTGTTATTTTCTTTGGAGATGGTTGCTCCTGGGGTGATAGTTATATTTTTTGCTTTTGGAGCGTTGATAGTTGCTTTATTAGAGTTGTTTTTTGATATGCCATTTGTATGGGAGTCGAGTGTATTTGCAGTAAGTTCTTTGTTGTCGTTATCAGTGTTACGAAATAAGTTTAAAGATGCCCTTAAAAAAAGAAAACAAAACTTACTAAGCACCGATGATTATGTTGGGAAAAGAGTAGAAGTTGTGGGAGAGATAAAAGATGGAAATAGTGGTCTTGTGGAACTTCATGGAACAAATTGGAAGGCAATTTCTGAGGATAATTTAGAGATTGGGGATAAGGCAATTGTTATAGAAAGAGATAATATTACACTTAAAGTTGCAAAGGTAGATTTTAATTAATTATAGGAGTTTTAAATGACATATTTTTTAATAGTTCTTTTTATATTTTTCGTATTTATATTTATGAAAACGATACGAATAGTTCCTCAAAGGACTGCCTTTATTGTAGAAAGATTGGGTAAGTACCATACTACTTTGCATGCTGGTCTTCATATATTGATACCAATCATAGATAAAGTAGCATATAAGCAAAATCTAAAGGAAATAGCAATAGATGTCCCGCCTCAGACTTGTGTTACCAAAGATAATGTTTCTGTGGAGGTTGATGGTATTCTTTATGTTCAGGTTACAGACCCTCATAAAGCTTCTTACGGAATACAGGATTACACTTTTGCAGTTATACAGCTTTCTCAGACAACGATGCGTTCGGTAGTGGGTAAATTAGACCTTGATAAGACTTTTGAGGAAAGAGAGTCTATGAATGGGGTTATTGTTGCTTCTGTTGATAAAGCTTCAGACCCATGGGGAGTTAAAGTTACTCGATATGAGGTAAAAAATATTCATCCACCGCAGTCTGTTAGAGACGCTATGGAAAAACAAATGAGAGCAGAGAGAGAAAAACGCGCTCAAATTGCGGAATCTGAAGGTGATAAACAATCAAGAATAAATAGAGCTCAAGGTGAGAAACAGCAAATGATTGAACTTTCTGAAGGTGAACAGCTTAAAAGAATTAACGAAGCTGAAGGTTTAGCTCAGGAAATAGAAAGAATTGCTTCTGCAACAGCTGAGGGTATTAGACGCATTGCTGAGTCTATTAATATGCCTGGTGGAAAGGAAGCGGTTCAACTACAAGTGGCTCAAGATTATATTAAACAGTTTGGAAAACTAGCACAAACTAATAATACTATGATTGTTCCTTCTAATGTTGCTGATATTAGCGCTATGATGGCTACTGCAACAAAGATTTTTGATAATGTAAAAGATTAAGAAATTTTTAAAAGAATTATTTTTCAGTTTAAACCTTCTTTTATAAGAAGGTTTTTTTATAATTTTTTTGCTACAAATCTAATTACTTCTGCTTTTCCTTTGTGTAATAATCCTTCATTTAATATTGCTTCAGTTTCTTCTAATGTTTGAATTTCCATTGAAACAAAATCATTTTTGAGTAATTCGGTATCATAAAGCATTTCCAATTTTTTTGGACCACCTGAATCTAAATTTATTTGCTTGGGGTTGAATGCTTCGATAATTATTATACCACCAGGTTTAAGCCATTGTATAAATTTATGGTGTATAGATTTTCTTACATCTATTGGAAAATGAGCGTATATGCTTGCGATTATATCAAAATCATTTTCTGGATATTCTATGTTGTTAGCATCATCTAATTGATAATTAACTTCAACATTTTCTTGTTTTGCTAGATTTAATGCTTTTTGTTTACCAATTATACTTGAATCGAATGCGAAAACGTTGAAGCCAAGTTTTGCTGCAAAGACGGAGTTTCTTCCTTCTCCTTCACAAGGAAATAGTATTTTAGAAGATTGGTCAAATTTAGATAATTTAGTTTTAAGGAATTCATTTGGCTCGAGTCCGTAAATAAATTCTTTTTTGTTAAATTTTTCATCCCAGAAATTCATAATTTATTTGTTTTTTTTAGAAAATTAACTCTATAATGATAAATTAATTGGATTAATTACCTTTTAGTTTTCGTTTTTTTGCTTCTTGAAGCCAATCTTTAGTTTGGTCAGCTTCGTCGTAAATGTTAGTGTCTAAAATAAATTCCATTACGTCTTCTAATGTTACTATTCCATCAAATCCTCCGTAGCTATCAACTACGGCAAAGAGATGTTGTTTGTTTTTTAGGAATTTTTCTAGAACTTCATCCATAGGTTCGTCACTTGGGACTACGTAAATTTTCTTTGATAAGTCGATTAGTTCTTTTTCTAAGTCTCCTTGCAGAGCGGAGTATAAAAGGTCTCTTGACAAAACATATCCTTTTAAGCCAACATCAATGTTTTCACCGTCCCAAATAGGAATTCTTGAGTATTGTTTTAGTTCTAGTAAGTCTTTTACTTGTTCAACTGTCATATCAGCTTTTAAACTAAATACTTTAGTCCTTGGAGTAAATTTTTGATTTACTGGGAATTTGCTGTATTCAATTACTCTTTTGAGTAGGCGGTATTCGTCTTCGTCGATACTTCCATCGTCTCTTGCTGATTGTACTACGGCATTTATTTCTTCTTTTGCTTCTTCTGGTGTGTCTTTTCCTCCGAGCAAGTCATTGATTATCAAAGCGGCTTTTGGGATAAAGTAAGTAAATGAACTTAATAAATTTATAATTCTTGCGCTGCTAAGAGCAATTTTATCGGCAAATCTTATTCCTATACCATAGAAATTTATTCTTAGAAATAATATTCCCGAGATGATTGCAAAAACAAGGAATATAGTTTCTAATGTTACTTCATTGATTTTAGAAAAGATAAATAGAAATGAAAATAAATAAAGAATAAATTCAACTATGAATAAACCATTTATTGTTTCTTCATATCTTTCTCTTAATTTATAAAGAATTTTGGCTTTAAAGTGATTTTTTTTTATTTCATCATTTAAAGTTTGCTGCGAGAGATATGATACTGAAGCAGAGAGAGTAGAGATTATTGAACCAATTAAAATAAATAATAGGGAGTAATAACTGTCACTGTCCATTAATTTTTTAAATAAAACCTGTATTAGTTAAACAAATAATTTTGAAATTCTGGTAATTAAATTATAATTTTTTTAAAATTGCGTTTAATATTCTGTTTGAGTAATTTTAATTCTTCCTGGGTTCATTTTACCAAGAGGAGTTGAAACAATTGGAGTTGCTTCTACTGCTACTTTAGTTTTTTGAACATCAAAACCAGCAAGATTCATAGCTATGTTCGCTAGTTTTTCATACTGACTATTTTCATATACTTGAGTTAAATCGAAAGCAACTTTAAGAGGAATTACTTTAATACCACCATTGCTTTCAATTTTAACTGGGCTTGCAAGTCCGCCCGTAAATGCTTTTTTGCTATCTAAGAATACATCGAAATCAAAACTTTCAATAGTAGCAGCTGAGTTAAAGCTTTTACCTTTTTCTTCATTAGGATTTTTAGCTTCCAAATTAAGAATAAACTCTATTGGCATTGATTTTTTAGCAGCAGCAGCTGTTAATCTGGTTATATTCATAAGTGATATATCTTTTAAGGACATATTACTATTAAAATCTACTCCTGCTAATCTGACGGATTCAATTCCTAATAAACGGTATTCAAGATTTTTTAAGTTCATTAGGGTTTTGGTAATATCAGAAATTTTAGAACAAGAAGCTAATGAGAAAAAAATTAATATTAGTAATGATATTTTGATGATTTTATTCATTTAAAAGCTCTTCAATTGATTTTGAGTAATTAGTTTCAGATATTACTTTGTTTAAAATATCTGTTAGTTTGTTTGCTTTTGTAAAACTTATATGAAGGTTTGATAATAGTTTTACTTTTGCAACAAGAAGTTTTTCTTCTATTGGTTTACTAAGGAAATCATCGCTTCCAACTTCTATTGATTTTAATTGGTTAGCAACGTCGTTGAGGGCAGTAACGATAACAACAGGTATATTTTTAGTATCTTCGTTCGCTTTAATGTTTCTGACAGTCTCATAGCCATCCATACGTGGCATCATTACATCACAAACAACAGCATTGGGTTTTCTTTCTTTCAATTTTTCAAGGCAGTCAACTCCATCATAAGCTTCACTAGCTTCGAAACCATTCGCTTCTAAATATCTTCTTAAAAGTTTGGTAGTGATTTTATTATCATCGACAACAAGTATATAAGGTTTATCGCTCATTATGTTTTAATATTAAATTTTAAAATTAATTTTCTCTAAATTAAAAGACTTTTTTTAATTTACAAAATTAAATTATACATTTTTTAAAAATAGTTTAAAGAAAGTACAAATCTAAATACGATTTAAATAAGAAAATAGTTTAAAAAATTTAAAAGGATGAAAATAGATGAATATTGCAGTAATTGGAAATGGACTTGTAGGAAGTGTGATAGCAAAGGATTTGAGTGATTTAAATAGTGTTGCAGTGTTTGATATTAATATTAATAAACGGTTCGATGGAATAATTTACACTAAATTCGATATTCTAAGTGATGATTTAGAAATTTTATCAAATTTTGATATTTTTGTGTTGGCTGTTCCTGGTTCTATTGGCTATCAATCTTTGAAAAGATTAATCCCATTGGGAAAAAATATAGTAGATATTTCATTTTTTAAGGAGAAGGCATCTGATTTGAATGATATGGCTGTTATATATGATGTTACTGTTGTTGTTGATTGTGGGGTTGCTCCCGGACTTTGTAATATGTTTTTGGCTTATGAAAATTCTATTGGAAATGTTTTAGGATATAAATGTTACGTTGGTGGTTTGCCATTTGAAAGAACATTACCGTGGCAGTATAAAGCTCCATTTTCACCTACGGATGTACTAGAGGAATATACAAGAAAGGTATATTACAGGCAGAATGGAGTTGATAAGATTACTGAAGCTATGACTGGCGTTGAGAAAATTGTCATAGATAGTATTGGGACATTAGAAGCGTTTTATACAGATGGACTTAGATCTTTATTGGATTCTTTTCCAGATATTCCTAATCTTGAAGAGAAGACTATGAGATACCCTGGATATATTGACAAGATTATATTTTTAAAGCAAGCGGGTTTTTTATCAACTAAAAAGGTTTTGGTGAATGATTTAGAGGTTGCTCCCTTCGATTTAACTTCTAAGTTATTGATAGATGATTGGAAACTCACTGATGAGATGGAGTTTACGGCTATGAAGGTTGAAATCACAACTGATAGATATAAAAAGACTTATAATTTATTTGATAATAGAGATATTGGAACTGGATTTTCATCTATGGCAAGAACAACTGGTTTTACAGCCAATGCTGCTGTTTGGTTAATTGCAAATGGTAGATTGAATAAAAAAGGAATTATTTTTCCAGAGGATATAACTACTAATCAAAAAATGTTATCTGATATTTTGGATTATTTGTCTGATAGAAATATTTATGTTGACCAAGAGATTGAAGAAGAGATTGTAATTGATTAGGATTTTGAAAATTTGGGAAATTAAGAATTAACATTTAATTGATAAATTTAAGAATGATTTGTTAAGATTTGATAAGGGATTTGATATATTTTTTAGCTTTTAAATTTAAAAGAGAGAAAACGATAAGCCGAATTCTGTCTTCTTAACTGTTGTTAAGGAGGTGGTGATTTATCTGGGGGTTGTGTTGCCACAACGCTCAAGCAACCTACCCGAACGCATCGGACGAACAGCCCTAAAATATCGTTCTTACTTGGTCTTGCTCCATACGGGGTTTACAATGCCACAAATGTCACCATTTATGCGGTAAGCTCTTACCTTACCATTTCACCCTTACCTTAAATATTAAGGCGGTATATTTTCTGTTGCACTTTCCGTCAGCTTACCAAATGGTTTACTGCCTTTGTGTTACAAAGCGTATTGTTCTTCGGAGTTCGGACTTTCCTCACTTTTAAAAAATAAAAGCGCCAACCACCTGTTTTCCCTCTTTTAAAAAAACAAGAATTTTAAATGTGAGAATTTTAAAAATAAGAACTAATTTATTTTTGATGAAACAATCAAGAGTTATTATATAAAACAAGGGGTTGAAACCCCTTGTTTAAATATATAAATTATAAAAAGAATTAAAACTATGCAACTAAATCATCTATGATGTCTTCATCAAGGTGAATTTCTTCTGGAATTAGAATTCTTCCACTATTTTCATCTATGAATATTTTGTCTTCGTTGTTTCTGAGTTCAACTAAGACTTGAGGAGGAACTTTATATCCTTTGCAACTTCCTTTAACTACTTGCACAGCAGCATCAGTATGTTGTGTTCTAATTCTAATGTATTCCTTTAGATAATCACCAACTAATTGGCTTTCAATGTTTTGTCTTTTAGTTTCAAGAACTTGAACTTCATCGCCTTGTTCTTTTTTAAGTTCTTCAAATTCTACTAAAAGTTCTTTAAATTCTTTTTGTAGTTCTTCAACAATTCTTTGTTGTTCTTCTAATGTTCTGTTTAAGTTTTCTTGTTTAATACCTTCAGATCTAAGACTTTTTGACAGGTTCTCATGTTCTTCTTTAATGTGTTGTATTTCAGAAGTTATAGCATCAAATTCTTTGTTATTTTTGACTTTAAATTGTTTTTTTGACAATTCTTCTTCTTTATCTTTGAGTTTGACAAGAGTTATTTTAGCTTGAGAAACAAAATCTTTAATTTCTTCAAGAATTTTTTGGGATTCATCAAGACGCTTTTTAGATTTATCAAGATCTTGCTTTTTATCTTCGATTTGTTCTGGTAAATCACCAAATTCGTCTTTGAGTTCATCAAGACGAGCATCAATGTAAGATAATCCAGCAATTAGTCTGATTTGAGTTTTCATATAATACCTTTTAAACTATAGTTTTTTAATTTGCTCTTTTGTGAAATCCCCGGAAGAATATCTAACAGGGTTTGTAAAAATTTTAGAACAGGAAATAATTATTTCATTGTTAAATAATTCATCGCCAAAAATATTTTCAATATTGCTTGTAAGTGATTTTAAAATATACTGTTCCATTTCGAAATGACCTGGATCTATAATAAACATATTTCCGTTTGCTTTGTGAAAGTCATGATATTTTACATCAGATGTTATAAAAGCATCAACTTCAAGACTTTCTACTTTATCATAAAAACTCATGCCACTACCTGCGATGATAGCTATTTTTTCAATATCATTAGCTTTTCCAATTTCGTTATATTTTAAATTTGATAAGAAAATTTCTTCACAATGCTTTATAAATAACGAAATATCTTGCTTTTTGTTCAGTTTACCAACTATTCCGAATCCTTTTTCGGGGTAGTTGGGATTTTGTTCTATGTGTTCTAATTCACTTAAATTTAGCATTTCAGCTAAAATATAATTTGAGCCATTCTCGAAGTTATCAAAACATGTATGAATTGAATAAGTGGCTATGTTACTTTTAATTAAATTAGCTGTTATTCTTCCGACTCTCTCATTATAGTCGATTATTTGTAAGGGCTTATAAATCAACGGATGGTAAGTTATAATTAAGTCAGCTTCTAACTCAATTGCTTCATTTACAACTAAATCTGTGATTTCGTAAGCCACTAAAACTTTTTCTAATTCGTCTGCTACTGGAAAAAGTTGTAATCCAACAATATCATTTTTCAATGCAGAATCCAAAGGAAATTTTATTTGTAATTTATCAATAAATTTATGAAATTGCATTTGTTGGAAAATTTTTATTGCTATTTATAATAATTTATTTTAATATCGTTAGTATTAAAAAAACAAAATTACGATTTTCTTTTTATTAATAAAAATTTTAAAGATGTTTAAGTTAATTTTGATTCTCTATTTTACTTTTTTAGGTGGGTTGTTTTGCCAACAGCCGGGTATTGATAAGCCGGATTGGGAACGTGACTCAACTATTATTTTTAAATCACCCAGACCTATATTAGATTCTACTAAGAGTGTTGATGCGCTTACTAAAGCTTTTGGAGCTGAGATAGGATTTTCACCACATGGTTCTAGTTTTGGGATATATTTTACCAGTAAAGTTGGTAAACAGACGCATTTATTTTCAAATTTTATTATATCTGGGGCTCAAAGGGATACTGAACTTGACCAATTTGATTGGAATTTAGGTAGGTTTGTGATTCCTGGTAAGATAAATCGTGTTTTTATGATTCCCGTAAGTATTGGGTTGAAAAATTATGTGTTCCAGGATTCTTTTGAAGGGAATTTGAAACCATATTTTGCTGCTGGTGGTAGTATGAATTTTATTTTCACTACACCTTATAGAGAGAGTCGTGATCCTTTTGGTGATTTTGTTCCCTTTTTTAATAGTTTGAATGAAATAAATAGATATTTAAGATTTGGTGGTTTTGTTGATATAGGTTTTGATTTTTCTCCTTTACCTAAACAAAACACTTCTATCAACATTAGATATTATTATATTCCATTTGGTGAAGAAGGTTTAGAGAGTATTTATAGACTTCCAATTCAAAATTTTGGAGGTCTTTTTATTTCGTTAGCTATTGGTGTTTTGTATTAATTAAGATATTATTTAAGGTATAATTTTATGATTCCTAATAAAACTAAGATTATTTGTACTTTGGGTCCTGCAACTTCTAGTACGGAGGTTATTGTTGAGATGATTGGCGCAGGTATGAATGTGGCAAGAGTTAATTTTTCACATGGTAGTTACCAGGCTCATCTTGAGTTGATTAAGAATGTAAGAGAAGCAGAAAAAATTACTGGTAAGTCAGTTGCTATTCTTGGCGATTTGCAGGGTCCTAAGATTAGGGTAGAGAGGTTTGAAGGTGGAAGTGTTGAACTTGTGAAAGGAGAAGAGTTTATTATAACAACTGAAGATATTGGGTTGGGTAATAGTAAAATATGCTCTACAGGTTTTGAAGGATTAGTTGATGATGCTCAGAATGGTAAAGAGATTTTACTTGATGATGGTTATATTATTTTGGATATTTTAAAGGTTGTAGGTAAAAAGATTTATACTCAGGTTAGAAAGGGAGGAATTTTAAAGGATAATAAAGGCATTATTATACCAGATAGTTCTTCTTCGGCTCCCTCGATAACTGAGAAAGACTTGCATGATTTGAAGTTTGCAATTGAAAATGATGTTGATGCTGTTGCAATGTCTTTTGTTCGTAAAGCAAATGATATTGTAGAGCTTAGAGGGGCTATGAAGATATATGGCAAAAATTTACCAATAGTAGCAAAAATTGAGAGAAAGGAAGCTGTAGATAATCTTACTTCAATAGTGAAAGAAGTTGATTATATTATGGTTGCCAGGGGAGACCTTGGTTTAGAATTGCCAGCGGAAGTTGTTCCATTAACACAAAAGGAAATTATTGAAAAATGTAATTTCTTTGGAAAACCAGTTATAGTAGCTACTCAGATGTTAGAGTCGATGATTAAAAATCCACGTCCTACTCGTGCGGAAGCGTCTGATGTAGCTAATGCCGTATTGGATGGTGCAGATGCTTTAATGTTATCTGGTGAAAGTTCTGTGGGTGATTATCCAGTTGATTCTGTAGAGTATATGTCGAAAATTATTCGTTCGGTTGAGAATAAATATTGTACAATAGATTTTGTGGCAGAAACTCCACGCGAAAAATTGAAAGATTGGTCGGATGCTCTTGCAAATTCATCTTGTGTTTTGGCAAGACATGTTGGTGCATCTGCTATAATATCAATTACAGGGACTGGTTATACTGCTGCAAATATTGCAAAATACAGACCATGCATTCCGATAGTTGCAATAACTGATAATGACACTACACGTAGGTTGCTTAATTTTAATTGGGGAGTGCAGAGCATAGCGGTACCAAAAATTGATAACAGAATAGATATTTATCAAAACATTGGGAATATTTTGGGAGAATCTGATTATATTTTCAAAGGTGATAATGTAGTTTTTGTGGCAGGTTTAAGTTCGGATACTTTTATTCCTCAGAATATTATTAAAATTTATAAGGTATGATTTTAAGTGATTATTTTTTATTTCTTTTGGTTTAATTTAATTAAATAATAATTAAATAATAATTAAATAATAATTAAATAATAATTAAATAATAATTAAATAATTAAAATTCTATTTTTTTTATTGTAGTATTAATTTCTTCTTGAATTTCTTTTGGTGTTTTATTTTGGATATGAATTATAAATCCATTATCTTTATTTTTATGCAGCCAGGAGTTTATTATTCTCATTTCCTCAATATTTAATCCGGTAATATTTTCAATAGGATTATTGAAATATATTGAATTAATTTCTTCTTCAAAATTATATTTAGCAAGAGCGCCAATTGTTCTTTCGAGTTTTAAAAGTCCATTATAAATAAAATAATAATTTAATGTTTTTTCACGATTATTTTCAATTTCTATAAAAATAAAATTATTTTTATCTATTGATGTAGGTAGAAGTTGGCATTTTTCATAAAGTAATTTTAAATCTTTTATTTGGTCACGTAATATTGCAGCTTCTTCGAAGTTAAGATTTAAAGCATATTTATTCATTTTATTTTCTAATTCATTTATTAAGGAGTTAGAAAAACCATTTAAAAAATCTTTTACATTATTAACTTCAATTATATAATTATTAGTATTTTCTGTTACTTGTGGATTTAAACATTGATGAAGTTTATTGTAAATACAATTATCACATTGTTTTATTGATGAAATATTTGTACATTTAATCAATTTAAAATTATTATCAACTATTTTAATTAAGTTTTCGGCAAGAGTAACATTACGGAAAGGTCCGAAGTATTCAGCGCCGTCATTATCTATATTTTCTGTAATATATATTTTGGGAAATATTTCGGATAATGTTAATTTTATAAAAGGATACTTAGTAGTAATTTTTTGTTTACGATTAAAATAAGGTTGATGAACTTTAATTAGTCTATTTTCTAAAAGTAAAGCAGAAAGTTCGGAATTTGTATCCATATATTTAATATCTCTTATACAAGAGTGTAGTTCCAATTCTTTTCTTGTTTTAATACCGCCTGTAGCGAAGTAATTTTTAACGCGTGATTTTATGTCTTTTGATTTTCCAATATAAATTAAGTTTTTACCTTCGTCGAAGAATTTATAAATACCTGGTCCTTTTGGAAGGGCATCAATTTTTTCTAATAACTCTGAGGAAATATTACCTTTTTTTCTAAAGCTATTATTTTTTTTATCATGAAAGTGAATAACTTCTTCAATTGAAGTTAAATTATGTTTGTTTTCAAGTATTTCGAGTAGTTCGATTAAGATTAAAGCGGTGGCTTTAGCATCACCAAGGGCTCTGTGTCTGTTTTTAATTTTAATATCGAAGTATTGAGCTAAAGCTCCGACATTTTTCTTTTGTTCTGTGGGAAGTAAATTTTTAGCTAATTTATAGGTACATAATTTTGGGATTGAGGGAAAATGATAACCCTCTCTTTGAAAAAGTTGTTTAACAAATTTCAAGTCAAAGTTCACGTTATGAGCTACGAAAATCACATCTTTCTCATTGAGCATTTGTGCAATGAATTTTAAAACTTCACTTTCTTCTGGAGCATTAAAAGCCATTTCGTTTGTAATGCCTGTTAAGTTACAAATAAATTGGGGTATATATTGATGTGGATTTATTAAGGAAGAGTATTCTTTTATTATTTCTCCTCCTTCTATTAATACATAAGCGATTTCAGTTATACGATTTTTTTCGGAGCAATGTCCTGTTGTTTCAACATCAACAACAACAAATTTTTGGTTCCAAAAGGTATCAATTTTATTATTGATAGGAATCATTTAGTACTTTCAATTATTCTATATTAATCAATGGTTTTTTCTTAGGGTAGCAATAAAGAATACATCACCATCATAATTAATTGGTATTAAAATATTCGCAAAATTACTAATTTTTATCGAATAATCATCAATTGTGTTACTTTCTATTGCTAAAGGTTGAAACTTGGGATTTATTTCAAGAAATTTATTTATCACTTCAATATTTTCTTTGTCGAAAAAGGAACAAGTTACATAAACAAGTATTCCACCTTTTGTAACATAGTTAGAGTATTCGTTTAATATTGATAATTGAAGCTCAGAAAATTTATTGATTTTCTCATCGGTTATTGAGTGTTTTTTATCTGGATTTCTTCTTATTGTTCCCGAGCCGCTACAGGGGGCGTCAACAAGAACTAACTCATATTCATTATTAGAGTTTAATTTATCTAGTAAAGTTATGTTTGAGTAGGAGTCTATATTTCTGTTATGATACTCTTTTAGTCTGCTGTAAATTTTATCATACATATTAATTTTGATGTTGGGATCGAATGATGATATACACAAAGACTTACCTCCTGAACCAGCACAGGCATCTAAAATGGTTTTAGGTTTGAGTTCGGCTATAAATTTAGAAACTAATACACTTCCGTTATCTTGGACTTCATAATTGAACTTATTTTGGGGTATGAAGTTTATTAGCCCTTTTGTTGTGAAGATATCGATTGTGTTTATTAGGGTATGCTCAAATTTAATTTCATTTGAAATTAAAATATTCTTTAAATTTGATAAGTCTTGTTTTTGAGAAATAGGTCTAATAGTAATGGGCGGTTTGGTATTAAGTATATAAAATAACAATGGGTTGAACTTATTAATTTGTGTTTGGTACAGTGAAGGGAAAGAATCAATTTGTATATTTTCGTTAATTTGGTAAAAATCTTTAATATTTTTATCTATCGAAATTTGATTTTCATTAAGAAATTCATCTAGTTCATCATCAAGAATTGTAAAAGTGTCTAAATTATCTGACACTTTTTTTGAGATGTTAAAAATAATGTAAAATATTTTTGCTGGGTTAGTAAAACCACTATTTTTTAATGAAATTTTAAATCTAAGATAATTATATATTAGTTCTGTCAATAACTTACGGTCTTTTGAGCCGAGTTGTTTGTTAGAAGTAAAATAATCTTTCAATTTTGAACTAAATTTTTCTTGAAAATTAAATTCGATGTTGATAAGGTTCTTCAAATGATTAAATAGAAAGTAAAGTTTTTTTTGATTGTTATTGTTCATAGTTATATCTATAATAATAAGAATGATTTACAAATATTCATAAATTTAATAATTTAAAATACAAATTTACGAAATAATAAAAATATAAAAAATAATGAAAAATAAGAAAAATAATGAAAAATAATTCATTATTATTTTTGTATCTAAGTATTTTTTCTTAGTTTTGAACTTTATAAAAGTGTAAAAAGAATTATGAAAAAAAATTCAATTAATAGTTTTATGCTAATTGTTTTTTTCATAGTTTTGTAATATAAATACATACAATTCAAGAAAAAGTTCTTGAATATGTATATTATGTGAAATTGGATAATATTAATAATAATTTAAGGTATTTAAAATGAATACATTAAGAATTGCAATGCTAATGATAGGTCTGGTCTTAGGCGTAACCTCTCTAAGTTCGCAGGACTATTCTCTAAGGAAATACTCTACAGCTAATTCGGGAGCAATCCATGGATTTGCTGATGGTGGATATTTTATGCAAGGTAATTTTGGTCAGTCCCTTGTAGGACAAGTAACTGATGATGGAAATAATGTCCACTTCGGCTACTGGACTGAACTAGATTTGGGTTTTTTAAGTGTAGAAAACGATGGGGAAAGTATTTATGATAGAAAAATTAAAAATTTTCCAAATCCAGTAAGAGATTACACTGATTTTAAATTTGAATTAAATGGTGCATCGAATGTATCATTAAAAATATACGATATGAATGGTTCATTAGTAAATGAAGTTTTCAGAGGGTACTTAGGAACTGGCGAACATTCTATTAATTGGAATGGTTACAGAGCAGATGGTCAATTGACATCTACAGGTACATATTTATATGAATTGACTGTAGAGCCTATGGCTGGCGGGACTATGTATTCTAAAGGATATAGCTTGCGTAATACAATGGTAATTGCAAGATAATATCACAATAAAGTTTTTTTAATTAAAGTAGAAAATAATATGTTTAACAAATGTTTTGGAGTAATTAGAATGAAGAAAATACTTCTTCTTGGATTAATAGCCGTTTTTGGCTTTTTAGCAATCCAACCTAATACAGTCTTGGCACAAGTGCCGAGATTAATGAATTTTTCAGGAAACTTGTGGGATAACACACAAACTCCTCCAGTTCCAGTTAATAGAACTGACGTTCCTTTAGTAGTAGAGATATATGATATCGAAACTGGCGGAACAGCTATTTGGGCAGACAACTTTCAAGTTGACGTAGTAAATGGATATTTTACTGTCAACCTTGGTGGAAATGACCCATTAGATTTAGACTTTGATGTTCCATATTGGATACAAATCAGAGTAGATGGTGGTAACCCTACAGAAAGAGTTCCGCTAACAACTTCTGCTTATGCATTCAGTGCAGCGACTTCAGAAACTTCAAAATTTGCAGATGAAGTTGCAGACGGTAGCGTAACTCAAGCCAAATTAGCTCCAGGTGTTATGGCAATTCCTATGGGACCTGCTGGTGGGGATTTGATTGGATCTTACCCTAACCCAGAGATTAACCCTGACAAAATTATTGAGTCAATCGAACCAGGTTCTATTACTCAAGATAAATTAGCTCCAAATGTTACTACACCTCCATCTGGACCAGCTTCAGGAGACCTTACAGGTTCTTATCCTGATCCATTAATTGCTCCAGGTGCAGTTAAAACTGATAGATTAGCTGATGGTGCAGTTATTTCTCAAAAAATAGCTAACGGAACAATCTTAACTCAAAACATTGCAGAAAATCAAATTAATGATTTCGTAATACAAAACACAGATGATTTTAACTTTAATAGTGTTAATACTGCTACTTCAGCAACTATTGGTACAGATCTTACTGTAAATGGTATGAGTGTATTAAATGGTTCTTCCACTATAAATAATACTTTAGTTACTAATGGTTCTTCTACATTTAATAATAATGTATTAGTAACTGGTAATCAAACTACAAATGGAATGTTAACAGTTGATGGAACATCAACAATGAATGATATGTTAACAATTACAGCAAACGGTGCGAATGTAACTGGTGATGTAATGTTAAATAACAATTTAATGGTAACAGGATCTTCAACTTTAACAGGTGATTTGCAAGTTGATGGAACATCAATAATGAATGACATGTTAACAATTACAGCAAACGGTGCGAATGTAACTGGTGATGTAATGTTAAATAACAATTTAATGGTAACAGGATCTTCAACATTAACAGGTGATTTGCAAGTTGATGGAACATCAACAATGAATGATATGTTAACGATTACAGCAAACGGTGCAAATGTAACTGGTGATGTGATGTTGAATAATGATTTAATGGTTGGTGGAGCTTCTACTTTTACAGGAGCTTTAACTGCTAATAATGGTGTTGCAGTAACAAATGGTTTAACTGCAGATCAAGCTACTATTACAAATGGTACTGTAACAGCTATTGATGGTACTGACCTTACTTATGTTAATGGTACTTTCACTGATTTAGTATCTACAAACTTTACTGTAACTAATTTAACTGTTACAAATTTAACTAATGGTACTTTCTCTAACAACTTAACAGTTGGAAACGATTTATCAGTTGGTGGAAATATAAGCGGACAATTAACTAATAATCTAACTGCTGGTGATGGTATTGATGCATTTACTTATGATAATACTGGTAACGCAACTGTTGGTATTGCTAATGGTGGTGTAACTAATATTAAATTAGCAAATGATGCTGTAGATGAGCCAAAAATTGGAGCATCAAACGCAGCAACAGCAGGTTTTGTGTTAGGTTATAATGGTGCAAATTTAGAATGGGTACCTGGTTCAGTAGAAACTGAAGGTGTTATAACTGGTGACGGTACAGCAGCTGATAGAATTAGATTAACAGACGTAGGAGTTGCAGGTAATCAGGTAGTAATTAGAAATCCAGCAAATACTGATTGGGTATTTTCTAATATTAATGGTGGAGTAATCGAAGATGGTTCAATCACTAATGATGATATTTCTCCAACTGCAGCAATAGCATACTCAAAATTAAATTTAGCAAACTCAATAGTTAATGCAGACGTTGCTCCAGCAGCAGCAATAGCATATTCAAAATTAAATTTAACTAATTCAATTATCACTGGTGATTTAACTAATGAATCAGTAACTGATGATAAAATTAGTTCAGCTGGCGCTGGTGGCGCTGGTGAAGTTTTAATTTCTGATGGAGCAGGTGGAGTAACTTGGGGTTTGGTTAACAATATTCCTGCAAACAATGGACTAACAAATAACTCTGGAACTATTCAATTAGGTGGAAACTTAATCAATAATACCGATATTAATACAGATAACGGAAATTTAGAGATTTCTGGTACTGGTGAAGTAGTATTGAGCAATGGTGGTGGTGTTTATGTTGATAGACAAATCACAATGGGTAATACAGGTGATGGATTCCCTGCTGATGTTGTAGTTGATGGTGGTACTATGAACTTAAATGGAACTGCTTTAACATTAACAACTGGAAATGCTTCATTGACCTCTGGGAATCTATCTGTAGGTGGAACAACTACTCTAAATGGTGCAACTACAGTAAATAATACATTATCACAAACTGGTGCAGGAAACCAAGTAACATTCGCAGGCAATGTAGATGCAACTAATGGTTTAGATGTTACTGGTGCTAACTTAACAGTTGGAACAGAATTTAACGTAAATGTTACAAATGGTAATATTACTACAACAGGTAGTACTAACTTAGGTAATGCAACAGCATCTGATTTATTAGATGTTCGTTCTAGAATTATTAATGATGAAGCAGGTCAACCAGTTTCTGTTATTGATGATTTAGATGTAACTGGTGGATTAGATGTAGATCTAAATTACACTTCTACAAATGGTAACATTACATTATCAAATGGAAATATTACTGCAACTAATGGATCTTTAACTGTTGGTTCTGCAGTAACAGTTGGTGGTAACTATACATCAACTAATGGAAATATTACATTAACAAATGGAAATATTACAGCTACTAATGGGAATTTAACTGTAGGTGGAATTTCTACTTTCAGTGGTCAAATGAATGCTAACGGTGGAATAAGAAACAATGAAACAAGTGGTACATTAACATTAGCTGATAATGATGGAATTTCGTTAACGAGTACTTCGGGTATTGCATTAACTGGTCCTGTTACTGCTTCAAGTACTTTAGCTGTTACAGGTAATGCAACTTTTGCAGGAAACGTGACTTTAGGAAATGCAGCAGGTGATGCAATAACATCTACAGGTGCTTTCACTGCATCAAATGGTGCAACTGTAAATGGTTCTACTTTAGCAGCAAATGCTGGTTTAACAGCAAACGCTGCAACATTAACAACTGCTGACATAAATGGTGGAACAATTGATGGTTCAACAATAAATGGTTCATCAATAGGATTAACAACAGCGGCAGCAGGTGCATTTACGAATTTAACCGCAGCAGCCGCAACATTAACAACTGCTGATATTAACGGTGGAACAATTGATGGTGTGAATATTGGAAACACAACAGCTGGAAATGCAACATTCACAACTGTAGATATCAATGGAGGAAATATTGATGGAACTACAATCGGAAATACAACGGCAGCAGGAGCAACATTTACAACATTGAATGCAACAAATAATACAACACTTGCAAACATGACATCAACAGCCGCAACATTAACAACTGCAGATATAAATGGTGGAACAATTGATGGTTCAACAATAAATGGTTCATCAATAGGATTAACAACAGCGGCAGCAGGTGCATTTACGAATTTAACCGCAGCCGCCGCAACATTAACAACTGCTGATATTAACGGTGGAACAATTGATGGTGTGAATATTGGAAACACAACAGCTGGAAATGCAACATTCACAACTGTAGATATCAATGGAGGAAATATTGATGGAACTACAATCGGAAATGCAACGGCAAGTGCAGCAAGTTTCACTACTTCAACTTCAGAAATGGTAAGAATTTCTAATACAGATGATGCCGCAGTTGGTTCAACTAACCATGGTCTTCAAATAGGAGCAACTACTGGCGCTAATTTAATTATGGATAATAATGAAATTATTGCTAGAAATAATGGAGCATTAGCAAGATTATTCTTAAATGGTGAAGATGATTCTGAAACTGTTATTGGAAATAACATCTTGAATGTTATGGATGATAAAGTTGGTGTTAATACATTAACTCCTTCTGCTACATTAACAGTAAATGGAACAGCAAGCGTTTCTGGTTTAACAACACTTGCAAACATGACATCAACAGCAGCAACATTAACAACAGCTGATATTAACGGTGGAACAATTGATGGTGCAACAATTGGAAATGGAACTGCAGCAGCAGCAACATTTACTAGTGTGAATATTTCAGGTGGAAATTTAACAGGAATGACAAACATTTCTTCTACAAATGGAACATTTACTAACTTGAATAACACTACAATCGGTAATACAAGTGCAGCAGCAGCATCATTTACAACGATAAATGGTAATACTGTTCCAACTGGTTCTGGTACATTTTTAACAACTGCTAATGCAGTTGCAAATAATGGTTTATCATTTACTTCTGGTAGTTTCCAACTTGGAGGTTCATTAACTGCAGCAACTACATTAATAAATAATGGAAATCCATTGACAATTAGAGGAAATGATAATGGAAATGTAGATAACTTATTTGCTTCAAATGGTAAAGTTCAATTTAAAAATGGATTAGAATTATATCCAAATACGAATTTAAATGGCTCAATTCCGCTTGATATTACTATAAATAGTGCAAGTCATACTACTGCATTAATTAATATGAAAGATGTTGCAAATTCTGTAGATTATGCTGAGACTCATGTAATTGACGGTAGTGGTTTAAAAAGATCATTTGGATTCTATTTAAATAATACTTCACCAAGCTTACAAACTCAAAATTTTGGTCCAGCTTTTAATCAGATTAATATTTTAAATGGTGATTTGAGAGTTGCTGATGATGTATTGTTAAAATTATCTGCTCAACACATGGATAATAATGGAGATCCTGATCCTTCATTTGGTAATGCATTAGGAACAGTATTAGAAATTGGTACTCAAGAGGCAATGACTTCTAAATTTACAGCAATTAAAGTAAGTCAAGGTAAAACAGTATGGTCTGTTGCCACTGCAACAAGTGCTGATTTATCAGCATTCGGTTATGCAACTATTATTAAAGTGACAACAGCAGGTGGTGCTGTAACTATGCCGACAGATGCTGTTGATGGTCAAATAATATATATACTGAATGAATCTGGTTCTGATTTAACAGGACTTGATGGTGGTAATATTGTTACTACTCAATCTCGTGCATTTGTATATTATGGTACTTGGATTTCTATTATTAATTAATAATAAAAACTTTAACCAATTCTCTTTATTTTCAAACACGATGTAGCAATACATCGTGTTTTTTTTTATTTTTGTTTTTATTTTAATGCAAAAAAGGAAATTATATGTTGTATTTTTTAATTGTTTTATTGAATCTGAATCTATTTTCAATAGAAATAACAGAAAGAAATGAAAATTATGTTAGTATTAAATTTGATAATGTTGATGCGCAAGTATATGAATTATATGAATCTAAAAATGGTAAGGATTTTGATAAGAATATAACACAAAGTGTGAAAAGTAATGGTGGAGTAGTTAAGGTTAATAAACTAAAGCCCAGCACCTATTATAAACTGAAAGGAAAAAAAGATATAACATTTTGGACACTTGCAGAAAAACCGAAAAAAAATAAGGAATCATTAATGTTTCTGAAAGCTGATGTTAATGGTATTAGAATTAGGGTAAATCAAAAAGATGCAGATGGAGTTTTGGTTTTGGCTTCACTTAAAGATAATATTTCATTGCCTGAGATTGGTAAAAAAATAGAAATTGGTAGATTTGGTGAGTTAAAGAATAAAATAGGTGAGACCTTTATAGTAGGCGATGTAAAAGGTAGTGGTGAAGTTGTTCTATCTAATTTAAAATATGAAATTTACAATTTTGAGTTAATTGCTTATAATGGAAGCGGTGAGACAATTAATTATTCAGAAAAAAAAGGAATAATTCAAAAATATCATCCGCAACTTGCTCCACCAAAGCCAAAAGAATGTGAATATTTTAAAGAAAATGTTGCTGAAATTAAATGGGATAGGGTAGAAGGCACTGAATATTACGAAGTAATTGTAGCAGAAGACCCCGACTTTTTGAACGTGTTGGTGGAATATGAAAATGCAAATTTTGGAAATGGCGATAATTTTAAAATTTATTTAGAAGATGAACAAAAAAAATATTATTGGAAAATAAAAGCTGTAGGTATCTATAATACATCTAGTTATAGTGATTATAAAGTGATAGATTACAATTATATTAACTCAGCAAAAAAATAATATGAAATAATTTTAATAAAAAATTTTGGATTTTAAAATAAATGCTTTAAATTTAGGATTATGGAAAGTAAGTTTTTCAAAATAAAATTAAGTTTCTGAAAAATGGGCAAATCATCTATCAAGAAATATGCCGTTTAATTCTTTATTTAATCAAAACATTTATATTGAATATTAATATTAATAATTTTAAAGGTTTTACAATGTTTCAAAAGTTATACTCAATACTTTTGGTAATGCTATCATTTATGATAGCATCAAATAGTGTGTGGGCGCAAGCGCCTTCAAAACAAGCGAGTTACGTTTCATTCTCAAATGTAGATGAAACGCAAATGCGCATTTCCTGGATTAACGGTAATGGTGGTAACAGGATTGTTACTATTACTCCTGCTGGAGAAACTGTTGAGAATCCAACTAATGGAACTAATTACACTGCAAATACAAACTATGGTTCTGCAGCTACAATTACAACAAACACTCGTGTTGTGTATAACGGCTCTGGTAGAAAAAGGACTGTTTTAGTTTCGGGTTTAACCGGTTCAACTTCATATACTGTTAAAGTATTTGAATATAATTTCTCAGGCGGTCAACGAACCTATCAAACTGCAGACGCTGTTAATAACCCACGAGGAATAAAAACTGCAATTGCTAAACCATCAAATATTACATTTAGTAATATTGGATTTTCATCGGCTTCAGCAACATGGACAGGTGGAACTTCAACAGATATGATTTTATCTTTATATAATAATACACTAGATGGATATCATATTTTTTATGAAGAATCTAATATTGGTGATGTGAGTTATGGAGATGGTACTTCATATTCATTTACACTTCAAGATTTAGATTTAGATTTAAATGGTGACCCTTCATCTAGTACTTTTAATTATGGAATTAGATTGAAAGCTAAAGACGGTGCGGAAGAATCAGCTTGGTTCCCTGCAAACTTTACTTCTTCTACTTTCCAAACAATAGAAGATGCAACACCTCCTTCTTTTACATATTCAATTTATACAGATAATAGTTTATCATCTACTGCAAGTAGAACATTAACTCCAGGTACATATTATGTAAAAGTTGAGTCAAGTGAATTGTTAGATGATAATCCTTCTATAACATTTACAGCAGATGCAGATGGTGGAAGTGGAACTGATATGGATGTATCAGATGAAACTTTATCTTGGACTGTTGATGACCAAACTTGGGTTTACACATTGACAATCCCAACAGCTAATTATGATAATGATAATAGTGTTAATGATGAATCAACAACTTTTTCTGTTGGTGGTGAAGATTACGCATTAAATTCTGGTACTGTTACTGATATTGGTGATGTTGGTTTTGCTTCTTATAGCATTGACAACAGACCTCCTGCAGATTTAACAGTTGCAGTTCCTTCTGGAACTTTTGGTATTGGTCAGACTCTAACAGCAACTATCACTATTGCAAATAATGAAACATCTGCAACTTATGGGTCTATGACTTTTAATGGAGTTGATGTTGCTTCTGATGCTAATTTTAATGAATTAGGATCTGGTTCATATACTATAGATTATAATGTTTCTGAATTTGATACTGATTTATCAGTAGCTGATGCAGCTTGGTCTTCATTATCATTTAGTATGGTTGACCAAAATGGGAATAGTTCAACTTTTGTTACAACTGCTTCTATAGGCGGTAGTAATACTCTAACTATTGATGCACACAGTCCTACAATAACAGAATTAATTTTACCTGCTGATGATTTTGCAGTAGGAGAAGTTGCTTCAGTTACATTTACTGCTCTTGGAGCAGGAGAGTGGTCAACTCTTACTACTGGTCAATTCAATGGTCAAGCATTAACTAATTTTGCTTATGAAGGTGGTCAATACCAAAACAATCAAACTTCAACTTATACTGCAGATTATACTGTAACTGAAGATGATTTAGATTTAATTGCTGGTGCTGGCTTAACATTCTCATTAGCATTAACAGATCAAGCAAATAATTTGGGCTTAACTTATAATGCATCTTCTATCACTCCTACTAATTTAGCAAGTTTCAATGTTGATGCTAATAGCCCAACTATCACAGCAGTTTATTTACCATCTTCTACTTTTGGTATTGGTACTGCAGTATTAGCAACTTTTACTATGGCAGAGTTAGATAGAGATAATGTTTCTTATGACAACGTGAACATGACTGTCTATATGAATGGGGAAGCTTTAAATTGGCATCCAGAAGTAAAACAAATTGGCTCACAAATTGGCTCAACTTCTTATACTGCATCTTATACAGTAGTAGAAGGACATACCGACCAAATTGATGTTGCAACTGAAAATGCTACTGGTATGAGTTTTACTATAGTAGATTCATTTGGAAATGTTTCAAATACTAGAACAATAACAGAAGCAACAGGAAACATAACTATAGACGCAACTAAACCAGTTGTTACTGCTGCATGGATTCCTGCAAGCGACACGGGTGAATATGGAATAGGTTCAACATTTAATATTGATATAGTATTTACTGAAACTGATGATGCTGTTTCTGGCTCGGCTACTTTTAATACTGCAAATTTAACGGCTAATACAACTGTGTCTAGTGATACATATACCCTAGTATATACTGTTGGTGATGGTCATCCAAATATTTTTAATGCAACTGAAGTTCCTGGAACATTTACTATTACAGATAGAGCAGGTAATGAAAGTATAATAACAAATCTTAACGCAAATGTTTTTGGCGGTTCTGGAAGCATAACAATAGTTGGTACAAGACCAACTGTTGAAGCGATTTATTTTACTTCGGACACATATACTGTTGGTGAAACAGTTACTGCTACATTTACAGTTGCAAGTTCAAATGCTTCTGATTTAACTGATTTTTCTACTACATTTAATGTAAATGGATTTACTTTAGAGTTAGATAATTCTAATACAATAGGTAGTGGTTCTTATACAGCTGAGTTTACATTGACAGACAGAACAGGTTATGATGTAAATGGAATTTCATCTTTAACATTTACAATTCAAACTGAAGATTCTTACGGTAACACAAGTTTAACTTATAATGATGTGGCTACAGGTGGAAATACTATTTCGCCTACACTTGTAGGAGGATCTGATTTTGTAATTAACTCAAGCATCCCAACTATCTCTTCAGTTTCTATTCCTTCTGCAAATTATAAAGTAGGAGACCATATCTCTGCTACTATTACAACTGATAGTGATATTTTTGGTGATTATCTTTTAACTGGAGCAAGTGCTTCTATTAATAATGTAGAAATTACTGATTTTGTTAATTTAACTGCTACTACTTATGCAGTTACTTATACTGTTGTTGAAGGTGATGTTGACAGAGCATCAATCGATTTGATACCAACTTGGTTCAGAGTTCGAGACGTGCAAGGAAATGTTAGTGCAACATTTACTGATGATTTAACAAGTACTGGTGCTGTAACAATTGATGCTAACACTCCTGGTAAACCTACAGTTGCAATAACTGCTGGAAGTTACGGTATTGGTGATGAAATTACAATTATAGTAGTTTCAGCTGAAACTCATCCAAACATTGCTCCTTTCGGTCCTTATACCGTTCAAACTGCGGAAATAAATGGTCAAATAGCTACAAATTTAGCAAGATCTTTAACTACTTCAACATATACAATGGACTATACAGTTCAATCTGGTGATGTTGATAGATATAATAATGTTGCAGCAATTCCAATTAACTTTGCATTTAATGACCCTAATGGTAATTCAAGTGCAACTGCTACAACTGGTGATGCAATTCTTTATAATGGTTCTGATTTATACATTGATGGTAATTCTGCATCAGTTACTGCAATGTATTTACCAAGTGGTACATTTATTATTGATGAAAACATAACAGTAACTTTCACTGCTGATGACAACAATTATGCAAATAATGCACATACATTTACTATCAATGGTTATGAAGTATCTACTTTTACTAATCTTGGAAGTAATTCTTATTCAGCTCAATGGTCAATTGTTGAAGGTCAAACAGACCATATTGGTATTGGCTCATTAACATTCAATATCTCAACATCAGATACTTTTGGAAATGAAAGTTTAGTTTACACTTCTGCTTCTATAACTCCTGCAATTGTTGGTGGTGACGGTAGCTTTATTGTTGATGCTAATAGACCTCAAATAGCAAGTGCTACTGTTTCTAATGGACTACATGGAATTGGACAATCTATTAATATTACATTTGCTATGACAGATGCTGAAGATTTTACAGGAGTTACTTTAGTTAATAATTCTTCTTCTTTCAACAGTCAATCATATACTTCATTTACAGAAAATTTGGGAGATGATAATTATACTTTACAATATGCTGTACTAGAAGGACATACTAATGTTGCTTCAATCGACTTACTTTCTGCTTCAATTACAGTAGTAGATAAAAATGGTAATTCATCTTTACCTACTAATCCATTTTGGTCACCTGATAATCCTGATTTTATTGTAGATAATTCTGGAACTTTCAGAATAGATGCTGAAAGACCTACTATTAGTAATGTGTTTGTTGTTGGTGATGATTATGGTATTGGTTCAACAGTTACTGTAGTTGTTACTACTACTGATAACTTTAACGATGAATTAACTTTAAATTCTGCTTCATTTAATAATACTTCAATTCCAACTTCAAGATGGAGTAGAAATTCAAATTCTTATACTACTTATTACGTAGTTACAGAAGGCGATAATGAAGCATATACAACTGCAACTCAATTAAATACATTATTTAGTATTCAAGATGAATCATCAAATACAATTTCTAATACAACTTATGCAATTACGCAAGTTGGTGGAAATCAAGTTGCAATCGATGCTTCTTCTGCGTCAATAACTGCAATTGACTTTGCTAGTCAAACTCACAAAGTAGGCGATGATGTAACATTCACATTTACTGCTGATTATAGCAATTATGCAGATGCGGCTCATACATTTACAATAAATGGAATTGAATTAACTGATGTTGATTTTGATAACATTGGTAGCAATTCATATACTGGTACATTTACTGTTTCAGAAAATGATGGTGATGTAGCAAACGTAGGCGCTTTAGGATTTACAATTCAAACTTCTGATACATTTGGAAATGAGAGTGTTCAATATACAAATGGTAACGGTTTAAATGAAATAACTGCAACTGGTGCAGCATTCTCAATAGATGCAAACTCACCAACAATTACAAGTGTAGTTGTTGAAAGTGGAAACTTCAAAATTAATGATGTAATTTCAATGACATTTACATTAGATGTTAATGCAACTGATCAAGCTAATACAATGTTATTAATTCCAGCTTCTTCATCATTTAATGGTAAACCAATTGAAAACTTTGCTAAAATTAACGGAACACAATATTCTGGTGAATATACAGTAATTTCTGGTGATGTCGATGTGCCAACTTTTGGTGATTTATCTGGTACTATAACAGTAGAAGACCTTGTAGGAAACATTTCAAACGAATTAGCTAAAAATGTAGATTGGACAGTAGATGGTGGTGGTGCATTCAGTATTAAAGCAAATGCCCCAGTTATAACTGGTGTGTATGTTGATGGCGATTTATGGGGTATTGGTGAAACAGTAAGTATGACAATTACAACTGATGGTGATGAAGAGGGCTTATCATTATATGGTGCATCTTCTTCATTCAATAATCAACCAGTAACTAACTTTACAGAAATTAATGGAAATTCTGGTTCTTATACTGTTGAATATACTGTTGTTGAAAATGATGACTTTATTGCAACATTAGCTGATTTAACAAATGCTGCAACTTTAACTTTAATTGACCAAAACTTAAATATATCAAATTCATTTACTGGTGCTTTTACATTTGGAAATGGTTCTACATTTAGTATTGATGCTGATAGACCAACAGTAACAAGTATTACAGCTCCATCTCAAACATACTCGATTGGAGAATCATTTACAGCAACAATAACTGCTTCTAAACCATATATTACAACAGCATCTGGTTCATTTAACAATGAAACATTTACAGGTCAAGCTTATGACCAAAATTCATTAACATTTACAGCCGTTTATACAGTTGTAGAAGGTAACGAAGACAGAAGTAATGCTAACCAAGTTCCTTATTCAATGACAATGACAGATGTTTATGGAAATGAAAGTGTGGATTATAATGGTAATTTCGTTGCAAATGCTGATTTTGCTATCGACGCAAACAGACCTTATGTTGATGCAATTACATTTGAAAATGGAAAATATGGTATTGGAACAACTTTAACTGCTACATTTACAGCAAGAACAAAAGCAAATGATGGAACTATTGATGGAACTCAACCATTAGAATCTGGATTGTCTTTAGTTTCTGCTTCAATAAATGGAATTGATGTTTCTGGTTCATTTGCTGATATAGGAAGTGGATCTTATACTCTTGCTTATACTATATCTGAAGGTGACGTGGACAGAGCAAATGCTGGTTTAATCCCAGTTAAAATAGTTTTAACTGATGCTTCTGGAAATGAATCAAATAATAATAATGACGACCCCAGAAATGTATATTCAACTGGTTCAACATCTATTGATGCAACAAGACCTGTTATTAATGACATTTTTGTTGAAGCATCAGACAATGTTTCCCAAAATAATAATCATAAAATTGGTGATGATGTTACAATAAATGTTGTTGCTGATACAGATTCTTTTGGTGGAGTTGCTTATTCATCAGGAACTATTTCAATCAATGGTGAAGATGAAGCTGGAACATTATCTCATAATTCTGGAACATATACATTTACATATACTGTTACAGAAGGAAATATAGATAGAACTTCATTAGCATCTACACCAATGACATTTACTTTAGTAGATGACCATGGAAATGAATCTCAAGTTAGTACTCAATTAGATGCTACATTGAGTGGAACAAACTTTAATATTGATGCGAATAGACCAACATTTATTGTTGACTATTTATTTGGACATAGTAAGTTAACTTCACCGTTAATTAATGATTATCCTTATATTGCAACAGTTAATGAACCATTTACTGTAAGAGTTACAACAAATGAAAACGTAAGGTATAGTGCAATAACACCTGCTGCTTTACAAGCAACACCAACAATTTCAATTGTTGCTCAAGGTACAAACAATAACTTTACTAATACTAATTTGACATACCAAGGTACTGTAGGTGGAACAACAACATTTACAATACCTGTAAGAACTATCGCTGAAGATTTAGGAACTGATGGAACTGTTGCTGAAACAGTAACTGCAGTATTTACGGATTTAGCAGGTAATATTTCTACTACTAATCCTACAAATGAGGCTTCTCGTTCATTTAATATTGATGCAACAAAACCAAACTTTACATTTACATACTATACTGATGCTGGATTTACAACAGAAATTCCAGCACATGGTAGATTAGATGCAGGTACTTATTACATTAAAATAGAAGCAGATGAGTTAGTTAAACCATTAGCTACTTTTACTATTGTAAATCCTGAAGATAATAGTTTTGATGTATCAGAAGTATTTAATGCAGGCGTTAATACTACAACATTCTCTTATGAAAGAGAAATTACTGATGCTACAACAGTTGCTGGATTAACTAGTGAAACTTATACTATTACTTCAGAAGATGTTATTGGTAATAAATTAGTTTCTGGATCATTTACAAATAGTGATACATACTTAGTTTATGTTGATACGCAAGACCCAACTGCTACAGTTACTGTAGCATTTGAAAATACAAATGCAGATATTATTACAATTGATAATCCATCTGCAACTGTAAGTGTTGTTTATAACGAAGATATGGACCAAACGACTTCTCCTTCTATAACATTTACTGGTAATCCATTAATGTTTAGTGATGGTGCTGGTTCTTGGTCAACGGCTAGAACGTTTACTCAATCATTTACTCACGACTTAACAGAAGAAATTGTATCTAATGTTTCAGCTACTGTTAATACAGTATCTGGAGCAACTGACATTGCTGGTAACACAGATATAGGTGCTGCATCAGCTACATTTGATGTAAATACAGAAATTGCTGTTGCATCTGCTTCTATAAGTTTATATGTATTTGAAACTGAAAATGTAATAAACTATGACAATAGAGATATTGAAGTAAAAGTTTGGTATGATAGAAATATGAATACTTCTACTACTCCTTCAATCACATTTACAAATGAAGCAAACTTTGGAAGTGCAACTAATGCAAATTGGTCGGGTTCTAGAACTTGGACTGCAACGTTTACACATAGTGGAACTGAATTTGAAGCTCACGAATCTGCAACAGTTTCTGGTTCAGACGTAAATGGTGCAAGAGACTTTGTAAATAACTTAGCTGGTGGTGTTGAATCTTCTACATTCAGAATTGATACAGAAGTTCCGACATTTACTATAAATGCTCCTACATCTACAAATAACAATAGTGCTACTATTGGTAACTCTTCTGTAACATTTACTTATGTTGTTGATTATGATGATAATATTGGAGGTGGTTTACATGCCGTTTCACTTTCTACAAATGATATTACTGTAAATAAAGTTTCTGGTAATGTAACATCACATTCAATTTCAGTAGCAAATAATGGAATAAATTCTTCAACAATATCAATTTGGGCTGCTGAAGGTGATGGTTATTTAAGTTTAACAATTGGCGAAGATGTCGTAACTGACTTATCTGGTAATACTAACACTATGACAGCTGAAAGTGCTACAATACAAATTGATAATACTGCACCAACAATAGATGCTCATAATTTTGTATATGAAATTGTTAATTCAACTCGTTCAAATACATTAACTATTGATGTATCTGGTGCTGATTATAATAATGTAGCTTCTTCAAGTTTCACATTTGCTTTAACTGATGCAACAGGTGGAACAATTAATAGTGCAAGTAATGGTTCAACTTCTCAAGTTAATGTTGTATTTGATAACTTAGCAGATGATGGTTCTGCTTCTATTACAATGGTAACTGGAGTATTTAGTGATATAGCAGGTAACAACTCACCTTCATTTACAACAAGTGGAATTGAAGTAGATAACACTGCACCAACATTAGTTGCTCCTTTAACTATTACAAATATTGACAACACTAATATGTGGTTTACATCTACTGAAAATCTATATACAGATGATTTAGGTGCTTCACTTACATTAACAACAGCAGATTTTGCTATGAATGTTTCTGGTGGCAATGCAACTTTAAGTAGTTTTACATATTCAAGTAGAAATTCAAATACTTATACTTTTGATGCTACTTGGTCAGGTGAATTTAACGGTTCTGAAGCTATTACAATTAATGCATTAAATAATACTTCTTTATTTGATAGAGCAGGTAATGCTTTACAATCATCAAGCACTGTTGGAAGAAATGCACTTGTAAGACCTACAATTACATTTAATGCACCTACTCCACAATATGTAAACACAGCAGGAACTGCTACATTTACAATTGACTTAACAAATACTGCAACATCTAACTTAGCTAATGATGATTTTAGTTTAATATATAGTGGTACTGGTGGTGGAACAATTGCAAATTATAGTGGTGGATTAACAACTGGTACATTTACTGTAACAGGACTTACTGGTAATGGTTCAGCAAGTATAACTGTAGCTGCAGACCAAGTACTAAGTCCAGAAGGATATGGTAATTTATCAAGAACAACTACTACACCAATTGAAGTTGATAACATTAACCCAATTGCAACAATTGGTCAACCATCACTAACATATACAAATAGTGCAGGAACATTTACTTATTTAGTATCATATACTGATGAAAATAGTGGATTAAACTCTGTTACATTATCAACTAATGATATTACATTTGATGAAATAAATGGAACAATTACTTCGAAATCATTTAGCGTAACTAACAACGGAACAAATTCTTCAACTGTAACTTTATGGACAGTTGAAGGTAGTGGAGATGTAGCAATTAGAGTAGGTGCAGGAGTTGTAACAGATAATGCAAATAACTCAAATACACAAACATCATTTAGCAATTATGTAACAATAGATAATACACCTCCTTCAGCTACATTATCATATACAGTTAATGGTACAGAAAGAACAATTGGAAATGATGATAAATTAGTTGTAATTTCAGCTACTTTTAATGAGCCAATGGATATTGCAAACAATGTTGAATTAGACATTGATGTACCTGGTGCTGGTGATATTGCAAACGCTGTAATGACTAGAGTGTCTGCAACAAGTTATACATATACTTGGGATGTTGATGGTGTTGGTAGTGCAGGTGATGGTGCGGCAACATTTACTTTCGTAAGTGGAACTGATTTAGCTAACAACGCGGCTGCTGATGGAGAAGAGCATTCTATTCCATCATTTACATTAGATAATACTCCTCCAACAATTTCTTCATTCTCATTTACAAATGTAGATAATACAACAGCAGTTGTTATTTTCTCAGAAGGCGTATATGGAGAAAATGCTGCTTCAGGAAATTATGGTTCAGGGCAAGTACAATTTGCTAACGATTTAGACTATACATCATATGTTAATAGTGGTTCGGCAGTATTTATTGCAGTAACGAATCCTTCTCATTCAGCAGGTTCTGCAACAATTAATAATAATGGAATATTTATTAATAATGGACCTTCAAATGGATCAGAAACTGTTGTTATAGAAGCTAAATCTGGTCCAACAGCGGGTATTTATGACTTTGCAGGAAACTTAATAAATAGTGCAATTTCAGCTACAGCAACTATGAACAAAAAAGCAACAATTCAAGATGCTTGGATAGTAAATGCTGATGCTACTTATGGAATTGGTACAAGTATTACATTTAACTTAGAATTTGATTTTGTTATAAATACAGCATCTTCTGCTTCTATGTCATTAAATAATGGTGGAGTTGCAACTTATGCTGGTGGTGAAGGTTCAAAAACTATTTCTATGGTTTATGTAGTAAGCGAAAGTGATAATTCACAAGTAGATTTATCACATAATGCTACAAATTCTATTTCACCTGTGAATGCGTTCACAGATAATAGAGGATATGAAGTTAATCAAACTTTACCTTTAACAACAGTTGTAACTGGTGATCACCAAGTAAATGTTGATACTGATAAACCGACAATAACAATTGGTTCTCCAAGTGCAACAATAGGTAATAGTAGTGCAACATTCACTTATGTATTAACTTATGCAGATGTAACTAGTTCAATTGCATCAGCAACTACAACTAATGCAGATATTGAATTTAATAATCCAAATAATGTTGTAATTGGAAATACTTTAGTACAAACAACTGGTACCTCATCTTCTACTATATCTCTTTGGAATATAACTGGAGATGGAGATTTATCATTAAGAATAAGAGAAAATGTAATTGATGATCTCGCTGGGAATGTGAATATTGTGACTGCATATAGTAATATAGTAACTGTTGACAATACACCTCCAGTAGTAACATTTGAAAATGTTAATCCAAGCAACGTTAATTCAGCTGGAACAGCAACATTTACATTTAGTGCAATAGGTGCAAACTTAAATAACTTAGCATCAAACTCATTTACATTAGTACATGATGGTTCAGCAAACGGAACAATAAATTATATTGGTGGAACAACATCAAGTGCAACAGTAACAGTAACAGGCTTAACAGGAAATGGTTCAGCAAGTGTAACAATGTTAGCAGGAGCATTTACAGATAATGCAACAAATGCAAGTATAGCAGTTACAAGCAATGGTGTAATAGTAGATAATACAGCACCTATAGTTTCTTCTAATACAACATTTGCAAATCCAATTAACTCAAGTGGAACTGCAACTTATGTATTTACTGCAACAGAAGCAGATAATAATAATATAGTAAATGGAACTAATTTCACAATTGTTCATAATGGAACAAATGGTGGAACTGTGACTTATATTGGTGGAACTACAAGTTCAGCAACTGTTAGTTTAACAGGAGTAAATGGAGATGGAACTGTTTATTTAGCAGTTAATTCTGGTCAATTTACAGACAATGCATTAAATGGAAACGTTTCAACTACATCTACAAATGCAGTTACTATTGATAATGCGTTACCTTCTGCAACTATTACAAATAGTTTTGGTACATTTACTCCAAATCAAAATGTTTCTGCTACTTTAACATTTAGCGAAGCTGTAACAGGAATAAATATTAGTGATATTATTCAAACAACTAATGGATCAACTACTGTTTCTGCTACTTACTCAGGTGGAACAATTTATGAATTGACGATAAATGCGACAACTCCAAATCAGAATGTAAGTGTTTGGTTGGATGCAAATGAAGCTAACGACAATGCAGGTAATGGTAATACAAGTTCAAATACTTTAACTTACTTATATCAAGCATTAACATCTTATTCTCAAGTGGTTTTGACTGATGAAGGTACTTCATCAACAGTTTCATTGGGTAGTACTAACCGAGCATTTACTTTAGAAATAAATGATGATAAAGGTCAAGGTACAGATGGTCTTGGTGATGATTTAAATACAATATTTACTCAAGTAACTATAGGTAAATCTGGTTCATACAACTTTGATGATTTAATTGAATCTGCAACATTCTATTCAAATAATGGAACATCATTAGGAACTGCTACAGTCAATGCAAGCAATTTAGTATTTAATATTTCGCCTTCTCAAACTATAACTGACGATAATAGTGGGACATACTATGTTAATTACAAATTAAATAGTAGCTCTACATTTGATATTGATAATGTATCATTAACATTTACTTTAAATGGATCTACTGGTATTACAACAGCCGTTGGATCTACTGTATTTGATAATGTTACGAAATCTACTGGTGACTTTAATGCTAATCAAGTTAAAGTGGCTGCAACTAAATTATTATTTGCTTCTCAACCTCAAAACCATACTTTGGGTAACGGTGCTACATTTACAGTAAGAGCAACTGATGCTGGAAATAACCTAGACAAGGACTTTGTAGGTGAAATAAGAATAGTATCAACTATTGGAAAAGCATCTGCACAAGATAGTACAGAAAACGCTGGAAATGGTACATTCACATTTAATAGTTATAAATTCAATACTTGGGCTTCTAATACAACAATAAAAGCACAAGCAACTGGATTGACTGAAGCAACATCTAATGCATTTAGTATTAGAGCAAATGCTCCTACAGCTCCTTCTGGAATTGCGATTAGTAGAATTAATAATTTACTTTTAAGAGTTAGATGGACAGCAGGTAAAGATGCTTCAGGGAATGATGCTAAGTCGTTAGTGCTTTTAAGAATAATTAGTAATAATAACTATGCTCTCTTAAATGATGATACTAATGATGAAATATTAAGTCAGTTGAGTAGCACATTTGAAGCAAATAGTTCTTATCTAAACGGTTCAGTTCAATCAACTGATTTGGATGATATTAATGGTGGAAAAGGAAAAATAGTATTATATGGAATTGGTGAACAATTTGGAACTGAAAGAGAAGTTGAAGTAACATCAAATATTAATATTAGATCTAAAAATTGGTCAGCTGCAATTTATTCTTTTGATGGTGCAACTAATGACATAAATACAATATCGTTCAATGTAAATAATGCTTCGAAAAGACAATACGTTTCAAAAGACATATTCGAAGTTGAAACTGATAAAGTTTCTCCTAATAACTTATTCAGTGTTGGTGGTATTAATCCTAACCCAGTTAGAGATGAGTTTAGAATGAATTTGACACTTAACGAGACATTAGATGTAACAGTTGATTTATACTCAACAGTAGGTCAGAAAATAGGTACATTGTTCAATGCAAGTTCTTTAAGTGCTGGTACGAATGTATTATTTATGAACATGAGCATGTTTGATGTATCTCAAGGTACTTACATGCTTCAAATTAAAGCTGGTGATGAAATTATGATGGTTCCTTTTGTGTTCCAAAAATAATAGACGCAACTGACAATATAATAAGCAGGGTAATATTACCCTGCTTTTTTTTTGAATTATGAAAAGTTAAGAAAATTACTTAATTTTAATTTTTAAAATTTACAAATTTTTAAAATGAGCAAAAAGAAGAGAATTAAAGAAAAGAAAAATGTGCAGTCAAATATAGATTCACAATTTGATGTAATTGATGACCAGAATGATTCTGATTCACCAATTATGAGTTGGATTAATAAAAATAGAAGATTAACTTATTTATTAATGGGTTTATTTATTGGGTTGTCATCCTTTTTCTTGTATTATAATACTATTGATTATGAACTTGTTTATTGTGATGATAATATCTTTATCTATGATTTTCAAGAATTTAACAAAAATATAGATAATATTTGGGATAGTTTTAATCGTACTTTTGGAACGTCATACTATCGTCCAATTCTTGGAATGTCGTTTGTTTTAGATGCTAATATTGGTATATGGCAAGGGTTGGAAGGTGGACACTTAAACCCAATGCCTTTTCAATTGTCCAATAATATTTTTCATGTTATTGGTTCAATTTTAGTATTTATATTTTTGGCTCAGTTAAGATACAATATAATTGCAGTATTTTTCTTCTCATTAATATTTGCGGTACATCCAATTCTAACACCGGCTGTATCGTGGATATCGGGTCGGAATGATAGTTTAATAACTATATTCATCCTATTGTCTTTTATGACGAATATAGCCTATTATAGGGCTAAAAACCCTGCTTTAAAATATCCAATGCTTCTTTTGCACCTTTTCTTTTTTGCAACTGCTCTTTTCACTAAAGAAATTGCTTCTATGTTTACATTGCTTGTTGTAGGATATAACTTATTTTTTAGAGAAGGTATAGTTGATAAAGTAGCAGGAAAATATAAACTAAATTATAAAAACTTCTTTAGTTCTGAAAATTTAATTTTAGCAGCTGGTTGGAGTATTGTTGCGTTGATATGGAATAATCTAAGAACGGCTGCATTTGAAGGAATTAATAATCCTGATGAAATTGGTCTTTCAGCATTTATTAAAAATCTTCCAACTCCTTTTGCGATGATTGGTAAAATATTTTTACCAGTTAAAATGATAGCACTTTCTACATTTGAAATGTTTTCTATAATTTCTGGTGCTATAATTATTGTAACTTTGATTGTTCTTGCATTTAAAATTAATGATGTTAGAAAAAGACATATAATGTTTGGTTTATTTTGGTTCTTAATTTTCTTGGGGCCTACTTTATTTATTCGTATTTTGAATGTTGATGATTTCTTTGATTATGCAGAACATAGAGCTTATCTCATTATGGTTGGGATATTTGTTATTGTTCTTGAATTGATGAAAGGACTCAAGATTAATTATTCTAAACCAAGTACTATTGCTGGACTCACTCTTATAGTATTAATCTTTGGATATAAATCATATAATTATAAGTTCGAGTTTGATGGTAGAAAGAATTTCTGGTCTCATATGACTGAAATGTATCCATTTAAAGCAAGAGGTTATCTTGATTTAGGCAAAGCTTATCTTGTGAAAGGTGAGCTAAACGAAGCAGATAGTTTATATCAACTTGGTATTGAAAGAAACCCCGAAAATATGAACTTCTACATTGATTTAAGTGTAGTAAAAATTCAAAAGAAAGAATTTGCGGAAGCAGAAAAATTTGCATCTAAAGCAGTTGAATTATCGAAAAAAAGCGGCAGAATCAGTACTGGTGACAAACTTGCTTATACTTATCTTGGTACTGCTTTGATTTCCCAGAATAAGTTTGCTGAAGCGAAAGTTCCTCTTTTGCAGGCAATTAACTTAACTGGCGGTAAAGATGCTGACGTGCTTCACAAATATGCCATTTCTCTTCATAATACTGGTGAATATGAAGAAGCTATTAAGTATTATTCGGCTTCTCTTAGAATAAATTCTAAAGATTTCCAAGCAATGACTAATTATGGAGTAGCTTTATCTCACGTTGGTAATGGTGATGCAGAGAAAATATTACGTCACGCTGTAATGCTAAATCCAAAAGCTGAAGTATCTTATGTGAATTTGATTAATCATCTAATTAAAACTCAAAAATTTGCTGATATTCAAGAACTTGTTGGTATAGCGAAACAAAATGATGTTAAAATACGTGATAATGTTATGAAGCAGTTAAATTCAATTGGTATTCAATAAATAATGCGTATTTTTATTCTCCTAATATTTTTAAATATAGCCCTATTAAGTCAAGAAATTGATAGTAATAGGGCTATTATTATTAATAATCAAGTTGCAAAATTTCAGAATTTACTTCGAACTATTGAAACTCAATATGTGGATTCCGTTGATTTGGTTAAAGTTGCTGAAGCAAGTTTCAAAGCTATGCTCAAAGAACTCGATAACCAATCCTTTTATTTTACCGAAGAAGAATATAAAAATCTTGTTCGTCAACAAGAAGGTAAATCTACTTACGGTATCGGAATTGAGTTTAAAATATTTCAAGATACTTGCTACGTAAGCAAAGTATTACCAAATAGTAGCGCCGATTCAATTGGATTAGAAGTTGGCGATATTCTACTTTTTGCCGATGGTCAAAAAATAACTGGACCTAATTCCTCGAAAGCAAACTCAATTATTAATGGCGAGCAAAACACAAAATTAGAACTTATCGTAAAGAAAAATAGCGAGATTGGTTTGCTCGAACTTACAGCAAATAGGGGAGTCTTCCCAGTTTCGAGTATTCTAACTTCATTTTTTATCTCAAATTCAAAAATCGGATATATTAAATTTAATAATTTCACACAAACTACTTATAATGATTTTCTTAAGAATGTTAACGAACTAAAAGACAATGGCTTAGAAAAACTAATCGTTGATATAAGAAATTTACCTGGTGGCTTACTTGATAAAGCCATCCAAGTTACTGGATTATTCGTCGAAAAAGATAAACTTATCACTAAACTCACTGGCAAAAATAAAACTTACGAAAAAGAATACAAATCTGAAGTTGAGCCAATTTTCAAGAATATTCCACTTGCGATTATAGTTAATAAAGAAACTGCTTCCGCAGGTGAAATCTTCGCTGGTGCTATCCAAGATTACGACAGAGGGCTAATTATAGGCGAAAAAACATTCGGCAAAGGAACTGTGCAAAATGCTTGGGTTTTTGGTGATAGTTCGGCGTTTAGAATGACTATTACTAAATATACTACTCCCTCTGGTCGCCCAGTTGAGAAAACTGAAAAAAGCGAAGAAGTCAATATCGATACTCGTTTTATGGACGAAAATATCAAAAAACAAATCGAAAAAACTATGGCACTCTACGGAAATTCTAAAACTACCGGTATTTATCATTCTGAAGGGGGTAGATTGATTCTGGCACCTGGTGGCATAATTCCCGACAAAGTACTTGATGAAGACACTCTAACGCTCCTTACTCGTGTTTATATCGAAAGAGATTATATCACAGAATATGCTTTGAAATATAGCATAGCAAATAAAAGAACTTTTAAAGAAACTTACAAAGATAACTATATAAAATTTATTGAAAAATTTGAAGTATCTCCACAAATGTTCGATGAATTTGCAAAAGTAATCGACCAATACAAAGTATTCAATAAAGAAATGTACGAACAAGATAAACGTTATATAATTAATTACTTAAAAGCATCTATAGCCAATTTTGTATGGGGACAAAATGCTTTCTATTATGGACTACTTTACATTGACAACTTAGCCATCGAAGCTGTGAATTCTATTCCAAATAAAACTAGTGTTTTGGAGTGAAGAAAATGAAGCATTTTTATATTTTTAACTTTAATTATTTATTCCTTTTTCATTTTATCATTATATTGACTTAAAAAATTGTCAATTAAATCTTCACAATCTTCAACAAAACAACCACTTCCACTAGATTCATAAAGCAATTCTTTTTTATCATTTATGATAAAAAAAGTAGGGAAATATTTATTTTCGCTAATCTTTTTAAATGTCAATTCATCAAAGAATTCTTTTAAAAATAACTTATATTTTTTTAATGAGGCTTGCCCCAAACTAATTGAATTTTGCATTGGATATTTCTCAATATCCATAATGTAAATATTAAGGTTATAAGAATTGGTATCTAAAAAGTCCCTATAACTTTTAGTCCAAATCCAATCTAAACCACTGATAACAATTATTTCAAAACCTTTTAGTTCACGATTCAATAAACATTTTAATGCATTCATATCTCCTTCGCACCAAACTTGATTAAAATAAAGGATTTTTTTCTTGTTAGAATTTAAACTAACAAGAGTATCAAGTTGTAAATTATCAATAGAATAAACATCAAATTTTTGATTGTTATGTTCTTTAAAATCTATTGTGCTTGGAGTAAATTCTAACTTTTCCTTGTCATTTAACTTTTCATAAGTTGGATATGAGCATGATAAAATTAGAAAAATTGTTGTAAATACTATTAAAGTCTTCATATTTTATTTCCTTTAAAATAAAAATCAATGCACAAATATAAAACGTTTTTTTTGCAAATTTTTTTTCATAAAATTAAAAAATATTTTCAAAAGTTATCCACAAAAATATCAAATATAATGAAATTAGCAATTGAAACTCTAAAATATATGCCCAAAAACGCAAATGTTTTGGAGTGAGGTAGTAAATTTTTTACAACATGCTTTAGTTTCTGTGTTTCAATAACTTTTCCAAATTTTATAATATTTGTAATTGCTTGATTTTCAACTTGTATTAAACAATTATTTAGAGGTGAAAGCTAAAATATTATTAAATTATAATAAATAGAATCAATATTACTCGGGTCAATATATGTGATTTTTAAAGTATTGTTATAATTTTCAAATAATGTTATTCCATAGATTTCGTAGTTTGTATAAAATTCTTTAAGAGGGCTTGCTTCTAGTGATTTCATGCAATCATTTACTTCTAAATCCAATTCATTAATATAAAATAATTTTATATTTTTAGAATTTGCTAATTTATCACAATCATTAATAGTCCTTTGAAAACAACCAGAGCAAGAATTTTCTGGAATAAATAGTAATTTATTACAATTGTATTCCTTGAATAATTGGAAAATTTCTTTCTCATTTTCTTTCATAATTAATATTTCTTGCTTTTGAGTATTCTTTGATTTTTCTGAATTGCAACATATAAGAGTTAATATTATTAATAGAACTATTATTTTATTCATGATTAACCTCAAATTTTTGTAATTTTACAGAATTTTCATAATCTTCAGATTGTAAAGCTATATATATACCATCTTCTAAAACATAAAAATAGGAATGATGATATATATTTTTCTCGAATAATATTTCATCTAGTAAATTAAAGTATTCATCAAAAATCATTATTGACCATTCTCTTGATAGATGAGTATTTTTTTTATTATTTTCATCAAAAACGTCTTGACCATGCAAAACAATTCTATAATATAGATTTCTATATTTATCATAATGAAAACTATGATATTGTGGAATTGTCATATTATATTCAAAAATATACTTGTTACTTATATCACTTTTATCATATACTATAGGAGGAAAATTTTTTAAATATTTACTTCTATTAAGTTTAACTTCTTTAACTTTACCATTTTCGTATTTATATAAATTATCATACATAGGAAAATTGAAATATATTTCATTATTAGAATTTATTGTACTACAAATATAAATACCAGCACTGCTCCAGTAGGTAGAGTCAGTATAAATTTCAGGAAACTTTAAAAATAACTTTTCAATTTTTCTATTTTTTGTCGAATATATTAATTGATACCTTTTTTGGTAAAAAGAACCATTAGTATTATAAGGAAAAAGAGTTAAATAAAGTTTCTTATCAAATTCTAAAAAGTTAGAGTTTTGATGAAAATATATATAATAAAATGTGTTATTGATATTTTTCGGGATTAAAAAAGTATCTAATATTTCAAAATTTGAATTAAATAAAACAATCTCACTTTGGTATTTATCAATTGCGTATATTAAATCTTTAGATTTTGGAAATGAAGCTATAAAATTTCTATTTAATTCTTTATGATAATTAACATTTGAATTTTCTATTAAAGCTAATTCATTTGTTTTCCAACTAAATTGGTATAAAATTGTATCTTTATCAAGTTTTAAAAGGAAATTCCTATTTGGATAAAATGGAATTTCAGTTTTTAATGTAACTATTTCACTTTTAATTAATTTAAATTGTTTTTTATTTTCACATGCAATAAATAAACACATTGATAATATAAACATTACCAATGTGTTTTTAAAAAACAATAATATGTTATCAGTTGATAACACTTACAACTGCATATTGATGATTACCTGCAGGAACTTTTACAATATCAACAAGTCCATTAATTAAATCGTTATAAACGGCTGTATCCAGTGGCATAAAAGTTTGTCCATTTCCATTTTCATAATAATCTGCTGCGGTTCCAAGATTTACATTATTAACAAAATTAGTAAATTCAGGACTTTCTATCTTTTCTGCACATACAACTACACAATTTGTTGGATCTGGAGTACAAGGGTTTTCATTTACACCATCCCAAGTTTCATTTTCACAAGGTGTGTTCCAATAACCGCCTATGCTTGTAGTTAATGAACTTACATCATAAGTTATTTCATTATTATCAAGTGTTCCATTTTCAGTACAAGATGTTAAAGCATTAACCAATATAACTGAAAAAATTAGAATTAAGAAATTTTTCATAATTAACCTCTCTAAATTAGTTTTAAAAAAAAGTTTTTATCTATTCCGCTTTACTAAAATATGGAAATAGATTGATTAAAAAATAAAAGAACTAATTTAGGAATATGGCACTATATTCCTGTGTTTTAAGTCAGAGGTGGCACTTGTATATTGTGAAGTTCAAATAAAAAAGAAGTACCACCTTTTTTAATGAGATTCACAATTATTAATTTTTCATTTCTGACTTTTTATGATGCTCCGAAACAAGAAAAAATACTTTTTTCTTAAATTTGCAGAACTCAATGCACGAATATAAAACGTTTTTTTTTTTTTGCAAATTTTTTTTTCATAAAATTAAAAAATATTTTCAAAAGTTATCCACAAAAATATCAAATATAATGAAATTAGCAATTGAAACTCTAAAATATATGCCCAAAAACGCAAATGTTTTGGAGTAGGATAGTTAAGATTATGATTTATCAATTACTTTTTATGTTTTCATCATTAAATTCAGATAAAATTTTATTTAATCAAAAATATTAATATTTTAATTATCTCAATATTTTGCAGATTTTTGTGTTTTTTGTTTTTTTACGAACTTTTATCTTTTTATTTATTAATCGCTTGCAAATTATGGCTAATATTGTGTGCAAGAAGTGTCCACTTAAATCCTCCCCATGGGATGGTCATTTTTGTTTTTTTAAGTAAAAGAACTTATTTTAATTTGCGAATTTAAGTTAAGGATTTGTTTTTTGTTATAATTAAATTTATTTTTTATTTATTTTTTAAAAATGTGTTATTTAAAATTTAATGCCACTCAACAATGTGTTTGATTTTCTGATTTTGAATGATATTTCCAAATTTTATGATTTCAGTAATTTGTTGGTCGTTAAGTTCTATTAAACAATTATTAAGCGGTGAAATATCTAAATCAAAAAAGTATGCTTTTTTATCGTAAATAACCTTTTTGATGCTTTTGTTTATAATATTTGGGTCTATTTTGGAGTTACCAGAGATTATCATTGTTACATCTTGAGTGAATTTTAAATTTGATATATTTTCTATGTTTTTTATGGCACAAGCATCGCAACCATCTGAATTTATTATTAAAAAGTAATTTTTTTCTTTGGAAGTTGCAAAATTTAAATTATGATTTAGTAGATAATTAAACTCTTTACTGTATTTTTGAAAATTATTTGATGATTCGTTTGCAAAAATATTAAGATTAAGATAACTTGAAATGTTTTGAAATAATATAAAAAAACAGAAAAATAGTAGAGAATTTATAACAAAATATCTGATTTTTAGGTGATTTTCTTTCATAATGTTATTTATTTTATACAATTAGTAATTTATAGTTTACAAATATAATAAATATTTGACAATAAAAAAAATTTATTGTTAATTATAAAAATTAATTATAAAGAGTTTCAGGAAGTTTTTAATTTATCGTTCTTTTTTTGGTAATTTTGCAAAAGATTTATTTATTTATTAAATTTTATGAAAATTCCTAATTACAAAGATATTCAATACGCACATAGAGTTATTCAATCAAAAATTCATAGAACTCCAGTGCTAACTTCTAAGTTGATAAATAAAATAAGTGGTGCAGACTTATACTTTAAATGCGAAAATTTTCAAAAAACTGGCTCATTTAAAATTAGAGGTGCAAATTACTCAATTTTAAGTTTGACAGAAGAAGAAAAAAGAAGTGGGGTAGTAGCTCATTCGTCTGGGAATCATGCACAAGCCCTTGCTTTTGCTGCGAGTAGTAATGGGGTAAAATCGTATATCGTTATGCCGAAAAATGCTCCTGAAGTAAAAATTAATGCTGTAAGAGATTATGGCGGTGAAATTGTATTTTGTGAACCAAATATTGATGCAAGAGAAAGCGAAACTAATAAAATAATTGAGGAGTTTGGAGCTAAACTAATCCACCCTTACGATTATTTTAATACTGTCTGTGGTCAAGGTACTGTTACTAAAGAGCTTATAGAAGATAGCCCAGACCTTGATTTTTTGATTACTCCAATTGGAGGTGGTGGTTTGATGTCGGGTACTCTTATTTCTTCAAAAACTTTACTCCCAAAGTGTAAGGTTATTGGTGCAGAACCTGAGGAGGCAAATGATGCATATTTATCTTTAAAAACAGGTAAAATTGTGAAAAATGAAAGTACTAATACTATTTGTGACGGTCTTTTGACAAATCTTGGCGAGTTAAATTTTGAAATTATAAGTAAAATGATTGATGATATTTTGCTTGTAAATGATGATGAGGTGAGAGAAGCTCAGCTTTTGATTATGCAAAGAATGAAAATAATAGTTGAGCCAAGTTGTGCTACTGTTCTTGCTGTGGTTTTAAAAAATAAAGAGTTGTTTGAGAATAAGAAGGTTGGGTTAGTCCTAACTGGTGGTAATTATGATATTAAATTGAGTAAATAAAATGGAATATATAGGAACAATAACTGGGGTTAAGGGTTTTAAAGGAGAGATATTTGTATCTGATGTTCCGGTTGGTATAGAGAATTTAAGAACTGATTGCAAAATTGGTGTTGGTTATTCACCTAAGTTTTTAAAATATTATACTGTTAAAAGTTGGCGTTATTCAAAGAAGAAGTCGGTATTGGTATTGAATGAACTTGAGAATGAAGTGGAAGCGGGAAAATTAGTAGAGCAGGGGGTTTTTATATCAAAAGATGATATTGTAACTAAAGAAGTTGGTTTAACAGATGAGATAATTGGTTGCAAGGTGTTTGATGTAGAGAGCGGAGAGGAGTTGGGGAAGATTGTTGATGTTTGGTATTTGCCAGCAAATAATGTTTGGGTTTTGAGGATGAAGGATGGTAATCTACCTTTGCCAGTAATTGATGATGTTATTAAAGAAGTAGATATTGAGAATGAGGTAATTAAGATTAATTTGATACCTGGATTATTAAGTATAAAAGAGCCATTTGAAAATGAAAAAAAATAGTATTTATTCATTTTTATTTTTGTCGCCATGGATAATAAGTTTTTTACTATTCTGGTTTTATCCTTTAATTTATTCATTTGTGTTAAGTTTTTCGGAATATAAAACTTTAACAAATGAAATAGATTTAATTGGTTTTGGAAATTATATTAAGTTATTTAAAGACCCATATTTTTTTCAAGCACTTGAGAATACAACAATATTTGCATTTGGGACTGTACCAGTAACGTGCTTTTTGTCTTTATTTTTTGCAGTTACGATAAATGATATAACAGGAAAGTTTCAGGAATGGCTTAAAAGTACGTTTTTTATTCCTTCTGTAACGAGTTTAGTTGTTATATCATTAATATTTACAAATTTATATGCTGGGAATGGTTATATAAATTCTCTTTTAGGTATGCTTGGTATGCCTTTTCCGGAGAAGGGGTGGCTTTTGGAGCCATCAACTTCACTTTTTGCTATTATGATAATGGATATATGGCTATCTGTAGGTTATTATATGATAATATTTTTAAGTTACTTGCAGACTATCCCAAAGGATTTATATAGTGTTGCGGAGCTAGAAGGTTTGAGTAAGAATGGGCAGTTTTGGAAAATAACTGTTCCTCTGATGAAACCTGCGATAATGTTTGTATTAATTATAAATACAATAAAAAGTTTTCAGGTTTTTGTGGAAATATATGTGATGACAAAGGGTGGACCTTTGGGAAGCACGAATACATTAGTTTATGCAATATTTGATAAAGCATTTAATCAATTTGACCAGGTATCTTACGCTTCTGCAATAGCTTATGTTTTGTTTATAATATTAATTATTTTATCTCTACTTCAAATGAAATTTTTAAGAACCAAATAAATATTTTAAAATTATTGTTTTGTGAATAATTTTCCGTAATTTTAAATTTTGAGATTGGGGGAATTGGCTAATGATTAATTTATCGTTGGAAAATATATCTATGAAAACAATTGTTTTTTTAATTATTTTATTAAATTTTAATGCATTTGGTCAGGATAATTCATTATCGAATAAAAAATATACGATATTTCCAGATGAGTATTCTGAGTTAGATGATATAAAAACACCTACCTATACAACGGATGAGTATGTTTTAGAAGTTCTAAATTCATCAAGAAGAATGTATATTCAAGCGATAATTCATTCTGGTAAAAAAGATACTTTAAAAGCGGAAAATTACTTCAAAGCATCGCTAGAAATGATAAATTCATTATCAAGTTATCCTGATATTATGTCGAATACAGATTTCACAGATTTGGCACTTCAGATTATGGAAGACTATGAGGTTTATGCGAATAAAACTGATTTGATAGATGCTAATTCACCATTATTTTTAATTAAAGATAAAATATATTCTGATATAGAAGAAAATGTATTTATTGGTGAATTAAAAACTTTAAAAGATGAAAAAATAGCTTCTCCGAGTTATGTAAATACTCATCAGCCGAGTTTTTTGACAATCCCAATGCCAGAGAATGATGTTGTTAAAAAGTCAATCAAATGGTTTACTGAAACAAAGTTTGGAAGAAAAGTTTTTGAAGTTTGGTATGGGAAAAGCTCTCGTTGGTTTCCTATGATGAAAAGAATTGCCGAAGAAGAGGGTATTCCTCAAGAAATAGTTTACTTATCGATGATTGAATCAGGTTTGGAACCAAACGCTATATCAAAAGCTTCAGCTGTTGGCTTGTGGCAATTTATGTATGCTACTGGTAAAGACTTTAAGCTTAATTCAGATGGTTCTATTTGGATTGATGAGCGAAGAGACCCCGAGAAAGCGACTCGCGCAGCTATGCAATATTTAAGATATTTGCATAAAGAATTTGGAGATTGGCATCTTGCTCTTGCTGCTTATAATTGTGGTCAAGGTAGGGTGGGTAGAGCTATTAAACGTAGCGGAAAATCTAATCCAACATTTTGGGAAATATCTCATTTGCTGCCTAAGGAAACAAGATATTATGTTCCTAAATTCATTTCGACTGCGCTTGTTTCAATGGAGCCACATCTTTATAATTTTAAGGTTGATACTTTTAAATTTCATGATGAATATAAATATGATATTTATCCAATAAATGAGCCGATCAGTATTTCAGCAATAGCAAAATGTTTAAATGTATCGGATTCGGTAATTTATTCATTAAATCCTGAATTAATTAGAAAATCAACACCTCCTAATGTGATATCTTACAATTTGAAGATACCTTATAATACTAAAGAGTTATTTGCTACAAATTTTGTAAATTTAACTCAAGAAGAGAAACAACCTTTTGTTGAGCATAATGTTGCAACTGGTGAAACTATAGCAAAAATTGCAAGGAAATATGATATATCTACTCAAGAAATAGTTGAACTGAATGGATTTAAATCTTCAAAAACAAAATTAGTAAGGGGGGCTGCGTTAAAATTACCACTTTCTATAACGGCTTATGAAGAAATAAATGAGGCAGCAAGAAATTCGGGTTCTTACTATCCTTTAAATGGTTCGATTGATTTGGTTCATTATGTTACAAGTGGAGAATCACTTTATCGAATAGCAAGAAAGTATGGTGTTTCGATTGAGCATCTTGTTGATATGAATAATCTTCGACATAAAAATGTAACATTGAGTATTGGTCAGAAGTTAGTTGTATCTGTTAAAGATGAAAGCGAAGAAGAAGATGAAGTTGTTGTTTCTGAAGTAGCTAAAAAATTAAATAATCCAATCGTTGTTCGCCATAGAGTTAAGTATGGTGAGACAATTTCTGATATTGCGAGTAAATATGATACAGATGTAAATCAAATTAAAAAGGATAATAGATTACGCTCGAATACTTTAAGAAATGGCACTAATTTAAAGATAGTTACTAGTGTAAATCCAGAGAGTATTCAAGATAATATTTCAAACATAAGTGAAAAACAAATTGCATTTCACTATGTTAGAAGAGGTGAAACTCTTGGAAGAATTGCAAGCAAGTATGGTATGTCTGTTTCTGAATTACAAGGTGAGAATGCTTTAAGAGGACATAAAATTTATCCAGGGCAAAAACTTAAAGTACAAAAAACTATAAATGTTGCATCAAATATTTTAATCTCATCAAGTTCGTCTGATGGTTCGAATTTAAATGGTTCGACAGCTATTCATAGGGTTAATAAGGGGGAGAGTCTCTATACTATATCAAAAAAATATAATATTGGAATTAATGATATAAAACAATTAAACAACTTAAGTTCTGATTATATTTATGAGGGACAAAGACTTAAATTAATTAATAATGGAACATTACCTAATAGCTCTAATAGTTATATAAGCCATACTGTTAAAAAAGGTGAAACATTAGGACATATAGCAGAAAACTATAATACTACTGCACAAAATTTAAGAAACTGGAATAATATTTCGGGTTCTAGAATTTATCCGGGTCAGAATTTAGTTCTTCAAGCACCTGCTGCTAATGTAGCTCAAATATCTTCTCCTAAAAAAGTTGAATACCATACTATAAGAAAAGGTGAGACTTTAAATGCTATTGCTAATAAATATGACTTAAGTGTAAACCAAATTAAATCTTGGAACAATATCTCAGGAACAAATATAAGAGCAGGGGATAGATTAGTTCTTAATGCTGATTTGGTTTCAAAGGGTGGTTCTACTAATGTTAAAGAGTCATCTGCTCCTATTTATTATAGTTTAAAGAAAGGTGAAACTCTTGCTGTTGTGGCAAATAAATTTGGATTATCTTTAAATCAAATAAGAGCATTAAATCCAAATTTGAATGAAAGAAATCTGCAAATTGGTCAAAAGATAAAAGTAAAGTAATTTATTAGCTTTATAATTTTTTTTTAAATATTTATATTCGTAATTTTGGATGCCTACCCACTACAATTTTATTGGCATTGATATTGGCATTATGGAGTGTGTCAGGATAAAAAACAGCATGGATGCGTTTTTTAATAGTTAAAACGTTTTTTTTGATATGCCAAGTGTAACTTCATTAAATGGTAGAATTGCAACAAATATACCAGGAATGCAAGCTAATAATAGTTTGCAAAAATCAACAAAACAAATAGCTTTAAGCCAATTAAGGTTAAGCACAGGAAGAAGAATAAACTCCGCCGCTGACGATGTTTCTGGTTTTATTACTTCTCGTTCCTTACTTGCCCGAAACTCATCATTAAAAACGGCAATTACATCTGCAGGTGAGGCAAAAAATGTAACTTCTATTGTCCAAGATTCATTAGATAATGTTATTAATCTTTTGACTGAAATAAGATATTCAGCAACTTTAGCTTCTTCTGGCTCTATAGGAACTTCAGAAAAAGTAACTCTTGGTAGGGCGGCATTTAGAATGGCTCAACAAATTGAGACTGTAGTAGAATCTACTGTTTTTAGTGGACAGCAGTTGTTAAGTGGTAGTTATACTGCAAGTTGGATAATGGGTTATAATGCTTTAAATGAAGCATTAGATGTTTTTTTAAATCTGGATAAGAGTAATAAAGATTTTAATGTGGAAAGTGAGAACTTTAGTTTAAAATCATTAAATCCAGAAGATAATGGAAATATTATCTTTGCTGGTATAACAAATTTAGATTTAAGAGAGTTAGATAATATAACTAATGAGGATTTAGGTATATTTTCTGATGAAGAAGTTGATAACTTTATTGAGTCATTATCATCTGCAATTAATAATGTTGCAAAAGTAGGTTCTTATGTTGGTGGGATTGAGAAAAGATTAAATTCTCAAAATGATATATTGCTTTCTCAGATTACAAACTATAGCAATGCTGTTTCGAGAATAGATGATGCTGATACTGCTGAGGAGCAATTAAATTTAACTAAAAGCCAGTTTTTACAGCAGACTTCAATAATTGGTATTTCTCAATCAAATGTAAGTACTTTGAATTATTTTAGATTATTTGTATAAATTAAAGCAAGGGTTAGAATCTCTTGCTTAATTTAAAAAGTAAGATAAAGTTAAGTTTATTCCGCCCCAGTTTAAGATGTTATAACCTAATAAAACTTGTGAGTAGTTGAAATCAATTAGATATTTATCTTGTATAAAAGCAAGTCCTGCATTTAGATAAAAACTTTCTTGTTGAGGGTTTGCTCTGAATGGTCTGAATGGTATATTATTATCAAATCTTTGTCCATCAGAGTTTAATACTTTATCATAAACTAATTTGGTTCTTAGTTTGAATTTTTCGTTTGAAGTCATCTCTAGGGCAATATGAGAGGTGTTTATATTTCTGAAGTCATTATCTCTAATTTGAATGTTGTTGGCAAACTCTAAATAGAGTGTTTCGAATTGATATCCAATTAAAAATCCAAGAGATATAACGTTTGGCTCTGCGAATTGAAAATCACTACCTAAAATTTGAATAGAGTCTAATTCACTTCTAAATATTTGTTTTCTTGAGGGGTCTATTGTATCTGGGGATATGAACTGAACATCGTTTTCAATTCCACTTCTAAAATATGCTGCGTTTATATTGGTAATAAGCTTGTCTTTTGTAATGTAGTATTCTGTTGCTAACATCATATTATTGATAACAAATTGAGATTTTTCATTGAGATTGTAATCTACTTTTTCATTAGAGAATTGTGTAAATCCAAAGAAAAAGAACTCTCTTTGTTCGAGAGTCATATAAGAGCTTGATATTCCGCCTTTAATTGCGAGTCTATCAATTAAAAAATATTTAAAGTTAAGATTATATTGTTGGTCAATTCTTCTAAAAACATAATTTATTGGAGATAATCTATTGTTAGAATATCTAATGGTATCAACATATCTTATTAGTTCTGTTTGATTTTTTCCATTAATATCATAAAAACTTCCACCGCTAACTTGTGAATAGTTAAAATCAATAGTGTTTTTAAATTTTTTCTCTATAATTTCAAAAGAATAAATTTGAATTGAAACAAAGAAATATATTATTGCAATGAGTATTATCTTGTTCATTATTTCAGATTAGTAATTGTAAAAATGTAAATTAAGAAAAAAATCTTTTAAAATAAAAAAAGCCCTCAAATTGAGGGCTTTTACAATAATTATTTTAAAGAAAAGAATTTTTATTATCCTCTTCTATTATTATCTTCTTTTTTATCTCTATCGCCTCTTTTATCTCCATCTCTATCTTTATCTCTGTCACCGTCTCTATCATCGTCTTTATCATCATCTTTGTCGTCATCATTGTCTCCATCTCTATCTTTATCTCTGTCACTGTCTTTATCTCTTTTTTTATCGTTATCTTTTCTTCTGTTGTCAATTTTATCTTTTTGATCTTTTTTCAAAATTTCATTCATATCATTTCTTAATTGCTCTTGGCATGCTTTTAATGAAAGCATAGCTCTTTGTAATTCTGGGTTTGATTCTAACTCTTTCATTAATCTTAATCTTAGAGCTTTAATTTGAGTTAGAGCTTCTTCTCTTGTTAATTCGCCTGCTCTAAGTTTTGCGATGATTTCTTGTCTTTCGCCATTAGCTGCACCAAATATAGTCTTATGAATTTCTGAAATTATTTCTCTTGCAGTCTGAGAACATCTTAGATATGCAGCTCTTGCTTGAGCCATAGCTCTTTTTTGTTCGTCAGTTAATTTCATATCATCGCCAATTCTTTCACCTCTGTCGTCTCTTTTCTTTCTATCTCTTTTGATTGCTTCTCTTTTTCTATCAGTTGCTGGAGTTCTACTATCGCTGAGGATAGTTTCATAAGTTAAATCTTGATATTCCTCATTAAAAGGATTATCTAACCCACCGTAGTTTAGGTTATCGATAAGTTCAGACGGTAAGTTATCAGTAAAAATAGGAACTCCATCTATGATATCGAAGTCATCGCCGCTTACAGGATTATCACTTTGACATCCAGTAAGAAACATTACAACAGTCATTGCTATTGCCATTAATGCTACGTTTAGTTTACGCATTTTAAAACCTCTTAAATGTTTTTAATAAAATTTATTTTCTTTTATAAAACAAATTACACACTACTTCTAAAAACGTTACAAAATTTTTTTATAATTTTAAAATAATTTTATAAATGTTAAATTATAACTTTTTTAAACGATTATGTTGACGATATATTTTAAATAGTATTTAATATTAAAATTTATTCTAAAATATTATTTGTAATAGCTTTAAGGAATATACACTTTAATTGAAGTTTAGTTACAACTTATTTTATTTTTTTTAAAATCTTTCAAGAAAATACGAAATAAATTTATTTATCGTTATATTTATCAATTATTAATAAACAAAATTTTATTTATTAATTATATATTTGTATTTTTGCTTTTTAAAAAATGCAGCAATATTGAAAATCTTTTTAATCATCATATTATTATTTCAAGTATCCTTTTCGCAAGAACGAGATACATTTGAATTAAAACCACGTTTAGGTGTATTCTTTCACCCTGGAATTGTTTTGAATTTTGCTAGTTTTAGAGGGTTGCCAAATGTTCCGAGTTGCTGTCCGGAATATACTACCACTGTTGGCACGGCTTATGAGCCAGGAATAACTCTTAACTATCCTATTAATTATGATTGGCTTTTTAATGCAAGATTTAGTTATAGTTTGATTAATACAAACTTTAATGCTTTTCAAGATGTTGCTGTTAATGTAGATGGAGAAACTGTAATGGGGAGAAGTGAATTTGGTTTAAATTCAAATTTTGCTTTTCTTAATCTTGATTTGAATGGGATGTACACTTTGGACAGTAAAATTAATTTTATGTTCGGACCAAGGTTAAGTTTTATCATGGATAAAAAGTATGAGCAGTATGAGATGCTTTCAGAACCAGTTGATAGGGGTGTTTTTATTCCAGAGTATTCTAGAAGAAGAAATGAATCAGAAGGTGAGATTGATAATGTAGCGATAATGCTTTTTGGATTAAATTTTGGTGCTTCATATAGATTACCTTTAACTAAAAATGGTTCATTATTTTTGGTTCCTGAAATATTTTATCATTTGAATTTTAATAGATTAATTAGCGATTCAAGTTGGACTATGCACGCTTTAAATGCCGGAATTGCTGTGGAATATCGCCAGCCACCACCACCACCGCCACCACCTCCACCTCCTGCTAATCCTCCAATGCCTAGCTTACCTAAAGTTAGAGAAATACCTGCAATTGCTGCGGATGTTGATGTTATGCAGTTAGATGAGTTTGGAAAGAAGCAGGATAAAGTTGGGATAAAAATTGAGGATTTTATTTCTTTTAATATGCGCCCACTTTTGAATTATGTTTTCTTTGACGAAAATTCTTCAGAAATACCTAATAGATATTTAAAGTTTTCAAGAAGGCAAGCTGAAGACTTTGATTTTAAGCAACTACAGAATCTAAATGCTATTGAAACATATTATTATGTTTTGAATATTTTTGGAAAGAGATTAAAAGATAATCCTGATGAGAAGGTAACTTTAATTGGGACAAATCAAGATGAAGGTGAAGAAAAAAATAATATTGATTTATCAAGGAAAAGAGCGGAATCAATTAAAGATTATTTTGTAACTGTATGGAATATTGATGAAAGTAGATTTAAGGTACAGGCAAGAAATTTACCAAAACAGTATTCAAGATCTGATACTATTACTGGTTTAGAAGAAAATCGAAGAGTAGAGATTGTTGTTAATCCCGAATTATCTGGTTCTGTTTTAACTGTTGATACTTTAAGGCAGATAAATAATACTACAATTAGATTTATACCTGATTATAAAGCAGATGCAGGGTTAGATAAATGGCAATTTACTTTAAAGCAAGGTGATAGAGAAATACTATCTAAGAATGGAAGCGAAAGTATTCCAAACTTTATTGATTGGGTTTTTGAAACTGGGAACCAAGATGCTCCCAAGAGTGGCTCTGATTTGTTTTATGATTTGCAGATTTCTGATAAGTTAGGTCAGAGTATAAAGAGTAAGACGAAGGTTCTGAAAGTTGAGCAATTGACTGTGGATAGAAAAAGACTCGAAAGACGAAAAGATAAGGAATATGAGTATTACGGTTTAATTCTATTTCCTTACGGTGGGGCTGATTTGGGAGAAGAACATCGAAGAGTGGTAGATTTTGTTAAGGAAAGAATAAAAGAATCTGCAGAAACTGGTAATACAGAGGTTAAGATTTTTGGATTTACTGATTTGGTTGGAGATGATAGGATTAATAAAAGAATTGCGACTGCAAGAGCAAATGCAGTTTATAGACGTTTAAATATTAGAGATGCCTATGTGGAAGGTATTGGCAAGGATAAAGTATTGTATAATAATGACCTACCTGAGGGAAGATTTTATTGTAGAACTGTTCAGATTGAAGTAGAAACTAAAGTTGGTGAATAGTTGAAATAAGATTATCTATATAATTGATTTTGAAATAAGTATATGTCATTTTTGGGGTTTCATTGTTTTGCACCTACGGAGCGTTGGGTTTTTCAATTTTAATAATATCATCTTGTTATAATTTAAAGTAAGAAAGTATAATAAAGAAAATCATATTTTACTTTGGGAAGAAATTAGGTCTATAATTTGTTTTAATTATACTTTTAAGCAATAAAGTACAATAAGGAAAATCTTATTTTACTTTGATGAGGGATATTTCTACATTGTCAAATAAGAATAAATATCGTCATATATAAGTAAAGTAATGATTTCGGATATTATTTGGAAGAATTCTAATGTATTGTTATATTTTTATTTATAATAAATATTTGTTCAACTTCTCCGAAAGTTGTGGGGTAGCGGGGATGATTCATTTATTCAACTAAAATATCAAATCTCCTATGTGAAAGAAGATTTATAAGTATTATTGATTCAATATGTTCAACTATTTTGTGTAAGACAATATTAAACTAATTTATTATTCAAAACGTTTATTTATTGATTTCTGATATATTATTAAAAATAATTTTAAATTATGAAGAAAGTTATTGTTGTTGGTGGTGGGCTTGGTGGTGTTTCGGGAGCTATTCGTCTGGCTAAGATGGGCTTTGATGTGTCGCTTTTTGAGAAAAATGCTCATCTTGGTGGTAAAGTAAATGAATATATTGAAGGTGGTTATCGATTTGATATGGGTCCGTCGCTTATTACTATGCCTTTTGTTATTAAAGAGTTAATCGAATTTGCTGGGTATGAGCCAGATAAATTGATAAATTTCCAAGAACTTGACACTATTTGCAGGTATTTTTATCCTGATGGTAGTGTTGTAGATGCTTTTTCTGATGTTGAGAAAATGCAAAGTGAATTAGCAAAATTATCCAATGAAGATGCAGAAAATTATCCTAAGTTTTTAGATTACTCAAAAAAAATCTATGATTTGACTGCTAACCTTTTTTTATTTGAACCATTTTATAAAAGTAATGTTATTTTTAGACCAAGTAGTTTCAAGACATTACTGCAAATTAATAAGATAGATGCTTTTAGAACTGTTGACGAAGGAGTCCGAAGGTTTTTCAAAGATGAAAGAGTAATCCAACTTTTTAACCGCTATGCTACATATAATGGTTCTAATCCTTTTGAAGCTCCTGCTACTTTGAATATTATTCCATGGGTTGAATATGGTTTGAAATGCTATTATATCAGCGGTGGTATATTTAAGTTGGCTAAGGTGTTAGAGAAAATTGCTACGGAAGTTGGAGTTAAAGTTTATAAGAATTCGGAAGTTGAAGAGATTGTTTGCGAAGGTGACTTGGTTAATGGTGTTAAGGTTAATGGCGTAACTGAAAAATGTGATATAGTTCTTGTTAATAGTGATGTTGTAGAAACATTTAGTTATCTAATTAAAAATAATAAAACAAAGCAGAAAGTAGAAAAATTAGAGCCATCACTTTCTGGATATGTAGGTTTATGGGGTGTTAAAGGAAATTATGATAAATTAAGTCATCATAATATATTTTTCAGCAATAATTATTTTGAAGAATTTCAAACAATTTTCAAAAAAAAACAAGTTTATGACGACCCAAGCGTCTATATATCTATAAGTTCAAAAAAAGATAAAACACATTCTCCAGCAGATTCTGAAAATTGGTTTGTGCTTGTTAATATGCCTTATCTTGCTAGAGAGCAGAACTTTAGTAAAGTTGATGAAGCGATATTAAATAAATTGAGTCAGTTTGGTTTGGAAGTTAGAAATCAAATTGATGTAAAAAAAGATATAAGCCCAGAAGGTTTGTATTCATTATATCGTTCTAATAAAGGTAGTATTTATGGAATTTCCTCGAATGATAGAAATAGTGCTTTTTTAAGACCTAGAAATTATTCGAGCGAGTTTAAAAATTTATTTTTTGCAGGTGGTAGTTCTCATCCTGGTGGAGGTGTTCCATTGGTAATTCTAAGTGGAAAAATTGCTGCAAATTTAATAATTAATAAATATAATAAATAAAAACAAAGAAATTGTTAGGGAATAAATGAATAAGAAAGTTGCCGTTATAGGTAGTGGTTTTGGAGGTTTGGGCATTGCTTTAAGGTTGCAAGCTCAAGGATATGATGTTTCTATTTATGAAAAAAATGAAATGTTAGGCGGACATGCTTTTCAGATAAAAGAAAAGGGTTATACTTTTGATATGGGTCCATCGCTAATTACTGCGCCTGAAATAATAAAAAATTTATTTGATGTTGCTGGTGAAAAACTAGAAGACCATTTGGATTTACATTATCTAGATCCATTTTATAGGGTGTATTTCCATGATAAAACTTATATTGACTATAATGGTGATGCTGCTCAAATGATGAAGCAAATCAGTAAATATAATGAAGATGATGCTAAAAACTATCCTAAATTTATTGAATTTTCGAAAGAAATTTACAAAGCAGTGATTGTTGATGGTCTTGGCTCTACGGCATTTAACAAGATATCAACTATGGTTAAATTTATGCCTCAGGCAATAAAAACAAAGGCGCTTTATCCGGCACACTATCTTGCTACAAAATTTTTTAAAGACCCCCACACTCAATTTATGTTTTCGTTTCACCCACTTTTTATAGGTGGAAATCCATTTAGAGTTCCATCAATTTATCTTATGATTTCGTATTTAGAAAAAGAGGGCGGGGTTTGGTATAGCACAGGTGGAATGTATTCGCTTGTTACTGCTATAAAAAATATATTTGAAAAAAATGGTGGAAAGAGTTTTGTTAATTCACCTGTAGATGAGATAGTTGTTGAAAATAAGAAAGTTACTGGTATAAAGGTTGGTGGTGAGTTTAAAGAATTTGATATTGTAATTAGTAATGCTGATATGACTCATACACATACAAAATTATTAAAATCACAAGGATTAAAAACTTGGGGAAAAAAGAGGTTAGAAAATGCTAAGCATTCTATGAGTAGTTTTGTACTATATCTTGGAGTGAAGAAGAAATATCCTGAATTGCTGCACCATACTTTAATTTTGAGTGAACGATATAAAGAATTAGTAAAGGATATTTTTGATAATAATGTATTGCCGGATGATTTTTCTATGTATCTTCATGTTCCGAGCAAAACTGACACTTCGATGGCTCCAGAGGGATGCGAGAGTATGTATGTACTCGCTCCGGTGACTAATCAAAAAAGTGGTTTAGATTGGGATATAGAAGGTCCTAAATATGCTGATAAAATTATTGATTATTTAGAAAATGAATTTGGTATGAAAGGACTTAGGGAAAATATTGAATATCAATCTTATTTTAGTCCTAAAGAATTTGAAGAAAAAAGGAATTCTTATCTTGGTAGTCCGTGGGGATTAGAACCTTATTTGCTGCAAACAGCGTATTTCAGACCACATAATAAAAATGCTGAAATTGAAAATATGTATTACGTTGGGGCTGGAACTCACCCAGGAGCTGGAGTACCGGGAGTGTTACTTTCTGCTGAAGCAACAGAGAAGTTGGTAAAAGAGGATAACCCTTTATGATTAATGAAGCAAAAGATTTTAATTATCAAATAGGTTTAAATTATGCCGAAGATGTAATAAAAAACTATGCTAAAAGTTTTTATTTGGCAGCTCAGTTTTTGCCGAAGGATAAAAAAATTGGTGCTTATGCTGTTTATTGTTTTTGTAGATATGCTGATAATATTGTAGATAATCCAAGAAGTAGAACTATTGAGGAGATTCAAAGAGAATTAGATAACTTAAAGAATGAAATAGAACTAATTTATAAGTATTACGAGTCTGAAAATCCATCACTTATGCTTTTTGCATTTACAATTAAAAAATATAAAATTCCTAAAAAATATGTAACAGAGTTAATCGAAGGTGTACAAATGGATTTGTATAAAAGTAGATATGCAAATTTTGATGAGTTATATCTATTCTGTTACAGAGTTGCCTCGACTGTTGGGCTTATGATGTCTTTTGTTTTGGGTTTTAAGGAAGAAAAAGCTCTTTATTATGCTGAAAAACTTGGTATTGGAATGCAATTGACAAATATTTTACGCGATATTCAGGAAGATTTGTTAAATGATAGATTTTATTTGCCTTATGATGAACTTGGTAATTTTAATTTGAACGAATTGATTTTTAAAAATAATATATTTAATGATAATGTTAAAAATTACGTAAAGTTTAATGTTGAAAGAGCAAGAGAATATTACAAAGAATCAGTTCCTGGTATCAAAATGCTGAACAAAGATGCAAGGTTTGCAATTTATGGTGCTTCAGGTATTTATGAGGGTATATTAGAGAAAATAGAAAAAAATAATTATAATCCTTTTTTAAATAGAGTTTTTGTTCCTAAATTTGAGAAATTTAATATATTATTTAACGAATTAGTAAAAACTAAACTATCAAGTCAATGATTAGAGCAAATAAAAAGAAATGGGCTCATATTGTTTATAAATTATATTTAAATAGGCTATTCAAAACACATTTTCATTCTTTTAATTTAGTTGGCGAGGTTCCAGCAATAGATAATAATAGCATTTTACTTCTATCAAATCACTCCTCGTGGTGGGACGGTTTTTTTACTTATTTTTTAAATGAAAAATATTTTAATAAAAATTATTTTGTTATGATGTTAGAGCATAAATTAAAGGAATTGTATTTCTTTAATAAAATTGGTGCTTATTCTATAAATCAAGGTAATCCAAAGGACATAATAAAATCATTAGATTACTCAGCAGAATTATTACAAGATAAAAATAATTTAGTAAATATTTTTCCTGAAGGAAAAATGACCTATAATTTTACTAATTCATTTAATGCAAAAAAAGGTGTTTTAAAGGTAGTTGAGAAAACAGATAATGTTAATATAATAATCTTGGCAATGAAGATTTTATCTCTCCACGAAGAATATCCACAAGTTTTCTTTAATTTAAAATTGATTAATAAAAATGAAATTAATAATCTTGATATAATATTTAATAGTTTATTAAATGAAATTGATGATAATGTTATTAAAAATAACTTCAAATTAATTTTTAATGGTAATAGCAGTAAAGGTAATTGAATGTTTTTTTTAATTCCATTTTTAATTATACTTATAGTTACATTATTGAATTATTTTAATAAGAATAATTATTTATTTAATTATAAAATAGATAATAAACATAAGTTTAAAGTAACTGTTTTAATACCAGCAAAAAATGAAGAAAAAAGAATTGGAAAATTACTTGACTCACTTTTAGTTCAAGATTATTCTAATTTAGAAGTTATAATTTTAGATGATAATTCAACCGATAATACTTTTGAGTTTGTAAAGAATAATTATGCTTTTAAAATTATTAAAGGAGAGCCAAGACCAGAGGGTTGGAGTGGAAAAAATTGGGCTTGCTGGCAACTTGCAAATATATCAAATGGTAATATTATTATTTTTACTGATGCTGATAATTATTTTGAGCAAGATGCAATTTCTAAAAGCATAAATTATTTGATTAATAATAATTATGATATGTTTTCTTGTTTTCCGGAAATTGAAAATGATTCTTTAGCTGAAAGGTTGTTTGTACCTCTTGTTGATAATATTTTAACTTCGTTGTTGCCTCTTTCTTTGGTTAGAACAAGTAATAATCCAGCTTTTTCTGCAGCCAATGGACAGTGGATAGTAATAAATAAAGAAGTATATTTTAATATTGGTGGACATGAAAAAGTAAGGAATAATTTTGCAGAAGATATTGCTATTGCAAAATTATTAAAAGAAAATAATTACAAAATATCAACACTTCTTGGAAAAAATATAATTTATACAAGAATGTATGAAAATATGCCTCAGATTATTAATGGTTTTTCTAAAAATATGTATTATATGTTAGGCGGTAATATCATATCAAATATAATGTTTATTATTTTATTATTTTCTAGTATTGTTGTTATATTTAATGGTAATATTTATTTATTATTTGGGTTAGTTATTTATTATTATTTGCAAAGCACTATTAATTCAAAATTTAATTTTACTACTTATTTAACATTTGTACCGAGATATATTTTTATTTTAATTATGTCTTTTATATCTTTTTATAAATTAAAAACAAATAAGGTAGTATGGAAAAAATAAAAAAGATGTTAAAAAGCAGAGTGTTTTATTATTACTTCTTTTTAATTACTGGAGGTATTTGGCACATTACTAATCTAATTCCAAATATTATGAATTTTCTGTCTGCATTTATGATAATATTTATAGCAATAATTAGTATGATTATTTATGCAAAAAATATATTAAAGAATTATTTAATTTTGTTATTTATATTTATATCATCTTTTATTGCTGAATATTTTGGAGTAAAAACAGGAATATTATTTGGTAGTTATACTTATTCTGATGTTTTACTCTTGCAAATAAATAATGTCCCAGTCGCAATTGGGTTTGCTTGGATTTCAACACTACTAACAAGTTTATCAATTACTAAAAGAATCAAGGGTAACAACATAATACTTGTATCAATTATAAATGCTAGCTTGATGACTGCATTTGATTTCTTTCTTGAACCAGCCGCCATTAAATTGAACTATTGGCAATGGACTGATGTTGCTGTTCCAATATTTAATTATGTAACTTGGTTTGTCCTTTCATTTATATTTTCATTTATAACAATAAGGTTTATAGATAAAAATGAAAACTTATCAGAACTAACACATCTATACTTTGCTCAAATAATTTATTTTATGATGATTTGGTTCATTGTGTAATAATATGGTTAAATTAACTTATTTAAATTGTGTTTATAATATGACTAAGTTATTTTAAGTTTTGAAAAAGAAAATAATCACAAAGGACAAATTCTCTGGGACGTAAGCAGTTAAAAAACAGGAATATACATTATGAAAATCACTCACGGCACCTAAACAAGAGTAAGAAAAATTATGGTGGTGGGGAATAATACAAGACCCTTCGACTACGCACAGGGTACTTATTCAAGTTCATTGAGCGAAGTAGAAATTAAATAAATCAAAAAAAATTTGCATAATAAAAAAAATAATTCTAACTTGCAACATCGAAAAATTCAAAAACAAAAAACATTTTAGAAAAAATGCGACGTTAAAATGCAACCACAAACACAATATATCGACCTAACCTCTTATATATATATATATATATAACGATATATTTGTGTATCGCAACTAATCTAACTTGTTCAAATTCAACAAAAAATGAAGAAAATGACTATGAAATCACACAATCAAAATTATCATCTTGGGACTTATATAATTTATTAAAACAAAAATTTCGGGGTAAAAATAATTAATTCTAATTTCTTTAAAGCATAAAGAGATTCTCTGGGGAAAAATTAATTAATTATTTTTAAATTTAATTTCGAGGTTTAATTATGACAAAGTTCATATTAACATTTATTTTAATTTTCACATTATTGATTTTGAGTAATGTGGAGAGTAAAGGGAGTTGTATTTCTGGTTATACTCAAGATACTGTTACAGTTACAATAGGGAATTGTGACTATAAAATAACAGTTTGTTTTAAATGTGCGGTTACACACCCAGGAGAAGTTTGTATCAAAGGTATTGAAGAAGTTGATAGTAGTTGCATTAATGCATTAGGTATTGACCAAATAATTTCACAAGCTTATTCAGAAATTAGTGATGGTGCATTTATCTATTCAAATTTGTGCTATGATTCTTGGTATGGTGCACCACCTTGTAATGAAGAAAACACAGCATATAGAGAATTTAATATTGTTTTTAACTATTGCTGGAAAGTTAAAAATAGGTTTAATGGAGTAGAATATATTTATGATTTAGTCCCATGCGAAGAAAATGCTACTTGTACTGAAACACTTAAATATTGTTTTGATGACCCTGATTATGTAAAAATAGAACCTTCAACTCTAACTTCACCACAAACCCCACCATGTGATTTGGAGTTTTTTGAAATTACATTACCTGATAAAGATGAAGAATCAGATTGTTTTATTTTACACTCTGTACCATGTGGAATTGCTCAGCCTTAGTTACATTAGCAACCGATGTTATAGTCGTTTGCTTTAATTTATTAATTTATTTAGGAGAATAATAATGTTTATTTTAATTTTAGTTTTTATAAATTGTGTTTTATTTCCCAAATGGGAAAAAATTGAAGGTCCAAAAGAAGTAACTTATTTAGAGAATATTAAATCTGGTACTGACTTTATAGTAGGAAGTAGATTTGACCCTTATTTCAGTTTTGATAATGGACAATCTTGGGAATTAAGAAATAATGGACTTCCAGAAAAAAGAGGTGCAATTCAACAAATTGAAGTTGAAAATGATATCGTATATGTTTATACTTTAAGAACAACTTCAGTTCTTGAATCATATTTATGTTTTTCAACTGACAAAGGTTTGACTTGGAATAAAGTTGGTGAAAATCAAGATTTTACAGAACATAGGATATTATCAGACTTTAAAATTCAAAATGATGTGATTTATACATTACCTTATTCTAAAAAATTTATTACAAAAAGTACAGATTTTGGTCAAACATGGGATACTTTAGGGAGTTGGAGTAATGATTTAGAACATTTTGATTATATGGATATTAATAATGACACAATAGTAATTGCTGACGGAGGAGCATCTGGTCAAGGTATTTATTGTAGTGGTGTATTAGTTTCAATTGATGGTGGGGAAACATGGGAAAATAGAAATAATGGTCTCGATGTTTGTGATATTACTTGTCTTAAAATAAAAGGTAAAAACATTTACATTGGGAAAAAGGTAGGATTTTATTATTCTGAAAATCTAGGTGAAAATTGGAAAAGAGCAGGTAGTTTAGTTTATAACAAATGGATTAATGATATAGAAATCATACAAGACACATTATGTCTTGCTACAGAGTCAGGTCTATTTAAATCAATAGATTTGTGGAAAGAATGGATTGAAATCCAACAGTTTAAAGCTCAAAGAGTATATGATTTATATTTTGACAATAATTCATTATTTTTTTCAACAAGAGATAGTGATTACTCTAATTATTATTCATATATTTCGAGTAATATGAAGAATTTTGATACATTGAATTTTGAAAAAAAAATTAATTATGCTTCCTTTGTTGTTAACTTCCCAGACATATATTTTTCTACTAATAATTTTTCTAATAATAAAATATTTAAATCGAAAAATTTAAATTTAGAAATTAATGATATTTTAATTGATAATCAATCAGAACGAATTTCAGATATAAATATTTATAATAATAAATTGGTCTGTAAATTGTTACGTTCATATTCAAGTTCTGAACCTCGTGAATTTTTAATTTCGCAAAATAAAGGAGAAAGTTGGGAAAGGAAAAAATTTTTTGATGATGCTACTTTTCCAAGAGATATACTATTATTGAACAACGATTCAATACTCATATCATCTTCTGATAAATTATATATTTACAATGATTTTGATGAATTTTCAAGTACATTCTCAACAAATGATAGTTTAGTAACAAAAGATTTAAATAATAATATGTTCTTTAAAAAAATAAATAATAAAATTTATTTATATGGAAAAGGAGGAATATACGAAACAGATAAAAATTTATCATATTGGACTTCAATTTTAAAAAAAATAGATTATTCAAAAAAAGATTCAATAAATTCACTTTATGGTAAATCAATAGTAGATATTTCTGTTTCAAAATCTGATATATATATCATTAGTGATAATAATCTTGTTTCTAAGTCAGAAAATTATGGCAAAACTTGGAGCAATTTGAATTTCAATAAATTAGAAGACATTACATATATGAATCTATTTACAATAGGTTTTAATATTTTTTTAAATACATCAAAGGGTTTATTTTTATCAAAAAATAATGGTGAAACTTGGAATGAATTAAATGATGGTATTTTTCCTGATTCTTATGCTGATGAATGTGAGTTACATCTTTATAGTGATACATTAATTTATAAAACAAATTCTGGAATATACTATAGACCATTATTAGAACTAGGTATAACTCTTTCAACTGAAAAAACAGAGAATCGCAACTACTTATGGACTTATCCACCTTACCCGCACCCAACAAATAGTATTGTAAAGGTAGAAACATATTGGGATAGTGGCTTACCATTTTCAGAGAAAGATATTGAGATATATGATATTACTGGTTTGAAGATTAACACAAATGAAACATTAACCTTACAAAAAGAAAGCATCCACAAAGGACATATAATTTGGGACGTAAGCAATCAAAAACCAGGGATTTACATAATGAAAATCACTCATGGAACAGAAACAAGAGTTAGGAAGATTATGGTAGTGGAGTGATTAGGACATCAACAAGGGGTTGCAACCCCTTGTTGAATGTGGTTTAAGAACCCTTCGACTTCGCACAGGGTACTTATTCAAGTTCATTGAGCGAAGTAGAAATTAAATAAGTCAAAAAAGATTTGCATAATAAAAAAAATAATTCTAACTTGCAACATCGAAAAATTCAAAAACAAAAAACATTTTAGAAAAAATGCGATAATAAAATGCAAGCACTAACTAAATATATTACCCTAACTTCTTATATATATATATAACGATATATTTGTGCTTGCTAACTAATCTAACTTGTGGAAATCTAACAAAAAATGAAGAAAATGACTATGAAATCACACAATCAAAATTATCATCTTGGGACTTATATAATTTATTAAAACAGAAATTTCGGAGTAAAAATAATTAATTTTAATTTCATTAAAGCATAAAGAGATTCTCTGGGGGAAATTAATTATTTTTAAAATTTATTTTCGAGGTTTTATTATGACAAAGTTCATATTTTCATTTTTGATTACTTTCACATTGTTGATTTTAACTAATTTGGTGGGAAGGGGCAGTGTCCGACTGGATATACCCCTCAAACAATTACATTAAATATTGGTGGTTGTAATTATGATGTTTCTGTTTGTGTATCTTGTCCATCACCTACTTCACATTACCCTGATGAGGGTAGCATTTTAATAAATGAAATCGTAGAGCAAGTAAAAACACCACCTTGTAATAATGGTTGGACAGAGGAACAAATTATAAATTATGTTTTAAATTATATGGATACAGGTCAATTTATGTGGTATTTTTCATGTTTTTGGTCTGAAATACCACCATGCCCTAAACAATCAATACTATTTCATGTTCTATGGTCTAATTGTTGGCAAGCGTATCAAACTACCTGGGATTCTTCTCCAACAAGAGGAATGAAACCTTGTGGTGATTCATATTGCAGGTCTTTATTTACTTATTGCCAGCATGATGGTATTTTAAAAATTGTTTATGAGCAAAATATCAAGGAAGGACCTAATCCAACTTGTCCCCCTTTTAATCAAGTTCCATATGGTGGATGTTATAGGGTTGATTCACCGTGTAATTATAAATAAATTTGTTTAATTTAAAGTATGCTTGTTATATATAATATAATAAGCATACAATTTTTAAAAGGAAAAAAAATGTTTAATTTAATTATCTTACTAATTCTTAATGCTAATCTTTTTGGGCAATGGCAAGAATTTGAAACTCCAAATGGTAGAATGATAGATGTAGTAAAATGTCAGTATTCAAAGGAATATTTAGCATTTTATTCACGCCATGATTTGTTTTTTAAAAAAATAAATTCAAGCACTTACAAAAAAGCAAATTTTGAAAGTATTGATTCAATCGGGTTAATCCATAAGTTTTATTGCTTTAAAGATACTATTTATGCATATTTTAATGCAACATCTGTTCCACCTGGCATTAGTGGTTTATATAAAAGTGCTGACGAAGGTAATAGTTGGATTAATGTTGATTCAATTTTTAATAAGGTAAATAATGGAAATGGGTTAATTATTCGTGATTTTATAGTTGATTCTACAGGAATACATTTAATTTCAAATGAGGGTTATTTGCACTACAAAGACAATAAAGTTATCAAACAAACAAAAAAATATTTCGATAAAATTAAAAACAAATCAGAAACATTAAGTGGAACTAATATTATAAAGGAAGATAATAGAATATTGATATTTGAAAGTTTTTTAGCTTCTGGTGGCGATCAATATACTAAAAAATTATTAGTTTCAGAAGATGGAGGTGTTACATTTGAGCATAGAGTAAATGGTTTAAATATAGACGTTAGTAGTAGTCATTGTATAGCTAATGATACTATAGTGATAGGCAAAACATCTATTTACATTTCCACTGATTTTGGAAAAAGTTGGGAATTAAGAAAACCAGAAAATGAAATTAGTTTTGGATCTGGCGCATACAGTATGGTTTATCATAAAAATTATTTATTTTTGGCGAATGATAGAGGACAAGTATATAAATGTAGTAAGATAGGAGTAGATTGGGAAAAAGTATTTGATATTAATGGATTAGGTCCTATAAATTTAATTGAGGACGGTAATAATCTTTATTTAGGTACTTCAAATGGTGTTTATTATTCATCTGATTTAGGAGAAAATTTTGAAGAAATTGAGTTTGAAATTGGAACAAATAATTTTGAGTTAGCAAACGGAAATGATGAATTGTATTTACTAACTTATAACTCTGGTATATTTAAAAAAAGTAATTTAAATGAGAGTTGGGAAATATTAAATGATTCAATCAATAAATTCCCTTTTGATAAATCAAGTATATCTATTAAAGATAGCATAATTTTAACTGGATATTCTTCAAATAATAAAATTTCATTTTCTACAAATTATGGGGAAAATTGGAATGAAGTAAGTATAAATAAAAACTTTGCAGTTATTAAAGATGTGTTAATTAATAAGTCCAAATTTTTTGCAATTTCTAATATAAATGACTTCTTTTATTCAGAGGACTTGGGTCAAACTTGGAAAAGTTGGAATGAAGAAAACAGCTCTCAGCCACAAATTAAATTAAATTTTTTAAAAGAATATGATAGAGATATATATTCTTGTTTAAATAACAAAGGGCTAAGTTTTTCAACAGATAATGGAACAACTTGGAATAAAATTACTGAAAAAGAAACATTATTAGATAGTTTATCAATTTCTAATTTTGTAAAATATAAAAATACATTATTTGCTTCAACAGGAAGCAATATTTATATTTCGCTAAATAATGGTGAAACTTGGAAATTAATTGAAAATTTAGAAAATACATCACAAATTAGACAAATAATTAATTACAAAACAAATATATTTGTTTATTCAAATGGTGGTTTTTATTATTCAAAAGATTTAGGTGAAAATTGGGTAAATTATGATTTAGGAATAGAAAAATTCAACAACAGTGAACCATATATATTTAAAAATATAAAAGTTTATGAAGATAATCTTCTAATTTGCTTTTACAATGGGATTTACAAATTACCTCTATCCGAACTCGGCATTACCTTATCAACTGAGAAAACAGAAAAACGCAACTATCTTTATACATTTCCACCATACCCACAACCAACAAACAACATTGTAAAAATTGAAACTTACTGGGATAGTACTTTGCCATTTACGGAGAAAGATATTGAAGTTTATGATTTGACTGGAGTTAAAATCAAAACAGCGAACACACTTTCAATTCAAAAAGAAAGCAACTACAATGGAAAAATTATCTGGGACGCAAGCACACAACAACCCGGAATTTACATCTTAAAAATTAACCATGGCACCGAAACAAGAGTAAGAAAAATTATGGTTGTGGAATAATACAAGACCCTTCGACTACGCTCAGGGTGCTTATTCAAGTTCTTTGAGCGAAGTCGAAATGAAAAACTATACAGTAAAAATGAACAAAAGTAAATTTTTACACCCTTAATCATGTTAAGTAATAATGTATTTTAAAAAAAATTAAAAATAACCAAAAATATTTTTCAAAGTATAATTTTGATTTAACATATTAATAAATAATTATTTAATAATATTTGATGGATTAGTTTTTAACATAAAACCATAATAATTATAAAATTTTTTAAACTTTTTTAAAAAAATGTTTGGTAGATTAAAAACTTCTCCCTAATTTTGTAAGCTCTAAACGAGCAGATTTAAAAAAGATTAAAATTTGGAGTTTTTTAGTGCCTACTATTAGTCAGTTAGTTAGAAAAGGAAGAAAGAAGCAAGTTGTAAAATCAAAATCAGTTGCTTTGAAATCTTGTCCGCAAAGAAGAGGAGTTTGTACTCGTGTTTACACTACAACTCCAAAAAAGCCTAACTCAGCTCTTAGAAAAGTTGCAAAAGTTAGATTAAGTAGCGGATTTGAGGTAATTGCATATATACCTGGTGAAGGTCATAATTTGCAAGAGCACTCTATGGTTTATGTTCGTGGTGGAAGGGTTAAGGACTTGCCAGGTGTGAAATATCATATCATACGTGGTGCAGCAGATACGCAGGGTGTTAACGGACGTATTAAAAGTAGAAGTAAGTACGGTACAAAAAAAGCTAAAAAATAGTTGAGTATAAAATGAGAAAAAAAAGAGCAGAAAAAAGAAAAAGACAACCAGATCCAAAATTTAACGACGTGTTAGTTTCACGTTTTATAAATAATGTGATGTTAGATGGTAAGAAAAATACTGCAAGAAAAATAGTTTATGAATCTTTTGATATTATTCAAGAGAAATTAGAAGAGAATCCTGTGGATGTGTTTAAAAAGGCATTATCTAATATTGCTCCAATGCTTGAGATTCGTTCTCGTAGAGTTGGTGGTGCAACTTATCAGGTTCCAGTTGAAGTACGTGAAGATAGACGTATTGCATTAGCACTAAGATGGTTGAAAACATATTCAAAAGCAAGAAGAGAAAAAACAATGTCTCAAAAACTTGCAAATGAATTGATGGCAGCTTATAAAGGTGAAGGTGCATCTGTAAAGAAAAAAGATGATACTCATAGAATGGCAGAAGCTAACAAAGCATTTGCACATTTTAAATGGTAATTTAAATAATTAGTTCTTTGAAAACTTATAAAAATGCCTAACACTTTATGTCGAGACAAATAAAAATAGAAAATACTCGAAATATTGGTGTAATGGCACATATAGATGCCGGTAAAACTACTACTACAGAACGTATGTTGTTTTACTCAGGTTATCTTCATAAAATCGGTGAAGTTGATGATGGAACTGCCTTTATGGATTGGATGGAGCAAGAAAAAGAACGTGGTATAACAATCACTTCCGCTTCTATCCCTTGCTATTGGAATGGTTTTTTAATCAATATAATTGATACTCCAGGACACGTAGATTTTACAGCCGAAGTTCAAAGGTCTTTAAGAGTTTTGGATGGAGCAATTGCAGTATTTTGTGCAGTTGGGGGAGTAGAACCACAAACAGAAACTGTGTGGCATCAAGCCGATGAATATAATGTGCCAAGGATTGCTTATGTAAACAAGATGGACCGTCTTGGAGCTGACTTTGATAGGGTTTTGGAAAGTATGAAGGAAAAATTGCGTGCTAACCCAGTTCCTATTTTCTTCCCTATGGGTGCTGAAGATACATTTATTGGTATTATTGATTTGATTGAGTTCAAATCTATAATCTTTAATAAAGAAGACTTTGGCTCAAGTTTTGAACTTCAAGATATTCCGGAGAATTATAAAGAAAAGGCATCGCTGCTTCAGCAGGCAATGATAGAAAATCTTGTAGAACTCGATGAGTCTGCAATGGAAAGATACTTAGAAGGAGAAGAGATTCATAAAGATGAACTTCGCTCTTTAGTAAGAAAAGGTGTTCTTTCTAATTCTATAATCCCTGTATTGTGTGGCTCCTCTCTAAAAAATGTAGGTGTTCAACCATTGTTGGATGCTATAACCTACTATTTGCCTTCTCCGGCAGACATCGGCGAGTTTAAAGGATACAATCCTGAAGACAACACAAAATCTATTACAAGAAAAGCAATTGATGACGAGCATTTTTCAAGTTTAGCGTTTAAAACTACTACTGACCCATTTGTTGGTAAGCTTACTTATATAAGAATTTATTCTGGTAAGTTAACTCTTGGGGAGAGTATATTAAATGTTGCAGAGAATAAGAAAGAAAAAGTTCTTAAAATTTTAAAAATGGAGTCTAACAAAAGGTTAGAACTCAAAGAAGCATACTCTGGTGATATAGTTGCTTTACCTTCGCTTAGGTTCACTAAAACTGGTGATACGTTAACTGATTCAAGTAATCCTCTTCTTTATGAAAAGATAACTTTTTCAGAACCAGTAATAAACCAAGCGATAGAAGCAAAAACTCTAGCCGACCAAGATAAACTCTTGTTGGTGCTTGATAAATTAACTGATGAAGACCCTACATTGAAATATAAATTTGATGAAGATAGTGGTCAGCTAATTTTAAGCGGGGTTGGTGAATTACATCTTGAGATAATTGTTGATAGATTAAACAGAGAATTTAAAATACCTGTCAGAGTTGGAAAACCTCAGGTATCATTCAGAGAGACAATTTCTTCTTCTACTAAACAAGAAGGTAATTTTGAAAACGTTATCGCTGGTAAAAACCAAATTGGTAACGTTATAATAGAAGTTATGCCTAATAATAGAGGCGAAGGAAATATTGTAGAAAACAAATTAGACGAAAAAGTTCTTAATAGTTTAACAGTAAAAGCTTGTGAAAATGGTGTTTTAGAAGCGCTAAATATCGGATTGCAAGGTTATCAGATGGAAGATGTAAAAGTTGTAATTAAATCAACTAACGTTGACAAAGATAAAGCAACAGAAATCGGAATGAAAATAGCAAGTTCGATAGCGGTAAAAGAAGCAATTAGAAATATTGGGACTCAATTATTAGAGCCAATATTCAAAGTAGAAATCACAAGTCCTAATGATTATCTCGGAGAGGTTATAGCAGATATTAACTCACGAAGAGGTAGAGTAGATAATGTAGAACAAAGAGGAATATTGCAATTTGTAAGTGCAAAAGCGCCTCTTTCAGAAATGTTTGGTTATGTAACTAAACTACGCTCGGTAAGTCAAGGAAGAGCATCATACTCAATGATGTTTTCACATTACGAACCAGCAGAAAAAAGAAATTGAAAATAAATTTTATTTAACTAATTTTAATTAGGGAGCTTTCAAAATGGCTAAAGAGAAATTTGAAAGAAGTAAACCACACGTTAACGTAGGAACAATTGGACACGTTGACCATGGTAAGACAACTTTAACAGCTGCAATTACAGTAGCTTTATCTAAAAAATTTGGTGGTAGTGGTAGATCATTTGATTCTATTGATAATGCACCAGAAGAAAAAGCTCGTGGTATAACCATTGCAACTGCTCACGTAGAATATGAAACAGATAACAGACACTATGCTCACGTTGACTGTCCTGGTCACGCCGATTATGTAAAAAACATGATAACTGGTGCTGCTCAAATGGATGGTGCAATATTAGTATGTGCTGCAACAGATGGACCGATGCCTCAAACAAGAGAGCACATTCTATTAGCACGTCAAGTAGGTGTTCCTCGTATTGTTGTATTTTTAAATAAAGTAGATATTGCTGACCCTGAATTATTAGAATTAGTTGAAATGGAATTAAGAGAACTACTAAGTTCTTATGAATTTCCTGGCGATGATATTCCTATCGTTTATGGTTCTGCTCTTAAAGCTTTAGATGCTGGTATGTCTGATTCAGATGCTACTCATCCAGACTTACAATGTATCTATGAATTAATGGAAGCTGTTGATAATTACGTTCCAGACCCAATTAGAGACGTTGAAAAAGCATTTTTGATGCCTATTGAAGACGTATTCTCTATCACTGGTAGAGGAACAGTAGCAACTGGTAAGATTGATAGAGGTATCGTTAATGTTAACGAAGAAGTAGAAATCGTTGGTTTTGGTCTTAAAAAGAAAACAACTTGTACTGGTGTAGAGATGTTTAGAAAATTATTAGATCAAGGTCAAGCAGGTGATAACGTAGGTCTTTTATTAAGAGGTATTGAGAAATCTGAGATTCAAAGAGGTATGGTAATCTGTAAACCAGGTACAATCACTCCTCACCATAAATTCTTAGCTCAAGTTTACGTTCTTAAAAAAGAAGAAGGTGGAAGACACACGCCATTCTTCTCTGGATATAGACCTCAGTTTTACTTTAGAACAACAGATGTTACAGGTTCATTACACTTACCAGAAGGTACAGAAATGGTTATGCCTGGTGATAATTTAGATAAAGTTTCTATCGAACTTATTGCTCCAATTGCAATGGAAGATGGATTAAACTTTGCGATTAGAGAAGGTGGAAGAACTGTTGGTGCTGGTGTAGTAATTAGTATAGTTGAATAATATGATACAGAGATAGTTGGGTATATCTCATTACTATCTCTGTGCTTTTTATTTTAAAAAGGATTTATTGTGGCGACTCAAAAAATAAGAATTAAGTTAAAATCTTATGACCATAACTTGATAGATAAATCAAGTGAAAGAATAGTAAGAACTGTAAAACAATCAGGTGCGGTTGTAAGTGGTCCAATACCACTACCAACAAAAAGAACTATTTATACTGTAAATAGATCACCTCACGTAGATAAAAAATCAAGAGAGCAGTTCGAAACAAAAGTACATAAAAGATTGATTGATATCTTTAGCTCCACACAGAAAACGGTTGATTCACTAATGAACTTAGAGTTGCCTGCCGGAGTAGATGTGGAAGTAAAAGTTTAAGGATGAGATAAAAAAATGAAAGCAGCTATTTTAGGTAAAAAAGTAGGTATGACTAGTGTTTATGGTCCAGAAGGGAAATTACACCCTTGTACTGTAATTGAAGCGGGTCCTTGTCCTATAGTGCAAATAAAAACTCAACAGAATGATGGTTATTCTGCAATTCAAGTTGGTTTCGATGAGAAATCTTCAAAGAATGTAAATTCTCCTGTAAAAGGACATTTTAAAAAAGCAGGTATAAACCCAACATATTTGTTAAAAGAGTTTAGAGATTATGAAAAATCTTTAGAGGTTGGTGAAATTTTAACAGTTGATCAGTTTAATGCTGGAGACAGAATTAGGATTTCAGGAAAATCTAAAGGAAAAGGTTTTCAAGGTGTTATGAAACGTCATGGTTTTAGTGGTGTCGGAATGGCAACTCACGGACAATCAGACAGACAAAGACACCCAGGTTCTATCGGACAATCGTCATATCCTTCTAGAGTTCTTAAAGGAACAAGAATGGGTGGTAGAACTGGTGGAAATACAGTTACAGTTAGAAATTTAGAAATTATTCAAATTGTTCCAGAACACAATTTAATTATTGTTAAAGGTAGTGTTCCAGGTGCAAGAAATAGTTATTTAGAAATTATAAAGAAATAAGAAAATGCAAGTAAATCTTTATAATAAAGACGGTCAAAAGTCAGGAACAATAGAACTTAATGATAGCGTATTTGGTATAGAACCAAATGATAATGCTATGCATCAAGCAGTTGTAGCACATCTTGCTCAAAAAAGACAAGGTAATGCAAAAACTAAACTTCGCTCCGAAGTATCTGGTGGTGGTAAAAAACCATTTAAGCAAAAAGGAAGAGGTGGTGCAAGAGCTGGTTCTACTAGATCGCCTTTATGGGTTGGTGGTGGAACAATACATGGTCCACATCCCCGAGATTATGTTTATAAGTTACCAAAAAAACTTAATAGATTAAGCAGAATGTCAGCATATTCTTTAAGAATATCAGAAGACAATGCAAAATTTGTTGAAGATTTTAATTTTGAAAGTCCAAAGACAAAAGAAATTTTTTCAATTTTGAAAAATTTGGAATACAAAGGTGAGTCAATGTTAGTAATCACACCAGAAGTAAATAATAATCTTTATTTGTCTGGAAGAAATATTCCTAAACTCGATATCAGACCTTATAACCAAGTATCTACTTATGATATTTTATCTCACAAGAGAGTGGTTATTATGCAGAGTGCAATTAAAGGTATCGAAGAGAATTTACAAAACAAAAAGTGAATAAAATGATATCTATTATTAGAAAACCTATATTGACTGAAAAAGGTATGAGCAAAAATGGTGAAAGAGAATATCACTTCTTTGTTGACCCATCAGCTAATAAACTACAAATAAAACATGCTGTAAAAGCTATGTTCGATGTTGAAGTTGAAGATGTTAGAACTACTAATGTCAAAGGTAAACGCTCTGTTAAACATACCAAAAAAGGTTTAATGAGAGGTAAAACGGCTTTAAGAAAAAAAGCATATGTAAAACTTAAAGAGGGCTTTGAAATCGATATGGTTTCTGGCGGCTCTTCTAATGATTAAAAAAGAGAAGATTTAAAATGGGATTAAGAGTATTAAAACCAATGACACCTGGGACAAGATTTTATTCTGTAGATGACTTTCAAGACATCACAACAGATAAACCGTATGCTCCACTTCTAAAACCACTTAAAAAATCTGGTGGAAGAAATTCATACGGTCGTATAACATCTCGTAGAAAAGGTGGTGGGCATAAAAGAAAATATAGAATTATTGATTTCAAAAGAAGTATCAAAGATGTTTTTGCTGAAGTTATGACTATAGAGTATGACCCAAATAGAACAGCTAGAATTGCTCTTGTTAAATATGAAGATGGTCAGCACACTTATATAATTGCGCCTGATAAACTAAAAGTAGGTCAAAAAATCATTGCTTCTGCAAATGCTGAATACAATGATGGAAACTGCTTACCTTTAGAAAAAATACCAGTTGGTCTTATACTACATAATGTAGAAATGAAACCAGGCAAAGGTGGTCAATTAGCTAGAAGTGCAGGTTCTTCAATACAGTTAGTAGGATTTGAGGGTAAATATGCTCAATTAAAACTACCTTCTGGTGAGATGAGACTTGTTCCTAAATTATGTTGGGCAACTCTTGGAACTGTAAGTAATTCTGAACATTTGAATTTGCTATTAGGTAAAGCAGGTAGAAAAAGATGGTTAGGTAGAAGACCAGTTACCCGTGGTATGGTTAGAAACCCTGTTGATCACCCTATGGGTGGTGGTGAAGGAACCTCAAAATCTGGTGGTGGTAGAAAACATCCACGCTCACCTTGGGGTCAATTAGCAAAAGGATTAAAAACTAGACGTACTAAAAAAGCAAGTTCTAATTTAATTATTAGACGTAGAAAAGATAAATAATGGATATAATTTATGTCAAGGTCGCTTAAAAAAGGTATTTTTGTTTATTATAAACTTCAACTAAAGATTGACAAATTAAATGAGTCAAATAAAAAAGAAGTTATAAAAACTTGGTCAAGAGCATCGATGATTACACCTGAATTTGTGGGTCATACGATATCTGTGCACAATGGGAAAAATTTTATACCTGTTTATGTTACAGAAAATATGGTTGGTCATAAATTAGGTGAATTCGCACCGACAAGACTTTATAGAGGTCATTCTGGCCACAGAAAAGAAGATAGAAAAAAATAATTTAGGTTAATGGCAAATGGAAGCTCAAGCTATAAAAAAACATATAAGGTCATCTCCTCGTAAAATGAGATTAGTCATTGACTTAATCAGAGGAAAAAAAGTACAAGATGCCTTGAATATTTTAAAATTATCACCTCATGTTGCCTCAGAAGTTGCTGAGCAAACATTGAAATCAGCGATTAGTAATCTTACTAATAAAGCTATTGATAATGACGAAAATATTCATGATGATAAAATCTTTGTTAAGACTGTTACAGTTGACCAAGGTGTTACTATGAAAAGAATGTTGCCTGCCCCACAAGGTAGAGCATATAGAATAAGAAAAAGATCTAATCATTTAACAATTGTTGTTGCAACAAAAGAGAATTAAAAGGAGTTATTTTGGGACAGAAAGTTAATCCAATTGGTTTAAGATTAGGCATTACCAGAACATGGGATGCTAATTGGTTCGATGAAAGAGAAATGGCAGAAAAACTATCAGAAGATCTGAGAGTAAGAGACTATATTAGAACCCGTAAACAAAAGGCAGGAATTGCAAGAATTATTGTTGAAAGAACTGCTAAACAACTCCGTATAACTATTCATTCTTCAAGACCTGGTGTTATTATTGGTAAATCTGGTCAAGAAATAACATCTCTTGAAGAAGAATTAAAGAAAATAACTGGTAGATCTATTAAAATTTTAATTCACGAAATTAAAAGACCTGAATTAGATGCTCTACTTGTTGCTGAAAATATTGCCAATCAACTCGAAGGAAGAGTATCTTTCAGAAGAGCTTTGAAGCAAGCAATAAATTCTACTATGAGGTCGGGAGCTGAAGGTATCAAAGTTATGGCATCTGGTCGTTTAGGTGGCGCAGAAATGGCTAGAACTGAGCAATACAAAGAAGGTCGTACTCCTTTACATACATTAAGAGCTGATATCGATTATGGTATTGCTACTGCTCATACTATATATGGCGCAATAGGCGTAAAGGTATGGATATGTAAAGGTGAAGTGATAGGTAAAAATCAAAATTAATAAATAAGTGATTGAAAAATGTTAAGTCCTAAAAGAGTTAAAAGAAGAAATTCGCATCGTGGCAGGATGAAAGGTAAATCTTTCAGAGGTTCTCAACTTGCCTTTGGTTCATATGGCTTAAAAGCTTTAGAACCACATTGGATTACTAATAGAACAATAGAGTCTGCACGTATTGCAATCAATAGATTCCTTAAAAGAGAAGGTAAAGTTTGGATAAAAATATTTCCAGACAAACCAATATCTAAAAAACCATTAGAAACAAGAATGGGTAAAGGTAAAGGTGGATTTGAAGCGTGGGTTGCTGTTGTAAGACCAGGTAAGATTCTATTCGAAATTGACGGCGTTAGTAGAGAAAGAGCCGAAGAAGCACTTCGACTTGCATCTCATAAATTGCCTATAAAAACTAAATTTGTTGCAAGAAGGGATTTGATGTATAATGAAAGCTAGAAAAGCAAAAGATTTAAGAGAATTAAGCAATCAAGAATTGCTATCTCAATGCCAAGAGTCAATTGAAACTCTCGCTCAACAAAAATTTCAAAATCAATTGAAACAGTTGCAAGATGTTGCATATCTGAGAATATTAAAAGCAGATATTGCAAGAATGAAAACGATTCTAAATGAAAGAAATATTACTTTAAATTGAGGCATAAATGTCTGAAGAGATAAAAACAAGTTCCAAAAAGGTATTGCAAGGTAAAGTAACCTCCAATAAAGGTGAAAAGTCTATTACAGTTTTAACTGAAAGACAAGTGCAGCACCCGATTTACAAAAAATATTACAAGCAAAGCAAAAAAATGCATGCTCATGATGAAAATAATGAATGTAATATTGGTGATATAGTAAAAATTAAAGAGTCTAGACCACTAAGTAAAACTAAAAGATGGGTCTTAGACGGTATAGTTGAAAGAGCTAAATAAGGTATTAAAAAATGGTTAGAGAAGAAGCAAACCTAGCAGTTGCTGATAATTCAGGAGCAAAAAAAGTACGAATCATTAGAGTACTTGGCGGACACGGCAAGAAATATGCTCGTATCGGTGATAAAGTAGTTGTTTCTGTGAAACAAGCAATACCTAACGGTGCTGTGAAAAAAGGAGACGTTTCAAGCGCTGTTATTGTTAGAACTAAAAAAGAATTACGTAGAACAGACGGGACTTACATCAGATTTGATGAGAACGCCGCAGTTTTATTAAATGCCAAAGGCGACCCAAGAGGCACTCGTATCTTTGGACCAGTTACTCGTGAATTAAGAGATAAAAGCTATATGAAAATTATTTCATTAGCACCAGAAGTTTTATAATGGGCAGAACAATGGCTACAAAATTAAAAATTAAAAAGGGTGATAACGTTAAAGTTATTGCAGGTGAAGATAAAGGAAAATCTGGTAGAGTTTTAGAAGTCTATCCTAAAAACATGAGAGTTCTTATTGAAGATGTCAATATTAGAACTGTACACGTTAAGCCTTCTCAAAGAGATCAACAAGGTGGGAGAAAATCTAAATCACTTCCTATTCATTACTCAAATGTAATGCTCTTAGATTCAGAAGGTAATACTACTCGTGTTGGTTTCCAATCTAAAGAAAATAAAAATGGTTTTTCAACTAAAGTAAGAATTGCTAAAACAAACGGCAGTGAGATATAAAAATGGCAAAAGTACAAGTAAGTAAAAAATTAAACTTCCAAATGGAAGGTCAAAGAGTCGAAGAATTAGAGGCACACGAAATACCTGCACCTAGACTCTATGGATTCTATAAAGAACAGGTTATTCCAAATTTGATAAAAGAATTTGAATTCAAATCAGTAATGCAAGTTCCAAAGATTGAGAAAATAGTTTTAAATATGGGTATTGGTGCTGCTGTGCAGGATCCAAAAACTCTACAAAGTGCTATTACGGAAATGGAACTAATCTCTGGTCAGAGACCGGCGATTAGAAAAGCAAGAACTTCTATTTCTAACTTTAAACTACGTGAAGGTATGCCGATAGGTTGTATGGTTACTTTAAGAAAAGCTAAAATGTATGAATTTCTCGATAGATTTGTTAATATCGCAGCTCCTCGTATTAGAGACTTTAGAGGATTCTCTGATAAAAGTTTTGATGGTCGTGGAAACTACACTATTGGAATAAAAGAACAAATCATTTTCCCTGAAATTGATGTTGATAAAGTTAATAGAATAAATGGAATGGACATTACTTTTGTTACATCTGGTAATTCAGATGAAGAAGCAAGAGCATTACTTAGAGAATTTGGATTTCCTTTTAGAAGAAAAGATAATAATTAATTGGTAATTTATGGCTAGAAAATCAATCACTGCAAGAAACGAAAAAAGAATTAAACTTGTTAAGAAATTCGCTGAGAGAAGAGAACTTCTCAAAAAAGAAGGTGACTTCGAGGGTTTACAAAAATTACCTCGTAATTCTGCTCCCTCACGAGTTAGACTAAGATGTTCTGTTACCGGTAGAGGTAGAGGAAATTATAAAAAATTTGGCTTGTGTCGTAATATGTTCCGTCTTTTAGCATCAGAAGGTAAAATACCTGGTGTTAGAAAAGCAAGTTGGTAATTTTGATTTTAAATTAATTGGATTTTTAAAATGGCAATAGTGTCAGATCAAATAGGTGATTTCCTTACAAGAATTAGAAATGCAGGACAAGCTGGACACAAAACTGTTGAAGCTCCTCGTTCAAATTTGAAAGTTGAAATTGCAAAATTATTAAAAGACCAAGGATACATTGAGGATTTTCAAGATATGAAAGACGATATCCAAGGTAAAGTTGTTGTTACAATGAAATATTATAATAGACAACCAGTAATAAAAGAAATTAAGAGGGTATCTAAACCCGGAAGAAGAATTTACGCTTCAGCTGATAAAATTGGAAGAGTTAGAAATGGTCTTGGTATATCCATCCTTTCTACTTCTCGTGGTGTTATCACTATGAAAGAAGCAATGAAGTTAAATGTTGGCGGTGAAATAATTTGTACCGTTTGGTAAAAAATTGAGGTGAAAAATGTCAAGAATTGGTAAAAGCCCAATTTCAATACCTGATAAAGTCCAAGTTTCTATAAGTGGTGATAATATTACTGCTAAAGGACCAAAAGGTGAATTAAACTTTGTTAAATCTGAGATTATAAACATCGAGCAAGAAGGTAATAACTTAATTGTTAAAAGATCTAATGAAGATAAAACGTCAAAGAGTCTACATGGCTTAACACGTTCTATTGTAAATAATATGGTTCTAGGTGTATCATCAGGATTTAAAAAAGTTCTTCAAATTGAAGGAGTTGGTTTTAAAGCTGAAATGAAAGGTCAAAGATTATTCCTAAATTTAGGTTATTCTCATCCTGTTATAGTGTTACCACCTGTTGGTGTAGTTTTTACTACACCTAATGCAACTACTATTGAAATTGAAGGTTATGATAAACAACTTATTGGTGAAGTTGCTTATAAAATTAGAAGATTAAGAAAACCTGAGCCTTACAAAGGTAAAGGTATAAGATACCAAGGTGAATATATTAGACGTAAAGCAGGTAAATCTGCATCTAAAAAATAAAGGTTACTAAAATGTCAACTGTAAAAGAATTAAAATCTAGAAGAATTAAAAGAAAATTAAGAATCAGAAAAAAAGTTTATGGTACTGATTCTAGATTAAGACTATCTATCTATAGAAGCACGACTAACATTTATGCTCAATTAATCAACGATGATACTAAGCTAACTGTTATTGCTGCATCTTCTATCGATAAAGACTTGAAACCTAAATTTAGCACTGCGATGACTAAAATCGAACAAGCTAAATTGGTTGGAACACATCTGGCACAAAAAGCTAAAGATAATGGTATAGTTAATGTTGGCTTCGATAGAAACGGTTATGTTTTTAGAGGTAGAGTTAAAGCACTTGCTGATGCTGCTCGCGAAGCAGGTTTGAATTTTTAAATATATTTTAGGTCTTAAATGAAAACGAATGTTAGAACATCAGAATTAAATTTACAAGATAAATTAGTTTATGTTGGTAGAACGGCAAAAGTTGTGAAAGGCGGTAGAAGGTTTAACTTCTCTGCTCTTGTAATTGTTGGTGATGGAAACGGACATGTAGGGTTTGGATTAGGTAAAGCTAGTGAAGTTGTTAACGCAGTAAATAAAGCAACTGATTCTGCCAAAAAAAATATTGTTAAAATCAGATTACATAACAATACTATCCCGCATGAAGTGGTAGGCCGTTATGGTGCTGGTAAAGTTTTAATCAAACCGGCAACTCCTGGTACTGGTGTTATAGCTGCAGGTGGTGTTAGAGCTGTTTTAGAACTTGCTGGAGTTCAAGATGTACTAACTAAAAATCTTGGTTCATCTAATCCTCATAATACTGTAAAAGCTGCTATTCAAGGGCTTGCTTCTTTAGAAGATGCTAATATGGTAGCAAAAAGAAGAGGTATTCCAGTATCTAAGGTACTTAAAGGTTAATAATTAAAGAGAATTGAAATGAACAAACTAAAAGTAACTCAAGTAAAAAGTATAATTGATAGACCAAAAAAGCAAAAATTAGTAATTGAAGCTCTTGGTTTAGGAAGACCTCACTATTTTAATGTAGTTCCTGATAACGCAGCTATCAGAGGAATGATTAACAAAGTAAGTCACCTAGTAAATGTAGAAGAAGTTAAATAATTAAATTGAATATGACTATGAAACACGTTGGAAATTTAAAATATTCAGATGGTGCTAAGCACTCCAAAAAAAGAATCGGTAGAGGTCAAGGTTCTGGTCATGGTGGAACATCCACTAGAGGACATAAAGGACAAAAATCTCGCTCAGGTGCTCATGTAGCTATCGGTTTTGAGGGTGGGCAAATGCCCATTGCTCGTAGAGTTCCTAAATTCGGATTCTCTAATCATAGATTTAAAAAGAATTTTCAAACAATAAACTTAGGCACGTTACAACAATTTATCGATGCCGGAAGATTAGATGCTTCTAATATCAGTGATGAGCAACTTAGAAAAACTGGTATCCTAAAAACTAAAGAACCAATTAAGATTCTTGGTAATGGAGATATTAAGGTTGCTATAAATGTTTCTGATGTTACATTATCTGCTTCTGCGATAACTAAAATTGAGACTGCCGGAGGAAAAATAAGTAACAATGGCTAATTTTTTTGATACACTAAAAAACATCACTAAAATAGAAGAACTTAAAGATCGTATCTTATTTACTATCTTGATACTTCTTGTTGTGAGAATTGGTTCATTCATTACTCTACCGGGTATTGATGTTGATATTTTACAAAAATCAGTAGCGGCAGGTGATGCTGATACCCTTTTTGGATTTTTTGACCTCTTCGTAGGTGGTGCTTTTTCAAACGCCGCTATTTTTGCATTAGGTATTATGCCTTACATCACTGCTTCGATTATATTTCAATTAGCAGGTGTTGTAGTTCCTCAAATACAGAAGATGCAAAAAGAAGGTGAAGATGGTAGAAGAAAAATTAATCAATGGACAAGAGTTGCTACAGTATTTATAGCAGGCTTACAATCTATAGGTATAAGTATTAAATTACTTAACCAGAACTATAACGGTGTTCCTGTTGTTCCTGAGGCAAGCGTTATTCTATTTACCTTAACTACTATATTTCTACTAACAGCAGGAACTATTTTCCTAATGTGGTTGGGTGAGCAGATTACTGAAAGAGGTATTGGAAATGGTATTTCTCTTATAATATTTATTGGTATAATTGCAGTATTGCCTAATGCATTGATGCAAGAGTATGAATTAATTGTATCAGAAGTAAGGAATCCAGTTGTAGAACTTATAATTTTAGTATTACTTGTGGGTATTATAGCATCAGTTATTTTATTGACTCAAGGTGCTAGAAGAATACCGGTACAATATGCCAAAAGGCAAGTAGGAAATAAACAAATGGGTGGTACTACTCAATATATTCCATTAAGAGTTAATACAGCAGGTGTAATGCCTATTATATTTGCACAATCATTAATGTTTATACCTAATACTATTTTAAGTTTCTTTCCAGAAAGTCCAACAATAACTTATTTAGCACAGTTGTTTTCATATAATTCATATTTTTACGCTGCAATATACGGTTTAATGGTTGTATTTTTTACATACTTCTATACTGCAATAGTTTTTAGTCCTAAAGAAATTGCTGATAATATGAAAAGACAAGGTGGATTTATCCCTGGTGTTAGACCTGGAAAACCAACTGCTGAATATATTGAGAATATTTTGACAAGGATTACATTACCTGGTTCTATTTTCTTAGCAATAATTGCAATATTACCAACATTTATAACTAATATCTTTGGTATTACAACTACTTTTGCACAATTTTTTGGTGGAACTAGTTTGTTAATAATAGTTGGTGTAGCACTTGATACATTGCAACAAATAGAATCACATCTTTTGATGCGTCATTATGATGGGTTTATGAAATCTGGAAAATTAAAAGGAAGAGTTAACATATAATTAACTCTACAAGTAAAAACTATGGGAAAAGAAGAATTAATAAGAGTTGATGGTGTAATAGAAGATACACTTCCTAATACACAGTTCAAAGTAAAATTAGAAAACGGGCATGTTATACTTGCTCACGTATCTGGTAAAATGAGAATGAATTTTATAAAGATTTTACAAGGCGACAAAGTTACGGTTGAAATATCACCTTATGACTTATCAAAAGGTCGAATTGTTTATAGATACAAATAAAAGGTAAAAAAAATGAAAGTATCTGCATCAGTAAAAAAGCGTTCAGCTGACGATATTATCGTGAAAAGAAAAGGTAGGATTTATATTGTTAACAAGAAAAATCCTAGATTAAAACAGAGACAAGGATAATAAAAAGGAGATTATAGTGGCTCGTATTGCAGGAGTTGACTTACCAAAAAATAAAAGAGGCATCATTGCTTTAACTTACATTTATGGTATCGGAAAAATAACAGCATCAAGATTACTTGCTTCTGTTGGAATTGACGAAAGCAGAAAAGTAAGTGATTGGTCAGATGATGAAGTACTTTCTATCCGTCAGGAAATCGAAAATACTACTAAAGTTGAAGGACAACTACGCTCAGAAATCCAAATTAATATTAAAAGATTAATGGATATCGGTTGTTACAGAGGTCTTCGTCATAGAAGAGGACTTCCAGTTAGAGGGCAAAGAACTAAAACTAACTCTCGTACCAGAAAAGGTAGAAGAAAAACTATCGCTGGGAAAAAGAAAGTTACTAAATAATTTTAATTCGCTAATTAAAGGTACTTTAAAGTGGCTAAAAGAAAACTTAAGAAAAAAACGGTCAGTGATATACACGGAAAAGCATTTATTCGTGCTACATTCAATAACGTGCAAGTAACTATTACTGATATGTATGGTAACACATTGTGCTGGTCATCTGCTGGTAAAAATGGCTTTAGAGGTTCTAAGAAAAATACTCCTTACGCTTCTCAAGTATCTGCTGAAAAAGCGGCTACAGACGCATTTGAAATGGGTTTGAGAAAAGTTGAAGTGTTTGTTAAAGGACCTGGTTCCGGTAGAGAAGCTGCAGTTAGAGCTTTGTCTCAAGCTGGCTTAGAGATCCATAGTATTATGGATAAGACTCCTATTCCGCATAATGGGTGCAGACCACCTAAAAGAAGAAGAGTATAATTTTTAATTAATATTGGCTCATTATACTATGAATATTTCAATACAAATGCCTGAAAGCATCTTAATAGATGAAAATTCAAGCTTAGATTTTGGTGTCTTTACACTACAACCATTGGAAATTGGCTATGGAGCTACAATTGGGAATTCTTTCAGAAGAATTTTGATTTCATCTATCCCTGGTACTGCTATCATAGGTGTAAAAATTTCTAATATTCTTAGTGAGTTTGAAACTATCACAGGGGTTATTGAGGATACTGCTGAAGTAATTCTTAATTTAAAATCTATAAGATTAAAACCAACTGATAAAAAACTTACTAAAGTTTTAATTAAAGCTCAAGGTGCTGGTACTATTACTGGTGCTGACCTTGAAAAAGCAACTCCAGGTTTAGAAGTTCTTAATCCAGAGCAAATTATTTGTAATCTTGCTGATGATGCTGATTTTGAAATGGAACTTCGCCTAGGAAAAGGGAAAGGATATGTTCCTTCAGAAGAACAACCTACTACTGATTTTCCAATTAATATGCTTCCTATAGATTCTGTTTTTAGCCCAGTTAAAAACGTGGTTTACAAAGTAGAACCTTATAGGGTAGGACAAAGAACTGACTATGAAAAATTAGTTTTAGAGGTATCTACTGATTCTTCTATTAGTCCTAAAGAAGCTGTTCATCATGCTTCTAAGATATTGAACGAACATGTGAAATTGTTCTTAAATATTTTTGAAATGGAAGTTGAGGAAGTTCCTCAACCAACTGCTGAAGATGAACAAAAAATTGCAGAACTTACAAAAATAAGAAAAATTATTCTTACTCCTGTTGAGGAATTGGAATTATCAGTTAGAGCTCATAATTGTTTGAAAGCTGCTGATATTAAAACTCTTGGCGAACTTGTTCGTTTACAAGAATCTGAACTATTGAAATTTAGAAACTTCGGTAAAAAATCTTTAACCGAACTTGGTGATGTGGTTGTAAACTTCGGTCTTGAATTTGGGATGAATGTCGATAAATTCTTAGAAGAAACTAAACATCTTGCGTAATTAACGAAAAATTAGGTTGAAAATAAAATGATACACAACGTAAAAGGTAGAAAATTAGGGCGTACTTCCAGCCATAAAAAAGCATTGATGAGAACTTTGGTTACTCAACTTCTTGAATATAAACGTATTCACACAACAGAAGCAAAAGCTAAAGAGCTTCGTCCTTATGCCGAAAAAATTATTACTAAAGCAAGAATTGCTTATCAAAGAGAACAACAGGGTCTTCTTGCTGATGGACAAAAATATGATGTCCATACTCGCCGTCTATTAGGACGTGATATTCGTAAAAAAGAGGTAATTGAATCTCTATTCGATGAAATCATTCCAGAAATAGGTGATAGACCTGGTGGTTACACTCGTATTGTAAAAACTGGTATTAGAAGAGGTGACTCAGGTCGCTCTGCTTTAATAGAACTTGTTGATTACAACAGAGATATTGTTGCAGCTACAAATAAAAAAGCTAAAAGAAAATCTACTCCAAAAAAAGTAACTAAAGAAACTACTCCTGTTGAAAAAGAGGATGTTACTTCAAGTGAAGTGATAGAAGAAGCGGTTGATACTGCTGTTGATACAACAAATGAAGTTATTGAAACAGTAACAGATGTTGCAGAAGATAAGATTGAAGAAGTAACAGAAGCTGTTAAAGAAAAAGTAGATGAGGTAGAAGAAGCAGCTGTTGAAAAAGCAGAAGAAGCTGCTGATGTAATCGCTGAAAAAACTGATGATGTTGCTGATGAAACAAAATCTGAAGCAGATGATTCTGAAGAAACTAAGAAAGACGATAAAAAAGAAAATGAGTAATCATTTTTAGCAAATTATTAAAAAAAGCATTTCGTAAAATATTGCGAAATGCTTTTTTTTTTAAATTATCCTAAATTGTTCGTAAAAAAATAGCAAAAGATGTCATCCTGAGCGGAGCGAATAATCTTGTTTATTTATTGATTTAATGTTAAAAAGAAATATATTTTCAAACACCAATGCAAGCACTTTACAAAATATCAAATATATCAAAAACTTACACAAGCAAGCTCGGAGAAAAACTGCTTGTATTAGATAGTATTTCTTTAGATATTTATCAAAATGATTTCGTTGCATTTGTGGGTGCATCTGGCTCTGGTAAAAGCACACTTTTAAATATCTTAGCTACAATAGACACCCCAGACAAAGGAGAATTAGTTTATTTCGATGGTGAAAAAGCCACAAACTTACTAAAATTATCCGACAAAGAAATATCAAAACAAAGAAACAAAAAATTTGGCTTTGTTTTTCAATTCCATTATCTGCTCCCAGAATTTAACGCAATAGAAAATATTATGATGCCGGCAATAATTGGAGGAGAAAGTAAACAAAAAGCAAAAGAAAAAGCCGAGAAATTGATTGAGAGAGTTGACCTTTCAAACAGAGCAACTCACAAACCCGACGAACTTTCAGGTGGCGAACAGCAACGCATAGCAATAGCTCGTGCATTAATCAACGAGCCAGATATAATTTTCGCAGATGAACCAACAGGTAACTTAGACGAAAAGAACTCTAAAAACATAATTACATTATTAAATGAACTTCAAGCAGAAAATAATCTAACAATTATCACTGCAACCCATTCTCAAGAAATAGCTAAAAACTCAAAAACTATATATACAATCAAAGATAAAAAGTTAATTAAAAATAATTCAAAGAATTAATCTCAAATACTGGTTCAGTAACTTTATCAAAAAAATTGCTCAAAGAGTTCAAAAGCGGGACATATAATTTCACAATTGAAAGATTTGACTTCATTCCACTTGAAATAGAAGAAGGTAAAAATTGCTTAATAGAATTTGAATCATCGCATAGTATCGCTGTGAAAATAGAGTAATATATCATAAATATGGTAATATTTCGCAGACGAACCAACAGGCAACCTCGACGAAAGCAAACTCATTAAATATTACAACCTTACTAAAAGAACTCCAAACCGAAAACCTTCTACACAATAAAAGATAAAAAGATAAAATAAAAAAAAGAGCCAATTGGCTCTTATTTTTTACGTTTTGTATCTCTTCTTTTAGGTTCTTTTATATATTTATTTAGATTTGGACTACCAGATTTACCTTGTTGTTGATGTTCTGCCATCTCTTGAGCTTGTTTCATTTTCTTTTGCATCCAAGATTCTTTTTTAGGCGAAGCTTTCATTTGCTCTAATGACAAAGTAGATTTAGAATACTTATTAATATATATTTGTTGGCTAATACCAATTAAATTAAAGACAAAATAATATAAGTTTAAACCTGAGGGAAAGTATGAAAACATTAAAGTAAACATAACAGGCATCATATATATTAAACTTTTCTGACGAGGGTCAGTAACTGTTAGTTTTTGCTGGAAAAACATAGTAACACCCATTGCAAGAGCTAAACCAGATATACTTTTTAATCCCATTAAAGAAAAGCCAAAATCTACTATTGTATCAGGAACTGATAAATCGTTTATCCAGAATGCAAAGTCAGATTGTCTTAAATTAATATTAGTTCTGAATACAGTCCAGAGTGTATATAGGATTGGCATTTGCAGAAGCATAGGAAAACACCCACCCATCGGATTAACACCATAATCAGAATAAAGACTCATTATCTCTTTTTGTTGCTTTTGCATATCATCTTTATACTTTTCTCTTATTTTTGTCATCTGAGGTGAAAGCAGCTTCATTTTCTGTGATGAACGCATTTGAGGGGCAGTTAACGGATATAGCATTAATTTTAATATTATTGAGAATATTATTATTACTATACCCCAATTTGGTATAAATTTTTGTAAAAAAGTTAAAAACTGAAATATTGCTTGACCTATATATCTAAATATCCACCAACCATAATTCATCATACCACCAAATCCGTATGATTCAATTATTTCTGAATCTAAAGGTCCTAAGAAAACTAAGAATGAATTTGTTTGAACTCCTCCATCATAAGGAACTCTAATCTGGAGGTCATAATGTTCTACCACACCTTCATTTTTTGTTTGTTCCTTAGTTCCGAATAAATCAACGGTACCGTCTTTCATTTCAGTTTTGATAGCAAGGGCGAAGTATTTAGTTTTAATCCCAGCGTAATCAAAGTTAGTACCTTTAACAGCTAATTTATTTTCTTCGTCTTCACTCGCATCTAATTCTCTTGGTTCATCATTGAAACTAGCAAGTGACAGAGCTTCGTTAGATTCATCTATAGTATTATATTCTTGATACTTTAAACCATTTTCCCAAGAATAGTTGTAACCTCTTTTTGGGATAACATTATCTAAATTATGGAGTTTAATATCGGTTTCAAAGTGGTATTTATTACCATAAAAGACAAAATTCTTTTTTAAGGATTTATCGGAGTCGAAGTTTAAAGAGAAGTTAAATGATAATTTCTCATCTCCAGATATTTTATAATAATCTTTTTCAAGACCTTTTAACTCATAAAACAATTCTCTTGAGTCAATTCTTTTTCCGTCTTGTGAAATAAAGTTTAGATATAATTGTTTATCATTTTCCCAGATTAATTGTGCTGGAGATTGATTCCATTGCTTATAATCTTTTAATTGCCATTTGATAAGTCCTGCACCTTTTGAGGAAATTTTAGCAATGTAGTAGTCAGCTTCGATAGTTATGATTCTTTCGTTACCAAAAGCAAAATTTGAAAAATATCTTCCAAATTTATTTTGAACGGTAACTGAATCATCTAATTTTTCTAAAACTTCTTCTTTAACTTCAGTAATTGTATCGTTATTTTTTAAACTATCTACTCTTTCATTGAAATTTTGAATATTTTTGGGATTATCTTCTTGAGTAGTACTCATCCAAATAGAATATCCAACTATAACAATACCAATTAATAAAATTGCAAGTAAATTATTTCTATCCATTTTTAAATTTATTTATTATTAAAATATTCTGGAACTGGGTCTAAACCGCCTTTTGATAAAGGATTACAGCGAACAATTCTTTTTCCTGCAAGCCAAGAACCTTTAATTGCACCAAATCTCTCTATAGACTCAACAGCGTACTGCGAACAAGTTGGATAAAATCTGCAAGAGGCCGGAAACAAAGGTGATATGAGTTTCTTATAAACTTTTATTATGGCTATTAGGATATGCTTCATTTTGTTTTAAAATTGCTTTTTTAAGTAAGTCGCTTACCTCATTTTCAACGTCTGTTTGCTTTAAAAGCATTGGCTTATCCAAACCAACCATCCAAATCAAAATTATAGTTTGAAAGTTATCGAGCAAATCAGATTTTATATTCAAGTTATAAATAGACTGCCTTAAAAGGCGTTTTACTCTGTTTCTAGAAACTGCTTTTTTAGATTTTTTTTTTGGAGTTGATACCCCAATTAATAAATCATTTGAATTACTTTCATCTAAAGTATAAGCAATTAATAAATTCGAGGTTCTTAGTTTATAAGAATTATCAAAGACTTTGTTAAAAATATTAAATCCTTTTAAAGATTTAATAGTTTTTAAATTGCTCATAATTCAACCATAATTAAAAAAGGATAGAACATAGTCTATCCTATAAATTATTTAGCGTCGCTTACTGTAAGTCTTTTTCTACCTTTTTTACGACGACGACTTAATACGTGTCTTCCGTTCTTAGTAGCCATTCTAGCTCTAAAACCATGTTTGTTTTTTCTTTTTCTATTACTTGGTTGAAAAGTTCTTTTCATCTTCTTTACCTAAAATTTATTTTAATTTTTTTAGAACTACAAAATTAAGTGTATTTTATTTAATTTCCAAATAAATTAATTTTTTAAAAATTCGTTTACATAAATTATCTTAAATTCATTACCATCAAAACTTCCAAAGGTTGGATTTAAAAGCCACTCTCCGAGGTTTATATATATGCCATTGTTATGTTTAGAGATTTCTGCCTTATGACGATGACCCATAATAACATAGTCATAACCTTGGTCAATTTTTTTGAAAGCAAAATCTCTCATTCCATCTCCTTCACCATAATCTTTGCTATCGCTATGAACTCGTGATTTTTTTGAACTTAGTTTAGCTAGTTTTATTCCTAAATCTGGATGTATAATTCTAAATAACATATTAGAAAACCTACTTCTTAAGATATATTTGAGTATTTTATACCCTAAATCATTTTTACTTTTTCCATCTCCATGGGACAAAAATATTTTTTTATTGTTTATTAATAAGTCAACATCATCTCTAATGATATCAATGTTAAATTCACTCAGGAAAAAATCTTTATGCCCAAAATCATGATTACCCATTATGTATTTTATATCTATTCCACTTTTTGAAAGTTCATAAATTTTATTTAAAGTTCTGTAAAAAAAAGCAGGAATAACTTCTTTGTATTCAAACCAATAATCAAATATATCTCCAACAAGATATATAACTTTTGCGTCAGTTTGAATTTTATCTAAACATTGTAAAAGTAAATCTTCTCTTTCTTTATCGAGCTTTCTGTCTAATAGACCTAAGTGTACGTCTGAAATAAAATAATACAAGTTGTTAATAATTTTTGTAAATTGTGAAAAATTTATTACCAAATTAAAAAAAATAGTTTAATAATGATTAAATTTTTATTAGTTATTTTAGTGTTGATTACTGGATGTATAGGAATTCCAACAGATTATCCAGAGAATGAATATTACGCTATCAGTAGAAAAAACCAAGAATACACCCGAGCTAACAAGTTTCCTTACTCTATTTATATGGAACAAATAAATATGTCTTCGGAGTATGATGATATTTTTATAAAGTATGTGAATGCTAACTATGAAGTTGAAAAATATCATTACCACAGATGGATTTCAACTCCTTCAGATATGATTGAAAATTATTTTACTACATTAATAATTAAATCTGAAATATTTTCGAATGGTGTTTATATAAAAACTAAAAGAACTTTACCTGATTTTGTTTTAAATATTGATGTTATACAATTTGATGCTTACTCAGAAAATGTTGAAGTTTTAATAAACTTTAATCTTATTAAATATCAGGAACAAGATAATACTAATGCTACATTATTTCAACAATCTTATTTAAAATCAATAGAAAGAGATGACAAAAGTAAAGCGTCATCTATACCAAAGGCATTTAACGAAGCATTAAACCAAATTAGTATTGAATTTTTGAAGGATCTTATTGTAAAACTAGAAAATGATTAATAGATTTCACTTTAAGGAGATTTCTTCTACTAACGATTATGCAAAAGAGTTAATTAAAGATAATACTTATGTTGCTATTACTGCGGATTTTCAATCTGATGGTAGAGGAAGAAATAGTAAAATATGGTTAGGGAATTATGCAGAAAATATATATTTTTCTTTAGGGATTAATCATAAATTAATAGATGCATTTAAAGTGCCTTCTATTTATCAAGCTCTTGGTTGTTTAGCTGTTTATTATGTTTTAGAAGAATTATTGCCCAATGAGTATATTAAAATTAAATATCCAAATGACATTTATGTATTAGATACTACTTTTAAGAAAATTAGTGGAATTTTGGTAGAACATTCAAGTTCGGGTAAAAAAGCTGATTTTACAATCATTGGAATTGGATTAAACGTAAAACAAACCATTTTTGATTCTGAAATTAATCATAATGCTACATCTCTTTATAAAATTGGGATAGTGCCACCCTTAGAAAAAATCTATGAATTGCTGATTTTGAGTTTTGAAAGTCTTCTTAAAGTTAGTGAAAATGAAATATTTAAAAATTGGTATGAAAAACTTAATATTAAAAATAAAGCAATTTTGGTTTCTGGAGATTTAAACAATTGGAAATTCCAATCCATTAACAGCGATTGCAGTCTAAACTTGATAAATAATAAGAGTGAATTAAAAAGAATTGATAACGGAGATACCATAAGATATGAATTATAACCTTTATGAAAGCCAGGGAATAATTATTTTTGAATTTGGTAATTCAAGATTAAAAATTGTTGCAGATGATGAATTGTTTTCAATAGACTATTCATTTTTAAATAATAATGATACTAATATTATTTTGAATCAAGTTAATTCAATATTAAATAAATTAGAATATAAAAAAATCTATTATTCAACTGTAAATACAGTTTTAAGCAACTTTATTTCTTCACAAATAGAGATGGAAGATATTAATTACTTAATAGATGACTTAATAATTGATTTTTCTGAAATTAAAGGTATTGGAATAGATAGAAAGCTCGGTTTGATTGCAGCCAACAAACTTTGTGGAAAAAATATACTAACAATTGATTGTGGAACTGCCCAAACATATAACTTAGCTATTAAAAATAAATGCGAAGGGGGTTATATTACTCCTGGATTAAAAACAAGAATTTCTTCTATCTTTTCAAAAACCAATATAAAAGAAATAAAATCAAATGAATTTAATCTGGCAATTGGTAAAAATACAAAAGAAGCTATTTATAATGGCGTACTAATTGGAATAATAGAAGAAATAAAGGGTATTATAATAAATTTAAAATCCTTTTATCCGGTTGATATTAAATGTATTATTACTGGTGGTAATAGTAATATAATTTTTAATGCTTTGAATAAAAATGATTTTTCTTTAATTTTGCGTAATAATTTAGTAACTGACGGGATAAAAGTACTTTTATCTAATAAATATGATAAACAATAAAAAAGTTGTTGTTGTTCTTCCAGCTTATAATGCTGAAAAAACTCTTGAAATTACATATAACGAAATACCATTTGATATAGTTGATGAAGTTATATTGGTTGATGACGCATCCAGAGATAATACCTCCCAATTGGCAAATAAACTTGGTGTTAATCATGTAATAAGACACGAGAGTAACAAAGGTTATGGTGGAAATCAAAAGAGTTGTTATAATAAGTCTTTAGAGATAAATGCAGATATTGTTATAATGGTTCACCCTGATTATCAATACACACCAAAACTTATTGCTTCTATGGCTTATTTAATTGCAAATGAAGTGTATGAGGTCGTTTTAGGTTCGAGAATATTGGGTAAAGGTGCCTTAAAAGGTGGTATGCCATATTATAAATATGTTGCAAATAGATTTTTAACTTTATCTCAAAATATCTTAATAGGTCAAAAGCTTTCAGAATATCATACTGGATATCGAGCATTTTCTAAAAAAGTTTTGAAAGATATTAACTTTAATGCTAACTCTGATGATTTTGTTTTTGATAACCAAATGTTGTCCCAAATCTTTTGGGCTGGCTATGAGATTGCTGAAATTACATGTCCTACAAAATATTTTGAAGAGGCATCATCAATTAATATTCCAAGAAGTATAAAATACGGATTTGGAGTTTTAGGAGTTAGTTTTAGACATTTTCTTCAAAGAATTGGATTCCCTAAATCAAAGATTTATAAGAAATCTTAAATAAATAATAAAAAATCATTTATAGTATTGTTTGCAAAATAGTTGTGATATTATTTGTGTAATTTTACTATTCCATTAAAAGTTGTAACTCCAAGTAAATCGTTATTGTCTTTTAATATTTTATTTATATAAAATCTTCCTTCAGGGTTTTCTCCATATTGTTCATTAATATTAACCCATGTGGTTCCACCATCATCAGAGAAATATCTAATACCGTTTGAATTTGTTACGAGTATCCTTCCATTATTTAAACTTGCAGAAACATACATAGCTCCGAATTGTTTATCCTGCCAAGTCTTTCCAAAATCATTTGAAAACGATATGTAATAATCAAGCGGATTATATGCAACTAATATATTGTCTTCAACAAAAAATCTGTTTTTTTGAAATCTGTTCTTATAAAGTGAATCATTCAATACATTCCAAGTTTCTGAAAAATCATCTGAAGTATAAATTCCAGTTAAATTTGTTAATAAGTAAAGTTTTTCATTATCATATACATTTTTAATATTCGAAGAAGGAACTGGAATAATATAATCTTCAAACCCAGTGTCTGTTAATTTATAAATACCAGTAGATAATCCAGCTTGAGAAAAGAAAATTTCGTCTCCTACTTTTTGCAAAACTAAAATGGGATTACTTGAGTTACTTTTATATACACTTTCCCAATTCTCACCTAAATTTGTACTTTTAAATATCTCACCAAATTTTGTTCCTACATATAGATTATTACCATTTCGTTCAAATTTAATAATTTCTTGAAATGGTACATTTAAATTTGACTTTACCCAGTTTAACCCAAAATCTGAAGAAATATAGAGACCTTTGTTTGTTCCAATAAAACAAAAATCTTTATACATTTTAACAACATTATTTAAACTACTATCTAAGCCAATTCCATTTACTCTTAGCTCAAAAGTTTTTCCAGCGTCGAATGAAAAATAAATTCCATAATTTCTAAAACCAGATGGTTTAAATTTATTATCTATCCCAATATCAGATAACATAATTGTATCACCAATTGTTTCTAAATGCCTCATATAACTTAATCTATAATCTTCAATATTAATTGTATCCCAATTTTGACCATAATCAGTAGATTTTAATAATCCTGCAGAGGCTAATAGATAGTAGTTATTATTTGCAATATTAAAATTATGACTAGAAGTTGTACTTGAATTTTCTAGTATAGTTTCCCAATTTCTTCCTTTATCAATACTTTTGTATAAACCTCCTAAATATTTTTTATATAATCCAGAATAAGTAATAAAAAGAGTATCTTCATATCCATAAAATCTATTCATTAGCCCAATAGAATCTAAACCAGAAGCATTTATTTTTTCCCAATTGTTACCTTTGTTTATGCTTGTATAAAATTCTATCCCTTTTGAAAACATGTAGTAATCCCCATTAGTATAAATATTATTTATACTGATTATTCCATTTGGAGTATTTTTAGGTTCCCATTTTGCTTTAAGTTGAAAACAAGAAAATAATAATATTAAAACAATTAATTTTTTCATTTTTATATTCTATTTTTAATTAAAAAAATAAATTGAACCTGCTTTACAACAGGTTCATTAAAACTTATTACGGATGACATTCCGTTATTCGCATAAAACATTCTCCAAAATTATGATATCCATATAATGGACATTCTTTCCATGGTATTTCAGAAAGTTCGGGCATTATTTCAGCAGATACCACTTCGCTTATAAACTCTGGTGGATTCAAATCAGTTCTCAAACAATACCTTATTTTTACCTCGCAATATCTATCTCTATAACATGGTTCAACTGCATCTACTATAACTGTATCTCCTTGGTAGTACACATAATCTTTAAATTCGAAATAGCAAAAATAATTGTCAACTGTTACAATCAATGTATCAACTTCAGTTTCTGGTGGTTCAGGTTTGCAAGGTGGAGCTGTTGTCCAAGTACAGAGGTAAGTAAAAATGAAATGTGCACTTGAAACATGCTGATATATATAATCAATAACTTCATCAGAAATTCCACAATTAGGATTATCTGGATGTGCTCTAATTCTCCAAGGATGTAAATCTATTTCACCTGGATGAGTGGGAACACATTTTACACAAATTTCTACAAGATAATCACACCCATTCCCACCTGGAACAGTATGTGTAACCATTGTAAATCCACTAGGACAAGTGTATTGTCCTTTACTTTCAACATTTGACATAACCAATAATGTGAAAGTAACTAAAAAACCTAAAAAAACTCTTTTCATAATTTAACCTTTTGATTTCGATTTAAGAATATTTAATTAAATTTCCCCCAAAAATTTTCTTTATGCTTTAAGAAATTAAATAAATATTTTAACGCCGAAATTTCTGTTTTTTAAATTATAAATGTCCCACGTTGATAGATTTGTTTGTATGATTTTATAGTTATTTTCTTTGTTTTCTGATGTATTTTCACAAGTTAGATTGGTTGCGACACACAAATATATCGTTATTTATATATATATATATATAAGAATTTAGGGCGATATATTGAATTTGTGTTTGCATTTTAACGTCGCATTTTTTCTAAAAGTTTTTTTGTTTTTGAATCTTTAAGAGTACAATATAATTCAAATTATTTATTTATACAAATTTTTTTTATCTTCAGAATTGCAGATTTGTGCGGATTAGGCAGATTTTCCGGATTGGGAGTGTGCATTTTTGGGTTTGGTTGGGGATTAGAACCTTCCGAAGGGTTTGGTACGCTTGGAAGGTTTTAATTTTTTTTGTTCAACTGCTGCGCAGCTGCGGGGGCTGGGGTGGTTCTTGTTTGCTATTAACGTTGAACTTCTCCGAAGTTCTAATACATTTATTTACAATGTGTTACAGATATTTATTGTTTTTTACTTCGGAGAAGTAATATGTTAATAGAAAACTAAATTCATACATCGAACCACAATTTACCCAAACGGTGTCGCACCTTGATTTTTTTGCTATATACGTATGAATCCGAGGGATTCAAGGAATTTGAATGATTGGCTAAAGCCATAATAATATTAGGATTCTGCGATAGGACTAAAGCCCTATCCTATTTATATATGAATGTGTTGTGTTGTTTTTGGTGAGGTCATTTCGACTTCGCTCAATGACTGTAGTTCTTAATATCCTGCATTTTCAATCTCTTAATTCCACCAATTATTAAATTCTAATTCTGCTTTTAGTTTTTCTGCTGAATTTTTATACAAGATTGCTTCGCTTGGGGATTCGTTTTCTAAAAGTATCGCTATGTTGCTTATTGTTAGAAGGCGTAATTCTAATGGTAATTTGATTGCTAAATCTGCGGCTTTTCTTAGATACTTTGCAGCTCTGGAGATATGACCTTGTTTATTATGTAGTGCAGCATTTATATTTAGAATAATACACTCCAATGAGTTATCCTCTAAATCTGAAATAAGTTTTTCTGCTTGGCTTATGTGATTTTTAGCGCTAATAAAGTCTCCTTCATTTATCTCTAATTTTGAAGTCATTAATAATAGTAAAGATAATTCTTTTTTTGTTAAATATTCCTTCTCATTTTTAATAAAGTCATTACTTAGTTGTATTGATTTAGCATATTCACCTTTAAAATAATCTCTTACTAAGTATTTTCTTAAATCGGAAAATGACATCATTCCACCAATACCATTTGAAGCTCCTAACACATTATTACCTGAACTGGCTTCTGAACTTTCCTGGTTAGTAGGTTCACTTGAATTTCCAACACCAACGATACTTAGAAGCTCTTTATCCCCTGTTTTATTAGCAACTTCTCTAATATCATTCATTGTGCTTTCAACCTGCTCTTGGTCTCCTAATGCTTGAGAATATGAAATAATATTTGCCAATATTTCCTTTTTTTCTTCAGGATTATCAATATTAACAAGTTGCTTTCTTAAAAAGTTAGAAATTAAACTTTGTATGTGTCGTTTTTCTTCATATTCTAAGTATTCTTTAAAATAATTAAAATAAAATATTTGATTAAACTGATAAATTGTCGTTATTACGCCATATCTTTTAAAGCTTCCAACACTTTTAATTATCTTAATTTTGTTCTGAATTGATTTCAATATTCTAATAATATTTAAAATATCTTTATTTAAAATATCTGTAAGTAAAATAGCAGAAAACTCATTTCCTTCTTGTGCTGCTGAGGCAAGTAAATCCTTCTCTTCTAAAGTTAAATCATTTAATGATGATGCTAATGCAACCCTAGAACTAGTAGGAACAAATTCTGACTCCAAATTTAAAATTAAATCGCCGTTTTTATCAAAAACTTTTACACTATTGAAATAATCATAAAATTCAAATAATTCGCCAGCGTTGCCTAAAGTTTTTTCATATATCCAGCTATCAAACTCATCGTTTGATTTATAATTTTTTACATATACTTCGGAAAGTTTACAAACATCATCTTTTGTAAAATTCTTTATTTCAATCTTATCTAAATCACCTGCTTCAGCAAGAAAATGATAAAATGGTATTTCAGGTGAGATAACTTCGCTTTCTCTATAGGCGATAACCAATAGAATATTTAATTTGGAGATTTTATTTTTTAATTTCAACATAAACTCAACCGACGAGCTATCAATATACTGCATATTATCCATAAAAATAACCATTGGTTGTTTCTCAGCTTTTAAAGAAAAAGCATTAATTAATTCATCAGCTCTATTTTCTTCAATTTCGATTGCTTCGTTAGATTTTGCTGTTTTATATTGTCTCCAATCTCTTGATAACTCTTTAGCCGCATAAAAAACATCACCAACAAAAGGTAAAGCAGTTAGTGCGGTCAGACTCATATTCATAGCAAGTTGTTTTTTTGCTGTAATATTTTTGCTTTCCAGAATAACCTCTAATGCTTTTGCAAATGGTTTTAGTGGTTGTAAGTTATGAGTATTTACGCTCCCAATAGGAACATCATTTTGTACATAAACATTTAATATTCTATCTTCACCAGTACTACAATTTTGTATCATTTGCTTGAGTAGATAAGACTTCCCTACACCGCTCTCACCCGAGATTAGTAAAATTCCACCTTGTGAGTTTTGAGTGAGTATTTTTAATTCATTAAAAAATGAAATATATTTTTTATTAACTTCCATTTATTCTAATATTATTTTTTCAATAAGTTCAAATTTACCATTATTTTTCTTCAAAACTAAATATCGACCTTTTTTTAATCTTGATAACATATCATAATCGTAGTAACTGTAATCATCTAAAGAAAATAAAATTTTAGTATTATCTAAAACTTCTTCAATTTTTACTGACAAAGCAAAATTAAATAACTCGTTGTAATAAAATTCATCAACAGAATCCAACAAATCTATAATATTCTTCATGTTTGAAATATCATTATCTAAATCACCTTCAATAGTTTCTGCAACTCCAATAGTGTAAGTAAAAACTAGAGTATCATTTAAACCTAAATCAACTGGACCTACTCCTGCTATCGCTCTGATATCAGTATTATTCAGCTCAACATTTTCGTACTGCAAAGATTTATAAATATCATTATCTACAAGTAAAACATCAGGATGCAAAATATTATAATTAACATTTTGGAGTTGATTTCGCTTTTTAATTACATAATTACCATTTTCAATTAAGTTTTTTTGCAGATATTTAAAGCCAAGATAGTAATTTTTTGATAGAACTTTAGGAGAATAAAAAATCAATTTATCGTCAACATTAATTCCAAAATCATTTCTCATATTTTGAAATTCTAAATCTACTTGGCTGATATCTGGGTCTAAGTAAGCCGAAAAATAACAATCTTTTAGGGTAATATCACTTCTGTTAATTATTTTAGTTTCAACAATTATAAATGGTTTATCTTTAAAATTTAATATTCTTTGGTGGTATTCTAATTTAACATCACCTAATTTATCGTTTGTTACTGTAAATAAATCATTTTCAGATTGTATAAAAGGCGATATTAAATTATTAGATTTTCTGGATTCATTATCTTCCAGATAAATACCAGGTAAATCATCAGCATATAAAAACAAAGGGTAATAATAATCACTTATATAAGATTCGCCAGTTTCTTTATCAACATATTTAGATTGATAAATATTATATTTTTCTGATACTTCGCCTCCAACACTTCCAATTTTAAATGAATATTTTCCCTCTTTTTCTGAAAAAGAATTAAAAACTTCACCCGTTGCTGAGTTCCTGCCTGCAAATATTACTCCTAAAGAATGAATCAAATTATCATCGGCACCTATTGGGTATCGAAAATAACCTTTAATTGAATCATGTCCTATAACTGTTTGATTATTAGCTTTGTACTCAAATTCACCATTATTTTCAATGATGGTTTGCTGCGAAACTAATAAATTAAAAATCATCAATAATATCAACATATTTTTTTAATTTTGTTTTATATATTTGCAAAATAATAAAAATTTTTTAAAATGAGTTATAATTATATTTTCGTTGGCTTAGGAAACATAGGTGAAAAATACAGATCTACCCGCCACAATATTGGATGGCTTTTAATGGAAAAAATAGCAACTAAGCACAACTTAACATTTAAAACGGGTAAAGGGGATTTTTATTTCGCTGAAAACACGTTATTTGGAAAAAAAATATTGTATGTTCTTCCAACAACTTATATGAATAACTCTGGCAAAGCAATAAAGCAAATTCTAAGTATGCACAAAATAGACCCTAAGAATGTTTGCGTATTTGTTGACGAATATAATTTTCCTATCGGCAAACTTCACATTAAAAGGACCGGTTCTGATGGTGGGCACAATGGATTATTTTCAGTAATTACAGAGTTAGAAACAAGAGAGTTTATGCGTTTGCGTCTTGGAATTGACAAAAAATTCGGACCAGGAGAACTTGTGGATTATGTTTTAAGTAACTTCTCAGAAGATGAAGTGCCTAAAATAGACCAAATGTTAGATAATGCTTTAATAGCGGTAGAACATCTTATCAAAGCAGGTTTTGAACGGGCTATGAGCGATATTAATAGCGAAAAACTTTTTATTTCATTAGATAAAAAGTAGTTCATATAATTGAAAATTTTAAATTGCTCTTTGTCTCGATAATTTTTTCTTTTTTTTATTCCACAACAAATTTAGTGATTTTCTTTTTCCCATTAAATTCAATTATAGCAATGTATATTCCTGCTGATAAATCATTAGTTGGAATTTCATAGTAATTACTAAATTGCTCTATTGTTTTCAGTTTATTTCCCAGTAAATTAAAGATATATACTTTTTCTGCGTATTCTTCAAGTTCTATGTTAATTGTTTGTCCTTTGGGGGCGGGGTTGGGGAAAATTTTTCCTTTTGAATTTAATTGAACGGTTTTCATTATTAGTAAATTTAATTATATAATTCAAATCAAAATTTCTACCATAATCGCTTGAAAAAGATAGTTGGTGACTATCAAATAAGTCACCAAATGAAAAAGCATTATTTTCATTGTCTAATGCTATTTTTTCAATTCTTAAACTATCTTTTTGCAAATAAGATTGATAATTCTCATTTGAAAATAAAATACTAAATAAAAATAGTATAATCATTTCAACTCCATAATTTTAAATGTTTTTTGTTCTGTTTCATTTGTTAACTTTAAAATCAACATTTTTGTATTCTGACTTTGTAAGTCTATACTATCACTTGAACTTAAAACATCTTCAAACAACACATTACCCATTATATCAGTTATTTGACATAAGTATTCTTTTTGAATTAAATTATAATTTAACTTACCATCATACTATCTAAAATTTCATCAATTGTTGGTTCGTTTGGGAACTCATTCTTAATATCTTGGATTAAAGCTATTGCTTCTTCTTTATTACCTAATTCAAACATACATTTGGCTACACCTAATACAGCACTGGTATTCATCGGATTATGATTAACTGAAGATTTATAAATCTCAATGGCATTTTCATAATCTTCCATTAAATATAAAGTATCAGCAACAATGTTTATTAAATCATCTAATCTAATTTCAATTTTACAAGTCCATTTGAGATTATGCCAATTTGATATTATAGGGTTTATATGCTCCAGTGCTTCCACTAATTTATTTTCAGCTAAATAGCATATAGATGTTATATAATTAAATTCTACTTGATATTTATTTGAATCTATTTTATTAATTGTTTCTTTTGCTTGATTATATTTACCTTTATTTAAATAAATTATTGAATTTAATATAACGCAAGTATCAGTAAAATCAGAATTAGTAATTGAATTTAGAATCTCTATTGCTTTATCATAATCTCCATTTTCAATTTCAGATATTGCTTCGCCAATTAACATATAATCATCGCTAATATCAGTTATTTGCTTTGCATATTCTTTTGCCATCGTGGTGTTATATAAGGCATCTAAGCGATTATACATTTTTAATGTTGCACGTTCCCAAGTCCAGAATTTGCGAGCTTTATATGTAGCAATATATCCATAATATTTAATAACATTTGGGTTATTAAGTATATCAGTAAAAAAGTATATTAATGCTTCATCGTCTGGCTCTAAGTAGTATGATTCATTAATAGTAGCGTGAAGTGGATTATTATTTTCTAATAATTTATCTTTTGCAGAAATTCTCCAAGCAAAGCTATTATCAACAAAATCGTCGGTAGCCCCTCCTTCAGTTACTATCACTGGAAGTCCACAAGCCATTGCCTCTAAGGCAGGAAGACAAAAACCTTCCCCACGATAAGGGCTTACAAAAACATCACAAGCGCGATAAAGTGATGCCATTTCCTCTTCTGTTAAGTCTTCCGAGATATAGATAAACTCAGGAGCGTCAGGGTTTTTTTGTAGTGTTTGTATCAGCTCCTGAGCATTTTGCCCTTTATAGAATGAATCTCCTCCAATGTCCTTGATGACAAGAGAAACAGGGTCATTTTTAGTGAATGTTTTAACAAATGTTTTGAGCAAAATATCTATACCTTTTCTCGAAAGAGTTCCTCCTACAAAGAGAAATTTTATTTTTGCATTAGTTTTTAAATTATAATTTATGCCATCGGGCTTAAATATTTCTGGGTTAATACCATTAGGAATAACTTGAACTTTATCAAAATCAAGACCAGAATTTATCATAGCTTGCCTTGAGAAATTAGACGGAGTCCAAATCTCATCTGCATTTTTCAAAACATCATACACATCTTTTCTTAGGGAAGTATATTCCCAAGGTTGCATAATTATCCATTTAGCACCTTCGGGTTTATAGTTTTGCGGGGGCCATTGGTGACGCACCCAAACGTAAGGAAGTTCTGAAAAATCACCTTCTTCTTCTTTATTATCAATATGATAATTATTTAATAATTCATATTTAGGATTTCCTTTCGCAGAAAAAGTATCTTCTTCAAAAGGCAGAATAGTTAAGTTAGCAAGTCCAGAATTTATAACATTATAAGAGATTTCGCGATTAATAAGAGCAAGCGAATGATAAATAAATTGCGAACCTTCCCAAACAATATTTAATTGTGGATTTAGATTATTTTTTGCTTTTACTTCGCTTTTGAAATCATTATTAATATCTTGCTTAATTTCATTTTTTACTTGATTATTATCTTCTGATTTAAAATTATTATTATCTAATTCAAAAACATTAGATTTTTTCTTTCGTGCTTTAACCGTCATATTCAAATTAATAAAACCACGATTTTGTGGGAAATCATTTTCCTCATAAGATGTAATTTCAAATCCACAATTATTTAAATGCTTATAAATTGATTCTTTATCAAAACCAATGCAATGATAATCACCTGGATTAGTTTGACCGCCAAAAATCATATAAGAAGCTACATCAGCATCCCAATCGCCTCTCATATATGCTTCTAACTGCAATCTAAGATTTGGACAACGAATAATTATTTCTGCACCTTCTTTCAAAACTCTATTCCACTCTTTTAATATCGAATCAGTTTCTCTGTGTGAGAAATGCTCCAAAACATCACTTGCTAAGATTGTATCTACAGTATCATTGGGAAGTTCTAATTTGCGAATATCCATATTCACAACATTAGGGTTTTCGCTAAATAAATCAATATTTACAAAGCCATCTCTAATATCATTCCCACAACCAAGATTTAATAGCAGGGGAGAAGGTAGAGGGTTTGGCATTTTTCCAGTTGCTTGTTTATTTGAAAATCCTCCAGCAAAATTCTGCTCAAAGCTAACTCTATTCATTGGAGAATTTGTAGATTGAGTATAATTATTTTCTGGTGTTGGATATTCAGTTTCTTCACTATCATACATATTTTCAAATTCAATATTCAATTTATCTTTGAATAAATATTGAATTTCTAAAGGCAGAAGAGTATTCTCAATAGTCCTTAAATATAAATATTTCAGATGATTAATATAATCTTCAAACTTGAAAGTTATAAACGAATTTGCTCTTAGTTTTTCTATAAGTTCTGACTTATTTGTAAGTTCAATTAGAATTTTAGCAAGTTGTTCAACATCATCAAATTGAAATATTTTCCCATTAAAATCATCAACAATAAAGTCTGAAAAACCTCCAATATTAGGAGCTACAACTGGAATACCCATAGCAAGACATTCAAGTGTTGCAAATGGAGCGCAATCTTCCCACATAGATGGCAACACAGCTATATCAATATCTTTTGCAATTTCATTTAACTGGTTAAATTGATAAGCACCTTTTAGATTAACTTTTATATTTGTTTGTATACTTAATAATATTTCTTTGTATTTATTATCTACAAATCCATAAATATTTAATTCAGCCGAATTTTTTGGTAATATCGAAGAAGCCACAATTAAATTATGAACTCCTTTATGAGTCATTACTCCTCCAATATAGCCAATTTTAATGGGTTTCTTTATTTTTCTGTTTTTGTCTAACTTCTTTAATTTATTAACTGATTTAGGAACTTGATTGATAATAGTTATTTTTTCTGGGCGACATCCAAACTCAACAAGAATATCTTTTACTCTTGTAGAAACAGCCAAAGTCATATCTATATAGTTATTAATGACTAACTTTGCTGCTTCAATTCTTTCAATGTACTCATTTTTTAACTCAGGCATCATTTTTAAAACATTAGAATGCTCAAGTAAGTCTGGACTTTCCCATTTCTTCAAATCTGAATTAATCATATATAAATCAGGGTCGATAAGATGATAATTAAATGGAGTATAAAGAGTTTTATAACCTTTCTGTTTAGCAATCTTTGCAATATTAAAAGATAATCCAACAAAATTATGGAAATGCACAATATCTGGTTTGAATTCATCTAATTTGGTTTCAAATATAGAAGATACTTCAGGGTCATTAATTTCATATTTTGGATTTTTTGAATTGGTAAAAGTAATTTCACGATTATAAACACCGCAAAGTTTTACTTTTTCATCAACCCATTCTTTAATAAAATTCTTTTCATTTATTCCAATATCATCAGCACCGGCATAAAAAACAAAAACATCGTAACCTTGTTTTACATATTCAATTGCAACATCACGAGGGAAAATTGTTCCTCCTCCGCTTTCGTTCCAACCATACATAGTCATCAATACTTTAAGGCGTTTATTTGAGTTATCTTCAAAACTACCATCTTTAACAAAATCAATTGCTTGTATTAATCTTTCATAACTAGTGTTTAGAAGTATCTGAACATTAGCAACAAAATCATAACTCGGATTATTAAATAATATCTCACTAACTCGTTTTGCTTTTCTTTGGTACAACTCTTCTGGTACAAGTTTAAGTGCTTCAAAGAGTTCTTTTAATTTTGCTTGGAAGTTCTCAAATCTATCAGGCAAGCCAGCAAGTCCGTATAAACCATCTTCTAAGTAATATTTTTGGGCATCAACTTCAATTATATTCTCCCATTTAGATAGAAAATATTTATGATTTTTAGCATCATAAGAGTCTGGCTCTGTTATAAATCTTTCAAACTTTTTAATTCCTTCCGATTTTTTAGTAACAGACTCGTGGTGGATTCCAACAACTTCAGGATTATACATAACCTTATATCCTGCAAAGCGAGATTTTAAACATAAATCTAAATCCTCATGTCCGAAAAAATATCCTTCATCAAATTTACCAATTTCATTAAATACTTTACTTCTTATTGCAAATAAAGCACCCGTAACCATTTGAAACTCTCTATATTTATTTACCCATTCAACATCTGGGTTTGCTGCAAGATAAATATGATAATGCAAGTTGAAGTTTTCGGAAACAGGTCCCCAAACAACCCCACAATGTTGGATTAATCCATTAGGATAAACTAATTTTCCACCTTGAACCACTACTTTATTATCTTCTCTAAATCTTTCATCTAATGATTCCAACCAACCTGGTTGAACTTCAACATCATTATTCAAAAACACAAGATAATTACCTTTTGCAATTTCGGCACCTTGATTATTAGCCCGAGAAAAACTTTCGTTTTTGTCATTTTTGATAACAGTTACTAAATCCTTAATAGAATTTAAATAATCAATAGTTTCATCAGTAGAAGCGTTATCAATTATAATAACTTCAATCGAATACATCGCTGAAGTTTTATAAATATTTTCAATACATTTTTTAGTAAATTGCAGGTTATTGTGAACAGGAATAATAATTGAATAATCAATATTTTCATAAGGGTTTGTTAAATCCTCTTTTATATCTCTTGATATAAAATTATCTTCGTAATTTATTGATTCTTTGATAATTTCCTCATTCAATTTATTTTTTGCTAAATTATTATCTTGCACATTTTTAATAGTCTGCTCTTGTGTTTCGTCAAATTTAATTTTACCCAACCATTTTTGATTTAATCTCTGCCAATTCGCAATATCGTGCTTGTGCCTATCCTTACTCATTGATTCATAATGATAAATAATAGAATCGGCATTATACCAAATTTTTGCACCAACAGAAGTCGCTTTAAAGCAGTAATCTATATCTTCTAATCCATTAATATACTTATCATCTAACCCACCAATTGCGGCAATTAAATCGCTACTAATTAGCATTGCAGCACCAGTAACAGCACTAAATTTCTGAGTTTTATTATCCACTTTGGATAACTTATGATACTGTTTTATATGATATGGGGCAAGAGTATTCCCATCTTGCGTTCCAATCAAAACGCCTTTATGTTGAATTATATCGGAATCTGGATAAAGCAAACAAGAGCCAACAATTCCAGCACTTTCTTTTTGAATCAACTCCAATGATGATTCAAGCCAATTTGCAGTTACAACGGTATCATTATTTAATAAAAATACATTTTCACCTTTTCGCACTTCAATTGCTTTGTTATTTGCTATAGCAAAGCCCTCGTTAATACTATTAGTTATTAATGTAAAATTATATTTATTTTGTAAATTATTTAATACTAATTTAGTTTCATCATCAGAATTATTATCTACTATTATTAGTTCAAAATCGGATTTAGTATTTTCATAAATAGACATAATACATTGTTCGGTAAGCCCAGGTCTATTATATATAGGAATAATTATACTTACAGGATATTCCCAATCTTTTTCAATGATATTTTCGGTTTGAGAAGATTTATTTAATTCATTATTTATTTTTTCATCAAGTTCGAAAGCAGCAAGATTATCTGGATTTAAAATCATTTCAGTAGTGATGTTTTCACTTGCTTTTTCAAAATCTCCGAGATTAAACTGGCAGTATGAAAGCAGATAAAAAAGCCCGATTTCAGACGCTTGTTTATTAGATATAAGTTGCTTGGCTCCAATAAAATATTGATAAGCAGATTCGACATTATTTTCCAATAATAATTTTTTACCTTCTTCAATCTTTGTAATAGCTTTATTCAAAGGATTTTCAATTTTAATTTTATTTAATATCTCTTTTCCAATTTTAATATTTTCTAAATTATCTTGATTATTTTCATTTGTCATAAATTCAATTAATTCAGAAAACTCCTCAACCTCAGAAATTAACTCTTCTAGCATAATTCCCAAAGAATATAAATCAGAAAATAATCCATTTTTTGGTTTATAATTTCCACCAAGTCCTGGAGCATCAATTGATTTAATTTCATTGCTTTCAGCCCAGCCAAAATCAATTAAAACTGGCTTCTTATTTCTTAGAATTATATTACTTGGAGAAATATCACGATGAGTTATGTTATTATATTTTAAATCACTAAGTAAATTAAAACATTCTAAAATAAATTCTTTTATTTCATTTAAATTTAATACATTTTTTAAAGATTTTAACTCAGATAAAGTTTGACCTTCAATATATTCCATCTTAAAAGTTGCAAAATTATTAACTTCATTTAATTCATAAACTTTCGGAAAATATTCAGAATTTAATTTATTTAATATTTCAAACTCATTTTTAATAATATTTTTATTTGCTTGTTTTTGAATAATTATTTCGCCATCTTTCAGATATTTATAAATTCTACTTATATAAAAAGTGCCTTGATACCAGCATAAAATTCTACTTTGGATTACTGTCTGAATTGGATTAATATATTTAAAACTATAATTAGTTATATGTGTATTTTCTTCAATTTTATAAATATTATTTTCATTTAAAAAATTAAATAAATAGCCAATATTATTTAATTTTTTTGTATCAAGATTTAATTTACTTCTGCCATTAAGTTCTTTAATGGTTTTAATATATGTATTCTCACCAGCTGCAAAATAATAAACTATATTATATAATAAATATAATATTTTATGATCATTATTTAATACAAAAATAGATTCTAATTTAATTCTATTTTTCAAAAATAAACTTGCGACTTCATTATTAAAATATTCTTCTTTATCGCTAATTATTTTTAAATTGATATATAATTTATGACCATTATGCTCTCCAATGAAAAATTGATAAACCAAAAAACCATTCTGATTTTTTAAACTAATTTCATCTAATAAATTTTTCAAAAATGCTTTTCCTTGCTCAGAAGTTAAAACATCTATAGTTAAATCATTAAATTTATCAAGTGAATTTAATATAATTTCTTCATTTTTTAATACAACAAAAGGATAACCATTTTCCGAAAGTTCAGCTAAAATATCTTGCAGAGGTAAACCAGTGTATGATTTTTCAATTTCATTTTTTGTCTCTTTTTTCTTGAATGCAAAGTAAAGTTGGCGAGTTTCCTTTATATCCCCAACGTATTCAAAAGATTCAAAAATTTCGCTAAGTGCTTTCTCAAAATTCTCTTTTGAATACTTTTCTGTAATTATATCTTTATTCCACTCTGTATGTTTGAAAAACTTAATTGCTTCGTCATTTGGGTCAATCCATTCAATCACAAGCACATCATTTGTTAAATCAGCAAGTTTTTTAATCGCTTGCGAAAGTGAGCCATAATCGGAAGTACAAGAATAAATCCAATGAATTAGTGCAAATGCAAGAACTAAATCAGCTTTTTCTTCTATTTCAACTATATTTTTATCAACAATTTCAAAATTCTGAATATTTAGAAAATCTTTAGCTGATTTCAGCATATTAACATAAGTTGGGTCCATCTCTACTGCGGTAGTTTTCTTGGCACCTCTAAAAAGTGAGTGAAAGCAGAAATAAGCAGAATTGGCACCTAAATCTAAAACAGTTTTATTCTGAATCCAGTTTGAATAAAAAATTATTTTAGTTAGATTTTTTTTATTTACAAGTCCTTTGTCAACAGGATTGATTTCAATAAAAGTGTCAGAAAGATAAAATTTCTGGTATCCATAAAAAGAAATCACATCTCCAAGTTCAATTTTGCCTGGTTCTGCATATCTATTAGGGTCGTCATATATTTCTACTTGCTTAGTCATTGATTTTATTATAAATATTCTTATTACCAAGTAATGACTATCAATGACTATGCCAAGAAAGAAGATTAAAATTAACTTTTATTATAAAATTTATATTTTGAAATATTTTAATAATCTTTAATAAATTAATATTAATTAGTTATTTAATACGTTTATTAACATAAATATTATTATCTTGTTGTAATATAATTAAGTATTTTTGTAGTTTTATTTCTGAAATATCAAAACTTAATATTTCATTTTTTTCTATTACTTTATTACCCATTAAATCAACTACTTTTAAATCAAACGGTAAGTCTGAAAAATAGACATTATTTTCATATTTAATTCTATTATTTTTATCTAAATGACTAATATTATTATAATCTATAAATATATCAAACATTCCCAGATAATTTGTTCCTAATTCTAAATGATTATCCGAGATTTTATTAAAATCTGTAATTTGATTTTCTTTCAAGTAATTAAATTCAAATATCGTTAACCAATTATTATTTATAAATTGCTTAATTGTATTATCATAAAAATATGCAATATATCTTGAAATCAGAGTTTTTGCAGATATAGTATTACTTAATTTATTAAATGAATTATCAATTATTTCTAAAATATCACCATTTTTAATTACATACAAACCATCATCAAATAAAACATCGGTTATATTATTAGAACTATATATTTCTCTCCAAGACTTGTTATTCTTATTAAACTCAAATAATTTATTTTCGGAGATAGCATAACTTAATTGAGGGGAATCTATTATTTTTATAATCTCATAATTAGACATTATTTCAACCACTTCCCAACTCTCTCCGTAATTAGTAGTATATAAACTATTTTTATTAAAATCAGCATTAGTAAGCATTATATAATCATCATAATACAAAACTTGGTGATTATTATAATCATAATTATTTGGTAATTTGATTATATCCCAAATAGTATTATTCTTAGAATAAATTAATCCCCCTAGTTCATTCATTATAAGCATATTACCATTATTACTTTGATAAAAATCTTTTACACTATCAAAGACTTTATCATATATTAATATAGGATTATTACCAACATTTTTATAAATAAAAGAATAGTTTAAAGTAGAAATATAATAATAAGTAATATCATCAAAGTTTCTTATTTTTTCAACTTTATAATTATAAACATTATTTTCCATAAATTCAACATTACTTTCTTCAACCTTTATAATCCCAAAATCATCAACAGAAATATAAACAATTCCATCATTCACAAAAAGCTCTTGGGTAAATATTGATTTTTTAACTTGGCTAATTATATTAATAAAATTCCAGTCTTCACCTTCATTACTCGAAAAATATAAATTAATATTATCAGTCATATATATTGTGCCGTCTTTTTCAATCAATTTTCTTATTATTTCTGTATTCAAATCAAATCGTTCATTAAAATTTCTCCAACTATCTCCATCATAAGTGATATAATTCTCAAAACCACTACTACAATGCAAAAACTTATCTGTAGAATTTATATTAAATATAAACTCATTATCAAAATGAGTAATTCGATTATAAGTATGATTTTCTGTATTATACTTTATAACTCCTTCTCTGTCGATACTCAAATACAAATTGCCCTGAAAGTAGTCAAAATCGTATATATATCTATTAAAGTTTATATTTGCTTTTTTCCAAGAAATAGAATCTTTATTACTATAATATATTTCTCTTAAATCTAAAGTTAAAAATAATTGTTTTTCACTCTCCACAACCTTTAATACCCCTTTGGTATTTTCAAAATAGACCTCTGAAGGTAAACCTTCATTCAAATCTAACAAACTATCATTTTTATCAATCCCAAAAATTCCTTTATCAGTTGAAACTATTAGATAATTTTCCATCGGTAATAATTTTCTAATATAATTTGATAATAATTCTGGTATTACAACTAATTTCCACTTTTCATTTTCTAATTTGTAAAGACCACCATTATAACCATTACCAGTGGCACAATAAAGATTGCCATTAAAAAAATTTATTGAATTAGTCATTCCATAAGAAAAATAATCACTTTGGTTAGTAAGTTCTTTTGCAGTTAGTAAATTAGTAAGGAAAAATAGTGCTAAAAAATACATTTTATAAATTTGTTACTTAAAAAATATATAAACTATTTAAACATATTATTATTTTATTCGTTAATTTAGTATTCTGTAAAATTTTAATTTTAAAAAATAATGATAAGGTTAATATTCTTACTTCTCTTAAGTGTTCTTGTTAGCAAATCAGCCGAACCCCTTGTTGCGTTTTATCAAGGTGATAGATGGCATTTCTGGGATTCAGAAGGTAATGATTTATTTCAGAACAAGAAAATACTTGACGTAAATGGTTTTAGCGAAGGTCTTTTTACTGTCGTGGCAGATATTGATGGGGTTATAAAAAATTGTTATATGGATTTGAAAGGTAAAATAACAATCATAACAAATTATCATGATGTAAAAGATTTCTCTAATGGAAAAGCTTTAATAGTTATGGATTATCCTGAAGAATTTATAGATAAACGATATGGTTACATTAATAAAGATGGAAGCGTTTTTATCAAGCCAAGTTTAATAGATGCTACATATTTCACAGAAGGACTTGCTTATATATATGATGAAAATAGACGTGGATATATTGATACTAATGGAGTTATGCAAATAAGTTTAAAAGATGGCGAAGTTGGTTATCCATTTTCCGAAGGGTACGCTTCTATTTCAAATAAAGAATATAAAGTTGGTTTTATAGATAAAACAGGTAAGAAGGTCCTGCCTTTTGATTATCAAGAGCCAGCATACTTTGTTGGTGGTTTAGCAAAAGCAAATATAGATGGTGTTGTTGGGTTAATGGATAAAACTGGTAAGCTGATAGTAGAACCAACATATCACGAACTTAATAAATTCAATGAGGGCTATTCATTCATAGGGAAATTATCTACTGGAATGAAATACACTTGGGCATTAATAGATAGTACTGGGCAAAAAATCACGAATGAGGTCTTTTCAGATGTTCAGTATTTTTCTCAAGGACTTTGCGCAGTTAAGGAAAACGGTGAATGGAAGTTCATAGATAAATCTGGTAAAACAGTTATAAGTAATAATTATATTCTTTGTGGCGTGTTTGCTGGAGAAAAACCTTTAGCATGGGTTTCTTACGAAAATGAAGGCAAGAAAAATGCCGAGTTTATTAACAAAGAAGGGCAGACAATTTTAAGATTACCATTTAATGTTGTTAAAGCTATTGATTTGAGAGTTAATAAAGAATTATATTAAAAAGATTTTATAAAAAAATTGAAACATAAATAACATTTAATGTTATTTATGTTATTACAAATAAACAAAAATGTAACAAAAACCATTGGTTTGAGTTATTAGTTGTATAAAAAATGAAATAATAAGGAAGAATTATGTTTAGAAGTTTTGTATTATTTACAATATTAGTACTTAATATACAAAATATGTATGGCGCTTTTTCAGTTACAAATATTATAACTGACGATTTCCCAATTGTTAAGGTTAATTTCACAGCAACAACGCCTGCTGGTGTGCCTTATCAAAATTTGCGTGCCGAAGATTTTACAGTAATTGAAAACGGTCTGAATATGACCCCAAACCTTCAACTAAATTGTATAGAATCAGAAGAACCTGCAGAATTAAGCATTTTATTAATTCTTGATAAAAGTGGCTCAATGGATACCAACCCTGATGATGGAATTAGAAGATGGGATTGGGTGGTTGAAGGAGCAAGAAAGTTTGTAGAATCTATTGATTTTGTAGGAAGAACTAAAATTGCAATTACAACATTTTCTGGACTAAATTCAGTTAATTTAATAGCTGACTTCACTAATGATAAAGATTTTCTAATTCAATCGGTTGATGATGTTCTTCCTTTTGGTCCTACTTATTATTTACCTCCATTGATTGATGATGTTAATTTTAATGCGGTTAAATTACTTAGCGAGCAACCAACTGATATGAACAGAATAGTTGTTTTCTTAACGGATGGATTACCAGAACCTAAAGAAGTAACCGATAATAGATTTGACGAGGTAATTCAACAATTCAGTGAGAACAACATACAAATGTATTCTATAACTTTAAGTATGCCATTACCATCTTTTCTTTCAAAAATTTCACAAGAAACTGGTGGAAAATCTTTTGCGGTTTATGAAAGAGAAGAACTAAGCGATATTTATCAATTAATAGCAATTGAAGCACAAGCAAGACAAATATGTGAACTTTCTTGGAGTACTGCTTATGGTTGTGATGAACTTTCAAGAGAAAGAGAAGTATCGTTTGATTTTTTAAGAGATTTAGATCCACTGCCAAGAGTTAGAACATATCTAGCTCCTGAAAGAAGTATTGCTAGATTAATTCCTTCTGATGGAGATTTATTAAGTTTTGGTAATCCTAATATTGGAGACCCAGTAACTCTAACAGCAACATTTACAGTCGAAAACTCACCTTTTACTTTTAAAGGAACTAACTTTACTCCAGCAACATTCTTTAGATTTGCTGGAATCAGAATTGACGGAGAACCTGCTGACGTTGATGATGTTGCAGAAGTAGGAAGTGAAATCGAGGTAGATATTACTTTTACTCAAGAGGACGAAAAAGAATTTAGACAAGCATTTTTCACATTAGAAGGTATTTACTGTCCTGCATATATGAACCTTGTTGGTGGTTTTTCTAAAGTAAATTTAGTTAACCCTCACAGTGGTGTTTTTTCTGCTTGTGAAGGTATAGAAATTCAATGGGCGGGAGTTGAAGAAACTACTCCAGTTAACCTATATTACTCTACTAACAATGGTCAAAATTGGCAATTGATAAGAAGAAACGTTACTGGTGGAAGTTACAATTGGTCACCTAATTTTGCTTCAGATAATATCAAAATAAAAATTGAAAGAGAAGCAACTCAATCATATCGCTGGGTTCATCAAGGTTCAAACGACTTTGATGCAGAGTTATCAGGTATAGAAATGGACGCTAATGAAACATTTATCTATATGTCTGGTTATCATCAAGAAACATTGAATTTCTTAGATTATAGTAGAGTTTCTAGAGGTGGACATGATTTATTCTTAACTAAAGTTGATAAAGATGGATTTCCTCAATGGATGATTCAAGCTGGTACAACTCAAAATGATTCACTTGTAGGTGTTGCTATTTCTGATGCTGGTGATATCTTCTCTGCTGGTATTGTTTACCAAGGTATTCAAATTGGAACAAACTTTCCAAATATGCAGCATCCAAACAAAGCTTATGGAATGATTATGAAAGTCAACCCCAACGGAAGTGTTACAAGAGTTATAACTTTTGGTTCAAGAGATAATTTAAACACAACTGTTGATGTTAGAGCTATAAGATACAATGCTGCTGAAAATAGAATTGAAGTGGCAGGTTCTTACAGAAATACTTTAGAATTTGGTTCAGCTCTTACTCTTCCTAACAGTGGAAACTTTGTTGCTCATTATGATACAGATTTAAATTTTATAAATGCATTTGCTACTGGTTTTAACATAAATACATTTAAAAAATACTCGCACACTGATTCAGAAAATAATCTATATAAAATAGATACATTTGAAGATCAAATTCAGTTTGGTGAGATATCATTAACTTCTCAAGATATGAAAGACATTGCGGTTTCTAAATATGGAACCACTCAAGCAAGTGAAGATATATCAAGAGAGTTTTTTAAAGTCGAAAAACCTACACTTGAATTTCAAAGAACTAATTTAGTAATAGATGAGACTCTTGTTGGTGGAGAGCCAAGTTTAAGAGTATTCAATGCTTTGCTTTATAATCCAAGTGATTTACCAGTTAAGTTAAATGGATTTAGGTTTACTAATAATCCTTCTGAATTCTCAATGAGAACGCAACTTCCTGAGCAAATTTTAAGTAAAGAAGAAATTACTCTTGAGTTTTCTTTCGAACCAACTGCATTAGGACAACGCTCATCATCTTTTACAATTGATTCTGATTGCGCTGATGACATTACAATACAAATATCTGGGGTAGGAACTTGTAGAGGAGATTCTGACGAATTAGTTGATCTTGGCACAAAAACAATCGGTATAAGGTCAAGAATTGTAATGGAAGATATTTTTAGAAATCCTACATCACAATCTGTAAGAATTACTCCTTCAATAGAAGATGACCCAAATAATGAATTCGAAATTGCTATTCTAAGAGCAGATGGTACCTCAGTTCCCTCTGATAATATTCCACCTAAATCAAGCGTTAGTTTTGAGATATTCTTTACACCAAACCAAGAAGGACAGAGAACTGCTAAAATTAATTATGGAGTTACCTCTGCATGCGAAAATACGTTCTCTGATTTAATAGGTGAAGGTATCAACTCATCAATAGTAGGAACATCTCCAGAAATTAAAAATAGAATTAGAACAGTAAATAGAGGGATAATCTCACTCGAAAATTTATCTGATTTAGAAACTGAAATAAGAAATCTTACAATTGTTAACGACGATGAATCTTATTTTAAACTTATTAATATTCAAAATTCATATCAAATTCAAGGAAATCAAACAATAGAAATAGAATATGAATTCACTCCTTTAACAGAAGGTGAGTTTAATGCAAATCTTGAATACACTTTAGCTAATAATACAACTGATGCTTCTACTGAATTAGTTGGTATTGGTGTTTTCCCTAATATTACTTATGAAATGATTTGTCCTGATGGTGCTATTCAAACTCAAACATCTGAAGCCATTTTAAGAATTACTAATAACTCTCAGATTGATGCTGTTGATATATTTCAAATTGAATCACTTACAAATGACTATAAATTTATCGGTAATAACAATATTATTGAAAATATTAATATAGCATCGGGAGCTACAAGAGATGTTTTAATTGACTTTACTCCAATTAATTCTGGATTTATTAATCATGATTTTGCAATTATAGCAGATGTTGCAATCGGTAATTTAACAAACGATATATTTGCCTCAGACTCTGTTCTTCCTAACTTAACAGGTGCTTGTAGCGCACTTAGCAGTGCTAACGAAGTACAAAATGATTTTGGTAATATATTAATTTGCGATAAAAATGGATTTTTTAACTATTCATTAGTCAACAGTTCGAGCGTTGAATTAATTGTTAATAGAAACGATGTAGTTATTACTCCAAATGAAGATGTATTTATTGTTAATATGCCTGAAGTAGTTACTCTTCAGCCAGGTCAAACTCAAAATATTCAAGTAATTTTTGCTCCTAAAGATGCAAGAGTTTATAACGCTAAAGTTGAATTTGATAATAATTTAAATGTGGATTACATATTAGATTTAACAGGAAGAGGAATATTTATAGACCTAACTTCCAGCATAGGAATACCAAAAGGTCTAATGCCAGGAAAAGATAATACCGATAAAATGAGATTTAATGCAAATGTTGAAGAAATTGCAAAAGGCGACCCATCTTGGGACATTAACGAAATTGTAATTAACATTAAATATAACTTCAGAGCTGTTCACCTTCTTGAGAATAATATCACAGATTTAACAGGTGGAGCTATGAACTGGACTGCAAACATTGTGTCTATCAACGAAATCAATATCGTTGGTACTGGATCTTTAATGTCTGCTTACAATGGAGGACTTTGTGATATTGAATTTTATATGGAAATGTCCGACGAGTTCGAATCTGAAGTTTATTACTCTGTTTTCTTACCAAATTGCCAAACAACAGGAACTACTGATCCTTTGATTACAAAATTAGATGAGTTCTGTGCTAGAGATTTCAGAATATTTGAAACTGGTGGTACTTTTGACCAAATGGAAAATATAAATCCTAACCCACTAAATCAAAGCACTTATGTGACGTATTCTACTGCCTTTGACGGACCAGTAAAAATTGAAATATATGATGTTATGGGGAATTCAATTTCTATTCCAGTTAATGAAATTCAAGAATCAGGTTTTCATCAGTTCTTTTTAAATATTGAAAACTTACACTCCGGAGTTTATTTCATTAATTTCCATACCTTAACTAAAATTCAAACCTCTCAATTTATAATTGCAAAATAAAGTTAGAATTAACTTACTAATATTATTAGCTTTAATATTAATACCCGATAAGAAATTATCGGGTTTTTATTTTAAATTTAAAAACAACATTTTGGAACATAAATCCGATTAATTTTGTCCTATTAATAAATCCGATTAATTTTGTCTTATTATTTTAAACAATTTTTAAAAGGTTTTATATGAAATTCTCAAAAATACATTTCATTCTATTTGCATTTATCTTTACATTAATTTCATGTAAAGATGACGAAACTGATAATGTTCAAGAAATTCATACAACATATAATTTTTCTAACGTTGATTTCTCAGGTCAAACTGAAAGGTTAAACCAATTAGATGAGTTTGCTGCTTACTTTAAGTCTGTTGATAAAGGCGCTAAAATAGAAACTCAAGTGATGCTCGACATGTTTGCCAACACAAATGAAAATGGAAACGGTAACTTTTCATTTTCCTCTACTAAACAATTAAAAGATAAAACTGCTCCACAAGCAATTGAAACATTAGAATCCTTTATGTCTTCTCTTGCAGAAATATCTGGCACTACAGAAGAGGGTTCTCTTGGTAAAGCTGGAATAGTTAAATCAGGCACAAAACAATACTTATTCAATGAAAATGGTGTTGAATACCAACAATTAATCGAAAAAGGACTAATGGGAGCTTGCTTTTTACACCAAATCACAAATGTTTACCTAAGTCCAGATAAAATGAATGTAGAAAATAATACAAACTCAGAAGGTAAAAATTACACTGCTATGGAACACCACTGGGATGAAGCATTTGGCTATCTTGGTGCAACTACAAACTGGCCTCAGGATTTAACTGGAGAAAGATATTGGGCAAAATACACTCATAAATCAAACTCTGATGTTACAAATGGCTTAATAGATTCTCCACAAGATATAACTACTTCATTTATAAAAGGTAGAATTGCTATTCAAAATAAAGACTATACTGAAAGAGATAAACAAATTGATATAATAATTAATCAATTGGAAGTAATTGCAGCAACAACAGCATTAAATTATGTGAATACTTCCCTTAATAATTTTAACGACGATGCTATTAGAAATCACGCATTATCAGAAGCCTATGCCTTTATTTGGGGGTTAAACTTCATAAACTTCCAAAAAAGAGCTATCACCCAAAGTCAAATAAACAATCTTTTAGATATCTTGGGTTTAAACTACTACGAAGTTAGTATTACTCAATTGAACACATTACGTGACGAAATTGCAAAAATTTATAATTTAGATAATATTAAAACAAACTTTTAAAAATTTCTCTCTTATTAATTAAACAAAAAAACCTCTTAATTTAAATTGAGAGGTTTTTTCTTTTTTAAAATTTAAAAAAAAAAGCAATCGGTTATGATTGCTTAATGTCTTGAGGTGATGGCCGGACTTTAATATTTTATTTTAATATTTATATAATTTTCATATATTATATATATAGTCTGATTTTAGACACTATGTTATATTTGTTTTATATTTAATTTATACTTAATTTTGCTTTTATTGGTCACCATATTGGACACCTTTTGAAATATTTATTTTATCTTAAAAGCAATAAGAAAGATATTAGCCCTATATATATCGATATTAGAATGCCATCTCAAAGGAAAAGAATTCCTACAGGGATTTCTGTAATTAAAAAGAACTGGGATTCTAAAAAAAATGTAGTGAAATTATCAGATAATAATTCTTTCTTCAAGAATACAAAATTAAAAAACATTTCCGAAATATTAGATAAATATATTATTGAAACTCCAAAAATAAAACATAATATATTTGATGCTATCGAGCTTTTAAAAATAAATGATTCTAAAGATAATCAAAATGAACTTGATTTAGTTGATAATTTTATTGATTACATTTACAAAGAATACACAACTATTGGCTCTCAAAAAAAGCTATTAAATTTAAAGATGATACTTGGAAAGTACAAAAAAGGATTAAGATTTTCAGAACTAACAATTAAAGACTTAGATGGATTTAGTAAACTATTAGTAAAAAATGGTTATAGTAATTCATATATAATAAGGACTGTGGCACTCTTCAAGACTTTAATGAGGAACTATCATAAGATTAATCCTAATATCGATATTAGTTATTTAAATAATTTTAAAAATATAGTCCAGAACAAATACTCAACCTTAATTGCTCTCGATGAATCAGAAATAAAATGTATTCAAGAGTATCTTCCATCTGAAAATCTTGTCAAAATTAAAGACCTCTTTTTGATACAATGTAGTACTGGATTAAGAGTATCCGACTTGCTTAATTTAAAAAAAGAGAATATTGATAAAGTAAATAATGAAATTCTGCTGACAACTATTAAAACATCCGAATTAATCAGAATTCCAATTACTAATAAAATAATTCCTATTTTTGAGAAATACAATTATGAACTTCCTAAAATATCTGACGTTAAATATAACAAATACCTCAAGGAATTATGCAAGAGCGCAGGGATAGAAACCCCAACATTAATTACATCATGGAATGCAGGAAGTAGAATTGACGAAATAAAACCTAAATACCAATTAATAACTAGCCATACAGCACGTCGCACATTCATAACTAGATTGCTGCGAAAAGGACTGCTGCCTGAACAAATAATGAAAATCACAGGTCATAGAAATAGACGTTCTTTTGATGAATATGTAAAAATAACACAATCTGAAGCTATAGATGCTGTGAGAAATGCTTTAGATTAATTAATCAACATAATAATACATCGTATAAAATCAACTAATATAGAGGTTTATAAATAATATGAAAGAAAGTTTTGAAATACGAAAAATAAAACTTGCATATTAAATATTAATTCCTTAATTTTGTATTAGAATTTAAAACAAATACAAAATAAAGGGATTTAATAATGGTAGTACTAAACAAAAAACACGCTCACAGAGACAGCTCATCAAATTTCTCTATAAAATATCATTGCTATGATGATGCTTTTAGGTCGTTAATTCAAGAAACTGAAAGCCAAGATAATTACTCGGTTGAATATGGTAGTGGGGATTTAAAGGATTATAAAGTATACAATACTAATACTTGTAATTGTCATTATGATGAAGATTTAGATGTGACTATATACGATGACGAACCAGACTTCAAGTTTGGTGATAACTCTGCTTGGATAGGTGATTACCACTATACAATAGAAGGAGAGTAAACCCAAATGAACCAAAAACACATAGTCTTAAACAACCTTTACAGATTGGCGAATGGCAATAAATTCATATTGACTAATATGCCTGAAATTGCGACACCAAGTAAAGTAAACAATCTCTTAATTATTTACGACAAGGATGTTAAAAAGGAAACTATGCTTGAGTTTGTACCAGAGAAAGAAATCGAATTAAGCGGATTATTTCTAAAATTCCCTGAAAACTCAGCCATATTATATACAAATGATGAAGATTATTTTGATGAGTTCGTCGAGCAAATCAAACTCAAGGGCTTTGTAATAAATCGTAAATATACAATTTCGGATATTTTAAATATGCTTGCAGAAAAAGGCATAAAAATCACTAGACAAACTCTAACAGGTTATGTGAATAATCACTTAATATCTAAATTAGATTATAAAAAAGGCGTTAAAGAATTAACCATTTACGATTCTGGCTTAAGAAAAGCGCTTAATTATTATTTAAAATCTTAATTAAGATTTAACTTAATTGTACCATCTCCGATATTATCGTCTTCGTATTTCAAATAATCTAAGAAGTAATTAATCATTGAATGAATGATGTTATTATTAGGATCTTGACTTGCGAAGGCGATTTTATGTTTATAATATTCAGTAATCCCGTCAGGGTTTTTGTATTCCATGTCGTAATCATCATCGAAATCTACTAAATATAATTCCATAATTACAGCAGGGTCTGGATAATGTATAATTACATAATTATCTGGTTCAGCGTTAATATGGTAATCATCACCTAAAATTATTTTATTTTTCATAATCACCTTTTAATATATGCGAAATTAGTAAATATTCTTTTTTTTTCCTATTTTTGAAAATTGGAAAGGGAATAAAAACAATGACTATTCAAGAATACATCTCAAGTATTAATAAAAGATACCTTAGAGGGAATGCCACAGAACACACATATAGAGGTGATTTAGAACGCTTATTAAAATCAATTCTCACTGATATTGATATTACAAATGAACCAAGAAGAATTGAATGTGGTGCTCCTGATTATATTTTAACTAAAAATGATATTCAAATTGCATACATTGAAGCAAAAGATATTGGGGACTCAGATTTATCAGGTAAAAAGCAAAATAAAGAACAATTTGATAGGTATAAAACCCTACCTAATTTAATTTTTACTGATTATTTAGATTTCCATTATTTTAAAAATGGTGAATTTATATTAAAAGTTAATATTGCAGAAGTAACTCAAAAAGGTATCAAACCT
>CBFIFP010000008.1:0-122300 GCA_965661945.1 Eximiradiales bacterium
GTAAGTGTTCCTTCATTAGGGAAAGGTATTACTTCAATTCCACCGAAAATTACATCAAAATCAATTATTTGACCATAATAATCATATTGATAAGCTGATGCACCTGATCCTCTTTGAATATCAACCCAACAAGCGTCATCATAATTTCTTGAGTAAAGTCTTTTTAATCTCATTCTATTAGGAACTCCAACTTCAATTCCGTCTGCAGGAATTTCTATATCAATTTCATACTCTGCCCAATAGAAATTCAAGAGTGTATAGTTGAAATTATAAATTCCACCATAATAATAGCCAAAACCACAGTTTGTATAAGGGCTGTTTCTGTAAGTAAGCTGTGTCCAGGGAGTAGTCCATTTTTGAATTAATTCATCACCTCTCCAATCAAATTCTTTATCATTATTGATATCCCAGTATAGCCAAGTATAGTGAGTTGATCTTATTCTATCAGCAGTCCAAAACTTTAGTGTATAAGTTTTCGCCATACTTAATTCAATTGGCTCCCAAGTTTCTGCTGGTCCTGCAGAGGGGTTATTAGGGTCAACACGCTGGTCACCATTACAAGCTTCATTTGTAGAAATAGGGATACCACCCCATCCACCTTCATCAGCAGGTCCATGAATGTAAATATAAGCAGGGAACCATTTACAACAGTTATCCATCTCCCAAAACCAGAACGGTTCAGATGCTCCTTTTTCATACCATTCAATTCTGTCTATTCTCGAATAAGGATAATATGTATAACATTCGTACCAATATCCCCAGCCGAATTGTTTGTAACCTCTTAGGTCTTCAGAACCAAGCCATCTAATACTACCATCATAAGGGTGGCAATAAGGATTAGATTCTTCAGAGAAGTTTGGCTCATAACAAGCACCAGGCCAATCGTCTTGTGCCTTCACTTCGGTATTAGTAGCAATACCTAAAAATGCGAACATAAACAATAGGTTTATGTATTTTAGTAAATTAGTCTTTAAAACCATTTGACTAAACCTTTAAATTAATTGAACAAAATTTATTTATTTTTCTATGTACACAATTAATAACAACATTTTTAGATTTTTGTTACAAAATATTTATAATTTTTTTAATTTTTTTCTTATGATAGTTTTATCTATATGTATATTAGTTATTTATATTCTTTCTAAGACAATATTTTTTTAGTATATATGTTTTTTCACTTAATATTTTTCATTATTTAAGAATTTTATTTTTATTTTTTTTCATTATTTGCTTTTTTTATAAATTTTTAATAACGCTATTTTTTGTTACATTATTTTTAAAAATAATTTTAATATATAGATAATCTTTTTTTAATTTTTAAATATTTTTGATAAATTTATATGTAATAAAGATTATTTAAATTGAACATTAAAGTAATATTTTTCGAGTAGATGAACAAATTTGAAGTTAAAATCGTATTAAGCAAATAATTTAATATATTTTTCGTTATTAAAATTAATTTTATTAATTTTGAAATATTAATTGGAGAAAATAATGAGTATGTTTGCCCGAATTGCAGATATCTTTAAAGCAAATGTTAACGAAGCTCTCGATAAAGCTGAAGATCCAGAAAAAATGCTAAAACAAATGGTTTTAGAAATGGAAGAATCAGTTAACAAAACAACGTTAGCCGTAGCAAGAGGTATAGCAAATGAAAAAAATCTTTTCAAAAAATTAAATAAAGCAAAAGAAGAGCAAGCCGATTGGCAAGAAAAAGCAAAAAAAGCATTACTCGCAGGCAGAGAAGACCTTGCCAAACAAGCTCTTGAAAAAAAATCTATTTCCGAGAGAAATGAAAAAGATTTAACTCCTATATATCTGCAGGCAAAAGAAACTGCTGATAAAATGAAATCACAATTAGACCAATTAAAACTCAAATTAGATGAAGCAAGACAAAGACAAAGTACTCTTATTGCTCGCTCACAATCTGCAAAAGCTCAAAAATTAATCAGCCAATCTTTCTCTGGTGTTGGCTCAGACGCATTTTCTAAATTTGATAAATATGAAGCTAAAATCGAAAATGTTGAAGCAGAAGCTGAAGCATTTGGTCATTTAGCTGGCAATGATAAATCTCTTGAAGATGAATTCAAATTATTAGAATTGTCAAGCTCTGATGATGAACTACTTAAACTAAAAGCCGAAATGGGACTATTAGAATCACCTAAAAATAAGGAAGAGTAAAAAAATGGGTCAAAAAGTATTTAATAAAGATGACCACGAAGTCTTGGTCAATACTCCTCAAGAACTAATCGATAAAACAATAGAAAAAGTTCAAAAGTTTCTAGATAAAAACTTTCCAGAACATTTATCTTTTGGTAATGGTTCATTCACAATCTCTCGTGGCTCTACTCAAGTTATGATTATTGTTAGACCATTTACTAATAAAGAGACAAGTGTTGAATGTATAAGCCAAGTTGTAACAGGTGCAAAAATTTCACCTGAGTTAATGAACTTTTTATTAAGGAAAAATGCCGAACTCCACTTTGGAGCATTTGGTCTTTATTTCGATAATACAATAACTTACTCACACGCAATTGCCGGAACACATTTAGATGAAAATGAACTTTTAAACACATTAAATACAGTAGCAGTAATTGCAGACCATTACGACGATAAAATAGTCGAAATAGCTGGCGGAAAGAGAGCTACTGATTTGCTTGACGATATTAGTATGTTTTAAATAGTCTATATATATAATTTTTATATTTTAAGAGGGCTTTACAGTCCTCTTTTTTTATATTTTGATTTCAAATAACTAACTTTTCTTTTTTCTTCTTAATCGTGAAAAAGATTTCTTCTGGAAATTCCAAAAAAAGTCAAATTGTCTGAAAATAAAAGCCCAGAATAATAACAAAACTTGGTAAATAGGAATGATTGTTAAAATATATGCTGGATAAAATATATAATTAGATGTATTGCTATCAATACCTAAGAACTCAAAAACAATTTTTTTTACAAATAAAGCACTACTTCCAGTAATTCCAAAAACTATAATTATAATTATTACTTGAAATGTTGATTTTATTTTCCATCTTTTTTTTAGTTTATCTATAAATGTCATAATTTATTATTTAAGTAATTTATTTTTATATAAATACATTTTTTTATAATATGAAGCTGAAAAAATAATTTAAATGGCAGAAGCCAATATATACATAGTAATTATCACCATGGAGTAGTGGTTTTAACTTTATCTCTAGTAACTCTCACATTTCTCACAGTTGTTCCTGGTGAACCAAATGGTTCAAGAGTCTTTCCATCTCTTATATATTCAATAGCTCCAAAATTTCCCTGATGAATAATAAAATACTCTTTTGCTTTCCATGTTTTAGATTGTTTAGGAATAAAAAGTACTTCATCTACTTTTTGACCATCCATATCAATTCTAACCCAAGCGGTATCAACAGCAATTGCCTTTAAAATTATTGAATCTTGATAAACAATACTATTGTCGATATCTTCATCCGTTATGATAATCTGTTCACTGTCTGGTGAAAGTGCAGTGTTCTGCTCAATTTTTGGTTCTTCAGGCAGTTCTTTTTCATAAAATAGTGAAATATAAAGTAAAACTAAAACTAAAAGTCCAAATGCAAAATATAAAGCATAGTTCATGAAATTTGGATTTAACTCAAAACCAAATAAATTTATAGTACCTTTTATAGAGCCATAATCTTTCAATGGTTTAGATTGGGCTTTGTAGATTTTTTCTTTTTCTTTTGTCTTTAATGGACTAAAAAATTGTCCATATTCTTCTTCAGGAATTTCTAAATATGTAACGATAGTTTTTAAAAAAGAAACACCGTAGACTGCAGGCAATAAAGAAAAATCTCCTTCTTCGATTGCAGAAAGAATATTTTTCCGTATTTTTGTCTTATCAGATAATTCATTCAGGGAAATCCCTTTTTTCTCACGATAAGATTTAATTATGTTTGCTAATTCGTCCATAGATTTTCCAAATATACGAAATTATATTCAAAAACCAAGCCAATTATTTCATATTATTAGCTTGTTGCTAATATTAATACTTAGTAACATCTTAATATCTAAGGAAACTAAAGATTCTGTAAGAAGAATAACAAAAGAAGAATTTAAATATGCCGATTCTTATAGATACACTTTAACAGGAAAATTACCACCCTTAGAAAATAACTTAAAAAAATCTACTTACATTTACACTGGGTTGGGTGTAAGTGCTTTGTTTGTTGGTCAGCATATTGCTCAGAGCAGAACGATTTGGGAAGAAAAAACTAGCTTTAGGATAATCGAAGATGGCGCTTATGGATTATACGTAGATAAAGCTGGACATTTTGTTAGTTCTTACTTATCGTGTTATATGCTTAGTGAAGCAATGCTATCGGTTGATATGAAAGAAAGTCAAGCTAAGTTAATAGGCGGACTTTTAGGACTTGGATATATAACATATATTGAAATAATGGATGGGTTTGGTGCTAACTTTGGTTTTTCTCCATCAGATTTTTATTTCAATGCTGCAGGGGCTGGTTTTTTTATCCTACAAAATTATTATCCTTATTTTGAGAATTTCACGCCAAAGTTTCAAATAATAAATTCAGAGTTATTTGGCTACGAAAAAAGAATACCGCATAGTTTTTTTGTTGATGAATATGCATCACAAGTTTTTTTTATATCAATGAACGTTCATAATATGTTGCCAGATAATTTAAAAAGATATTGGCTTCCTTGGTTAGAACTTAGTTTTGGATATACTGCAAGAAACCAAACAAATTTAGATGAAAGAACTGACCATGTGGATTTAAGCAAAAGTCCCAATTGGGGAGTTCAAAGAAATGGGATTCCATATTATCTTGGAGAGCCAAGATTTATAATTGCATTGGATTATAATCTTACTAAACTAATACCAGAAAGTAAATATAATTTTGTGAACTGGGCTGTTCAGTCTATTAATTATTTCAAGTTGCCAGCTCCCGCTATTGAATTTGATATTAATGGTAAAGCTAGATTTCTTTTATTATACCCTTTTATAAAATTTTAGATTACTATGTATAAATTAATTTTAAAAATAATTTAAAAATTTAAAAAGGGATTATAATTTTATTTTATAATCCTTTAAAAAATATTAAAATCTGTAAGTGAATCCTGCTGTTACATTTGTTACATCTCTGAACATTGTATAGCTTTGCTCAACTCCTGCTGTACTATATAAGAAATTAGTTCGGTCGAAATCGCTATTAGAAAGCGAAACATCTAACATTATATGCTTACCAACTAAAAAGCCTGCTCCTACAGCTAATGTTTTGATAGTTGATATATCTATCCATCCTTGACGATATGGAGTATTATAAGATGAATAAGAACCACGTAAGAATATTGGATATAAAGGAAATTTATATTCTACTCCAACACCCCAATCTATTTTTGCAGAAGCAAGTCTTTCTTGAATTGAAGAGTTGATTTCATCTAAATATCTTGCATCAACAGTAATTCTTTGAAATGAATTTTGCTCTCTAAAGTTTAAGTTTGTCATATCCATATAAGTTAATGCTCCAGAGAATGTAAATCCAAGTATGTTTTGTGATATTCCAAAATTATATCTTGTTGGTGTAACAACTGAGTATTCTGATTCTCCCCCATCTTGAAAGTTAGAGGCATCTCCATTATCAAATTGTACATCCATACTTTCTCTCCAAGTTTCTGAAAAATTATACCTTGTTGGTAAATCAACAGATAAAAAAGCTCTTGTTTTTTTTGTGGGAGTAACAACTAATCCAATAGAACCTGTATGACCTGTCATGCTTTGACTAATTTCTAAATCACTATACATTGAACTTAAATCAACGTTAGTCCAATTTTCACTATCATTAACATCGTATTTGTTATAAATATCAAATTCATCTAATTTACGGAATGTAGAAAAATTAGAACTATGTAAGGAGTAACTTGCCCCTATTGCAGCCATTTCACCTAAAGAAAATGCAAATCCCATTGTAAATCTTGAATTACTTCCTCTATTTCTCAAGCTATAATTTTGTTGGAGTGAATCAGTAACTGGTGATAGCATTGGGTTGCTAGCAGGAGCAAGTCCTAAATCAGACAACGCACCATCTCTGTTAGCTGAATATGAACCAATTAAAGAACTATTTGGATTAAAACCTGAAAAATTAACTAAATCTCTAAAATCGAAATCTCTAAAATAACCAAGACCTATGGTAAATTTCCTTGTATCACTTGTAAAAGGGATGACATAAGTAAAGTTATTCAAATATTGAGCTGACCTATCATTCTTGAAATCACTATCTATAAAATTTATATCTGAATTTAGATACTTTACATTAACTCCTGCTTGAATCTCTCCCGTTGGGACTAGATACATTCCTGCGGGATTGAAGTAAAGCGAAGAGCCATCATCATTTATTCCATAAAAGGACATACCAAGCGCATTACTACGTGCTGAAATTCCATTTTCTCTTCGTGTTAGGTTTAGTCCATCTTCCAGAACTTGAGCTAACAATGAATTTGAAGAAAAAGCTAAAATTAACAATAAAATTATTTTTTTCATTATCTACCTCTTGAACTACCAGATGAACGAGATGAACCACTTCCTCGAGATGAACCACTTGAACCAGAACCACTTCTTGAGTTACCAGAACTTCTGCTTGGTTGAGCCGAAGAGCCAGATGAGCGTGAAGGTGGCGAATAGTTAGAATTACCTCTTTGATTACCAGAACCTCTCTGCTGTTGCGAATTATTATTAGGTTGTGAATAAGTGTTAGTCCTTGTAGGAGTATTCCTAGTCCCAGAGCTTCTTGGAGATGATTGATATTGCTCTCCACGTCTGTAAATATTTTGCCCAGAAGAAGTAAATCTTTCTGACCTTGGGTTGTAATCACGACTATTATTTATAGACCTGTTTGTACCTCTTGGATTGTAAACAGAGTAAGTTCCTCGATTGCTACTATAGCTTCTGAATTCATTTCTTCTTATAGGTCTATCGTAGTATGTATAAACTGATTGGTTGTACCAATGTCTGTAATGTGGTCTTACATACCAGTAGTCGTTCCAAGTTACACCATGATAAGGATGGTAGTTATACCAAGGCGAGTACCACTCTGGTCCCCAATAATTTGAGTAATGAACATAAACCCCAGACCTTCTTCTTGGAGTCATTCCCCAGCCGTGATAACTGTTCCACCAAGGGACTATCACAGGAACATAAACTGGTCCATTGTACTGAGTTCTATTAACATTATCATTTCTAACAATATCTTGTTGATTATTATTAGTATTATTTAGAGGATTACTCCAATTTGAGTTATTATCAAAAACTGGGTCATCTTTTTGTTTTGCTTTAGGGTCGTTGTCATATCCATAGTAAGAACTACCTGGGTCATAACTTGAACAAGCAAAAGTAACCAATGGTATTATTAAAAACATTAGGTATCTCATTTTTACCTCCTATATTATTTATTCTTATACTATACAAACGAATTAGATTGTGTTTTAGTTTCAATTTTATCATTAGAATTAACTTAGAATTTTAATAAAATTAAATATTTCAATTATTATTAGAATTTTAAACAAATATCTCTTCTTTTATCTCTTCTTTTATCTCTTCTTTTTCTAAATTCTTAATCACTAAATTATCGTCAGTGGTAACATCAGGTGGTGCTAAAACATAATTTTCTTCATTTAGTTTTATATTTCCTATCATGTCGAATTCTTGCCATATATTTTTTGTTTCAATAGAACTTACATAGTTATTAAGATTTTCTAGTTCATATTTGTAATGCTCATCGAGGTCTAAAAGTGCTTTTTCGGTGAGATTATCATCCTCTTCGCCAGACATAATTTTATCGAGATGGGTATCGATGCTTATACATATTTTTGTATAACATTCAATTGCTCTAAGTATTTTATTATATGAATTTAAACGACCATCTATTTCGCTTTTTTGGGTTATAATTGCTGTCATTGTTAGATTACAACCCAAATGGTTTTTATTAGTTATATTGTTAATAATATTGGTTGCTTCATCTTGGGCTTTATTTAGTGCTTCGATTTTATTAATTTTTAGTTCTTCTCTTTTTAATTTTTCAAGGTTCATTCTCATTTTGTAGTGTTTACTATCATATTCCTTTGCACGCTCTAACCAGTTGTATTTTTTAGCGTAGGCGTAAACCATTCTTTCTGATTTGGCGATGTCTTCTGCCATTTTAGATATTTTTCTGGGTGAAGACATTGAGATATACGCTTTAAAAAAGCTATACTGAGCATTACTTTCGTAATCTAATTGAGTGGGTAATATCGTTTTTAATTCTGCATTTGTCATTTTTTATTCCTTTTTTAATTATAAATTTTAATTATTGCGAAATTAAATAATGAAAAATACCAATCAAGTATTTATTTTTAAAAATAATTATATTTTGTTTTTATTTAGTTTTATTCAAAACGAGGAGGTATAATAAAAGGATGCAGTTTTTGTATTTTATTGATTCTATTGCATTTATGGCGTTTTTATTTTATATGGCTAATATTGTGTGCAGTGAAAAGTAAGTTATTTTTTTTGTGATTTTGAGAACTTTTGGAAGGTATGGGGGGGGCTAATTGATTTATGTCATTTCGGCTCCGCTCAATGACCTTGGGATTTGTTTTGAATCTAACGGAGCTTGATCTTTATGGTGTTAGTGGGTTTATAAATATTTCGCAACGATGTTGCTTTTTTATGTGATAAAATCGGAGATTTTAAATTTTTTAACTGGATTCTTCGCTAGCGCTCTGAATGACGGAGGGTACTAGTTTTTATTCAAGTCCACCAGCTAAAGCAGGTGGCAATTCATTGGGTAGGTGGGGGTTCTGGGGGTTTTAGTCTTCCGAAGGGTTGGGAACCTTTGGTAGGTATGGGATGTTGGATATTATTTATTTAGGTAGTCTTTTACAGAATCTGGTAATCTGCCGCCTTTTTGTAAAATTATATTTGCGTATTCTGATGCTAACTTTTTATTATTTAATTTAATATATAAATTTAAGAGAGCAATATGTGGCTCGATGTATGCTCTATCAATTTCAATTGCTTTTAGTAGCAGTTTTTCGGCATCTATGTAGTTTTCTTCGTTTAATAAATCTTCTCCTATATAAAATAACATTGTGAAAATCTCTTTTTTGTGATTTTCTAACATTTCGTTATCTATGTAACTTATTGCATAATCAATATTATTTGTTTTTAGTAATGAATGTAGATAATTAACTTTTATTTCTGATGAATGTTTATTTGTGTTTTGAAAATAGTTATCTAATAATTTTTTGGTCTCAGAGTATTTTTTCGTTTTTATAAGTGCATTTGAATAATATAAAGCTAAATCTTTGTTAGTTGAGTCAACTTCATACGCTTTTTCAAAAAAATCGAATGCTTTTGTGAAATAGTTTTGTTTGAAATAAAAAATAGCCAGGTTCATAGGATATTTATAGTAAAGTTTATTACCTTCATAAGCTTTTAGTAGAAATTCTTCTTCTTTTTCTACATTTCCTACGCTTCTGTAATGCCTAGATAGCATAAATGGAAATAGTGCTTTATTTTTATCTTTTTCGTAAATTCTTTCATAAAAAGTAAATCTATCCGAATAATATCTACTTTCATTATAAGATAAATACCCCAAAATAAATGATATAACAGCAAGAATGATAAAATAATTCTTTCTAAACTCAAATTTTGTTAATATACTTGCTATACTAATTAGTAAGCCAATTGTTGGAAAATATGCTCTACATTCAAGATATTCGTTCCAGTCGTTAGAATTACTTACCGTTACAAGCATAGCGGGTGAAATTATTAGTAAAAATATAGAAATTCCAATAAGAAATAATATGTTTTTATAGAGTTTGAACTTGATTATTAATGAAGTGAAAATAATGATTAAGCCAATACCAAGTGAAGTGTTTAAAGTTCCGTAAGTTGCAAGTGGCATAAGGTCTATTGGTATAAAGATTTTTGCAAGCAACTCCGGAATAACAGGTAAATTATTTAATATTATATCAATTCCATATTTATTGATATCAACACCTAATTCAGCATTTGATTTTAATAAAAAATAGATAATATAAGATGCCGCAAGAAATAGAAGATATTTTCCAGTTTCTCTTTTGCTTAATTTTAGATAAAAGTATGCAAATAAGATATTTATAAATGGTGTTATAAGTGCGGTTTCTTTACTTAAAAATGCTAATAATGTAAATAATGCAGAAATTGAATAATTAAATGTTGATTGATTTTTTAATAGAAATATCAAACTGGAAAGGGCGAAAATGGTGTAAATAATATCATTTCTCCCTACTATCCACGAAACTGCATTGACATTTATTGGAATTAGTGCGAAAATTAGGGTTATAAATACAGTCCACTTTTTATCTATTTTAAAAAGTAACAACAAATGAAAAAACAGCAGACAAGCAAGAATATGATAAAATATATTTGATATTTGGTAGAATTTGAAGTCATCACCTGCGAAATGTTTATCTATCACGAATGATATATTAATTATTGGTCTATAATAAGTTGTGTTTATATATCCTTTAAAGAACTCGTTTTTTATATCTGATAATTCGTCAATTCTTTCTTTACCGACTAAAATTATTTCATGGTCATCGCAATAAACTAATTCATTGTTAATGTTTGAACCATAAACAATTATTATACTTAGGATAAATAAAAAGTAATATTTTAGATTGGCATTCATTTATTGAAAACGAAGTTTTTGTAATAAAAATATTCAGGAATTAGAACTAAAATTAAAGATAGTGTGTTGTTTGAAAAATAGATATTATTTAGTTCTTGAGGATAAATATAATACGAAAGAGTAGCACTTAAAGTCCAGCAGATTAGGAACACTAAAAGCGCAAGCAAAAGGGATAAGAAGCCAGCTTTCAGACCTTCTAATTTCCAATATTTAGAGAAAGTGATTGCTAAGGCAATTAAATGCAGGTGGTAAATTAAAATATCAATCATAATAATTTTTTTTTGACATCTATAAAATGCAAATTACGAAAAATTATTTTTAAATTATATTAGATTATATTCTTATTTTACCTCTGAAGCCCCTTACTTGATAATATGACTCTGCTCCGTTATGATAAATAAACACTCTCCCAAATCTTGAGTCCCCAAATATTGCTCCGTCTTTTTCTCTAATTTCTTTTGGAGTTAGAAGCCAACTTGAAGTTTTAGTGTCAAATTCTCCAAAACTTTGTAAATAATAATAATCTTTCTCAGATAATAATTCAATACCTAATTCTTTTGCCATTCCAAATGCACTTCCTTCTGGTTTAAATTTTTTTCTTGACTCCAAAGCATCATCATCATAACAAAGACTTCTTCTATTTTTAGGAGTTTCCTTGGAGCAATCAAAAAAAATAAACTCATTGGATTTAGAATCATAGTCAACAACATCCGGCTCTCCACAAGTGATTTCCATATTGTATAATGCTTTTAGTTTTATAGGTTGATTATTTAATTTAATCTCAATGTTATCCCAATGAAATCCCAAATGTCTTTTTAAGTTTTTATCAAATCTATTTTTTAGAGTTTGTAATAATTTTAATTTGTCTTTATTTGAAAGATTTTCATAATTAATCATACTAGAAATTTATTTTAGTTTGTAGCAATTTTCAAATCTATTTATTGATTTTTGTTTGTTTTCTTTACTCACCTTTTAACAATGCATTTAGGTTATTTAGAAAGACTGGCGAATTAGGGTTACCTTTTGCTCTAATCATACCAAATTTATCGATTAGATAATAAAATGGGTAATAGTCGTTTGGATATATTGCTATTAGATTTTTTAGATCCCATTGATTAAAAACATTGTAAATTTCTTTGTCAGGAGAAAGTTTTTTGATGAAGTCTTCTTCTTTGTAATCGGTTAGGATTTTTATTATTTTTAAGTTATCATTTTTAGTTGATTGGTAGATTTCGTCAAGTTTTGGTTCAAATTGTCTGCAGTAGATGCACCAGCTTGCACCGATATAAATTATAACTACATTATCCCTGAAATCTTTTAGTTCATTAGGGTTGTCAGAATCTGGGTTCATGATGAAGTTGGGAGCCATATTGCCGATGGTTAAATCTTTTGGTGAATTAAAATAATTTACTGCTCTTACATCGAATTGAGATGTGCTTTTATCTGGAACTTCTATTTCGTTGTAAGTGTTTTTACAAGAGAATATTACAAGACTTAAAAGAAGAAAAAGTGATAGATTTTTCATAAAAATTATTTTTTTTGCTTTAGAATAGTTATATTTGTTTTTAGAAATTTTCAAATTTTAAACAAATTACATATACAATGACGAAGTTACATATAAAATTATTTTTATTTACAATTGTTCTTTTATCATCTTGCTCAGAAGATGATGAATTAACTTATTTTACGATTTCTGATTTTTCACCAAAAAATGTTTTGACTGGTGATAGAGTTGTTATTTATGGTGAAAATTTTCCTGAAGATAAGAGGAACACAATTGTTACGGTGAATCAAATTGAATATGCAGTAGAAAGCGTTAGTTTTGATTCTATAGTGATTTTTGTGCCAGAGAATGCAACTAGTGGGAACATTAGAGTAATAAATGGTAAGAAAGATGCTCTTAGTGACGATGTTTTAAGTATTGAAAAGTTTGAGATTATAGATTTTATACCTAATGTGGGATTTGAGGGTGATGTGATTAGTATAGTTGGAAATGGTTTTACAACTGAAAAGAATTTATTGAGTGTGGAGTTTAATGGAGTTGTTGCTGAGATTGGTCAGTCCAATGAGACAACAATTTTGGTGAAAGTTCCTGTTGGAGCGAGTACTGGAAGGGTAACAGTAGGATATAATAATGTTAAAGTAACGAGTGGTTATGATTTTAAAATAGTTGATAAACCTGATGATATTGGCGGAGGAGGTAATAATGCTAGTATGTATTTACCAATGGAGAATAATACGTTTTTGTATCAAGTATGGGATTTTGATGAAAATAATAACCGAGTGGGACAGCCATCTGTTGATACTGTTTGGGTGGATGACAATATTAATTATAATGGTTTTTCATCAGTAAGGGTGAACAGCAGAGATAATAGAATGGCTCAGAGTGAAATAACTCAGAAATACTATAGAGCAAGTGGAGGTCAATATTTTGCAGATGGACTTACTGAGATTAACTTGCCTCCGTTTTTTGCAGAAGAGCTTGCTAATGAAATTGATTGGGTTGTGATGCTTGACTTGGATAGGACGAGCTGGGAAGTGTATAGGATTAATGATATAAGTTTTGAATTGCCGCTTCAAGGGCAGAATGTAGATGTGAGGATTTCCTCGGATGGTAATGCAAGGATAATTGGTGATAAAAGGATGGAAACGCTTGCTGGAAGAGATTTAGAAATTATAGAAGTAGAATATACTTTTAATACGGAAATTACTATTACTTTTGGTTTTTTCCCGCTAACTCAGGAGGTAAATTCGGTTACAAGATATTGGTTTGCTGAAGGACTTGGGATTGTGAAAGAAATTACTTTTAGTGCTGAAGCGACGGGACAAAACCCATTAGGTGACTTTACTGCACCTGGTGAGAGATTTATGTTTAGAATTTACGAATAAGAAAGGAAGAAGAGATTAATGTCAAGAAAAGCAATAACTATAGATTTTTGGAATACAATTTATGATTCGTCTAATGGGATGGAAAGGAATAAATATAGGCAGAGGATTTTAGTAAATGAATTAGATAAGTTTGGAATTATGGTGCTTGCCGAAGAATATGATAAGGCAATGAAAGCAACGTGGAATTATTTTGAGGAAACGTGGAAAAATAAACATAGAACTCCAACATCAAGAGAGTGTGTGGAATATTTTTGGGATTTTGTTAAGGTTCCAAAAGATGAAGATGCTATGCAAATTGTAACTGAGGCATTTGAGGACTCTGTTTTGGTTCATAGACCTAAATTAATTTCAAATGTAAAAGAGGTTCTAGAGGTTTTGTCTAGTGAGTTTGACCTTGCTCTTATATCAGATACTGGATTTTCACCTGGAACGATTTTGAAGAAGTTGATGAAAGAAGATGATATTGAAAAGTATTTTAAGAGTTTTAGTTTTTCTAATGAAACTGGTTTTTCGAAACCGAATGAAAATGCTTTTAAAATTGCTTTAGAAAAAATAGATGTTTTGCCGGCTAACTCTTTACATATTGGAGATATTGAACATACAGATATAGTTGGAGCGAAGAATTATAAGATGAAAGCAATTAGATTTACTGGTTCTGTAACTGAATATACTTCATCAAGAAATCCGCAGCAGACTATAGCGGATTATGAAACAGAGACTTGGGATGATATTCACATTTATATCAAAAATAATTTATGATAGTAAAAGAAGATATATCTACTTTTGAGAATTATTTAAAAGATGCTTCTAATTATATTGGAAATGCTGAAGCGCTTTATATTCCAGAAAATAAAGAAGAATTAGTTGAAGTTGTTTTAAATGCTATTGCTCAAAATAAACGAATAACGATTCAGGGTTCGAGAACAGGACTTACTGGCTCTGCTGTTTCTGAAGGTGGGATATTATGTTCGACTGAGCTATTAAATCGCTGCGATATCGATGAGGATAATTTGACTTGCTGGGTTGGGGCTGGATTAAAATACTTTGAATTAGAACAAGAGTTAAAAAAATATAATTTATTTTTACCTCCGAATCCTACCGAAACTACTTCTTCTTTGGGTGGAAATCTTGGAGCAAATGCTTCTGGTAGTAGAACTTTTAAGTATGGAGCAACAAGAGAGTGGGTTGAGGAAATAAAATTAATTCTTCCGAATGGTAAAGATTTGCATTTAAAGAGAGGTGAGAATATAATTTTAGATAATACGATTCGATTTTTGGATTATAATATTGAATTTGTAGATATTTTTATGCCTCAGATAAAGCATGCAGCAGGATATTATCTTCGAAATGGAATGGATTTGATAGATTTATTTATTGGCTCTGAAGGAACGCTTGGAGTAGTTTATGATATTAAATTAAGATTGCTTAAAAGACCAAATGAACTTTTGGGTTTGATTGTTTATTTTGCAAATAAGAGTGAGATGTTTGGATTTCTTGAAGAGGTTAGAGAGTTATCAATTTCTAATTTTGGAAATAAAGATGATATCTCGGCTAGGTTAATTGAGTATTTTGATATAAACTCTTTAAATATTTTAAAACAGTTTTACCATCAAATACCTGCAGATGCTAACTCTGCAATTTGGATAGAACAAGAAATAGATGAGAATCCTGATGAGTTTTTAGAAATGTGGTATGATATTATTCAAAAACACTCTGGACTTGTAGATAGTACCTGGACTGCTTTAGATGACAAGCAACATATAGAATTTGCTAAGTTTAGACATAAACTTCCTGAAGAGGTTTATGAAAATCTATCTAGCAAAAATATTCAAAAAATAGGAACGGATACAGCGGTTGAGTCTAAGTATTTCAAAGATTACTATGATTATTTGTATAATGAATTGGATTCGCTAGGGTTGGATTATATAGTTTTTGGACATATTGGTAATTCTCATCTGCATGCAAATGTATTTTATCAATCTGAAAGTGAGATGAAACTTGCTAAAGATTTTTATATGAGACTTATAAAATATACAATTTCACTTGGTGGAACGGTTTCGGCTGAACATGGAATTGGTAAAATAAAAAAGCCATACTTAAAAGAAATGTATGGTGATAAATTAGATATAATGAGAAAAATAAAGCAGACTATAGACCCAAATATGCTTTTTGGTTTTGGTAATTTATTTTAATAATTTTTATTCTTTTGTTTGGTAAAAAATTATTCCTAATTTGGTAGTATTTTTAAATAAAAAATATAAATAAATGAAAATAAAATCACTTTTAATTTTTATTGTAGCGATAGCAGTTTTTGTAATTAATTCTTGTTATTCAACTAAGCACGAGTTTAGAACTAATTATTCTAACCATAAGTCATTATTGTATAAAGTTAATAATGATAAATATCTTCCGTATTTGAAAGTTCATTTAAAAGATGGAGGAGTATGTATTTTTGAAGATTATTGGAAGATTGACACTACTAAAAATTTAATATCTGGTTATGGAATTTTATATGACTATAAAAGGAATAAGGTTAAGGAAGAGCAGTTAGATTTACATTTTAATAGTATAGCACTTTTTGAGACTAATGATTTAACTAAAAATCCAGAGAACAAATTATATAAAATGTATGGGGCTTTATTGGTGGGTAACTTGGCTGTATCAATTTATTGCCGACTTAATCCTAAATCATGTTTTGGCTCTTGTCCTACTTTTTATATTGATAGTAAAGATAATTTGCATTATTCTGATGCTGAGGGTTTTTCTAGTGCAGTTTTACCATCTTTGGAATATGGCGATGTCGATGCTCTTGAGAAGATTTATATGAAAGAGGATAAATTTAATTTGACTTTAAAAAATGAAGCACTTGAGACTCATTATATTAAAGATATTTCTCTTATGGCATATCCTATTGAGGAGAATCAAAGAGTTTTTCACTCAAAATTTGAGAATGAAAAAGATAAATTTTATTTAAGCGAAAATACTTATAATTTAAGTTCTGCTTTAGATGAAAATGTTGATATCACAAGTGATTTAAGATTTATTGATAAAATAGAGAGATTTTCTTTAACAGATAGTAATAACTTACTTTCTAAAGAGGAGATTATATTAAATTTTGATGATATATATAATACTGATAACTTAGGGATGCAAATTCATTTTCGTCAGAGTTTGCTTACAACATACTTATTTTATTCAATGTTAGATTATTTGGGAAATGATATATCTGATTATTTTATAATATTGGAAAATAAGAAAGAGTTGAGTGATAAGTTCAAAAAGTTTTTTGATGAATTAGGTGGGATTGATGTTTACGCTTGGAATGAAAGACAAAATAGTTGGGATTTTCTAAATTCATTTAAAGAAAGTGGTCCTATTGCGATTAATAAACAATTTATTCCTTTAAACTTAGATAAAAAATTAACTGATAAAAATGTTAAACTCAAATTAGTTCTTAATAAGGGATATTGGAGAGTAGATTATGTTAGTTTGACTAATATTATTAGCGAGGTAAAACCAGTTAAGATTAAGGCAAGTGAGTTATTATCAGAAGATGTAAATGATGAAAAAAGTTTAAAATTGTTGAATGATGACGATGAATATTTTGTAACTATGCCAGCAGATGAGTATGGGTTAAGATTTGATTTACCTAAAAAAGAACAATATTATGAGTTCTTTTTATTTTCGAAAGGATATTATTTAGAGTGGATGCGACCAGAGTGGACAGAGCAAAAAGAGTTAAGCCGTTTGAATGAGATGATAAATAATCCAAAAAAATATTTCAAAACAGAAGCAAGAGCTTTTAAGAAGTATGAATCAGTTATGGAAGAAGAGTTTTGGAATTCACGAATTGATAACAAATCAATAATTTACAATGAAAAATAAAATATTAGTAATATTTATAATTTTTGGGATTTTATCTTGTACCCCAAAACCACCAAGTTATGTAACTGATTATGATGGTTTAAGATATAATCGATATGGAAGTTATATAGAAATTAGATTTGTAAATGATACTTTTTTTTCGGGAGAATTGATTGAAGTAAAAGAAGAGGGATTGGTTCTGCTACGGCATAATCCGAGAAAATGTCAATATTTTGAATTTAAGGATTTTAAAAAGCTTAAGATGCAAGTTGCAAAACCAGTGAATACATATTGGGCTATACCAATTTTTGCAGTTATATCGATTTCGCATGGTTTGTATGCTGGATTGACTTTACCTATTAATTTAATAAGTACTTTTGTTATTGGATTTAAAGGACAAAGGCAAAATACTTATAATGAAGAAACTATTTCTAAAGAGAATTTAAAGAAGTTTGCGCGTTTTCCTCAGGGTTTGCCTGAAAACATTAAATTAGAAGATTTATAATATTATTTATTTAATATTATTCCTTATATCTTAATGGAATTATTAATTCGAATTCAAAATAAAATTCTTTGAACTCTGGTCTTTTATCATTATAGATTAGAGTTCCTTCGATTATCATATTAAACCTGTTAGTTGACTCTTCCTTAAAACTTACAAATACTATGTTTTGTGGTTCGGATTTTCGAAATAATTGATTTTTTTTGTTTTTTGTAGTGGCATAAAAATAATTATTCCCACCTAAATTTTGACCAAAGGGTGATAAAGTATTTTTTGTTTCATATTTTAAAAATCTAGGTCCAATAGTTAAATCGGATAACCATTCAATTCTGCTATCAGATACATATTCTCCCCTGTCAAAAAATATATTTGCAAATACAATTTTACCATTTTCATTAATGTTTAACAAGAAATCACCAATAATTACAGAAGGGAAAAATATTCTCTTATAATTTTCTGGGGTTTCTTGTGCGTTTATCCATTTTTCTGTAAATGTAACTGGTTTATCATTAATTAATTTTATAGTTTCGCGTTGTTGATTTATATAGATTGTATCTCTAATAGTATCACGAATTGTATCGTGGACTACTACCCTAACTTCAACAAAAGTAGTATCATTTATATAAAATGTATCTCTTAATTGTTCGGATATAATCCTATTTTTATCATCTTCAAAATCTATAGCATCTTTCATATTGCAAGCAATTAGAATGGTAGTTATAAAAACATATATAAATACTTTTATGAATAATTTTAACATAATTTTATTCTCCTAACCTATAGCCAAATCCAAAATTAATTCCAATTCTATTACTATTATAATTCAAGTTTCCTTGTTTGTAGTTAAGGTTAGAATACTCCCCTAAAATTTGAAAATATGCACTTCTGTTTATGTGCAGATTAATACCAGTTCCCACTCTAGAAACAAAACCACCGCCATTTAAATCACTGCCATAAGCAGCTTGAATTATTGGTTGAAAATCTAGTAATTTTATACCAAATTTCAAGAATGTTGGTGAATATCTTAAAGAAGCACTTAGAACATTAAATTCTGGTTTTTGGTGATATTCTAATATTCTTCCGTTGTTTGTTAATATATTAAAATTTTGATAATAATTTTCGTTAGAGAAATTAACCCCTGCACTTATATTATTATTAAATCTGTATAATAAATTCATTTTAATATTATTTAAGTTGGTGTATTGTCTGTTTAAATCTATTTCGTTTAACAAGGAATTATTAAATTGACCGTAACCAAGCTCAACAGTAAGAGGCAAATGAATGTTATTTATATCAGATTTGTAATAATTATTTTTGATTGGTATGGAGTTAGCTGTAAAATGGTTACTAAGCGAAAAAGTGTTATATTTTGTTTGATATATTTCACTTGTAGTGATATGATTTTGAATTAGATTGTTAGTTGCTTGTGAGCTATTTATGATGTGTTTTGCATTATTCAGGAATTGAATGGCTTTTAGTTTTTCGTCCCCTTTTAGTTTTAAAGTATCAAATGTAAAAATATAATTATATTTAATTATGATTTCTTTATTTATTGAATTTGATGTAGAGTTTTCTGAGAGATTAGTTAATTTCTCATTTGAATTATTATCTAAATTATTGCCTATATTATTATTGGTGTAATCATCTGGTTGATTGGAATTTGATGTGTTGGAATTAAGGTTTTGTTTTACTATTTCGGTTTTATTATTTTTAGATTCAGATTCCCAATCGATAATATCAGATTGAAATAAAGCTATAAATGCTGAGGTAGATATTGCTAAAGTTGCTAAAATAGATTTGACAACAGTAGCTGAGAAATAACTTGAAAGAGTTGTAAGAAACGAACTACCACCAGCAGTACCAATGGCATTGCTTGCAGCAGTTACTGCTGTAGCTGAGATACCTAATTTAGTAAAGATGCCCATAGTGGATTTAGGGTCTGGAGTGAACGACCTTAAATCAGCAACAAATGAGTTTTTTAGAGCTAATTGCTGTTTGAATTCGGTTCTTAGTTCTTCATTTTGTGATAATAAATTGAAGAATGCTTGCTCTTGTTCAGGATTCATTTCTCCGTCTAAATAGTCAAATATTATAAATTCGTTTTCCATAAAAATACCGATTAACTTGTTATTTCGTTTAAATAAGGTTTTAATAAATCTTTAATTTTCTTTTTTGCTCTGCAAACTCTAGTTTTTGCATTAATTTCGGAGATATTCATAACTTTAGCTATTTCATTATACTCAAAGCCATTATATTCTCTCAAGATTAGAGCTTCTTTATAGTCATCTTCTAATAAATCCACAGCTGTGTTAACAAACTCCATTAGTTGTTTGTTTTCGTATTTTTGTGAATCGTATTGTTTTAAATTATAGGCTAAAAATTCCATTTCAGTAATATCAACATTTTTCTTTTTATTTCTTTTGTAATTTAAGCAAATATTTCTTGCAATTTTAATCAAAAAACCTGAGATATTAGTGTGAAGTTTAGGGTTTACGTTTTCGTAGAATTTAATAAAGGTTTCTTGGAATACATCTTCGGCAGTAACCCTGTCATTTAATATTTTGTAACAATATGCATTTAAACCAACAGAGTGTCTTCTGTAAAATTCCATAAAGGCATTGTCAGAGTTTTTACCTTTCTCTGAAATAATAAAAGCGAGTTCAAAATCACTATGTTTTGAAAAATCTTCTGACATTTCTATTGTTTTGTATTTTTTTACTTAAATTGCATCTTGTGTTATTGTAATCTACACATAATAATGTAATACGTTACAATATTAGCTAAAATATAATTTAACTTAATGAAATTAATTATTTTATCTTTTTTATTCTAAGTTATTTAATTGGTGTTTTTACCTCAACTAATACAGTTCTGCAATAAAATCGCCCTTCTGGAGTGTTGTTTTCAAATAAAATATTTTCTGCCCCCAGACCTTTAATTTGATCGATGTTGAAATTGGGATTGATCAATCTGATGTAAGATGCAACTTCGTTGGCTCTTGCCAGGGATAGTGTTTTATTATATTGTTTTTCGCCAAGTAAGTCAGTTGAGCCGGTAATTGAAGTGGTTGATTTTTCTGAAATTGAATTAGAAATAAATTGTTTTATCATGTTTTTATTGGCGTCGGAGATAGTAGATTTATCAAAATCGAACACGATAAGATTTAATCTACCAACTTCAAAAGATGATTTTTCTTTAAAGACGGGAATTTCAAAAGATTTAGATTCTTTCTCGCCATCGTTGTAGTTTATTGTTAGTTCAGCTGTTATAGACTTATCTTGATTTTCATTGAATTGTTGAGATAGTTGTTCAAGGATTTTTTCATCAATTTTATGATTGAAGATTAAATTAGAATTAGCATTAAAAGTTTGATTGTGATAGATATAGGTTTCATCTTTTAATTTGAATGTAATTTGATTGATATCAGAATTAGATTTGAGTTTTGTTTGAAATTTGAATGGTTTTTTTAGTTTATATTCTAAGAAGTCAGAATGTAAAATTGGTTTTAATAGTTCTAGATTAGATGTTTCAATATCAACACGTCTGTTTTCTTGCAAACCTTCTATATATTTGTTGCTTGTTGGAAGTTTGGGAATTTCTCTGCTTTCAATAATTATTCTGCTTTGGTCTATTCCGAAATCTATGAAGAGTTTTTTTATTTGGTTTGCTCTTGCAAGAGATAGATTAAGTTTGTCGGCTAGGTCATCTTTTTCCAAACCGTCTGAGTTTCCTATAAGTTTTATATTAGATTTTGAATTAACAAGCATTCTGTTAGCTATGATGTTTATTAAGTTGTAGTATATTTCAATTGTGTTGTTTTCTAATTCTGATTCATTGTAATTGGAGTCAATAGGTTTATAATTATTTCTAATATTTGAACTTGCTGAGTCAAAGAAAATATAAGGTAAAATAGGATAAGTTTGTGTTACGATGGTTTCGGTAAAATCAATTTCGTTAAAGTCAAAACTTTGGATATTATTTCTTTTAACTTTTTCGATTGGTTTTTGAATTGCAACTTGTTCTTCAATAATCTCATCTTTTTGAGGTAATATTTGTGGTTCTTTGATTTCTTTTTTGTTTAAATCTACTGAAATCCCGATAGTCGCTCTTAAGATATCCATTTTCCAGTTATATCTTTTGATGCTTGGAGAAAGTTCATATCTGTATGATATTTCTGGGGTAAGCCATAATCTGTCAAAGATTTTGAATTCTGCTCCTAAGGTGAGGTTTAATGCTTCTGAAGCGATGGTTTCGTTATAATCACCACTTTCTACGGTGTTTTGTCTTGTACCATTAGGGAAACTAACACCAAGAGGGTTTACTATTTCTTCTGTGTTATCATAGTTCTTGCTGAACATTGCTTCACCGGTTTCATATCCAAATCTTGTGTAGATAGGAATTTTTTTTAGGTATTGGATTTTAGTGAGTTCGGATGCCATTTTGAAAAGTCGGATTTTGAGACCAATATCAACAGCTAAATAACTAAAATCAACGGTATAAGTGTGTTTTCTGTTTAGTAGTATATATTCATTTGAATTGGGGTCTAGTATGTAAGGGCAGTTTTGTGGGTCGGAGAATTCGACAAGTTTTGCAGGTCTTGTTTCATTGAAAAGTCGAAAATCAGCAACTAAATTGGAGTTATAGAATTCAATACCAAAGTTCATACCAGCAAGGAATCCATTTCCAGTACCTTCATTGAAGTTTCCACAGCTAAATTCATTAGGAAAAAAAGGAATATTTGCGAAAGATTTTATACGGTTGATGCCGCCAAAAAGCCCAATATTCATTGGGAATTCAATCTTAGAGTTGATATTAGATATATTTGTATTTTCATTATTATCAAGTGCTAAAAGTGATTTATGAAAATAAAATATGATAAATAATAAGGTAAATAATTTTTTATTTAAAGATTGTTTCATTTTGTCATAACAATTAAGTTGAAAAAAAGTTACATTTTTTTTTAGCATATTAAAAAATAAATTATTAATTTGTATTTTTTCAAATGCTAATTTATAAAAATAATATTAATTTATAACAAATAAAAGGAGAGATGATGGTAAGAGCCGAAAGAATAATGCATCTCATCAAACGAATGGAGTCTGGATATAAATTAACAACTGATGATGTAAATAGATTCTATAATAATAATTTAAATACTGTTGTTGACCTTAGAAGTTCACAAAGGGACTTCCAAGATATTCAGGGTTTTGACTCTAGGGTAAGAATTATGAAGTCTCGTGGTAGGAAGTATATTCATATTCCAAATGTGTCTAAGAGAATTTTTCAGGAGCCAAGGGTTGCTAAGAATGAGCTGTTATCTTTATATATACTTAAAGCTCATTTGAATGCTTTTAGAGGTACTGATATTGAAGATAAAATAGAAAACTTGATTGATGTTCTTGAAGAAGAATATCCAGAAGATGTTTATTCAACAGATTCTCTATTTTGGGACCAAAATTTTGGGAAGTTTAATTATGCTAATCACTCTGCTACAATAAATAGTATTGTGGAGCATATTGTTCAGAAGAATTGCGTTAAAGTTACTTATGAGAGGACTATTGGGCAAAAGGAAAACTCTTTTAAATGTTATTTTAGGAAGTTTTTCCAGTATGAGGGTGGGCTTTATGTGGCTGCTTATGTTCCTTTTCATAAAAATGATATAGCATTAAGCGTGCAATATATTAAAAAAATGCGAAAAGTGCTTTCTGAGGAAAATGAAATACCAGATTTTGATTTCAATGAATTTACAAAATATAGGTTTGGTGTTTTTTATGGAAAAGAACAGCAAGTTATGTTAAAAATAGATAAATCTGTTAAACACTACTTTGAAAATAGGGAGTTTCATTATACTCAAGAAGAATTTGATGATAATGGTGACTTGGTTTTAAGAATGGATGTACCTTTAAGTCCTGAATTAGAGACTTGGATAATGGGCTGGATAGATAAAATCCAAATAATACAACCAGATAGACTTAAAAAATCAATTTTAAAGAGAGTAAAAGAAGGAGTTAATAATTTGAAATAATTTTTTACTATATTTTAATTATAATTCATTGATTGATTAATGTTTAGTTTATTTAATGAATTACTTTTCTGTGTTAAAATCCTATAGATTTAAAATTTAACAATTATGCGGTCTTTATTAGTTTAATATAAGAATAAGTAATTTTAAACAATTAATTTTGAATATGAAAAAGATATGTGAAAGAACTCTCATTATTGGGAGTTCTTTTTTGTTTTATATATTTTATAAATTTCTATTATATTGATTTTATGAAAATTATTTCTTATTTTTGAAATAATTGAAATTTGAAAAGGTTAAATAAATTATGAAATCGTTATGAGTTTTTTAAAATCAGCAGTTAATCAAGTTGGGAGAGATTTAGGTAAAGTTATTAGTAACCAAATCTTCAAAGATGCACATTCAACTCCAATTAGAATGGCAAATAGAGTTGATAATTCGCAAAAACAAATTATAAAATCAAACTTCGAGAAATCAATTAACTTTCCTCTTACTCATAGACCCAAAACATTAATAAATAAAATTAATGCGGCTTATATTGATTTAAAAAATGAAGTGGAAGTCTTTTTAAGCAATGGTTTTTTATCAATGGAAGAATTGCAGCAATTGGTGTTGTTATTCAATACTTATAACAAAAAGGCTGGTGATCTTACAGAGTTACTTGAGATAGATGAGATAAATAATGCTAATGAGATTGAACAACTAACTCAATTAGTTCAAAAGAATAAGGACTTATTTATTGGTTCTGTAAACTTTGGAATTAAAGCAATACATGATAATTTAGTCACCCTTGAGAGTAAGAAACTTGAGGAAGAATCGGGTCTAGCTGGTTTGTTTAAAAATGCAAAAATTAAAAAACATAATGAGAGTTTGATTGATACAATCGAAACATTGAAACATTACGAAAAAACATTATCAAATCTAATAAAACAAGTAAAGTAATTTACTCCAAATTTAATATTATTCTTATTGTTTGGAGGAGTTCTCCTATTTGTGGTTTAGCTAATTGTGCATTAGCACCTACAGCTTTCCCTTTGTGAAGTAAATCTTTGTTAATCATTGAAGAAAATAAAATTACGGGTATTGATTTCAAATTCTCGTCAGTTTTAATATTTTTTGTTAATGTATAACCGTCCATTTTAGGCATTTCAATATCTGTGATAATAATATCAACAAAGTCTGTTACTGGTGCATTTGTTTGACTACATATTTTTGATATTTCTTGTAGTTTTTGCCATGCTTCTAATCCATTATGATATGAATCTTGTTTCATACCTGCAGATTTTAATCTTGTTTCAATCATTTTTCTTACGATAGCCGAATCTTCTGCGGTAATTACTTTTATTTCTTTAGAGAATCTTATATCTTTTCCACCTGAATCGATTGCACTATTTGGTTCAATGTCTGCTATGATTTTTTCAACATCAAGCATTAAAATTTGCCCATGCTCCATTTGGAGAATACCTACTATGGAATTTTTTTCTGGGTCAAAATCCTGCACTATATCTGGATTAATTATTCTATCCCAAGATAATCTATGAATTCTTGAAACGTTTGAAACAATTAATCCTGTTTGGATTTTATTGAACTCCGTTATTATCATCTTATCTTCATTATTAACGTTGCTTTGTCCATATAAATAAGAACATAAATCTATAGCCGGAATGATTTTTTTTTCTTAACTCGAATACACCTTTTATTGCTGAAGGCATATTAGGAATTTCAGTTATCTCTGGTAATCTAATAATTTCTCTGATTTTTGCAACATTTATCCCGTAAGATTGATGTTTTTCGTTATTATTTTTGTCTTTATAGTCAAGAGCAAATTCTACGATTTCTAACTCATTTGTTCCGGTTTCTAAAAGTATATTCGTTTTCATTTCAGTTTTAATTTTAACGTTAATTATTTTTTTAATAAAATGCTAAAATTAAATTTACAACAAACTAAAAATTATCTGTTATTTATAATTTGATTAACTAATTTAAGTGATATTTTAAAAATACATTTGTTCAAAAATACATTATATTTGTCAATTAAATGTATTTGATATAATTATATAAAAATTTGAAGTTAAATTATTTCAATAAATTAAAAATATTTACTAAAATGTTGCTCAAGTTTCATAATTAATTCCTTTAAAAAAGGGTACTGTTTTTCCTTTAATCAGTCATGATTAACCATTAGAAGTTTAAGATAGGGAGGTTACAAATATAGCCAAAAATTAGATTTATATAATGTTTGGCTATGATTCGTTCTATTTAGTTAAACTAAATTGTGGGCCTGGAGGGACTTGAACCCCCGACAAACGGATTATGAGTCCGCTGCTCTAACCAACTGAGCTACAAGCCCGAAAAATATTTTTTAAATCTGTTTTAAACAGACTTCAAAATTACGAAACTTTTAATAATTAAACAAACCTAAAAATACTCCAAACTCAAAATATAATCCATTTGGGGTTAATCCATCTGGAGTATTGTTGATTTGGGCTACTCTATTTATTGTCCAACTTCTATCTTCCACACTCGCTATTGGATTGGTAAATGTGAAGTTATAGTTTATTAATGCCCGAAACATTAAGAAGTTTGTTGACGCCCATTCAAATGATATTGTTGGATTGAAATACATGAATTTTTTTTCTGCAAAAATAAAATAATTATCAGAATCCGATAAATCATCTTTTATCATTTCCCAATCATAGGCGCTGTTACCTTTTGCAATATTCATGTTTATATTTCCCCATCCAAGTTGGAAACCACCCATTATTGCAAAATTCTTAAACAAAACATATCCGTAATCAGCATTTATTCCTGATAGGGAAACTCTTAATTCTTGGCTAACATTCGACTCACCTATTAAATAATTTTCCGATAGTCCGCCACCATAAGAGTGATATCCAACTCTGAAATTCTTGATAAATGGAATTCCGGTGAATGCTGCACCACCCTGCATTATTAAGTTATTTCCTAATTTATTTCTTTCTGAAAACTGGCCCAGTAGTGAATTAAATTCATCAAGGTTTAACCTTAATGTTCCTACTGTGTATCCACCAGCAATTGCAAAGTAGTTAATTTTTTGTTTTTTTAGTGGTTCGTCGTCAAAAGGCAACTGGTCTAAATCATCATCTTGTGAAAATAAAGGCGAAAATACGAACAGTAATAATAAAAATAATTTCTTCATCTTCCTCTTTACCAATAATATCTTAAAATAAGTGATGCACGAGCTAGCCAAAGCCCTTGGTCTCCAATTAGATTTAAAGTTGGAATCCAATCTGCTGAAATTACAATAGGTAATTCCTTAAAAGAATACTCAATACCAATAACTCCGTCTAAACCAATAATCAAATCAGTATCAACATCACGGTTCCAAGGAGTTCCTTTGAAATTGTCAATAAAAACTAAATGCGCTCCACCGCCATAGTACCATTCTAATTGTTTATTATGAGTTGGTTTATGCCATTGGTATAAGCCTGTTAAACCAAACCAATTATCTCCTCCAGAAAGAATTCCTTCAATAGCATTAGAACTGTTTAAAAAATGTTTGAAAGTAATACCACCATCAAAACCACCTCTTAATCCAATTGCATTATTATAATTTTTTGCATTAAGACTTATACTCGCTATAAATATAGCAAGAATAATAGTTATTATTTTCATATTTTTTCAACTTTTTTTTAATATTTTACAAAACTAATAATATTAATTCAAATTTCAATAATAAATTTTTAAAAATATGCTCTAATTATTTTTTTATAAAGAATTTAGTAAAAAAAAATATTAATTATATAAAATCTCACTGATATTTTTTAACCTTGTTGAAACTTTTTTTAAGCTCAAAACTTATATCTTTCTATTTACTATTGCTTCAAGATTGAATATGCAAATATTATTTCGTAATTTTGTTTTTTTTAAACTGCAACTTCAATTATAATGCTTACTTTAAATAATCTTACAATTCATTTCGGTGGTAGAACTCTTTTTGATAATGTTTCATTTGCTGTTAAAGATAAAGACAGAATAGGACTTGTAGGAAGGAATGGGAATGGAAAATCTACTTTGCTTAAAATTATTGCTGGCTTGCAGGAATCTTCAAAAGGTTCTGTAAGTATTCCTAACAATTATGAAATTGGATATTTACCCCAAGATGGTGGTGCTAACTCTGAAGTTTCTGTTTTTGAGGAGACTGGCTCTGCTCTAAAAGAAATTAAAGATTTAGAAAAAAGAATTGAAGAAATCAACCACGAGTTAACCGTGAGAGAAGACTACGAGTCTGATTCTTATATGAAGTTAATAGAAGAACTTACCGAATCACATGAAAGGTTCGAAGTTTTGGGCGGAGGTGCCTCAGAAGCTGAAGTTGAGAAAATATTACTTGGACTTGGTTTTGAAAGAGAAGAATTTACGAAAAAAGTAAATGAGTTTTCGGGTGGTTGGCAAATGAGAATTGAACTTGCAAAAATATTATTAAGAAAGCCAAATTGCATTTTACTTGATGAGCCTACGAATCACTTAGATATTGAATCAATTTTTTGGCTTGAAAACTTTTTAAAAGAATATTACGGTGCAATATTAATAGTATCGCACGATAAAAGATTTCTTGATATTGTAACAAATAGAACTATGGAAATCTCTCTTGGCAAAATTTACGATGGTAAGTTTGCTTATACTGCATTTATGGAGAATAGAGCGTTACAGAGAGATTTGCAACTGCAAACTGCTAAAAACCAACAAAAGAAAAAAGAACAACTTGAGCGATTTGTTGATAGATTTAAAGCAAAAGCGACTTTTGCTTCCAGAGCGCAATCAAAGCAAAAAATGATTGATAAAATGGAAGTAATCGAAGTAGAAGATGAAGATGTATCTGCAATGCGATTTAGATTTCCAGAGGCACCAAGAAGTGGTAAGGTAGTTGTCGATGCAAAAAATATAGTAAAGTCTTATGATGGCAAAAAGATTGTACTTAAAGGTTTTGATTTTGCTTTAGACAGAGGTGAAAAAATTGCTTTTATCGGAAAAAATGGAGAGGGTAAATCAACATTTTCAAAAATATTAGCTGGTCTGGAGACTTTTGAGGGAGAAATAAACTTTGGGGCAAATCTAAACTTGGGTTACTACGCCCAACATCAAGCCCATTTACTTCAAGATAATATGACAGTATTTGATATAATAAATAATTCCGCACAAAATGAGATGAGAAGTCAAATACGTTCTTTATTAGGTGCTTTTTTATTTAGTGGAGATGATGTCTATAAAAAAGTTAGCGTTCTTTCGGGGGGTGAAAAAAGCCGTTTATCGCTTGCAAAACTTCTTTTAGAACCGATAAATTTATTGATAATGGATGAGCCGACAAACCACTTAGATATGATAGCAAAAGAAGTATTAAAAAATGCGTTAAAAGACTATAACGGAGCAATGATAGTAGTATCTCACGATAGAGAGTTCCTCGAGGGCTTAACAACTCGTACAATCGAGTTTAGAGGTGGAGTTACAAAAGAATATCCAGGAGATATTAGAGAGTTTCTTGAACATCAAAAAATGGAAGCACTTCATGAGTTGGATATAAATAAGAAAAAAAGTTAATATTATTTTTTTAACTTGTTTATTATTTACTAAACTAAATAATTCTAATTTAATATTATATATAAAAGGGCTATGAAATTAATCATAGCCCTTTTTAGTTTTTTAGTTTAGTTTTAATTTATATTTTAGCGCTTTTTACTGAATTTTAAAACTATTTATTACTTTTTCAAAAACTGGTAAATATTGGTCTTTTTCACCTTTATACCAGTCAACAGTAATTCTATAAAGTTTTTTATCTTTAACAACATAGTATAATCTTCTTTGTATATTAGCTGAAGCTGAGTATTCAATTAAAACAGCATCTAAACCAGATAATTTAAGATTAGTTTCTTTCTTGTTTTGGATTCCGCCAGTTGTTTGCTCAACAATTTTTTTCAAATTGCTTTGTTTAGAAGCATCAATAATATCTACTTGAATATAAGAATCTACCCTACGCATACCTTCATATTTTTGAGAATATTCAGCTCCAGCAGCTTTAGCACTTACTCCTTTGAAATTGTCAGGAATAGATATTGAGTAACCTTTTCCAGTGCTGGCAACTAGGGCTTCAGAAGGGAATGGATATTCTTCGCTTGCTACAAATACTGTATCTGTTCGTTTTGCAGGAGTTTCAGCAAGTTTTATAGAACTGATAATCTCATCAACTTTATCTTGATAAATATCAAAACCGTTAGCAAATGCACGAAACTTAATTATGGTTGCCATAGTTGAATCTTTAGCCGCTAAGATAGTAAAACCCTTATACTCTCCATCATTAAGAGGAAAATGATAAGAAATCTTTGTACCTTCTACCCCATCTATTTGTATAGTTTCATCTGGGTCGTAGGCAATTGGTTGAAATTCTCTCAAAGAATTGAATATTTTATCTAATGGTTTGGTAGAGTCAATTTTAACAGCAAGCATTGATAATTGAGCTATTGGAGCGCCATCGCTTGCGTAGTTTCTCAATCTCTCAATTCCTAATTTTTGGGAGGTAGCAGCAAATTGCAATCCTTCTTCTGAAGATGTTTCCCAATTGCTTGGATATTTTATACCCATTTTTAAAGTTTCGTCATTGTAAACTTTCATCTCTCCAATTTCAACTGGTTGTGGTTTTTCTTTACACGATATAAAAATAACAAGTAATGTGAATATTAAATACCTCATAATTTTCCTTTATAAATTTGAAAATTTGAAAAATAATAAACACAAAAATATACTATGTTTTTGATTTTACAAAATAAGATGTAAAACTTAACAAAAAATAAACAAATTTTAAGTCTAAAAATAATTGATTTTAAATTAAACTAATCAACTTAAGTATTATTTAGGAAGTATTATATTATTACGAAAATAGCATAATTATAAATTTAATATTTAAGATAATAAAGTTATTTATAACATATTTGGTATAATTTCGTCTAGTATGAAAACTTGTTAATTTAATAATACGAAACAATACAATATGATAGCTTTAATATTACTTTTAAACTTAATAGTTGCTACTAACCTTTCTGCCAATAATGATAAAAAATTAAATGATGATACTTCTAATCTCGTAAATGTGGAAGTGTCTATTGGTGATTTAAGTCAAGCTAATAATAAAGTTAATAATCATATAAACTTACTTTTTACTTTAAATATTGAAGATAAATGGCATACTTATTGGAAAAATCCTGGTGATTCTGGGTTACCGACCGATATCCAAATTGAAACTCAAGATAACTTAAAAGTTAGTGATTTGATATTTTGCGGTATTCCAGAAAAATTACCTTTTGATGATTTGGCAAATTATGGTTTCTCTGATAAACAACATTTGATTATTAAAGTTTCTCCTGAGAATGGAAAGTTATTTAAGCAAAATAGTATAAAATTAAAAGCTAAAGTATCTTGGCTTGTGTGTAAGGAGGAATGTATCCCACAAGACACAACTATAAATATTGAAATCCAATTGAATCAAAAAGAAGCTTTATTAAATCAATCTATTAAAGAAAACGACCAATTGATAAATATATTACTATCTAATTTGCCAAAAGAGAAAATGCTAAAAAATCAAAAAGCAATACAGGATAATAGTAATATTATATTATCCTTTGATGAAATTTTAAATCCTAATGTTCAATTTTTTCCTTATCAGGGAGGGATTTTTGTACATGGCAGTGAGCAAAAAATCATAATTGATAAAAGTAGTACTAAACTATTTTTAGAACTTGATGAATTTCGCATAGAAGACCCCTCTAAAATTGAAGGAATATTAATCTATGATAATAAAGCAATTGAAATTTCGATTCCAATATCAAGGTAATTTTTTTAATTTTAATTAACTAAAAATTAAAATATTATTAACAATGATTTTCTTTTTTCGTAAATGATTTTTATATTTGAAAATTGAATTTGGAGAATTTTGATGTCATTATTTGAAAAATGTTTTGATTATACTCGTGCCGACGAAGTAAAACAAGCCGGACTCTATCCTTATTTCAGAGCAATTGAGGAGAACGAAGGTCCTGTTGTTCATATCGAAGGAAAAGAAGTAATAATGGCTGGCTCAAATAACTACTTAGGTCTTACAGCAGATCCAAGGGTTAAAGAAGCAGCAATAAAGGCTATTGAAAAATATGGTACTGGCTGTTCGGGTTCTCGTTATTTGACTGGAACTTTAGATTTGCATATAGAACTAGAAGAGCGACTTGCAAAGTTTTTGGGTGTCGAATCAGTTTTACTATTTTCTACTGGCTACCAAACCGCTCTTGGTGTAATTTCTACACTGGTTCAAAAAGGTGAATATGTAATATCAGATAAAGAAAATCACGCTTGTATTATCAATGGATGTATGATGGCAAAAGGTGGTTTTGCAGAATTTAAACGTTTCAAACATTCTGATATTCAAGATTTAGAAAAACAACTACAGAATATTCCAGAGAATGTTGGTAAACTTATAGTTTCAGATGGTGTTTTCTCGGTTTCAGGTGAACTGATGAAACTACCAGAAATCCTTGAGGTTGCTAAAAAATATAATGCAAACATTATGGTTGATGATGCTCACGCTGTGGGAGTAATAGGTCCTGGTGGTAAAGGTACTGCGGCTTATTATAATCTTGTAGATGAAACTGATTTAGTTATAGGTACATTTTCTAAGACCTTTGCCTCATTAGGCGGTTTTGTTGCAGGAAAGGAAAGAGTTATTAATTATATAAAGCATCACTCGCCAGCGTTGATATTTTCTGCTTCACCTACTCCTTCTTCTTGTGCTGCTACTCTTGCCGCATTAGATATTTTAAAGAAAGAACCGCATTTAGTTGATAAATTAAGAAAGAATTCGGACTATATGAGAGAAGGTTTTAAGAATATTGGTTTCCAGATATTAGATGGTGAAACAGCAATTGTACCAGTTATTGTAGGTGAGCCAGATAAAGCATTTATGATGTGGAAACAACTTTTCGATAATGGAGTATTTGTAAACGCATTCATTCCACCTGGGGTTCCTCCTCATATGTCAATGATGAGAACAAGTTATATGGCTACTCACGAGAAACACCACTTAGATGATATTCTTAATGTATTTGAGAAAGTTGGTAAAAATTTAGGTTATATTTAATATTATTAAATAAATTTAGTTTAATTTATATATAAAAGAAGTAATGATATTTAATTGTTTTATTACTTCTTTTTTAATTTTTTAACTAATCCTAACAAATTATTTAAGTCAGATTTTGAAATTACTTTAGTTGCAAATAGTAAAACTAACCAGAGTGGAAAAGAAAGTAAGTCTATATAAAACTCGGCTTTTATATTTGAAAAAATTAAATATATAATAATTGTTATAAAAACTATCGATATAATTTTTGACCAGTTATAATTTAAACTGTAATATTTTTGTGATTTAAAATACAATATTGATGCTGAAATTAAATAAGCAAAGATTGTTAGCCAAGCTGATGCCATATATGAATATTGCGGTATTAAAATAATATTTCCAATAATATTAATAACCATTGCTATTCCAACTGCTAGTGGAAGTTCTTTTGTTTTTTTGGTTATATTTATTCCTAAAGCAAAATAATTAAATAAACCAAGAAAGAAGTATCCTGCTAATATTAATGGGATTACTTTTAACCCTTCCCAGTAAATAGGATTTATAAATTTTCCACCAAAAAATGGCAAAGTAACTATATAAGGCATAAAAATTGAAATAATCAAAAAGATTGCCGAACATAATAGCACAAAATATGTTAGAACTTTTGCAAAAAATTCTTTTGCATCAGCATCTTTATACATATTCATATATAGTGGCTTGAAAGCATAATCAAAAGTTGTAACAAACATCATCATTGGCAGAGCAAGCTTATAATTTGTAGAATAAATCGCTAATACTTCAGGACTTTTAAGATTAGGAAGAATGAAATGGTCGCCAGTTTTTAAAAGTAAAGTAGCAAGAGCTGCAGGAACTGTAGGAAGACCAAAAAGTAATAATTGTTTTAATAAGTCTTTGTTTATTTTAAAAGTTAAATATTTTTTTATGATATGCAAAATTAATAGGATACCAATAAAACTTGCTATGGCTTGAGCGAGAAATACAGCTTCACCTGTCATATTCATTCCTAAAATTAAGCCGATATTTAAACCAACAGCGATAAGAACCATAAGCAGTTTTAAAGTAGCAAATTGCTTAGTTTTTCTTTCCATTCTGAGAAGTGCAAAGGGAATTAATGTTACTACATCGAAAAATAAAACTAATGAGGAATATTTGAGCATTATAGAAATTGAACCAGTCGAAGATGAAAGATAATCACTTGAAAAATAGAAGATAGTAGAGATTATTGCACCAAGAGATACCACAAAAATAAATATTGTACTAAATACATCTTTCGGACTGTTTTCTTTGAAAAATCTAAAAAAGGCGTTTTCCATACCAAAAGAATAAAGCACATTAAAAAATGCAAGAATTGTATATACGTAATATACATTTCCTAAATCATCTTGCAATAAATAATTGGTGTAAAATGGAGTTAAAAAGAAAGTTAAGAATCTTTGTATAATTGTAAAACTACCATAAATGGCAGTGTCTGTTGCTAATATTTTAAATTTATTTATCAAATTGTTAAAATTAAGATATTAAAAATTAATAAATGGAGCTAAATATTCAGCATCTTTTAAATGAACTAATGCGTTATCTTTGGATAATTGATGGACTGCATCTTTGCATTTATTCAAATCAAGTTTAAATTTATAAGCAAAATGCCAAATATCAATTGGTGCAACTGATATTTCGAGAGAAAGAAGTTCTGTCATGGTCATTCGTTCTCTGTTTTTTAATTTTTCTTTTGATACATCAAAAAATACTTTGGACTCTTCATCAACCATGTGGTCTATTGAAAAAAAGTAGTTATCAATGCTTCTTAAATCACATATCGGAAATCCCCTATCTTTGTTTTCGACTATTACAGGTAAAAAACTTATTGATACTAAATATGGTACTTCCGTAATATTATCGCTTTTCCAGAGGTCTTGCCAAACAATTGGCTCTACTTCTTTTAACCACTCGAAAAACTTAATTTCATTTTCTGGCAGTCTAAAAAGCAAATTATGAGTTATGTGATTAATATAATGCGCATCATCAACCGATAATTTATTATATATTTCTTCCTCAATAACTAAATAGTTATTATTAACTAAGCCATCTTTTATTATTTGATCTAATTCTTCAAAACTAAAAGTCATTTAACTAATTTCCTTTTTTTATATTCTAAAAATCCACCGTAAAGCAAGGATAGAATCATTATAATATTGACAATAATAGATAAAATCTTTCCTGTCTCAAAGGATTTAGATTTATATATAAATTCTACTTTGTGCTTACCACTTGGAACTACGATAGATTTAATGGCAAAGTTGGTTCTATATATTTCTGTTTCTTTACCGTCTATATATGCAGTCCAACCTGGCTCATAGTAAATTTCACTTAAAACTAATAGGTTGTTACCAGATGATTGTGCGTTTAATACTATTTTTTCATTTTGGTATTCTGTGATTTCAACAAAATCATTTTCTGCTGGTTTGTCAATTTTTACATTTGGTTCTTTTTCTAAGTATGCAATCTCTAATGGGTCAAAATCATTATTTGGTTCAATATCATAGCGTTTTAATGTTGTTATGAGTTCTTCTTTTTGCACAGAGTTTGTAAAATATGCTCTTGGTAGAAAATCTGTATTTTTAGTTACTATTGCTCCTGTTGTAGGGCTTTGATAAACTTGCTCTAATCCAGGATAAGCTCTGCCATCTATAATATATTTAACGTTTAATACTTTATATGCTAATTGATTATAAGTTAAATAGTTGGTTCCTCCTTGAGATGCAACATCTAATAAATCTTGATATAATCTTAATTTGGCTGAGTGATAACCGTTTACGCTTTCGAGCAAATAGTAAGCAGTCATATTAGGAGCTTGAGAGACAAAGTCGGCTACTCTATATTTTTCTTTATCTTGCTTAATATAGTCAACCCAATCTGGAGTTTGGAAAATCATTTGATTATTCTTTTCTTCATTTGGATTATTAGGTCTGTAATTAACTCTCCATAAGTCGAATATTAATAATAAAAATGTTGAAATCATTAATATTTCTTTGCTTATTTTTTCTTTGATATATAGATAAATTAATCCACCAAAAATAGTTGCAATTAATCCAACTGTTAGAAAATCTGTATAAGCGTTATCAAAAATGAATTGTTTGTATTCATTGCTAATCTGACCAAGCATTTCTTGTGGAACTCTTGAGAATATGTAGTAGTTTACGCTGAAGAATTTTTCTGCGTCAATGGCTGTCATAAATGGATGTTTGAAAATTGTACCGAAAAGCAATGCGGCTACTAATATAAATCCCATACTTGATATTAGTATTAAAATTGTTTTTTTATGTTCGTTAAATTTTCCTTTCATTTTTAATATATCATTTAAACCATAAGCCGCAAGAATTGGCAGGGCAAACTCTAACAGAGCTAATGACATACTTGGCGCTCTAAATTTATTAAAATTTGGAAAATAATAATAAAATAGGTCAAAAATCATTGGGAATGTTCTTCCAAAACTCAAGAGTAATGAAATTATAGAAATTAAAATTAATGCTTGAACAAATACTTCTTTTTTGTTTCTTAATGCACCAAAAATACCCAGAATTAATATAAAAATACCCATATAAGCAGCTACGTCTTCAAATGGTTTTTGTCCGTAGTAAGATCTAAAACTTCCACCAATCTGTGGAGCAATACGTCCGAGAGTTGTTCCGGAGTATTCAGGTTTATTTACATCATATTCTAAATCACCAAATCCATAATAATTGGGTACAATGAAAGTCATCATCTCACCTGGGGAAAATGACCAATCTGTTGCATATTGATATGGATTTCCACCATCTTTAGTTTTTTTATCCTTACCGTCTTCGGTTTCAATCATAGGTCCAGAACCACGCGTTGAGTGTGGTGTATAATCTAAAGTTGCTAAATATCTATCAGAAGACATTGCGAAAGCCAGCCCTCCGGCAATTATTAATAAACCACTAACTTTTAGAGTGTTAACTAATTGATTTTTTTGGATTGCACGAGAAATAATTTCTAAAAGTAAGTAAATGCCAACTGCAAGTGCTGAATAGAAAATCATCTGAATGTGCGCACCTTCCATCATTATATGTATTGCATAAGTTAGCAATACAAAATAGAGAAGTGAGAACTTTACTCTGAGGTTCTCTAAACTTAAAAATATATAAGGAAGGAATGCAAAAACTACTGGCTTGGTGTTGTGCCCTATCATTATCCAGACTATCACTGCAGTTGAAAACATTGCAGCAAACCCTGCTATGAATGCCGAAAATTTATCTTTTCCTTTACTTATAACAAGGAAGTAAATACCTATACCGTAAATTATATAGTAAAATCCTACTCTTGCTACATCACTGCCAAATATCTGCCCGATTAGGTCAGCAATTCCGAAGATTATTTGTGCTGGTATGTCCCATATTCTTTGTCCTGTAACAAGGAGTGCTTCGTAAGCAGGCATTCCTGAAAAAATGTGTGGAATCCAGAGTGGAAATTCGCCAAGAGAGGCAACTTTATCTAAGAATGGTTTGAAACTCATTGACGCAATATTATCTGATGCGCCAAAGCCACCACCACTTATTGCACCCCAAAAGAATACGAAAATGCTTAAAGTTAATAAAGTTATGTAAACCCAATGTGGAATTTCGATGTTAAAACTTTTGTTTTCCTTTTTATCCAGCTTTTTTGCCATTACAAACCTAATAGAATTTGATTATATAAGAACACTAAATTAAGAAAATTATCTGAAATATTGATTATTTTGAATTTAATTGTAAGAAATAATGGTATTATGATGTTTTAATCGATTATGGGGTGGACTGCCTTTCCCTCCAATACATTTATTTTTTAACCAATAGAACTTTGACTGTATTAAAGAGACCTCACACAAACCCTCTCCTAAAAGGAGAGGTCTTTAAGTTTTTTATTATTAATCTTTTAAGGGGAGGTTTGGTGTGGGTGGACTGCTTTTCTCCCTCCACTAATTTGATTTTTTCCCCTCCACTAATTTGATTTTTTCCCCTCCACTAATTTGATTTTTTCCCCTCCACTAATTTGATTTTTTCTTCGCTTAATACGTTTAAATTATATACTACTTTGTCTATTTGTTTGTCTAATTTCTTGCCAACTTTTTCAAATAAAATCTCTATTTTTCCGTATATTTGTAATTATAAATTAGCAAATTTGAGAATTTTATGTCAAAAGTTAAAGAAAAGAAAGATACTACATATAATGTAGTTATGCCTTATAAACCGAAAAATCATATTAGAATTGTTACTGCGGCTTCGCTTTTTGATGGACACGATGCGGCGATTAATGTTATGCGGAGGATTATTCAGGCAACTGGTGCGGAGGTGATTCATCTTGGGCATAATCGTAGCGTGCAGGAAGTTGTGGATTGTGCGATTCAGGAAGATGCTCAAGGTATTGCGATGACCTCTTATCAAGGTGGGCATACTGAATATTTGATGTATATGTATGACCTGCTGAAAGAACGTGGTGCGAATATTAATATTTTTGCTGGTGGTGGTGGGACAATTCTGCCTGAAGAAATTGAAGAGTTGCAAGCGTATGGTATTAAAAGGGTTTATTCGCCTGATGATGGAAGGAAAATGGGCTTGCAGGGTATGATTAACGAACTTATGGAGATGTGCGATTTTTCTACTTTTAAAGATGATAATATTGATTTTATACTTGAAAAAGCACTTGAAAAAGAACATTCTGCTATTGGTAGATTAATTTCTATATCTGAAAATTATCCTGATACTTATAAAAAAATTGAAGAGAGAATAAAGTCTAAGTTTGAGAATGCAAATATTCCTGTTTTGGGTATTACTGGAACTGGCGGAGCAGGTAAATCTTCACTTGTAGATGAGTTTATTCGAAGGTTTTTGGTTGACCAAAAAGATAAAAACATTGCAATTATTTCAATCGACCCCTCTAAACGTAAGACTGGTGGGGCTTTACTTGGCGATAGAATTAGAATGAACAGTATAAATAACGACAGAGTTTATATGCGTTCCCTTGCAACAAGGCAGTCGAATTTGGCTATGAGTTCTTATGTGCAAGATGCTATAAATATATGCAAAGCAGCGAATTATGATTTGGTAATTGTTGAGACTTCTGGTATTGGGCAGTCTGATACAGAGATTACTGACCACTCTGATGTTTCGCTTTATGTTATGACTTCAGAATATGGTGCAGCAACTCAATTGGAAAAGATTGATATGCTTGATTTTGCAGATGTTATTGCTATTAATAAATTTGATAAAGCGGGTTCTCTTGATGCTATTCGTGATGTGAGAAAGCAATATAAACGCAATAATTTATTGTGGGATGCTAAAGATGAGGACTTGCCAATTTATGGGACAATAGCTTCGCAATTCAACGACCCAGGAATGAATACTCTATATCGTAAAATTATTGATGTAGTTTGCGAAAAAACGAATAATGATAATCTGAAATCTAACTTTGAGATTTCTAAAGCGATGAGTGAGAAGATTTATATTATTCCACCAGAAAGAGTTAGATACCTTGCTGAAATAAAAGAAAATGCTGAAAATTATAATGAATTTATCCAAACCCAAACTGGTATTGCAAGAAAATTATATCAATTAAAAGGTACTATTTCGCAATTAAGAGAAGATATTGGCAAAAAGAAAATTGAATATGAAGAGCAAGACGGAACAGTTATAGCAGTGCAGTCAATTCAAGATGAGCCAGAATATTTAAAAGATTTAGTTGAGAAATACAAAAAATTAGAAAGTGAATTAGATAACGCTTGTAAGGAAATTTTAAATAAATGGGAAGAAACTCAAAAACTTTATAAAGCAGATACTTATAAGTTTCAAGTTAGAGATAAAGTCATAGAACAAGTGCTTTACCATACTTCGCTTTCTGGCACAAGAGTTCCGAAAGTGTCTCTTCCAAAATATAAAGATTGGGGCGATATTCTTCATTGGGTATTAACTGAAAATGTACCTGGTTTCTTCCCTTATGCCGCTGGTGTATTTCCGCTTAAGCGCTCAGGAGAAGACCCAACAAGAATGTTTGCAGGTGAAGGTGGACCCGAAAGAACTAACCGCAGATTTCACTATGTATCGGAAGGAATGCCAGCCGCAAGGTTATCAACTGCTTTTGATAGCGTAACTTTATATGGAGAAGACCCTGACCACAGACCTGATATTTATGGGAAGATAGGTAATTCGGGAGTGAGTATAGCGACATTAGACGACGCAAAGAAACTATATTCGGGCTTTGATTTATGCGACCCAACTACTTCGGTTTCAATGACAATTAACGGTCCTGCTCCGATGCTACTTGCTTTCTTTATGAATACTGCGATTGACCAGCAATGCGAAAAGTATATTAAAGAGAATGGCTTAGAAAAAGAAGTAAATGATAAGATTGAGAAAATATATAAAGATAAAGGAATGGAGCGACCTAGCTATAATGCTGATATACCGAGAGGGAATAATAGCTTAGGGCTTATGTTACTTGGAATTACAGGCGACCAAGTTCTGCCTATGGAAGTATACGAGAAAATCAAGGAACGTACTATTTCAGTTGTTCGTGGGACAGTTCAAGCCGATATTTTGAAAGAAGACCAAGCACAAAATACTTGTATTTTTTCAACTGAATTTGCTCTTAGAATGATGGGCGATATTCAGCAATATTTTATAGAAAATCAAGTTAGGAATTTTTATTCAGTATCAATTTCGGGTTATCACATAGCGGAAGCAGGTGCAAATCCGATTACACAACTTGCTCTTACTCTTTCAAATGGCTTTACTTATGTTGAGTATTACTTATCACGTGGAATGCACATTGATGATTTTGCTCCAAACTTATCTTTCTTCTTCTCGAATGGAGTTGACCCTGAATACTCTGTAATTGGTAGAGTTGCAAGAAGAATATGGGCTAAGGCAATAAAATACAAATACAAAGGAAATGACCGCTCCCAAAAATTGAAATATCATATTCAAACTTCTGGGCGTTCTCTCCACGCACAAGAAATTGCTTTCAACGATATTAGAACAACTCTACAAGCATTATATGCAATATTTGATAATTGTAACTCTTTACATACAAACGCTTATGACGAGGCAATCACAACTCCAACGGAGGAAAGTGTTCGCCGAGCAATAGCAATTCAGATGATAATAAACCACGAACTTGGACTTGCGAAAAATGAAAATCCAATTCAAGGTGCATTCATTATAGAAGAGCTAACTGACTTAGTAGAAGAAGCGGTATATACTGAATTTAATAGAATTAGCGAGAGAGGTGGAGTTCTCGGTGCAATGGAAAGAATGTATCAACGTTCCAAAATTCAAGAAGAATCTTTAATATACGAACACAAAAAACATAGTGGGGAATTACCATTAATTGGAGTAAACACTTATCTCGACCCTAATGGTTCGCCAACAATAGTTCCAAAAGAAGTAATTCGCTCAACTAAAGAAGAAAAAGAATATGCAATACGTTCCCTAAACGAAGTAAAACGACGTAACGAAGATATTTCAGCACATTATCTGAATGACTTAAAGCGTGCAGCAATTGAAAATAAAAATACTTTTGAAGAACTAATGGAAGTAAGCAAATACTGCACACTCGGACAAATCTCCGAAGCATTTTATGAGGTAGGTGGGCAGTATAGACGGAATATGTAGAGGGGGAATTAAAAATGAGTGATATTAAGTTAAAACATTCTTTTCTTGAAAATATAAAGTATGTAATTTCAACTGCTCAAATTAATTCTGTAAAAGCAATTGATTTTCAGAGAGTTTTAATGTATTGGAATATTGGTAGAATAATTTTAGAAGAAGAACAAAATGGAAATGATAGAGCGGAATATGGTTCTTATTTAATTAAAAATTTGTCAAATGAGTTAAGACCTGAATTTGGAACAAGCTTTTCAGTTAGGCAATTAGAAAGATGTCGCCAATTTTATAAAATATATTCAAATGCGTCCGCACTGCGGTCGCAATTGAGTTGGACACATTATAAGTGTCTTTTACCCCTTGATAATAAAGAGGAAAGAGAATTCTATGAAATTGAATCTGTTAAAAATAATTGGTCAGCGAGACAATTAGAACGACAAATTAATAGCCAATTATTTAAGAGATTAATCCTTAGTAATGATAAAGAAAGAGTGCTTGCTGTAGCTAAAGGTGAAGAAAAAAATATAAATGCAACTGATATTATTAAAGACCCGATGTACCTTGAATTTCTTGGATTAAAACCACAATCTGCATATTACGAAAAAGATTTAGAGCAGGCAATACTTAGTCAAATACAAAACTTTATCCTTGAACTTGGAAACGGTTTTACTTTTGTTGCTCGACAAAAAAGAATTCATATTGATGGTGATGATTTTTTTATTGATTTAGTCTTTTATAACCGACTTTTGAAATCTTTTGTTATAGTTGAACTTAAAACTCATAAACTAAATCATAGTGATTTAGGACAATTACAATTATATGTTAATTACTTCGATAGAATAGAAAAACTTCCAGAGGAGAATTCTACAATTGGGATTTTACTATGTGCTGATAAGAATAATGCTGTCGTTAAATTTTCTTTACCTGAGAATAATAAGACTATTCTTACAAGTCAATATAAATTATATCTTCCAAGTGAAGAGACCCTTATAAATGAAGTTGAAAAAGAAATTAGAGAATATAATAGTAGAGATTATGAGCAAAATTGGAAAATGAATAAATGATTTATGTCCAGATGTTGTTGAGTTTAAGAACTAATGGAAGTAAGCAAATTCTGCTCACTCGGACAAATCTCCGAAGCATTTTATGAGGTAGGTGGGCAGTATAGACGGAATATGTAGGAGAATTAATAATGGATTTTTTAAATTAAAATGAAGATGATATAATTAATTTTAAGGAAAAAATTTATGGAAAATAAAAATAATGAAAATTCTATCGAAAAAATATATAAAGATAAAGCAATTTGGGTTGGTACTTTTTTAGGTGGACCTCTGGTTGCTGGATACTTTTTTTCAAAAAATTATAAAACTTTATGACAACCCGAAAAAGTAAAGTTAGTCTGGATAATTAGTATAATAGCTTCATTAATAATATTTACTGGAATTTTTATGATTCCTGAGGACTTTGATATTCCAAATCAAGTTATACCATTAACTTACTCTCTATTTGCTTATATACTATTTAAAATATTATTAGGTAAAAAGGTTGAAAATCATATTAATGAAGGAGGTTTAATATATGGTTGGGGAAATATAATTTTAGTTAGTTTAGTTGGACTTTTGCTAACTTTGATATTTTCGCTAATATATTTTAAAATGATTAATTGAAATTAAAGGGTAAGTTAAAGAAAGCAAATTCTGTTCACTCGGACAAATCTCCGAAGCATTTTATGAGGTAGGTGGTCAGATATGTGGTCAGATAGATAGGCAAATGCAGATATTGCAACTAATTACTAATAATATTAAATTTTATAAATCAGAATTATTATTTTAAACTAAATAATGAACTTACCTATGCTACCACAAATAAGCGAATATAACTCAAAACAAAATGATAATCATAAAGTCATTTGTGATTTACTTGAATCTATTATTTCTAAAGAACTTGGTAGAGAAGAAAATAAGATATGGCACGCTCACCCTGTCTGGTTTATTAATGGAAATCCTATTGTCGGGTATAGTATTCAAAAGAAAGGTGTTAGGTTGATGTTTTGGAGTGGTGCTGATTTTGATGAAGTTGGGCTAAACGTAAAAGGTGCGAAATTCAAAGACGCATCTATATTTTATAATGATATAAATGAAGTAAATGCGGAAGATTTAAGTAGATGTCTAACTAAATCAAAAACAATTCAATGGGATTATAAAAACATTGTTAAAAGAAAAGGAAAATTAGAAAGAATATGATTAAAATATTTTTGCTTTTTATCCCTTCCCTTATCTTTTCCCAATTGGAAAAAAATATTCTATTCGATGAATATATGAACGCTCAAGTAAGTGTTAATGATTTTTCTACTTTCACATTATCTTACCAATAAAATCATTTAGTAGAAATGGTAATACTCCTAACACTATGATTACTATTGATGATATATATACTGGGATTGAGGCAAGTGGTGATGTGTTTTCCATTGTTGCTCCGCCCTCTTCTGGCTCGTCGAACCACATGTATTTGATTAAGCCAATGTAGAAATACATCGAAATAATTGATGATACAACTGCAATTAGTGTTAGCCATGTGAAACCAGATTTGATTGCTGCGATAAATAATAGATATTTACCGAAGAAACCTGCAAAAGGTGGTATGCCCGCAAGTGATAGCATAAACATTGCCATAATTACTGCCATTGCTGGGTTCGACTTGTAGAAGCCCGAGAAATCACTAAATTCTAAATTTTTACCTTTGTCTCTTTCATATATTGAAAGCAATACAAATGCACCTAATTGCATAAATAAGTATGCTGTCATATAGAATACCATTCCGTTCCAACCATCTGTTGTATTTGCTACTAAGCCCATCATCAAATAACCTGCGTGAGCTACAGATGAAAATGCTAACATTCTTTTTACATTTTTCTGAACTACTGCTGTAATATTACCAATTAACATTGTAATTGCAGATAATATTGCAAGAACTGTTTGTGCATTTTCAGTGTTAGAGATTATATCTTCTACCTCCGAAAATGGCATTAGTGATTTTGCAACCATAATGAAAATTAAAACTGCCGCTGCTTTACCAGCTGTGGACATAAAAGCGGTTACAACAGTTGGAGCTCCAGTATAAACGTCTGGCGCCCACTGATGAAATGGAAATACAGCCATTTTAAAAGCAAGACCAACAATCATAAGTCCAAAACCAATGTTAAGATAAGTGAATGAATTTAAATCACCTGATGCTATAGCTGATGAGATTATATCAAATTGCATAGAGCCAGTTGCTCCGTAAATCATTGCCATACCATATACTAAGAAAGCAGTTGAAAATGCACCCAAGAAGAAGTATTTCATTGCTGATTCTACAGATTTTTTATTAAATCTGAAGTAACCTGCAATAATATAAAATGTTATAGACATTGTTTCAATACCAATAAAAGCAGTTATAAAGTGATTTGAATGAGCTATTATCATCATTCCAGCAACAGCATATAAGATAAGGTTATAATATTCAGTCTCTTCTGAATTCTCTCTCTGAAGATATGGCTTTGCTGCCATTAAAGATAAAATTGCACCAAGAGAAAATAGAATATCAAAGAAATAGGCAGTTTGAGTAAAATTAAGAGTATTTTTAGTATAAGACTCACCCCAATTTACATATTCCACCAATTCGTAATAATTAAATAATCCAGCAACAGATAAAATCAGACCGATTACTAATGTTGCTTGTACAAAAAGATAACCAAATTTCTTGTTTTGCTCATTTACCGCATCGAATATTAAGGCAATAACTGCCAAAATCGATACTGAAAGTATAGGAGATGCTAATAATAATTCGTTCATTATTTTTTCCGAAATAATTTATTATTTATTTAAAATTGAACTTGCTTTTTTAACGTCAGTTATTGTTTCTATTTTATTTACTAATTTTTCAGTAGAAGCAGCAGAAAGAGTAAGGAATGGCTTAGAGTAAACACCAATCCACACAATAAAAATAACAATTGGAACTAACATAGTCCATTCGCGTTTTGTTAAATCTTTTAATGATTTATTTTCTTCTTTATCTAATTCACCAAGGAACACTCTTTGATACATCCATAATAGATAGACAGCTGCGAAGATTACACCAGTTGTCCCGAAGATAGTATACCAGTATGAATTTAAAAATGGTGAATCAAAAGCACCCTTTAAAGTTAAAAACTCACCAACAAATCCATTTAAACCAGGCAATCCAATAGAAGAAAACATTGCAATACCAAAGAAAACTCCGTAAGCAGGCATTACTCTTATTATCCCACCATAATCGGCGATTGCTCTAGTGTGTCTTCTTTCGTAAATCATACCAATTAAAAGGAATAACATACCTGTTGAAAGTCCGTGATTAACCATTTGGATAATTGCACCTTGCAAACCTGCCTCGGTCATCGAGAAAATACCAAGAACTACAAAACCCAAGTGAGATACAGAAGTATAAGCAACTAATCTTTTAATATCTGTTTGAATCATTGCAACTACCGCACCATAAATGATACCGATTACTGCAAGAATTGAAATTATACTTGCATATTCCATAGATGCAAGAGGGAATAAATCAAGGTTAAATCTTACAAGTCCGTAAGTTCCCATTTTTAATAACACACCTGCTAAGATAACTGAGCCTGGAGTTGGTGCTTCAGTGTGCGCATCCGGAAGCCAAGTATGTAAAGGGAATAGTGGCACTTTAATCATAAATGATAAAGCAAACGCTAGGAACATCCATTTTTGTAAGTCGAAAGGTATATTTTCTACATTTTCTCTAATTAATAGGAAGTTTGTTGTAAAGCCCTGAGCATTATTTAATACGTCAGTTCCGATATAATAACCTAACCATACAACAGCAACCAACATAAACAATGAACCAACCACAGTGAAAATAAAGAATTTAATTGTAGCATAAATTCTATCTTTACCACCCCAAATACCTATAATAAAATACATTGGGATTAGAATTAATTCCCAGAAAATATAAAATAGGAATAAATCAAGAGATGCAAAAACGCCTGTCATTGCAAATTGAAGTATTAAAAGCATAAAGTAATATTCTTTATGTCTTTTGTGAATAGTATCAAAAGAGCAAAGAATCGCAATTGGAGTAATAAAAGTAGTTAGCAGAACCATTAATAAGCTCATACCATCAAGACCAATGCGGAAACCAGCGTCAAAGGATTCAATCCATACAAATTCTTGCAAAAATTGAAAATCTGGGTTGCTACTATCAAAACCAAGGTATAAAGAAATTGAAATCACAAAGGTTAAGAGTGAAGTCCCAAGTGCGATATTCTTAATTAAACCGGTATTATCTTTTCCTAAGAAAAGAAGTAAAAAAGCACCGATAAGTGGTAAAAAGAGAGTTAAGTATAATTCCATAACTTTATTTTTTTTATTTCACCTAAATTTATTTATTACATTGCCATTATTATAAGAATCAAAATCAAACCAAGAACCATTAATCCAGCGTAACTTTGAGTTATACCAGATTGAAGACCTCTGATTAGTTTACCAAATAACTCAACTAATTTAGCAATTCCATTTACAAAACCATCAACAATATTTACATCAACTATTTTCCATAAGAAACTTCTTGATGTTGTTATAATTGGGTCAACAAAACCCTTGTAATAAGCTTGGTCTAAGAACCATTTTTCCCAAAGTAAATTGTATATTTTAGGATATTTTTGAACCAAAGCTCTTGGAGTTGCCCAAGTTTCATCAGTGTTATACCATTTTTTAGCAACAAACCAAGATAAGAAAGCAAGCCCTGTAGCAACAGCCATTAAAACATATTCAATAGCGTGAACTTCATGAACCATACTTTTACCAAGTAATATATAAGCATCGGAGAAAATAGGAGCAAGATAATTGCTCATTATACTTGGATGGTCGCTGAAGAAATATCCCAATGGATAAGGTACATTTAAGAAACCACCAATAGCAGATAATATTGCTAAAACGATTAAAACCGATGTCATTGTTGAAGGAGACTCGTGTGGATGAACGTGGCTAGCATCAAATCTTTCTTTGCCTGTAAATGTTAGATATAACAATCTAAACATATAAAAAGCAGTGAAAATTGCAGCAACAGCTAGCATAATATAAACAACTATACTACCATTATCAGAATTAAATGCCTGCCATAAAATTTCATCTTTAGAGAAGAAACCAGAGAAGAAAGGAATACCCGCAATTGCAAGAGTTCCAACAAAGAAGGTTTTATAAGTGATAGGCATATATTTTTTTAACCCGCCCATCTTCTTAATGTCTTGTTCGTGATGCATACCGTGGATAACAGATCCAGCAGCGAGGAATAATAATGCTTTAAAGAATGCGTGAGTCACAGTGTGAAATAAGCCAGCATCAAAAGCACCAACACCAAGAGCAGTAAACATAAAACCTAACTGACTTACAGTTGAGTAAGCCAATACTTTTTTAATATCATTTTGAACAAGCCCGATTGAGGCAGCAATCAGAGCGGTTGTAGCACCAACGGCAGCAACAACAGCCATTGAAGTAGGGCTTAACGCAAATAAAACTGAATTTCTTGCGATTAAGAAAATACCAGCGGTAACCATGGTAGCGGCGTGTATAAGAGCTGATACTGAAGTTGGACCCGCCATCGCATCAGGAAGCCAACCAGCAAGAGGAATCTGAGCAGATTTACCAGTACAAGCAAGGAAAATAAGTAGCGTTATTGCTAAAATCATTCCACCACCCATAAGTGAATCAGCGTTTTCCATTGCCATAGCCGAAACTTCTGTATATTCTAATGTTCCGAATGTTACAAAAGTTAAGAAAATAGCGATTAGCATACCAAAATCACCAATTCTATTAACTATAAATGCTTTATTAGCAGCATCACCAGTCCATGTTATTCTGTAACCGTCAAATTTTTGGTCATACCAGAAACCAATTAATAAATAAGAGGCAAGACCTACACCCTCCCAACCAAGGAAAGTTAGCATAAAGTTACTTGCAAGAACTAAGTTCAACATCATAAAAACAAATAGGTTAAGAGAAGCAAAGAAGCGATAAAAACTTCTGTCTCCGTGCATATAACCAATTGAATATATGTGAATTAAAAAACCCACACCTGTAATGATACAAGAAAATAGTAACGATAATTGGTCAACTTGATAAGAGATGTTCACGGCGAAATCGCCAGCAGCAATCCACTCGAAAACATTTACAATATGAGCTTGTTCCCCACCGGTAGCAAGAAAAGCATTTAATACTGTTAAAGTAACAACAAATGAAATGAGAATCATTCCACTTCCGATTATTCCAATCAGTTTTTCATTCTTAATATACGAACCAAAAAGTCCGAGAAACAAAAACCCAATCAAAGGGAAAAGTGGTATAAACTGTATTAATTCAAGCATTTTTAGTCCTATTTTCTCAATTAAATTTTGCTTAAAAGTGAAATTTTTAAAAATAATTTTGCAATTTAACTAATAACATTAAAATTTACAAGAATTATGTAAAATAATTTTAAACCACTACTTCAGCTATTGAGAATTGTAGAGTCTATATGGTTAAATTAACTTAATGTAAAAACAAATAGTATCACCAATTCTAATTAATCAAATAATAATTAATAAAGTGTTTCGTTTATATCTTAAAACTTAATTTAAGGTGATTTTATAATGGAACTTTTTACGCTTTTAGCACAAATAGTGGTAGCTGCATCGGTGGCTTTTGTTTGGATTTTTAGATATGATAATATCATCAAAGAATTTAATGAATTTGGATTAAGTACTTTGATAAGGAGTTTTGTGGGAGCCGCTAAAGTAGCTATCGCAACATTATTAGTTGTTTCTATCTGGTATAGCGAACTTTTAATGGTTTCCTCAATAGCAATGGGTTTTTTTATGTTGTCAGCCCAATATTTTCATTTTAAAGTTAGTAATCCATTTTTCAAAAGATTGCCTTCATTACTACTATTTATCTTATGCTTATTTTTGGCATTAACTTCATCTAATTTATTATAGAATGGATATTACATTTATAGTGGCTGTACTTTTTTCTAGTGTTTCGTTTTTAATTTACTCAATTACTTATTTTTTTAGTCCATTTATGAAAGATGATTTCAAAAGATTTAATTTAGAAAAACTTGGTTTTTTAGTAATTCTTTTAGAAATTTTGGGAGCAGTGGGATTATTAGTAGGATTGAAATATAATCTAATATTACTTATGTCATCTTTCGGGCTTTCTTTAATGATGCTTTTTGGATTAATATATAGAATAAAATACAAAGATAGTTTGTTAGTTTCAACGCCAGCAATATTTTACATGGTTTTGAACGCTTATATATTTTATTATGGTATTACAATGTAGTTTAAAAGTTTTTAAAAAAGATGCATATCTCAGAGTCTTTTTTATATTTTTATTTAATTAGATATTATAAAACTATAATTCAAATTTTGACTTTCTAATTGACATTGTAAAAAGTAAACACCGTTTATTAATTCTGGAATATGGAAGTTGTATTCCAGATTTGAAATTAGTCCATTATGTAAAGTTATAACCTTTTTTCCAAGAGAATTATAAATATCAATATTAGCAGATTTTCCAATAAATTTATTTGAATAGAAAGTAATTGTATTTAAATTATGATTAAAATAATCAAAGTTATTTTGCTTTTTCTCAGAACTTAAGGTAATTAAATCATAAGAAGCAATAAATAAATGTGAATTTCTAAAATCTCTATCTATTATAACTTTTCTGCAGTTATCATAAACAAATATCTTACAATAGTCTAAAGATGTTTGTAACTCTTTTGAACTAAACAATATTTCATCAGTTTTAAAATTATAAACAATAAAATATCTATAAACCTTTGTAAATTCATATTTATCTCTTTCTGCCACTTCACTTATAACAATATCCCCGCAAATATTAGAATAATTTGATGAAAAATTAATTCCATATTTTGAATTTATATCGACTTTATCAATTAATATCATTTCAGGAAAAGTATAAGTCAAAATATATTCATTTATTGCTCTACCAATCACACCATATCCATCAAAAACTCCATATTTCAATGTTCCTAAAAGCATACTTTTTTCAATATCATCTTTACCTTCAAATTCATAATCAAATTCTAATGTCTTTAAATTTAATAATCTAACAATTGATTTGTAGTGATTAGATTCAACATAATAATTTTCATCTGGTGAAATAAAACTTACATCATCATATTGTTCTTCCATATCGGAAACAGTTATATCTCTTAAATATGAAAATTCATCATTTGGAATGTCATAAATAAAGAAAAAGTTCTATTTGGTTGATTTGGTTCAATGTTAGAATAAATTATATTACCTATAACTTTTGTATTGCTATCATAAATTTCGTATTTATAGTAAAATTTATCAAATCTTTCGAGTTCTTTTTCAAATTCAAAAACAGTAGGAGAAATCTTAATTTTAACTTCGTTAGTTAAGATACTTCTAAATTCAATAGAATCTTTACTATAATGAAAATTATACAATCCTTTGTGATTAGATATTTTTAATATTCCATCACTTTCATTATCTTTGATAATTAATTTATTTACTAAAATACCTGTCGAAGCATTTCTAACTTCGTAATTACCTCTATAAAAATCAAATACTAGAACACCTAAATCTGGCACTTCTTTTACGTCTTTAATACTTTGATTATCTTTATAACTTTCCCATAATTTTTGAGAAAACGAAATATTATAAAGGAATATTGTTAATATTAATACAGTTTTCATAGGGTTATAAGATTATTTTTTGCAATAAAATAAAGGACGCATATTTCAGCGTCCTATGAATTAATTTCACTCACTTTTAGCAGTTGTTCTGCGTTTTTTAATATGCTTTGTCCAGTCGCGGAAGGCAATTTCTAATGCTTCGTTAATGTGAGCAACTGGGATAATCTCTAATTTTTCTTTAACTGATTCTTGAACTTCTTCCAAATCTCTTGTGTTTTCTTTAGGTATTAAAACTGTTTTTATTCCAATTTTAGAAGCTGCAAGTAATTTTTCATTTAAACCACCAATTGGCAGAACGTCTCCACGTAAGTCTATCTCGCCTGTCATCGCAAGGTCGCCACGTAGTTTTAAGCCCGAAGCAGCTGAAATTAAAGCAAGTGTCATAGTTATACCAGCCGATGGTCCATCTTTCGGGATTGCACCCTCTGGCACGTGAATGTGAATTTCTTTTTTCTTATTAAAGTTTGCAGGCACATTCAGAGTTTTTTGGTTTGCCCTGATAAATGAAAGTGCAGCATAAGCTGATTCTTTCATCACATCGCCAAGTTTTCCGGTTAAGGTTAGTTTCTCGCTTCCAGGCATAATGTTTACTTCCACAGGCATTGTATCGCCACCAACGGAAGTCCAGGCAAGTCCTGTTGCAACTCCAACTTTATCATCTAAGTTTTCAACTGACTTTCGGAACTTAGGCAATCGCAAATATTCCTCAACTTTATCAGCAGTTATATGAAATTTTTCATTTTTCATGGACTTAATAAAATACGGATTATCCACAAGGGCTTTTTTTCTTGTAGTGTTAGATTTTCTGGACTTATCATATTCGCTAACAATATCTTTAGCAAGTTTGCGGAAAACTGAGGCAATTTCACGCTCAAGATTTCTAACACCTGCCTCGCGAGTATATTCTTCGATGATTTTCATGAGAGCGTCATCTTCAAATTCAATACTAAAGTTCGTTAAGCCGTATTCCTCTTTTAATTTTGGAACAATATGTTTTTTTGCAATTTGCAGTTTATCTGGATCGAGATAACTATTCAAATCAATCACTTCCATTCTATCGAGAAGCGGTCCAGGAATATTATATTTCACATTTGCAGTTGTAATAAACATAACATTTGATAAATCATACTCAACTTCAAGATAATGGTCTGTAAAATTGCTATTTTGTTCGGGGTCTAGCACTTCAAGCAATGCAGAAGATGGGTCGCCACGGAAATCCATACTCATTTTATCAATTTCATCAAGCAAAATAACTGGATTAACAGAACCCGCTTTTTTCATTGATTGAATGATTTTCCCAGGCATAGCACCAATATAAGTTCTTCTGTGTCCTCGTATTTCTGCTTCATCACGCACTCCACCAAGAGAAAATCTAATGAACTTACGTCCTAAAGCACGTGCTATAGATTTAGCAAGTGAAGTTTTACCCACACCTGGAGGTCCTGCTAGACAAATAATTTGACGTTTAAGAGTTCCAGCAAGATTTAAAACAGAAATAAATTCTAATATTCTACCTTTTGGTTTTTCGAGGTCGTAGTGGTCTTCGTCTAAAATTTGGGCAACGTGTTCGATGTTTAAATTATCATCTGTTCTTTCATACCAAGGAAGTGAAGTCATAATTTCCAAATAAGTTCTATTAACTGCAAACTCTGGAGACATTGTTGGAGTTTTCTTCAATCTGTCAAATTCTTCTTCAGCTTTTTCTTTAGCGTGTTTTGGCAATTTTGCTTCATCGATTGCTTTACGGATTGGAGCAAGTTCGGGGAGAGATTCTTCATCTTCTCCTAATTCTTTTTGTAGGGCTCTAATCTGCTCTTGGATATAATATCGCTTTTGAGTTTTTTGAATAGAACTTGTTACTTTAGTATCAATTTCATCTTCAATTTTCAATAATTCAATTTCCGAACTAAGTATCTGAGATAAAACGTAATATTGCTTTTTAATACTTTTTTGCTCAAGAATTTCTTGTTTCTTTTCGGGTTTTGTATTGATGTTGGCAGCAGCATAATATAATTTTTTCAGAGGGTCATTTATATTCTCATACGCTCCAATAATATCAGGAGGTAATTGCGAATTACTCTGAATATAATCTTTAAATAAAATGCTTGCGTGCCTTTGCAATCCAATTAATTCTTTATCTTTTTCATTATATTTAATTGGAATTTGCTTAACATTTGCTTCCAAGTAAGTTGGATTATCAAGTTCTTCCTCTATTTGAGCTTGGAACAAACCCTCAACCAAAACTTTTAGCAAATTATTAGGTAATCGCAAAACTTGAATAATCTTTGCAATTGTTCCATATTTATAAATATCTTCAAACTTTGGCTCTTCAGTATTTGGATTTTTTTGTGCTACAACGAACACAAATTTATCTCTATCTACAGCATCAGCCACCGCTTTTAAAGAAGAAGTTCTTCCTATCAAAATAGGAAAAATCATATTAGGATAAATAACTATATCTCTTAAAGGAATTATAGTTAGTTTTTTAGGAATATCAACTTTCTGCTTATCTGCTCCTTCAATGGAGTTTATAATATCTTCTTGTTCTTTAACCATAAATTTAATCTTAAAGTGTTTTTATTTTCAAAAATGTATAGACGAATAACTCAAAATTAGATTTATTTATTTAATTTTGAGAAAATAATTTTACAATTTACAAAAATGTCAGATAAAAACCATATTCATAATCCGGTGCATCATCATCACCATCATCACGACCATAATTTTAGTGATAGCAAAAATAGCATAAAAACTGCTTTTTTCCTGAATTTAGTATTCACTATAATTGAAATTATTGGCGGACTCTACACAAATTCAATCGCAATTTTATCTGATGCAATTCACGATCTAGGCGACTCAGTAGCAATTGGCTCTGCTTGGTTTTTCGAGAAAATATCTTATAAAGAACGAGATAGGAAATTCTCTTATGGCTATAGAAGATTTTCGCCATTTGCAGCATTAATTAATCTGGTAATTTTATTTGCTGGTTCAATATTTATAATTAGCGAGGCAATTCCAAGATTATTAAATCCGCAAGAAATAGACTCTTCGGGTATGATTATATTTGCGATTTTGGGAGTTGTGTTTAATGGCTTAGCGGTCTTTAAATTAATGGGAAATAAAAACTCTGCAAATATGCGAACTGTTATGCTCCACCTAATGGAAGATGTTTTGGGATGGGTTGCAGTTTTAGTTGGAGCGATATTAATTCATTATACTGGCTGGTTAATTCTCGACCCAATTTTGTCGCTTGGAATAGCCGCTTATATCTTGATAAATGCAATTAAGAATTTTAAAAATATACTGCCAATTTTCTTGCAAGCAGTCCCGAAAGACACCAACCAAAATGAAATTGAAGTTGAACTTAAAAATATTAATGGCGTAAAAGAAATCCACGACTTGCATTCATGGTCATTAGATGGTGAGTATAATATCGTTACCGTGCATCTTGTAATTCCAGATAATACATCAATTGATGAAATTATAAGAATTAAAGATGATGCCCGCAAAATCCTAACAAATGAAGGACAAGAGCATTACACAATAGAAATTGAATTTGAATCAGAAATTTGTAAATTTGTTGATTGTTAGATTTTTAAAAATTAAAACAAAATATAGACACTAATTTATCTTGTCTAAAATAAATTAACAAATAAATCAAAAATTTATTAAAAACCAAAAAGAAAGGAAATTATGTTTGAGCCGAGCAAAGAAGATATAAAAGATTTAAGTAAAAGAGTTGCTGATTTGCGGAGGTATCTTTGACATAGATGTCAAAGATTTAAAAGCAAAAGAACTACAAGAATTGACTGAAAAAGGAAATTTTTGGGACGACCAAGAAAATGCCCAAAAAACTATGCAAGAACTTTCTACAATGAAGGAATGGGTAAAAGCATGGAACACAGCAAATCAACATGTAGAAGATTGTAATGCACTTATTGAACTCTCAGAAGAAATGGAAGATGAATCTCAAGAAAAAGAAATTAAAAGTGAAATTGAAAAAGCAGAAGCATTAATAAACGACCTTGAAGTTAAAAATATGCTTTCTGGGAAAGATGATAACCGTACTGCTATTCTTCAAATTAATGCAGGGGCTGGCGGAACAGAAGCATGTGATTGGGCTGATATGTTACTTAGAATGTTTGCAAGATATGCCGAAAGAAAGAATTTTAAACTCAACCTTGCAGATAGACAAGATGGCGATGTTGCAGGGATTAAATCTGCCACTATCGAAATCGAAGGACCTTTTGCTTATGGCTATTTAAAAGGGGAATCAGGTGTTCATCGTCTTGTGCGTATTTCTCCTTTTGATTCAAACGGAAAGCGACACACTTCATTCGCATCCGTTTATGTTTATCCACAACCACCAGAAGATATAGAGATTGTAATTAATCCTGCTGATATAGAATGGGATACTTTCCGTGCAGGTGGGAAAGGTGGACAGAATGTAAACAAAGTGGAAACCGCAGTAAGACTGCACCACAAACCAACTGGGATAATAATCGCCTGCCAACAGGATAGGTCTCAACTTGGTAACAAAGAAAAAGCAATTAAAATGCTGAAAGCACAAATTTACCAAAAACGCAGAGAAGCCGAAGCAATGGAACGAGCAAAAGTAGAAGGTCAAAAAATGAACATTGAATGGGGAAGTCAAATCCGCTCTTATGTTTTCCAACCCTACACAATGGTAAATGACCACCGTTGCGAATACAAAAACACTGACATACAATCAGTAATGGACGGCGACTTAGACGAAATGATAAAAGCAGTATTACTAAGTGGAAATGGTGGGTTTTAGTTTTTCTAAATTTAATTTAAAGCAGTCTTTTTGGGCTGCTTTTTATTTAATTAAAATAATCAAGTTTTGGACCAAGAATTAAAATTGATAAAACATTTTACATAATATTTTCGTTATAAACATAGTAAGTATTTGTTTAATTAGTAAATATTTTAAAAATAGTTTTTTTTTAATAATAAATTTATTAATTTGGTACTTATTATTAACAAATTTTGGAAAAGTGTATATGAACATTCCTGATGATCCGGTAATTCAAGAACTGATAGTTGAGTTTGTTGATACATGGATAGAAGACCTTGACAGAGACTTTAAGCGCTTGATTGAGGAGAAAAATAGTGATGATTTATACCGTATGGCTCATACTCTGAAAGGTTCTTGTTTCCAATTTGGCTTGGATGAGATTGCAGAGCTTGGAATTACTTTAATGGACAAAGCTAAAGCTAATGACTGGGATGCCGCAAAAGAATTCGAAGAGCCATTAAAAGATAAGTTTAAAGAAGTTAAAGAAATGATATCTTAAAAAAAGGTGAAAAGTGAGATATATTATTACATTATTAATATTTATAACAGTATCTTTTGCCTATTCTAAAGATAGGATAGTAGTTTTACCTTTTAGTAACTTGGATGGTAAATTAGATTATCAAATTTATTGTTATGACTTACAAGATTCGTTATATAAAATGCTAGAAAATTGGGAACAAGATGCTTTTGAGTTAGTTTCAATAGAAGAAATTGAAAGTGTTGTTGCTGAATTGAATATAGACCCTTCTAATCCTCAGTATCAATCAGATGTTTGGAAAGCTTGTAAACTTTTAAAAGCAAATAAAGTTATAACAGGAAATTTTAATTATGAAGCTGGAAAATTTTTAATAAATGCTTATATTTATGATGTTAGGATGAAACTACCAAATCCGAAATATCAAGCAAAAGATATATTTAAAGGTGAAGAAGAAATTTTGGGGGCAATTCAGGAAATATATGATGCTCTGATACCTGCTTACCAAAATTAATATATAAAATTTTGAAAGATGGAGATGTCATGAAAAAAAATATGGGAAACGTTGATAAGATAATAAGAATAGTTGTTGCCTTGGCTTTAATTGTAATGTATATTACTGATGTAGTTGATGGTACATTAGGATTAGTATTAGTGGCTGTTATTGTAATCTTTGTATTAACCAGTTTTATAGGTTTCTGCCCTGCTTACACTATTCTTGGAATGAATACTTGTAAATTAAAAAAATAATTACACAAGTATTAATAAATAATTATTTCAGATAAAGAATTACAGATTCAAAATAATAATCTGAATATTGAAAATATATCAAATTAAATTATAAGATTCTTCACTTTAAACCAGTGCAAGAATCTTTTTTTTTATAAATTTTTACAATTAATATTAACAAAATGTTAAGACTAAAAGGTGAGAAGAAATAATCTTCTCACCTAATTGTAAAATAATCAATTTTCAAAAAATTAATCTTGCTCTTTTTGAATTTTATGTTGTCTTCTTGCGGCTTTAATACGAGCCATACGTTTTTCAATAGAAGGTTTGATGAATTGAGTTCTGGCTTTAAATTCTCTTAAAACGCCACTTCTTTCATATTTTTTCTTAAAACGCTTGATAGCTCTATCAATGTTTTCATTGTTTTGTATAGTAACACCTATCAATGTGTTCACTCCTTTTTAAATAATTTAATTTACAGAATAATTTTCAATTAATTTCTTTTCGTTATTAAGTTCAAATTGAACTAAGATACAATTTCCACCAGTCGAAGTAATTTCTTTTGCTCTAACGATTCCTACATCGTCCCAAACAGTGTGATAAATTACATCACCAATTTTATATTCTTTGTCAGAAGAATACTGAATAGCATCTTCTTTTTTAATATGAACTACCGCTTTTGATTTATCAATCTCAGTATCAATAGCATCTAAATTCACTAACTGAGAGTGTCTCGACCTCGTACATCTAGCCCATTGCTGTCTACCATTTTCAGTTTCAACTGCTTCACCAATCAACTCGTGCTTGGTTTCTTTCATCAAAAATGGTGAGTACAATGTTATGTACTTCGCTCTTCTAATTTTCTTTTTTGCCATAAAGCAAACCTCAAAATTTCAATGTGAACTAATTTTAGGATTACAAAAATACGGACTTTTTTTCAAACTACAAAATATTTTTTAACATATTCAAAATATAATTTCAATAAGATGTTAAATAATTTATAATAACAATGTAGATAAACATTATAATTAACTAATATATATAATATGAAATTATTAATTTTTTTTAAAAAATATTAATAAAAATATTTTTAGTATTAGTTTATTTTACTTTCCTTAAGACTATAAACATAAGCCAGCACTTCGGCTACAGCCTTAAATAAATTTTCAGGAATTTCTTGGTTGATATCAACATTGTAGTATAAAGCTCTTGCAAGAGGCGGCTCCTGGTATATTACTACATTATTTTCTTTAGCTTTTTCTCTAATTTGCTTAGCTATAAAATCAGCACCTTTTGCAACAACCCTTGGAGCAAACATTTTACCTTGGTCATATTTAATAGCAACAGCAAAGTGAGTAGGGTTTGTAATAACAACATCAGCTTCAGAAACTGAGTTAATCATTGCTTTTCTGACTCTTTGTCTCATTAAACTTCTGAACTGACCTTTTACCCTTGGGTCACCTTCCATTTGCTTATGCTCATCTTTTACCTCTTGTTTTGTCATTTTCATATCTTGTTTAAACTTCCATTTTTGATAAATGTAATCACTAAAAGCAATTAACATATACACAATTCCCATTTTAATAAGAATTTCCAAAGCAAGAGAACTCATCAGCAAACCAATCTCCATATACGGCTTCTCAACCATGGAAAGAACTTGTTCAAAATTACCATATAGAGTTGTAAAAATTACAGCTCCCAGAAAAGTAATTTTAGCAAAATTCTTAACTAATTCAAATATTGAACGCGAAGAAAAAAATATCTTTTTTAAACCTGCTCCTATCTTGAATATTTTTTTCAGATCTTCTGCTTCAGAAAACTTCTTCCATGCAACTTTTAAACCTACTTGACTAACTTCAGAACTAAGAACAATAAAAAATATTATAAGTATCACAGGCAAAATAAGCCCTGCAGCATACCCTATTATTTTTGGATAATAACTAATGAAATTTTCATAATTTATTGATATTTGAGAAGAATTTTGAAGTATATGACTCATAAATGTCATATAGTTATTAATCAATGGAATTCCAAAAACAAACACAGAAAGTCCTCCTATCAAAAGCACAGCTGATGTTGTAACATCTGCACTCTTTGATACCTGCCCACGGTCACGACCATCGTCTAACCTTTTCCGTGTGGCGTCTTCGGATTTCTCTTGTCCTTCTTTATTCTCAGCCATTTTATTTTTTTAAATTAATAAATTCTTTCTGGGTAGAGCGTCATCAAAAATGTATATAGTTGCTCTTGTAAGCCCTCTAATGAATACTTTGCCACCATTACAAATAATGGCACTGATGCTACCAATACTAATAAACCAACCGCAACTTTCAACTGAAAACTCAAAATGAAAATATTAGTTTGCGGAGCTACTCTTGCCAGCAAAGCGAGAGATAAATTAGTTAAAAATAATGATATTAATATTGGTGATGCCATTTTAATTCCTAAAATAAAAACACTTGTTGCCATTTTCATAAAAAGAGTAATAGTGCTTGTTGTAATTGCCATTGTTGTAAGAGGTATTGCCTTTACCGACAAAAATATAGCTTCAAATAAGTAATGATGACCATTAATAAATAAAAAAATCATCAAAACCATTAATTCTTTTATCTCACCCACAAGTGATGGAGTTGAGTTCTCTCTGTCGAATAGTGTTGCTGTTTGATAACCCATATCCATATCGATAAGCCCTCCAGCCATCCTTGCTGCCCAAAAAACAGAGTTTGCAAAAAAACCAATCATAAGCCCAATAAAAAACTCTTTAAAAACTATTAAAATTAAATTCCATAAATGAAATTCAATTGTGGGATGTTCATTCCATAATGCTGATGTTATAATAGTAGCCAATATTACTGAAATCATAATCTTAACATGGGGAATAATAGCCGAAGATCTGAATAACGGCGCTGAGGTCATTATACCAGTAATGCGGATAAATATGAGTAAACCTACAAGAAACTTACCCATAAAAAACATAACTGTTGAGTCATCAACCAAACTAACCCTATGATATTAATAGTTATTAATAAAATATTAAATAGGAAATATTAAAAAATAGAATTTCTATTCTTTTCAATTTTTCCAATTAATACTGACATACTATTAAAATTAATTACACTTATTATGCCAGAATGTTATTTGTTTTAAAATATGACTCTAAAATCTGCTTTTTAACACTAATAAAAATACTATTTTTTTATCAATGATTAATTTATCTGAATAGAATAAGATAATTGTTTTGCTAATTCTTCGGTAAGAAGTTTTCTGTCGAATAGATTTACGAAATTATTATCCGGCTTAGGCAAGTCTTTAGCTTGCCATAACTCATAATATTTTAATATCGCTGATTTGATTTCATCTATATTTTTAGGAGGAGTTACAATAGATGCTTTATATTGCTGGCATAAAGCTTTCATACTACCATTTGGTATAGTTGCCAGAATTGGTTTTTTTGCGCCAAAATATTCCCAAAGTTTACCAGGTGTTCTTATATTATCATTTAACATTAGCCATAAAATATCTGAGTCTAAAAGATAATTAATTGCCTCTTTATGTTTTACAAATCCTATGCAAGAAACTACATTTTCCAATTTATATTTTTTTATCATCTTAATATGACTTTTACGCATCAAACCTACTAAGCGAATTTTTAAATGTTTAGCAATCGAAGGTTGTTCTTTTATTAGTTTTTGAATCGCCTTAAAAAAATACTTAGGGGTTCTATTATCTTGAAATACACCCGAATGAGTTATCGTAAAATAATTTATATCTGGCTTAATATCATTAAAAAACTTAAAATCTTCGGAATCATACCCATGAGGTAGAATTACAACATCATCATAAGAAAGAAATTTATATCTCTTGATCAACATCTCTTTTGCATATCGAGAGATAACAAATGCTTTTGTTGAAGTTTTGAGTATTTTATCTTCTAATTTAATTGCTTTATTTTTATGATACGGAGTTGGAAAATAATGAAATTCATTATCAGTCCAACTATCTCTATAATCTATAAGATAAGGAATATTATATTTTTCAGAAAGTTCTTTGCCTATTAAAAAATCAGTAAATGGTGGAGCCGTTGAGAATATTGCTTCAATATTATGTTCTTTAAAAATACTTTCAGCCGTAGAAAGAGCATACTTCTTCCACTTCACTTTTGAATCTGGAATATTAGCAAAATTTAAAAAGAAGCGCCCAATTTTTTGAATTGTATAATTTGGCAAATTAGCGTTTATTTTCTTCTTCTTATTTTTATCATTAGTTCTATAAACTGATAATCCAGTTTCTAAAAGCTCATTATTTAATGATTCATCATAGGCATAGTAATTTTGGTTAGAAGTAGTCAAAATAACTGCTTCCCATCCGTAGTTTTTAAGATACTTCGCAAATTTCAGAGTTCTCTGAACTCCACTCAAACCCATTGGTGGAAAATAATATGCTATAAATAAACATTTTCTCATAACGCAAAATTAAGGAAATTATATAATAACCTACACATAAATAGTTTTCAACAGAAATGAAAATTAAATTGATTACTAAAATGTGTTTTTAAAATAATTAAAAAGTAAGAATTTGTGATTGATAATATTGCAAGTTATAATGTGGGTTATATAAAATTTATATCAGTTCTTTTTCGAGCTTATAAGAAGTTTATTCTAAGATAATCTTTATTAATTCTGAATTAATAAATTAAGTCGGAGTAGCAGGATTCGAACCTGCGGCCTTCTGGTCCCAAACCAGACGCGCTAACCGGACTGCGCCATACTCCGAAATGTTTTTTGTGAGAGCGTTTCAGATAGAATTTCAAAATTAAGGAGTATTATTTTAATTTCCAAATTTTATTTTAAAATTCAAAAACAATTTTCTAATTATCATACTTCCCCCACCAAATCAAAGAACTCCTCCTCGTTTAAAATTGTTACTTCGAGCTTCTTTGCTTTGTCGAATTTACTACCTGGGCTGTCTCCTACCACTAAAAATGATGTTGCTTTCGAGACTGATTTCGTTTCTCTGCCTCCGAGTTTTTCTATTATCTTTGCAGCTTCTTTTCTGCTCATTCTCCCTAACTCTCCAGTGAATACAAAGGTTTTTCCAAGTAATTTATCCGAACTCGCTTCCTCTTCTGCTTTCTGGAAGTTCAAGCCCACCGCTTTCAGTTCTTCAATTAATGTTAAGTTCTCTTGGGTATTAAACCAATTATATATTGATTCCGCAATCTTCTCCCCAATCTCATGAATTGCCACCAATTCTTCTTTGCTTGCTTTCAATAATTTATCAATATTATCAAAATACTTAACAAGCAACTTTGCGCTTCCCTCTCCCAAGTGCCTAATGCCAAGCCCATATAACACTTTTACAAAATCTTGCTTTTTAGATTCATCTATCGCGTTAAGTAAGCGCTGTACTGACTTTTCGCCCCAGCCCTCATAGTTTTTAATCTCATCGGCAAAATCTTTTAGAAAATAAATATCTTTAATATCGCTTAATATTCCTTTATCAACAAAATCTCCTACCACCTTCTCGCCTAATGTATCAATATCCATCGCATTTCTACTCGCAAAATGCTCTATCCTTTTCTTAACAATTAGCGGATGATTTGCTGTATCATCAATATAATAATTCGCTTCGCCTTCTTTTCTGAATATTTTATGCCCATCAACCTCTTCTGGAAACTCAAATTTCACAATATCCGCACCTCTTTTCTCCAAAACTACCCTTGTAACTTTTGGGATTATTTCGCCGCCCTTCTCAATCATCACATAATCCCCAATCCTTATATCCTTCTCTGTTATATAGTCTTGGTTGTAGAGCGAAGCACGTCTGACCGTTGTTCCAGAAAGTAATACTGGCTCAAGTTCCGCAACTGGTGTGATTGTGCCTTGTCTACCAATTTGCAAAGTAATATCATTTAGTCTAGTTTCAACTGTTTCTGTTTCAAATTTATAAGCTACCGCCCATCGAGGAGACCTTGCTATCGTTCCAAGTTCATCTTGCAAAGGGATTTCATCAACCTTTATGACAATTCCATCAATAGCAAACTCCAAACCACTTCGTCTTTTATCCCAATCTTTTATAAAATTCTCAATAGAATCAACATCTTTATGTTTTTCAATGTGTTCCGACACCTCAAAACCAAGCTGCTTCATTAAATTATAATTCTCATACTGCGAAATCAAACTAACTCTATCACAAATCAAATAATAAAAGGTTGCTTGTAAATGTCGTTTCGCCACTTCACTCGAATCCAACTGCTTTAAAGTCCCTGCTGTTGTATTTCGAGGATTTGCGTACAATTGTAAACCCTTTTCTGCCCTTGTTTTGTTCAACTTCTCGAAATCTAATGTATTCATAAAACATTCCCCACGAACCTCAAAGTCATCTAATAATTTTCCATTCACTTTAACCCTATTTACTTTAATTGGAATGGACTTAATTGTTTTTATATTGTTTATAATATTATCGCCTTTAGTTCCGTCTCCTCTTGTAAGTGCAATTTCTAACTCACCATTTTTGTAATGAAGAGAAATAGCTACTCCATCATATTTCAATTCAGTTGTGTAATTATAATTTTCGTGTTCTAATTGTTTTTTAACTCTTTTGTCAAATTCCCTAATCTCTTCAATTGAATAAGTATTAGCCAAAGACAACATAGGACGTTTATGAGCGATTGTTTCAAAACCATCGATTGGTTTGCCACTAACTCTTTGCGTGGGAGAATCACCCCGTAAGTACTCTGGATTGGCAATTTCAAGTTCTTTTAGCTCTGCAAAAAGTAGGTCATAATCTTTATCGGAGATAATTGGCTGGGCTTCTTGGTAATAAAGCTGGTCATGTTTATTAATTTCATTAATTAAAAAATCAATTCTGGACTTAAGTTCTGTTTTATTCATATATTTAAAAATCAATTGTTAGTATTTTAAAGCGAAAATACGAAAAAATATCTTGTATTTTATTATTATAATATATAAAAATATGTAAAGTCATTTAAATTTGTGTTTATTTCATTAGCTTATTTAATGTCAACAATCCTAAATTCACAAAGTTTCAACAATATTTTTTACAATTAATTTTTTTTATTAACAAAATTATCTTATATTACCAATTGAGATTTGCATAAAATAAAAAACTTTCATTATAAACTCAACCAAGTTCTCACCTTAAGGAGAGAATTTAAGAGGGGCAAAAAAGAAAAATGTAATAAAAATTATTGTAAGGTAAAATTATGAAAATATTATTATTTTTTATGATATTTTCTACTAATTCTATTTTTTCAAATGAATGGCAGAAAATAAAATCTGATGATTTAGGTCATACTAAAAAAATTATCTGTTTAGATACTAATTTCTGTTATTTGCTATCTTCTGAAAGAATATATAAAACAACTGATAAAGGCAAGACTTGGGAATTTTTAATAAAAAATCCAAAATTTACAAGCTATTTATCATCGCCAAATGTAAATAATTTATTCACAAGTTTTAGTACTGGTGAATCGGATGGTGATTTTTTATATTCTTCAAATTCTGGACTTACTTTTTCACATCACATTATAGATAGTGTAACAAGTTTTAAAGATATTATAATGTTTGATAGTTTAAATGGAATAATTGAAGGAGCATTTTTAACAGTTCCTCTATATTACATTTTACTAACAAATGATAATTGGAAAACTTATGAAACTTTTAACCCAATGTCAACAGATGATTTACTTGAAAAAAAACTTATGTATATTTATGGTGATATGGAAAAATATAGTGAAGAAGAAATATTAATGATACTGCAACTCTTAGATACAAGTAATAGACCAAAAACGCCAGTAATTGAAAGTTACATAATGAAATTAAATATTTTTTCGAAAAAATTTGATTTAATTAAATTGAATTTTGAATTTAGACTAAGTTCTGACTTTTGTATAGTAACTGACAGTCTATATTTTCTTGCTGGCAACACTAATGTAATAAGTGGTGGCACTGGACACGATGCAATATTCAAAACAATAGATGCCGGAAAAACTTGGAGAAAAGTTTTAGATTTATATTCTTCGTCTTCCAAGATAACAAATCAATCTGCATTTGGTTTACAAAAAATAGCATTTAAAAATGATTCTGTAGGAATTGCAGTTGGTCAGTTTGGGAAAATAGTTTATACCTATGATGGTGGTGAAAGTTGGATTTATGAAAAAGATTTGCCACCTTATCTTGGAGGCAGTGAAAGTAATCCTCCAACAATGATAATAGAATATGCTGGTGATACTCCAATAATTGGTGCATTTAATGGAACCATCCACGTTATGACAGAAGATACTTATGCCCCAAAGCCAGAAGACACTCTAACTATCAGCGGTAGAGTTACCTTAGATGGTGTTGGATTAGAAGGTATTGCAATTTCTTTAAATACTTATCGAATTACAATGACTGATGAAAATGGATATTATAAATTTAGAAAATTACCAACTGGTAATCATAAAGTTAATGCAATAAATAAATATTATGATGATGGTAATCCAACTTATTATAATAGACCATTTTCCTTTTCATCAGAATATGATTTAGATTTAACTTCTGACACAACTGAAATAGACTTTGAAGCAACAGATAATCGTAATTTTTATAGTTTGTCTGGCTCAGTAACATTAGATGGCAATGGTTTAGAAAACATTTTAATGCAATATGGAAGCAACACAGTTACAACAAACGAAGATGGTTTTTTCTTATTTGAAAACATAGAACAATGGCGACATAACCTAACCCCACTAACCCCTGGCTACATTTACGACCCCGAATTTTACGACATAACATTAAACCAAAACTTCACATCAATGGACTTTGTCGCCAGCCCCATAACATATGTAAAGAGCAATCCAAATTTTGAGTTTAAGAATAACATCATATACAGTAAAGAAATAGTTGGTCATACATATAGATTAATAGACTTGCAAGGTAGAGTTATCAAAAGCAGTAATTTATCACCGACAATAGATTTTAATTATTTAGATAATGGAACTTATATACTGCAAATCACTAAAAACAACATCGAAGTATTTAGCGAGAAATTTCAGGTGGTGCGGTGATATGGTTGTAAAACCTTCGGAAGGTTCGAAACCTTCCGAAGGTTGATAAATGCAAAGTGCAATATTTTTAATTATAATCCTTCTTATGAAATTATGGGAAGAGAAAGCAACAACAATGAAGAATAAATACTCATATAATAAATAAAATAATCAAAAAGCAATTATTAGTAAATAACATCGTCAATAGTTAATTATTAAATAATAAAAAAGGAAGATTAATGCATAATGCTTTAATTCCAATGGTAATAGAGCAAACTTCACGCGGAGAAAGAAGTTTCGATATTTATTCAAGACTCTTAAAAGATAATATAATATTCATAAATACCCCAATTGATGACCAAATAGCAAGTTTAGTTATCGCACAATTACTTTTTTTGGCAAGCGAAAACCCAAAGAAAGATATCAATATGTATATCAATTCACCTGGAGGTTCAGTAAGTGCAGGACTTGCAATATATGATACAATGCAATATGTCAAAAATGATATTTCAACAATCTGTATAGGAATGGGAGCTTCAATGGCTCAGGTTTTATTATGTGCAGGAACAAAAGGTAAGAGATATTCTCTTACTCATTCAAGAATATTGATGCATCAGCCAATGGGTGGTACTCAAGGACAAGCATCAGATATAGAAATCTACACTCAAGAGATGGTTAGAATAAGAGAAGATTTATATAATATTATTGCAAAGCACACAGGTAAAAGTAAAGAGCAAATTAAAATTGATGCAGATAGGGATAAGTATCTTTCCGCTCAAGATGCTCTTGAATATGGAATAATTGACCAAATTTTAGTAAATACAGAGAAGTAAAGAATATAATGGCAAATCATAAAAGCGAGTTATACTGTTCATTTTGTGGGCGTTCATCAAGAGAAGCAAGTTCTTTAATAGAAGGTCCAAATCAAGTTTTTATATGTAATCATTGTGTAGATAGTGCTGTTGAAATTATAAAATCAAATAAAACAAATCCGGACTCTTTATCATTTGAAAATAATGGTAAATTGCAAACTCCATCACAGTTAAAAAATAAACTTGATGAGTATGTAATTGGACAAGATTATGCAAAAAAAATACTATCTGTAGCTGTTTATAATCACTATAAAAGAATAAATAGCAATGAATTACTTGGAGATTTAAACGATGTAGAACTCGAGAAATCAAATATTCTCCTTTTAGGACCTACGGGTTCTGGAAAAACATTATTAGCTAAAACTCTTGCAAAAATATTAAATGTTCCTTTTGCAATTGCAGACGCCACAACAATAACAGAATCTGGATATGTGGGCGATGATGTAGAGTCTGTACTATTAAATTTAGTCCAAAATGCTGACTATAATGAAAAGCTAGCAGAAAAGGGAATAGTCTATATTGATGAAATTGATAAAATTAGCAGAAAAAGCGAATCAAGCTCTATAACCCGAGATGTTTCTGGCGAGGGAGTTCAGCAGGCACTTCTTAAAATGTTAGAAGGTACAAGAGTAGGGATTCCTCCAAAAGGAGGTAGGAAACACCCTGAGCAATCACTCTTATATGTTGATACTTCTAATATATTATTCATTTGTGGTGGCGCTTTTGTTGGCTTAGAAAAAGTAATAGCTCAAAGAATGAAAAGCACTACAATTGGTTTCAACACAACCGATGTTAAAGAACTTGAAATTAATACTCAACTATTAAGAAATGTAGAACCCGATGATTTAAATAAATACGGGTTTATTCCAGAGTTAGTAGGTCGTTTGCCAGTTCTTACCTACCTTGATGAACTATCAGACGAGGCAATGCTTTCAGTATTAACTCAACCCAAAAATGCACTTGTAAAACAATATCAAAAACTATTTTTGATGGATAAAGTAGAACTTGATTTTGAAGAAGATGCATTACTTGCTATAGTAGAAAAAGCAAAATCACGTAAGACTGGCGCAAGAGGCTTACGTTCTATTACCGAAGAAATAATGAACGAGATAATGTTTGAAATACCTGATAAAACAAACATTACAAAATGCTTAATCACCAAAGAAACTGTTACAGAAAAAAAACCTCCAAAGTTTGAATATAAAACAGAAAAACTCGAAAACAATTTAAAAAATCAAGCATAAAAGAGCAATAAATTATTGCTCTTTTTTTTAATTATAATTCTTTAAACGATAGAATTATCTATTTTATTAAAATAATACACTATTTTACATATAATATGAATTATTATTCATTTTTCTTTGCGGTTGACTTTAAATATTCATAGTTTTTCAATTTTCAATTTTATATTTTGCAAAATAAGGATTTTTTTGGATTTATCAAGGGAAGGGTTTGGATTTTGTTTTTAAATTGTTTTTGGAATGACGTGGGCGTGGTTATGAACTGGATTCTTCGCTGGCGCTCTGAATGACCGAGGGGGTGGTGATGAACTGGATTCTTCGCTTCGCTCTGAATGACGTGGGCGTGTTTATGAACTGGATTCTTCGCTTCGCTCCGAATGACGAGGGGGGGGAAATTTTTAATTTTATATTGAGAGTAAAAAGAGTTAATTTTGTAGTTTATTTATTATTAATTTGAATTGTTATGTCATTAAACTGCGGTATTGTTGGTCTTCCTAATGTGGGTAAGTCTAGTCTTTTTCAAGCGATTACTTCTGCTCCTGCTGAAGCTGCTAATTATCCTTTTTGTACTATTGAGCCGAATGTGGGAGTTGTAGAGGTTCCAGATAAAAGATTACAAAAAATTACTGATTTTATTAAACCTCAAAAAACTATTCCAACTATTGTTGAGTTTGTTGATATTGCGGGTTTGGTAAGGGGTGCTTCTAAGGGTGAGGGCTTGGGTAATAAGTTTTTGGGAAATATTAGGCAGGTTGGTGCGATTATTCATGTTGTGAGATGTTTTGATGATGATAATATTGTACATGTTGAGGGTAGTATAAATCCTGAGCGTGATATTGATACGATAGAAACTGAGCTAGCTTATGCTGATTATGAGACTGTTTTGTCTAGAAAGGAAAAGAATTTGAAGTATTTGAAGTCTCAAGATAAGAAGGCGGCAGAGAAAGCTAAGGCGCAACAACCTGTTCTAGAGCGTTTGGAGGAGATTTTGGGTTCTGGAAAACCTGGTAGGTTGCTTAATCTAGATGAGGATGAGTTGGAGTTGGCTAGAGATTTGCATTTGATTACTTTGAAGAAGCAGGTTTATTGCTGTAATGTTGATGAGAATAGTATTAATGATGATAATGATTATGTGAAAAAGGTTAAGGAAGTTGCTAAGAGTAATGGCTCGGAGGTTGTTGTGATTTCTGCACAGATGGAGGCGGAGATTTCTAAGTTGGATACGAAAGAGGAGAAGGCGGAGTTTTTGAATGATTTGGGATTGGAGGAATCTGGCTTGGATAAGTTGATTAGGAAGGGTTATGATATTTTGAATTTGAAGACTTATTTTACTGCTGGAGAGAAAGAGGTAAGGGCTTGGACTTTTAAAGAGGGTTTTACTGCTCCTCAGGCGGCTGGTGTTATTCATACTGATTTTGAGAAGGGTTTTATTAAGGCAGAGGTATATCATTGTGAGGACTTGTTTAAGCTGGGGTCTGAGAGTGCAATTAAGGAAGCTGGTAAGCTAAAAATTGAGGGTAAGGAATATATTGTTAAAGATGGTGATGTGTGTCATTTTAGGTTTAATGTTTAATGGCTGATATTGTTAATAGCAAGGTATGGTTATCGAAACCGAAGTTTATTTGTGGTGTTATGACTGGCACTTCATTGGATTCGATTGATATTGCTTTTGTGAAGTTTGAAATTGGTAAAAGAGGTGAGCATAGCTTTAGGTTTTATGATGGTAAAGAGTATAAGTTACCAAGGGATTATGCTCGTAGTATTTTAAAATTGATTAATAAAAATACTAGTGTTTCTTACTTTTCTGCTTTGAATACTGCTTATTCGCATTTGATTGCTAATACTGTTGAAAAGGCAATTAAAGATTTGTCGATTAAAGATGAGATTGATGCTGTTGCGATTCATGGGCAAACAGTCTGGCATAATCCGACGAAAGATAATTTATTTGATGTTGATTTTGCTCATACTTGTCAGTTGGGTTCGGGTTCAATTATATCAAATTTATTGGAAATTCCTGTTGTTTATGATTTTCGTTCTGCTGATGTTGCTTTGGGAGGCAATGGTGCGCCACTTATGCCGATTTTTGATTATAATTTCTTAAAGAGTGATTCAGAAGATGTTATTTTATTAAATATTGGCGGGATTTCAAATATTACTTTTATTCCAAAAAATTCGAGTGATGATAATATTTTGGGCTTTGATACTGGTGCTGGTAATATTTTAATTAACTCTATTTCAAAAAAGTTATTTAAAAAAGATTTTGATAAAAATGGGGATTTTGCTAAGCAAGGTAAAGTTAATAAAGATTTGCTTGAGTTTTTGTTAGATGATGATTTTTATTCTAAACAGCCACCAAAATCTACTGGTAGAGAAAAGTATGATGATAAGTTTGTCAAAGAGATTTTGGATTTTCAAGTGAAAAATAATATTTCTGATAGTGATGTTATTAAAACTGTAACTTGCTTGTCTGCTAAAACTATTGCATTGAATATTAAGAATTTTACTACTGCTAATCCTAAAATTATTGTTTCTGGTGGTGGTAGGAAAAATAAAGAGTTGATGTATCTTCTAAAAAGCGAACTATCAGATTATAAAATACAAGATATTGATTCTATAGGTATTAATGGCGATTTGAAGGAAGCAATTGGCTTTGCCTATATTGGCTGGCGAACAATTGGTGGAATGTATGGAAACCTACCTTCAGTTACTGGTGCAACAAGAAAAACAAGATTAGGAAGTATTGCTTTTTAAAGATATTGAGTTAGATTATTTTCAAAATTTTAATAACAACAAGGGGTTGCAACCCCTTGTTTAATTTGCTTTTACTTCAAATATACTAACTTCTCGGAATGCATCGAACTGCCTATTCGCAGAACGCATAAATACACGCCGTTGCTTAAGTTATTTGCTTCTAAGTCGTATTGATATTTGCCAGGGGCTAACTCTTTGTCTTTGAATATTGTTATAACTTCATTGCCAAGATTATCCATTAATGTTAGCGAACATACACTTTTTTCTCCAATTTCAACAGTAGCTATTGTGTTGCCAGATGTTGGGTTAGGGGATAGGGTGAGTTTGGAGTTAAGAATCAATGGCTTTTCATCAAATTCAGCAAAAACATTTTTAGGATATGATGAACAAACATTTGGATCGTGTTCTGACCATTTTTTACTTAATTCAATTTGAACATCACAATCAGGTTGTTGAATAAATGCTCGGAACTCTGAACCTGCTTTTATATAAGTACAAGGTTTTATAACAACTTCACGTCCTGCTTGCAATGTAAAATCACCCCCTGAATGGACTTTAAAAGATGCAATCTGACTACTACCTATTACATAATCAGAATGCCCATAATAATGGAATGTTTGTCCATTATTTACATTCAAACCTAAACTTAAATTCTGAGTATAAATACCATCTAAAACTTCAACTTCTGTATCATCAGGGTCTAACCAATCCTTTAATCTTGTTGTTGATGTACCTCCACCTTCCCAAGATAATGAAAGTTTACCAAAAATTGTTCTTTTATCTGGATGACAAGGGGCTAGAAAAGGCGGAGGTTGACCAAGATTTTGTCCAATAATTTTAAAATTATCATCATAAAGTGGACAACCCGAAGAACCACCTTCAGTAGTACCGCTATCCCAGTCAACATCCCAAAAGTAAGTTGAATAAGTAGAAGGTGAAGAATTTCTTTGTGATATTTTCATATAATCTCCAGCTGGATGATGTAAAGCTGTTACATTATTTGGTGTATCACCACTTATATCCCAACCACTATAATTAACATCTAAAAATTGGTTACTTTCTCCAGGTTCAGGTTGTTCTAATAATTTAATTAACGCAAAATCTGTTGATACCCAAGCTGAAATAAATTCACTACCATAATAAGTGTATTTGTATTGAGTACCTGAACTACAACCTAATAGAAAATACTGAAATTCAAAAACTGAATATGCTAACATATTTTTTTCATCTTCAGAAATAATGCCATTTTGATAATCAACTCCTATTCCTATATCTAGACAATGAAAGGCCGTTAGAAAGTATGGAGTATAATCCATTCTAACATTATTAATTAGCGAACCTGAATAACTTGAACCAAAAATTATAACCTTAGCTACGCTATATTTTTCTTTACAATAAACATCACCTTCTGAGCAAGATACATTTCTATTACATGAAGAACTTGATAATAATTTTGTTTTATTTTTTGAAGGTAATATTTCTTCACTAATTTCTTTATAACCTAAAGTAACAAATTTCAAAATTAAACCAGTTTCATAATTTTCATTTTTACTAAATATCTCAATGACAACTTCATTTCCATTAATTATTCCACTTGAAAATAAACTGAATTTTTGAATATTTCTGGAGAATGTATTGATTTCTTCGTCCTTTGCAAAAATATTTAAAATTATATTTTCATTTGAAGAATTGTCAAATGAAAGGTTGAAACAAGTTGCGTTGGTACATTTTAATTTTAGACGATAAATTGTGCCAAAACCTTTAATTCTTTCTATAGTTGAAATACTTTTTAGTTCAATTTTTTCTTCTTTAGTAATTCCAAACCTAAAAGGTTTGATTAAACCGTCAGAATCATTTAAAAAATCCTCTTCTACTAGTTTATTTAAGTCAAGATTGTCAAACTCTTTTTTACTTATTTCATCAATTGTTTTCAAGATTGTTTTTAAACTGTCATTTTTAGAAAATGGTTTTTCTATTACAGTTTTTGAATTAAGAAAACTTAAACTAAATAGAAAAAAAGTTAAATAAAAGATTTTATTCATAGTTTATTTACTCCTTAGAATTTGAATTATAGATTAATTCTAATTCATTTGAAAATGAATCAGTACTTTTTTTAATCCATTTTCTATACATAAATGCAAGTTCATTTCTAGATTGAGTAGTATCATATTCAGCTTCACAATAAACTGTTATTTTCTTTTCATTAGAGTTGTAGAATACTTTCATTTGAAAATAATCATATTCTTCCAAAGGATAATCAATAAATGAAACACCAATAACCTCTTCTTCATCAAAATTTATTTCAGGCAAAGTATTAAAAGTGCAACTTGAATTATCATAGAAAAAATTACTTAAATCTTGATAATCCTCATCATTTTGAAAGTAATACTTTTCTTCGAGGTCTTGAACTTTTAAACATGGAATTTCAAGCAATTCATAGTCTGTAACTTCAACCCAATTTGTGTCATTTTCTAAATCTTCTAAGGTATATTGAGTTTCGCTCATAGGTCCAGCCGCTCCTTCATCTTTGCAAGCAAAAATGAAGATTGTAAGCATTGCTAATATTAATAGATTTTTCATTTTCATTCTCCTTTGAGTTTGTTAACTTCTGCTTGAAGTTTTTCATTTTCTTTTTTCAGTTCAATCATATAAAGTGTAAGTTCTTCAATTTTTTCAAGCATTTTCACTTGCATATCATTTACACTATATCCGTTTTCTAAAACTTCTGCTTCTGAAGGAATACCTGGCAGATGACCAAGTTCTTTAATTTTGACTTCAAGTTCAGAAAGAGGAGTTAATTTATAATTAGGTAAGAAAACATGATCAGCCCAGTTGGTTTCAGTAACAATTATTTCTTTAGCTACAATTTTACCTTCAACTGCAAGCAAATAATCAGAATGAGTGCCAGTAAGAGCGGATGCCTCTAGTGCATTTTCATCACCTTCTGCATTAATTCTCATATTACCAATAATATGTAAATTATCCATTGGAGTATTAGTCATAATCCCTACTTTACCATTTCTTGTAAATGATACTTTAGTTTCTAAAACATCATTTTGTAAACCTTCAGAAATATCAAGGCAGTACTGTTTAGCATTAAAATTTAACGCACCATAAACAACTTTTGTAATATCATTTGGATTCCAATTACCGGTTTCCCCTTCTATTTGCCAATGATAAATTTCTTTATTACTATTAGTACCACAATCAGCGCCTCCAGTAGCCGTAATTAAATTTAAAGATGGAATATTAGAATTACTTTGATGAACAATTCTTGGATAACTTGCTTCATTATATATAGGGTCAAGAGGACCCCAAGTTGCAAAATTAACATCAAAAAGCCCAAGTGGATGTTTAGTTTTTATTCCAACTGTTCCATATTTAGTAACTCTCATTCTTTCCGTGTTATGAGTTTTAAAGATTAAATCTTGCCAATTTATTGGTCCTAAGAAATTATACACATCATCTACATTTTCATTTCCGTCAAGTTTCCAGAAACAAACATTATCGCAATCTTCACCGCTTGTAGGATTAGTGAATAATTGATTATGAAGTGGACCTGGAGGAATATTATAAACAAATTGCATTGGAGTTCCACAAGGTGAAACTGTTCCGCAGGGCTGTGGGTCCATATAATTTGGCGTAAATGTATGCGAACCAACTAATGTTGTAAATTGTCCATGACCTGTTAAATTATATTCCACTTTATCACAATATGTTGACGAACAAAATTCTATAACACCTTCCATATCTGCTTCTTTTAAACAAGGTGTTGTCACAAAAGATATTTTTGTTGTATCATAGTAATTTGTAGGACTAAAAACACTAAAGTAACTGTATAATAGATATTTTAAAGATTGGTGATAAATATTTGCTGAACTAATTGTATCACATTCGGGGTTTAATTTTTCAATACTTGAAATTCTTAGTTCTCTATAAGTTTCAGTATAATCTTCACACTCTCTGTAATCAAAGTTTATCATAAATGAACAATCTTGAATATTGAACGTAGAAGACAACTCAGATGACCATGTTGTTGACGAACAATCGCCACAATCTTGTGCAATTATTATTTTTGGGCTGGCAAATATCATAATATTAACTATTATAGCCATAAGCAGACTGGATTTTATACATATATGTATGTATGTATGTATGTATGTATGTATGTATGTATTTTTACACGACTTACATTATTACGAAGAGAATTAGAGATTTGGATAGATACATTTTTCGGGTTCATAAGAACCTCCTTCAATTAATTTTTTAATTTTTTTTATGTCATTTTACCTAATTTTAAAATTGTTATTCAAAATTTTACCTAACCATTCCATCTAATCACTTCTAACTCTAATCAAATCACTTCAAATTTTATGTAAATTTCTTCATTTGAATTTTGAATAGGTCGAAATTAATAATAATAATTTATATAACCAAATTTATTTTTAAATTCTAATGATTTTCTAATAATTTCTGGATATTTCTCTTCGCTCAATTTGACAGGAATTTCTATGTTCTTAATTTCCTAATGTTTTGACTCGTATTTTCTTTAACATAATTTCCATAAATATAAATAAATCTAAATTTTTTTCTTAAATTGTGTTTTTTTTAAAACAAAATATCATAATAAATGAAATTTTTATTGTTAATCTTTGCTTTTAATTTATCTTATTCTCAGGATTTTGGTAGATTAACAGGTAGTTTTGAAAATAATTCGGCTTATAATTTTGTTGACACTGTTATTCAAGCAGAGGAAACTGTAACTAGAATAGAAAGTGATAAATTTCAATCTAATTCGTATTTGCAACTGATTTATAATTATGGTGATGTGGAATTTGGGATGCGATATGAAGCGTATCAAACTCCTCTTTTGGGGTATGATGAACGATTTAAGGGTGAAGGAATTCCTTATCTTTATGGTCGTTATAGGGGTGATAAGATTGATATAACTGCGGGTAGTTTTTATGAGCAGTTTGGGTCAGGATTGATTTTTAGAGCTTATGAAGAGCGTGCTTTAGGTATTGATAATAATTTGAATGGTGTTAGGGTAAAGTTTGAGCCAACTGCCGGTATAAATGTTATAGGTTTGTTTGGAAAAGCAAGGAATTTTTGGGAGGTTTCTGATGCAACAGTTCGTGGTATGGATTTGAATATTGATGTAAATAGTTTAAATGAAGATTTTTTTGGGACTGATAATTTTTTAAGTGTTGGTGGGTCGATTGTGAGTAGATACCAAAAAGATAATTCATTAAGTTTAAAATTACCTGAGAATGTTTTTTCTTATGCTTTGAGAACAAGTTTAATTGGTGAAAAATACTCTTTGGACGCTGAATATGTGCATAAATATAATGATCCTGCTGTAGTGAATGCTTTTACTTATACAGAAGGACGAGGTTTATTATTGAATGCGTCTTATTATGATGGTGGCTTTAGTATTATGTTGAATGCGCACAAGTTAGATAATATGGATTTTAGGGTTGATAGGGGTGCTGTTGTTAATCAGTTGATGTTAAATTTTGTTCCTCCTCAGGTAAAGATGCAAACTTATGGTCTTGCTACTATTTATCCTTTTGCTACTCAGCTTATGGGTGAAGGAGGATTGCAGGGTGAGGTTGCTTATGCTTTTAAAGAGGGTTCTATGATTGGTGGTAAATATGGGACTTTGGTTAATTTGAATGCATCTATTGTTAAGAGTACGGATTCAACTAAGATTGATGATTTTTTATATGATTATAATTTCTTTGGTGTGGGAGAAAGATTATTTTTCTATGATGCAAATATAGAAATAATAAAGAAATTTAGTAATAAGTTTAAGGCGAGTTTGACTGCGTTTAATGCTATTTATGACAGAGACCAAATTGAAGGTGGCTTTAAATCTGGAAAAATTTATTCTTCTGCTATAATAATTGATGGAGCTTATCGTTTTAATGAAAAGAACTCATTAAGAGGTGAGTTTCAACATCTTTGGGTTTCGCAGGATTCCACAGCAAGTATTGAAGATGTTTATAATGGAAATTGGGCGCATTTTCTTTTAGAATATACAATTGCACCAAAGTTTTTTATTACTGTTTTAGACCAATGGAATTATGGAAATGAATTTGAAGTTCAAAGGGTTCATTATCCGACTGTTAATTTTGCATATATTTTTGATGCAACAAGGTTGTCGATTGGTTATGGTAGAATGAGAGCTGGATTGCTTTGTGTTGGTGGTATATGCCGACCTGTTCCTGCAGCAAATGGACTTAATTTGAGTTTGACCTCGAGTTTTTAAAATCAAGTTTTTAGAAATTATTTTTTAGATTGAACAGTAGTAGGATTATTTTCTAATTAAATTTTAATAAATATTTTTAAATTAATTTTATTACTTATTCGTTATGATTTAAAATATTTGATTTTAGTGTGTTAGTATAAATTTTTATTACATATTGAATTTGACAGGAGATTGGTATGAAAAATATGAAAATAATTTTAGCATTTCTATCAATTTTTGCAATTGTTTTTTTTAATTCTTGCGATATTATTGAATCGCCTTATACTGAAAATGAGGAAATTGAAGTTCCAATAGGCAATGAACGAAGAGCAATGCTTATGGAATTTACTGGAATACAATGCACGAATTGCCCTGATGTTTCAGCAGAGGCATATAGAATTATTCAAAAATATAAAGGTAGGGTTATTGGTTTTAATATTCATTCTGGGGAGTTGGCAAGACCAAAAAATCCATCTCAGCCAAACTTTCAAACTCCTGCTGGAAATCAGATATATGCTTTAACTGATAGACCTTTTTTGCCTTCTGGAATGGTATCTAAGTTTTTATCTCCAAATGATGCAACAAATTCTGCGATTGACTGGGAAAATAAGGTTGTTGAGGTTTTATCTAAAGATGCTACTCTTGATATAGTGATTTTAAAAAATGATAAATTACAGTTTGAAGTTCAATTTTTTGAGCAATTAGATGCAGAACTTAGAATTGCGGCTTATATACTTGAAGATAACATTATAGGTTACCAACTAAATACAACTGGGGTAATTCCGGATTATAATCATAAATTTGTTATGAGAGCGCCGTTACTTGGTAATATTGGCTCTGATTTAGATTTAACTCAGTTAAGTGATAATAAGTTGATATTAGAGACAGAAATACCAACATTGAATGATGACTGGGTTCAGGAAAATCTAAATATTATTTGCTTTGTTTATGATGCAAATTCTTTAGAGGTTTTACAAGTAAGTCAAGAAAGTTTTTTATCAAATGATTAATAAATTTGAGAAATTTGGTGCAGATAAATTAAATCTGACATTAAGTGAATTAAATGGTTTATTAATACTTACTTTTTGCTTTTTAAGTTCTTTGATTTAAAGCGAGTTTGAGCATAATAAGTTATCTTTTGAAAATAAGAAAGTGTTGATTGCTTATTTGGATAATTTAAGTTTAGAAAATGAAGATAATCTTGTTATAGATAATCTAAATAAGGCAAAGTTACAGATAGCAAAGGAAAAGAGAGAACTTAAAAAATTAAATTTAAAAGTTGATATTCTAACTGCTTCTAAGTTGGAATTAACAAAATTACCTGGAATTGGTCCTAAAACGGCTGAAGATATAATTGAATATAGGGTAAGATATGGCTTTGATTATAATGAAGATATAGTTAAAGTTAAGGGGGTAGGAGAGAAAACTTATGAAAAGATTAAAAATAATCTAAGTGAAAATAACTTTAGAGGACAAAAAGATAGAGTAATATCTAAAAAAATTGATTTATTAGATACTCAAAATAATGTAGCTCAAATTTCTGGTATTTACGAAGGTAGTAAAATAGACATCAATACTGCAAGCAGTAATGAATTAATAAAGTTAGATGGTATAGGTACTGCTTTAGCTAAAAGAATAATTGAATTTAGGAGTGAAACTAAATTTGAAAAAATTGAAGATTTGATGAAAGTTAGTGGCATAAGTAAGAAAAAATTTGAAAAAGTCAGAAATTTTATAGAAATTAGATAGTTTTTTTTTGAAAATTTTAAAAAAGTGGAAGCGGAAATGAATATTACAGATTTTTATGACATACATGTTGCTCATAAAGCAAAGATGGTTGAGTATGCTGGTTACACAATGCCAATACAGTATGAAGGCGGTATAATTCATGAGCATAAGGTTGTAAGAGAGAAGGTGGGTATATTTGATGTAACTCACATGGGAGAGTTTAAGGTAACAGGGCCTCAGGCATTAGACTTGATTCAAAAATTAACGATAAATGATGCAGCAAAACTTCAAAAGTGGGATGCTCAATACTCTGCGATGTGTTATCATGATGGTGGTATAGTAGATGACCTATTGGTTTATAATATGGGTCAAGATGGCTATTTAATGGTTGTAAATGGTGCAAATGTAGAAAAAGATTTTAAATGGGTGATGGAAAACGCAGAGGGAATGGATGTGCAGGTTTCAAATCAAACTGATGAGATTCATTTGCTTGCTGTACAGGGTCCTAAAGCATTAGAGACTTTAGCTCCACTTTCAACTATAGATATGTCTGTAATTCCATTTTATAAGTTCCGTGAAGGTATGCTTTTAGATGAGTATATGTTAGTTTCAAGAACTGGATACACTGGTGAGCTTGGTTTTGAATTATATTTTAGAAATAATAAAGAAACTGCGGAACGTATCTTTAATGCAATTTTAGAATCTGGTAAAAAATATGGTATTGAGCCAATCGGATTAGGAGCAAGAGATACATTAAGATTAGAAAAGGGTTATCCTTTATATGGTAATGATATTGACCACACAACAAACCCAGTAGAAGCAGGGCTTGGATGGATTACAAAAGTGAATAAAGGTGATTTTAATGGTAAAGATGCTATTGTTAAAATTATGGAAGATAAGCCGAAAAGAAGATTGGTTGGTTTTGTAGTAGAGTCAGATAGATTTATAGCAAGACAAGGCTACAAAGTTTTTGTAGATGGAAAAGAAGTTGGACATGTAACAAGTGGTAATTTATCTCCATCTTTAAATGTTCCTATTGGTATGGCTTATGTTGCTTCGGAGCATAAGAACGCGGGCACCAGAATTGAAATCGAACGTAAGGGTAAATTCTATCCTGCAGTGATTAAGAAAATGCCTCTATTATAATACATTATGAAAATCGGGAATTAATTTCCCGATTTTCTTTTATTTCCTTTAATACCTTCAAATAGATTTTCGAACACATCACTGTTAATATCCATTCTTGGTCTGGATCTTTTAATATTAATAACTTTATTGTTTTCTTTTACTAGTTTGAATTTAAAAAGAAAACTTCCATAGTTGTCCATATAAAAATCGCTTCTGCCAAATCTTAAATCTATAAAGTATAATTCGTTATTTTCCTCAATGATGGTATATAATCCACGTGAGAACCAAAGGAGTTTTTGGATAGTATAGTCATTCATGTTACTTTTTATTAAATGGCTATTTCTTGGAATTTTTTCAAATTCTATGTTTTTATTATCATCTAAATGAGAATATACTGAAACATAAGCAGTGTCATTTTCTGCGATGAATATATTGTTCCAGAAGATTATATTTAATGGACTTGGAGAAGAAAAACTTTTAATTACTTCTTGATTATATTTTTCGAAGTTCTCTTCAAAAACCGAGTCAGCATTAATTTTTGAGAATACACCCAAGAGTAAGTAAAAAGTTGTGAAGATTAAGATTGATGTATTAATATATCTTCTTTTGATTGATTTTCTATCCATAAATAGAATAATAAGTATTCCAAATATAAATGGAAGAGTGTAAATTAAGTCAATAATGAATATTGAATTAAAAGCTACTGGATAGTTGCTGAATGGTTGAAACAGCTGAGTTCCGTAAACAGTAAAAGCATCAAGCAAAGGATGGGTTACTACAGCCCAAAATGATAAGTAAAGCCAATCTTTGTAAGTAGCTTCTTGTTTTTTGTGTAGCTTAAATTGTAAAAATGCAAGAAGAGGGGCAATAAGCATAGCAAAAACAATAGAATGAGAAAATCCTCTGTGAATTCCAATCATAGCAATATCACTATAAAAGTAGTTCATGAGTACATCTAAGTCTGGAATGGTGCCGCAAATACCTCCCCATAAAATTGCCCAGTTACCTATTTTTTTTCCTGCTACTTGTTCTGCTACTGCTGCACCTAATACAAACTGGGTTACTGAATCCAATTGAGAAACCTTATTTAATTAATAATAAATCATGAGTTGATGGGTTGTTTGACATGTATTTTGTCATTAAACTGTGCATAGGGAAGATTTTTAGTTTATTTTTTTTTGCATAATCAATGACATGTTTCATCAATTCGATTGCAACACCTTTACTTTCTAAAAATTTGGGTATTTCAATTTCAAATATAACCAAATGGTTTTGCCTTGGAATGTATTGCACAAAAGCTGTGAATCCTTCATTTGTGTATTCAAATCTATTGTGTTTATTGTTATTCTTTATTTGCATAAAGTACCTTTATTTTTTATTTCAATTGACGTATTTTGTAAAGATTTAATTTAAAAATAATGTATAAATTATAAGTAAATTTTTTATTAATATTTATTAACATTTATTCTTTATTTTAATAATATTATTAATATATATATTTGAATTAACAAAAATTAATCATAATTTTGTTATTATTTTAAATTAATTAGGAAAAAAATGTTAAAATTAATGTATGCAATATTTGCAATTTCCGTGCTACTGATTTCTTGTGATACAAAACAAGAATCCCCTCTTTTGAATGAAAAACTTAATGATAGAAATCTACACGAAGTTGGAAAGAAATTAAGTGAGGATAATCTAATTGATATGTTTCAATTAAGATATTATCAAAAAGGAATTACAAATTTTATTTCAAATAAAGATTCTTTAAAAGATAAAACAGTTGGAGATATTATAAATCTTCAGATTGAAAGAGAAAGAAGTATTATAAGTAATGATCTTTTAGCTTCTTCAAAAAATCTTGAGTTTAATTTGAATTTAGGATTTAAACTTGCAAGACTTGCTCCTGTTGATAATGATGCTAGCAAAATGAATGTTGTAACATATCAATTTTTTAATAATTCTGGTCAAGATATTAAACAAGTAAAAGGTATGGTTAAACTTTTATCTAGAACTAATAATGTATTAATCAAACAATTTCCTGTAGATATAACTGATGTTATTCCGACAGGTAAAGGGTTAGAGAAAAATATGCCTTATATGCACGATGATGCAAATGAAAGAGATCAAATTATTAGAAATCCTCAAGCGCTTTTAAAATTTGAATGGCACCCTGAATTAGTTGTTTTTGCTGATGATTCTAAAATAATAAAAGAATAAGAGCATATAAAGTTAATAATTTTTTAAAATAAATGCCCTCAATAGAGGGCATTTATTTTTATATTAATATTCTATTTATGTAAATTCAAAGAGATTAGTTTGAGGGTGATTTTAGCTTAGATTTTATCGACAAGTACTTTATATCTAGGGTCTTCAAGTATGCTAACTTCGATAATTTGCTCGGTATTTTTATTATTTTTAACAAATATTAATAATATTCTACAGTCAAAACCACAAGAGCAGGATAAGTAACTTTCTAATTTCCCTGATAATTTGTAAGTTTGCAATTTGTTACTTCGAGGATTTGTAGAAAGTAATTTAACTGTATCATCTACCTTTTGCTATAACTGAAAGTTATTTTTTGTAAATTTTTTATATGATTTTTTAAACTTATTTGATGCAACTAATTTCATTAACTATTCAACTCTTCAATTAGTTCACTATACTCTAATGCTTTTAATTTATTTAGTTTATAATCATTAATTGAATCAATAGCATCAATTAATATTTGCTCTCTTTTATACTCAATAATTTTTTTTTCTACAATATCTTTTAGAGAAACTAACTCTTTATAGGTCAATTTATCTACTAATATTTTTGAATTTTCGTTTATATTTTGCACTTTGTCTTCTAATATTATTAGTAAACGAAAAATTATTAATAATTTTATATTTATATTGTTTAAACTACGAATATCCGCTAAAAACTTCCAAGACGAAGCAGACAAAGAATAATTGCCTGCATTCTTAATATCACTCGTAACTGCACGAACATTACCCAGATGGTCTTTGATTTCGTAGCGTTTTTCGCCAAGGTGGCAGTGTTGGTTCATTTATTTATATATTTCCTTTCTATGCCCGATTTTTAAAATTATTATATTTTCATCTTCTAAATCAAATATAACCCTATAATTTCCAATCCTAAATCTATAAGTCCCAATTTCATAATTAGTTAGTTTAGTGGCATAATTCAATGGATTGGTCTGGTATAAGGTAAGCTTATTTTTTATTTGTTTTTGTACTTCTACTTCTAACTTTTTAAAATCTTTGAGTGCAGATTTTGTAAGAATAGTTTTATACATCAATTTCCTCTAATGAAAAAACCTCATTATCCTGAAATTCCTGTCTAGATTTTTTTATATCCTTAAGATAATTTTTACTACTAAGTGCTTCAATATCTTCAAAATAACTTTCTAAAGTTTCATCAATTGTTTGTTTAATTAAGATTTTAAAATCTTCAATTTCCATATCTTTTATTTTCATAAACCACCTTTTTTGATTCTAAGACGATTGAATTTTAAATTTATTTATCCCATTATAACCGAAGTTATAATCATTTCCACTCCATGAACCCTCATCTATTAACGAACCATAAGGATGATAATTGTTTAAACTACGAATATCCGCAAGGAATTTCCAAGACGAAGCAACTAAATTATAATTGCTTGCGTTCTTAATATCACTCGTAACTGCACGCACATTCCCCAGATGGTCTTTGATTTCGTAGCGTTTTTCTCCTAAGTGGCGGTGCGTTTCTATGTCTGTTTTGTAGGGAACGGTTTCATCAAATTATTATTTCATTGGCAAAAAACGTTTATCGCAAATATTTGATAAATATGGTAAGTAGTCACACCAAACCGTTCCCTACACTATCCTTAATAATATTCATCATCTTTCCAATTTAACGGATTATAAATAATGTAATTACGTATTTCTGATAAAGATTTTTCATTACGAATTATGTTGTCATAATAAGATTTTTGCCATTGAAATTTTTCACCATTCAAAAGATAATTGATTTTTTTTGATGAGAAGGTCTTAAATGCTCTAACAAATTCAGAAATTCCGTGCCTTTTTAAGTCATTATCATTATTTTCTATAATAATAATAGCATGAAAATGATTTGGCATTATTATAAATTCATCTAATTTGCAATTAATATAATGCCTTGGCAAATCTAACCAACAATTTTTTACAATTATTCCAAAATTATTTAATATCATTTCATTATTTTCAATGTTTCCAAAATAGTTCTTTCTATTTTTAACACAAGTTGTAATAAAATAATAACCGTCTGAAGAATAGTTAAATTCTCTTAATCTATTTCTTTTTCTATTTTTCATTTTTGTTAATTATATCAATTTTGTAGGGAACGGTTTCATCAAATTATTATTTCATTGGCAAAAAACGTTTATCGCAAATATATGATAAATTTGGCAAGTAGTAATTCCAAACTGTTCCCTACACCGAACATCCGCTAAAAATCTCCAAGACGAAGCAATATCGTTATAATTGTTAGTAATGAAGGGAACGGTTACAGCAAATTTTCACTTCTTTGTCAGAATACTAATATCGCAACTATTTAATAAATAGGTAAATAGTAATACCAAACCGTTCCCTACAAGATTATTTTTTAATCTTCTTATCTCTCATTTATCAAAGAACGAGAAATCACCAATCTTTGTATTTCAGACGTCCCTTCATAGATTTCTGTTATTTTCGCATCTCTGTAGTATCTTTCTGCTTTGAACTCTTCAGTGTAGCCGTTTCCTCCGTGAATTTGAATGCACTTGTTTGCACAGAACATAGCCGCTTCTGATGCAACAAGTTTAGCCATTGCCGCTTCTCTTGAGTAGTTCAAGCCCTCATTTTTCATTTTTGAGGCACGCCAAGCCAAGAGCCACGCTGATTCATACTGACACCACATATCTGCAATCATCCATTGAATTGCTTGGAAATTTGCGATTGGCTGACCAAATTGCTCACGTCCTTTTGCATAAACTATTGCGTCTTCGATTGATGCACGTGCAATGCCAAGAGCTTGAGAAGCAATCCCGATTCTTCCACCATCAAGAGTAACCATTGCAATTTTAAAGCCCTTATTGTTTTCGCCAAGAAGTGCAGATTCAGGCAATTCAACATTGTCTAAGATAATTTCAGTAGTTGACGATGCTCTAATTCCAAGTTTTCTTTCAACTTTACCAACGCTGTAACCAGGAGTATCTGCTTCTACTATAAATGCAGTAACACCTTTAGTTTTTTGGCTCGGGTCAGTAGAAGCAAGTAAAACAAATACATCAGCTTCTCTTCCGTTTGTCGCCCAAAGTTTAGAACCATTAAGTATCCATTTATCACCTTTTTTTACAGCAGTTGTTTGAGTGTTTCCTGCGTCAGAGCCAGCCCCGGATTCAGAAAGTGAGAACGCACCAATTTTCTGACCTGAAAGCATATCAGGTAAGTATTTTTGTTTTTGTTCTTCAGTTCCAAATCTATAAATTGGGTCGCAGGCAAGAGAAGAATGTGCCGAAATAATCACACCAGTAGATGCACAAGCCCTTGAAATTTCCTCAATAGCAATCATATATGAAATATAATCCATACCTGCCCCACCGTATTCGTCTGGGAAAGCAACACCCATTAATCCCATTTCTGCAGCTTCGTTTATAATATCTCTTGGAAAAGTTTTTGTTCTTTCATTATCAGACGCTACAGGCTCAATTTTATCTTTAGCAAATTTGCGAACCATATCACGCAACATTAATTGTTCTTCGGTAAGTAAATTATCCATTTTTTTAATCCTTATTTTTTATATTGTAATTATTTTTATTACAAAATTAAGAAAATAGTATGATTTTTGTCTCTAAATTTGTTAATAAATTTATTATTTGAAAAAAAACTTATTATTGCTTTATCAAAAATACAAAAATTCAAATTTATTGAATTTAGGAGTATCAAATGATTGATTTTGATTTATATGAATACTATAGAAATAATAAGGATAATAACATAATTTTATCCTTCAAGGGTGCTGTATCACAAGAAATTTTGGTGGAAATTGGCTCTATGATTAGGAATAAATTCACAATGCAGAAGGATATTAAAAAAATATTTTCTGTTTTTGTGGAGTTATCTCAGAATATAATGCACTATTCCGCCGAAAGAGAGTTTAGCCAAAAGGAAGATACTAATGTTGGAGTTGGTATAATTTTATTTTCTGAACTACAAGATTACTTTTATATTAGTTCTGGAAATTTAATAGAAAATAATCTTGTTCCAAGGATTACTGATAAAATTGAAAAAATTAATTCTATGGACCAAGAGAAGTTGAAGGAATATTACCAAGAACAACGCAGATTGCCTCAGGAAGATGGAAGTAAAGGTGCAGGACTTGGATTTATAGACATTGCTCGTAAATCAGGTAATAAAATCGATTATGATATGAATAAAGTTAATGATACTCATTCGTTTTTTGTGTTAAAAGTAAAATTTAAAAAGGGTGAAGCATGAATAATTTAATTATAGAAAAAAGTAAAACAAAACCTTATGTAAATTTCGATGCTGGAAGTGGAAAGTTAGAAATTGGTGGTGAGTCTTATCCGGAAAATGCAATTGAGTTTTATAAACAGATTCAAGATTGGTTGAATTAATATTTGACACAAAATAAAGATAGAGAAATTGAGTTTTCTTTTAAGATGGTTTATTTTAATACTTCATCTTCAAAGGCAATTTTAGATACGTTGGATATACTTGAAAAGCACCATAAACAAGGTGGGAAAATCAAACTATTTTGGTATTACGAAGAAGATGATGAGGATATACAAGAAAGCGGCGAGGAGTTCGTAGAAGGACTAACTCTACCAAATGAAATTTTATCGTATTGATTTATCAAAGAAAAGGAGGCAAGTGCCTCCTTTTTTTATGTCCATTTTTTGATTTTTCTTCTATTTTTTGATAATTAATTTTTGTGTGGTTGTTTGTCCGTTATTGATTAATTGAACTATATACATTCCGTTAATTAGGTAGCCATTTTCTCCGTTTAGATTCCAAACTAACTGATTCGTTGCATTACCTATGTTTTTATAATCGAATTGTTTGATTAGATTTCCTTGAATATCATAAATCTTTAATGTTGCACTACCAGTGTTAGTTTTGAAGTTAATATTTACGTAATCTATTGCTGGATTTGGGCTTAGTGTTAGGTCAATTTCATCTAATTTTGTTTCTACAGAGTTTACATCAGTTCTAATGATTGAAGTGAAATTACCTCTGCTATATCGCTGCAGAGTACCATGCAAACCTGGTGCAGTTGGGTCGTTTTCGAGGATGATTTCTCTAATTAGGTATGTTATTTCACCATCGAATTTAAAGTTGTGATAAAATTCATTTGTAGTTATTGGTTCTGTATTAGCTTTTTGCCAATTTTCAGATTTATCAACAGTGAAGTAAATATCCCAGGCACCCGAAGAGGTAGATGGCTTATCCCAAGTGATTTTAGTTTCGCCGTCTTGGTCAATTGCTGTAAGATTATCTAAATGCTCAATATCTGGGCTTGGGTTAACTTTTAAAGTTGGGTCGCCAAGTAGTGATGTATGAACTTGTAATAATAATCCTTCAGGAAATGATTGTTGATTGTTCTGAACTAGTAAAATTGGAAGATAATCTATTACATTATTGAGAGTTACTTTTGTGGAGTAGCCAATTGGATAGTCTAAACCTAAGTGGTGGTAGTACCAATGTGGACGACCAGACCAAGAGCAAGAAAGAATCGATGGCTCTGAAGCTAATGCAGCTCGCATTACGTTGTTTCTAAAATCCCAATCACCAAAGTAAGAGCCAAAAAGTATTGTAAAAACTGAGTTCAATTGGTTTTCTACAAAGTTATTGGTATTTCCAACTCCTCCTACACTTGTGTAAGAGCCGGGTCCATCTCCAAAGGATAGTAAATAAGTTTTATCTTGAAGATTCTCAATTTCATTACCTTTTATCCACTCGCCTTCAACTACATTATCTTTTCCGACGATTGAGGCAAAATTAGCCCAACCACTCCAAGCAAATGAAGCAGGAATTTGGCGAGCATTAAAATTATTATCAATTAATGCTCTTGGTGTTATGTTGAATTGTCCTGTTCTAAATTTATGATTTTTATCTAAATATGCTTTTAATAATTCTACTTCAGATTTTTCGAAAGCAGGTAGGTCATATAAATCAACTCTTCCTACAGAAGCTTGAGTTTGAACATAAAGCTGCCAATTACTTAAATAAAGAGTGGATATATCAAACTTACCATCGCCAGGGACGTTTTGAGTTCTTTCAGGAGCAGAAGTTGAGTTTACTTGTGTGTCTGTCCAGATTGCTTCATTCATAGAACCATAGTAAATGTCTGCGGGCCATGCTCCTCTATGATTATTTGTATGTCCGTCAGGGACTATATCACCTGAGTAAGGAACTGGGACTCTACCTAATATGAAAATATGGTCAAAGGGCATTTTATTATATTCTTCTAATATAAGTTCTTTTACTTGTTTTACTTTTTCTCCGTCGAATGATTCTGCTCTTGTAACGTATTTTTTTAAAACTGTCCACCCCTCTTTGTATAAATCGTTTTCTAATCTATCTATTTCATTTTTGAGAGGTTCTTCCATAGTTTCGTCAATAAGTAGAAGTAGCCTTCCACCACTAAATGCTGGTGCTGACACGCTAACTGCTTTGTATCCGTGGGCATAATAATTTCTTGTAGTTAGAGTACCCTGAACGATAATGCCACCATTGGAGTTAGCGAGAATTTTATATTCGTAAATTTTACCTTTTTGTACGTTTTCATCAACATAAGTTGTGATTGATGAATCTAAAATAATAAGAGGTTGCTGAGGGAAGATTTGTCCAAGTTCTTTTTTATAAATTGCGTATGCGTTTGCTTGTTCATTTTTTTTCCAAGTTAAAGTTATTCTATTTTGGTTACCTCCATCAATACCTTCTTCAACAGCTGCGTCAATTAAAACTGCAGCATCTCTTGTTGTTATGGCACGTTCTTGAGCGCTTAAGCTTGATAGTAATGTAATTAATAGTAAAAACAATTTCATAATATTTTCCTTTTTATTATTTATATGGTAAAATTAAGGAAAATATTATAAGTATAAAAATTTTTGTTAATATTTCTATTTAAATATATGATTTTATATTTAACAATCCATTTTTACTTATTATTAAAACTTTAGGAAGTTTAAAATTATGATTTACTTAATAATCATTTTTCTTGTGATTTGATGATTTTGAGACTTTTTCTTTTTAAACAACCTTTATGGAGTCGTGGGGCAGATTTTATTTTTCTATTAACGTTGAACCTATCCGAACTTCTTTTTTCTTAGATATATCATTTATAAACGTATAGTTTATTATATTATTATTCATTTATGATTTGAAATTGTTCCGCACTTACGGCACTTTATCTATTTGTTTTTTTATAATTATTTCTCAACGATTTTATTTGCTTTAAAACACGATAAATCTTTTTTCTACTATGGGATATAAGATTTTTTGTGTTATTAATAAGACTTAAGATTGAAAATTTTGGAATTTAAAAAAAAAGCACTCTTAAATTAATAAGAGTGCTTTTTAGTAATAATTATAAAATCAAAGATTAACCTTCTTTTTTACTTTCTTGGTATGCTTTGATAATTTCTTCTTGTACGTTTCGAGGAACTTGGTTGTATTTCAAAAATTCCATAGAAAATTCGCCTTTACCTTGAGTTGCAGAACGTAAGTCAGTAGAGTAACCGAACATTTCTTTTAATGGAACTTCACACTCTACAACTACATAAAGGTTTTCAATTGCGGTATTTACAATTATACCTCTTCTTTGGTTTAATTGACCTATTACCACACCTTGAAATTCTTCGGGAGCGGAAACTTCAAGTTTCATAATTGGCTCTAAGATAACAGGGTTAGCTTTAGCAAGAGATTCTCTCATTGCTGCTTTAGCTGCAAGTTTAAACGCCATATCAGAAGAATCGACTGCGTGAGTAGAACCATCATTGATTTCAGCTTTAATACCTACAACTGGTTGGTCGATTAAAACACCGCTTAGAAGTTGCTCTTGGAAACCTTTATCAACTGCAGGGATGTATTCACGAGGGATAGCACCACCAACGATTTTATTAGAAAATTCGTAGTTTACTGCATTTTCTAAAGGAATTGGCTCGAAGTAACCAGCAACTCTTGCAAATTGACCAGAACCACCTGTTTGCTTTTTGTGAGTGTAGTCGAAATCAACTTTTTTGTTGATTGCTTCTCTGTACGCAACTTTTGGCTCACCGACTACAACTTCGCAATTATATTCTCTTTTTATTCTTTCAACGTAAATTTCTAAGTGAAGCTCACCCATACCTTTGATAATTGTATCGCCAGATTCTTCATCTCTTGAAACTCTTAAAGTAGGGTCTTCTTTTTGGAATCTGTTAAGTGCTTTCGAGAAATTAACTTGACCTGATTTTTCTTTCGGAGCAACAGTTAATTCGATTACCGGGGTCGGAACGAACATTGTCTCCATAGTAAGTTTTTTAGATCCATCAGTGAAAGTATCCCCAGAAGAACAGTCAATCCCGAAGGTTGCAATAATATCACCTGCTTCGGCTTCTTCGATGTCTTGCATATCGTTTGCGTGCATACGAACTAAGCGAGGTACTTTATATTTTTTATCATTAGAAGAGTTATGAATAAAATCACCTTTTTTAACTTTGCCTTGGTAAATTCTCATATAAGTTAGCTGACCATATTTACCATCTTCAAGTTTAAATGCAAGAAGAACTGGAGTTTTAGCAGGGTCAGTAGCTAAAGGAATATCCTCTTCATCTTTACTAGCATCTAAAGCACTATAGTTCATATCTAATGGAGATGGAAGATAATCCACAACACCATCAAGAAGTAATTGTACACCTTTATTTTTGATTGCTGTACCAACGAAAACAGGAACTAATTGAAGAGCAATAACTGCTTTTCTAACAACTGGTTTGATTTCTTCGGCAGTAACTTCTTCTTCCATCAAGAATTTTTCAGCGATAGCATCATCGAAATCAGAAATTTTTTCAACTAATTCATTTCTTCTTCTTTTAGCTTCTTCTAAAAATTCTGCAGGAATATCAGCTCTTCTAAGTTCAGTACCTTGATCGCCTTCAAAATAAACTGCTTGCATATTTAGTAAGTCAATAACTCCTGCTAATTTTTCTTCTAAGCCCATAGGCATAGTAAACATAACAGGGTTAAGTGCTAATTTTTCTCTTAATTGAGTGATAACTCTATCAGGGTTTGCACCAGAGCGGTCAGATTTATTTATAAATGCTAAACGTGGAACTTTATATCTTTTCATTTGTCTATCTACAGTGATTGACTGAGACTGAACACCTGAAACTGCACAAAGAACTAATACAGCACCATCAAGAACTCTTAACGCACGCTCAACTTCAACAGTAAAGTCGATGTGACCCGGAGTATCGATAATATTTATACTATGTTCACCCCAAGTAGCAAAAGTAGCTGCTGATTGGATAGTGATACCTTTTTCTCTTTCTAAGTCCATAGAGTCCATAGTGGGACCAGAACCATCTTTTGAACGAACTTCAACTATTTTGTGAATTTTACCAGTATAGAATAAAATTCTTTCTGTTAAAGTTGTTTTACCGGAGTCAATGTGAGCTGCGATTCCGATATTTCTTAATTTGCTTATATCTGCCATGTTATAGCCAATACCTTAATTTGTAAAATATTAATTTTCTTTTTTTAAAAATTTTTTATTAAAGATTTCAAAATTAACAATCTTATTTGAATTAAACAAAAAAAATATTGTATAAGATTAAAATTCATAGTAAATTAACAATATTTTGTTTAATAATTTTTTAATAATTTTAATTTTATTTATAAGCTTATTTTATAATATTGTTTTATGATTTTTTAATGTATTTAGTATGCTTAATGTGTTTATTTAATTATTGGGACATATTAAGTTTATAAAAAAAGCCCAAGAGTATTCTTGAGCTTTTTTGAAATAATAATGAGTTATAACTTTTTAATTTTATTATGAAAGTTATATTAAATATTAACTGCTTCACCGTAAGCTGCTGCTGCTGCTTCCATTACAGCTTCAGATAGAGTTGGGTGAGCGTGAATTGTTTTGAAGATTGTTTGAGCTGTTCCGCCAAGTTCTCTTGCAATTCCAACTTCTCCAATCATTTCTGTTACATCTTGTCCGATTAAATGGGCACCAAGAATTTCGCCATATTTAGCATCAAAAATCATTTTTACAAAACCAGATGCTTTTCCGATACCATGAGCTTTTCCGTTTGCAGTATAAGGGAATTTACCAATTTTAACTTCGTAGCCTGCTTCTTTTGCTTTTTCTTCAGTAAGACCTAAAGAGGCAATTTGAGGCACGCAGTAAGTACAACCTGGTATGTTGCTATAATTGATACCGTGTTCGCCGTGACCAGCAATAAACTCTACAACTGCAATACCTTCGGCAGATGCTTTATGAGCAAGGGCAGGGGCTCCGATAACGTCACCTATTGCAAAAATATTTGGAACATTTGTTCTACAAATATGGTCAACTTTAATTACTCCTCTTTCGGTTTGCACGCCTAATTCTTCTAAGCCAATACCTTCGATATTTGCTTGAACGCCAATTGCGCTTAATGCTTTTTCTGCTTCTATAGTTTCGGATTTTCCATTTTTTTCATAAGTAATAGTAACACCATTTGCAGTTGATTTAGCAGAGGTTACTTTGGCGCTTGTTATACATTTAATGCCTTGTTTTTTGAAGTTTCTTTCAAGTTCTTTTGAAATATCTTTATCTTCTACTGGCACTATTCTATCTTGGAATTCTAAGATAGTTACATCAGTTCCCATAGCATTATAGAAATAACCAAACTCTACTCCTATTGCACCAGACCCCATAATTACAAGGCTTTTAGGTTTGCTATCTTGATACATTGCTTCAGTTGAAGTCCAGATATTTTTTCTATCAACTTCGATTCCTGGTAGTATTCTAGTTCTAGCTCCAGTTGCAATTATTATATTTTTTGCTGTAACTGTATCAGTTACATTACCATTATCATCTTTTACTTCAACAGTATTGTTGTTTTTAAGAACTCCAAAACCAGCAACGTGTTGAACTTTATATTTACCAAAAAGATATTTTACACCGCCTGACATTTGGTTAGCTACACCTCGAGAGCGTTTAATTACTGCAGGGAAATCAGTTTCAAACTTTACGTTGTTAAACCCAAATTCGTTAGCGTGAGAAAGAAAGTTAGCATATTCTGCTGATTTTAAAAGAGCTTTAGAAGGAATACATCCCCAATTTAAACAAACTCCGCCTAATTCTGATTTTTCTACACAAATAGTCTTCAAACCAAGTTGAGATGCTCTAATTGCGGCAACATAGCCACCAGGACCTGAACCAACTACCACTAAATCTACGTTATGATTTGCCATATTTTTATTTTCCTATTTTGATTAATTTATCTTACAAAATTACTAAAATTTTGTGAAAATGTATAAAATTAAAAATATTATTACTTTGGAATTGTAAAAGTAACTGTTGTACCTTGCTCGGGTTTACTATCTATTAAGAAATCTTGGTTTGCAGCTTTAAGCAAAGATTTAATAATTTTAAGACCGAATCCTGTGCTTGTTTCGGTGGAGTTTACTATTTGTTTTAACTCTATACTTTGGTAAATATTATCTATATATTTTTTTTCTATTCCTATTCCGTAGTCTTTTATAATTACTTCGTAGTTTTCGGGATTTTCTTTATAGAATATATCGATTTTTGAGTTTGAGTTTGAGTATTTTATTGCATTATTTAATATATTTCTAAAGACAATAGAAAATATATTTTTATCAAAATTTACTTCTAACCCCTCACCCACTCTATTTAAAATATCAATATTTTTTAATTTTGCGTCTGTATCGTTTAATTTTATTTCATCTTCTATTTGTTTTCTTAGTTTAAATTTTTCGTAGTTAAATTTTAAGCTTTTTCATTCGTATTTAGTCATCATTAATATGTTTTCAATAACCAAAGATACTTGTTTTGTAGAATCCTTTATACTTCTAAAAATCTTAAATCATCTTTGTTTAAGTTTGGTTTGATGTCCTTAGTAAGTAAGTTTAAGCCATTAATTACTGCTCCGACAGGGCGTTTAATATCATGAACTATTATAGTTTGCAGTTGACTTTGAACTTTATTTAAGTTTCTTAAAGTTTGATTATTTTCTTGTAGTTCGTGATTTAATTGATTTAATTCAAAATTATTTTGTTTAAGTTTTTCAAAATATTCAAGTTCATTTGATTTAGATTCGTCAAGTGATATTAAAAATTTATTGACCATTAGGAATAGTGCATTTAAGATAATAAATATACTTACAGCTAATTCTAGTATTCTTTGCTCTGGTGGTGTGAGATAAACAATGTATTCTGGAAAATATAGGTTTATTATTGTTAAAAAAAAGAATAAAATCATTAGTATCAAAAAGTATATAATTTTAGAATTTTGAGGACTAACAAGCATTAAAAGTATACCAAAAGCAAGAAATAAATAAGGTGAAACTCCGGAGAGTCCTCCATTTAGAAACCAAATTGCTGATAATGTTGAGAATATGATTATTGTAAACGGAATTAATAATTTATGGATAGAGGTTTTTTTTGTTAATAAATATAAAATAACTAAAAAAACTAAATTAACGGAATATATTTGTTGCAATAGTCCAAAACCAACGACAAAATAATCTCCTATTAGTGATATTATTTTAAAAATAATTACATATAATATTGAATTTTTAAAAATTTTATCTTCAAAACTTAAAGTTTTTTTAGATGTTTTGTCTGTTTTAAGCATTTATTTTGTTATTTATATAAGTGCAAAATTACGAAATATATGTAAAAAAAATGGACTTATTTCTAAGTCCATTTTTAATTATTTTTTATATTATTTTTATCTTTATATTTTTAATTACTTTATAAACATAAAGTTTTGAGTAAATCTTTCAGAAGGAGAGATTACATTAATGAAATAAGTTCCTTGAGAGTATTTTACAGGGTCAATGTTAAAATTATATTCACCTCTATTCAATTCACCTTGGAATACATCATTAACGATATTTCCAGAGAAATCAGTTATGTATATTTTGTAAGGTCCATCCTCAAAAGCGTTTACTCTGAAGTCGGTTGATTCGGTTACAGGGTTTTTACCAAGAACAGTTATAGGCATAGATTGGTCAGAATGCCAAAGCATCATAACTCTACCCTGACTATCTTTACATAAATCATTAATATTAAATTCAGAAATAGCTGGTGCTGATAATTCTATCACACCATTTTCTGATTCTAAGTTCCTTAGTTCTAAAGTAGTTGATTCATCAGTTCCCATAACAGTTGTGAAGTTTAAAGTTACAGGTACGGCTTCCGCTGTTTGTATTCCAACCTCTCCAGAAGGGGGTGCTAATTGCATTTCAAAAGGAATGTATCTGAATTTTGTACCAAACTCAGTTTCGATTCTACCTAATGGTGTATTTCCTCTTGGGATTAAAATTGTAGCATTTGCTCTTAACTCGCCGCGTATTGTTTGGTGGAAATTAGCATCAACTTCTTGAAAGTTGGCACCAGTTAAAACTATTGATACATTTTGACCAATATCGGCAGAAAGATTTTGAGTAACAACTTCGCCTGTAGCTCTTGTTAATTGGAAGTTACCATTTATTGAATTTATCAAAGCTCTTCCTGCAGGTACAGTGGAAACAACTGAAACATCTACATTACTTGTGTTAATATTTGGGTCGTTGGGGTCTAAAACTCTTAATCTTAGTGGCATAGGAGCGGCAACATTATATGAATAAGTTATTATTCTTTCCTCGCCTACAACTACGTCTGGAAGCATATCAGCACTTTCTAATAGGTATTGATTTACTTTTACTTCTACTTCAAATTCTGATACGCCAGAGCTTGCAAAACCAGATATATCTGTCAAAGTAATATCTTCTAATGTAATTATCTGACCAATTAAACCAGTATAATCACCAATAGATAAAGTTGCCTCAGCTACGTTAGTTGAACCATTAATTGTTGCTAATTGAGTTGTAAGACAAGCATTTCCATCTACATCACCCGTTACTGTTATATTTAAATCTTTAGTTCCAGGAGTTGTTGGTAAAAACTGTACTTCAAGAGTCATTATACCGCTACCTGCTACAGTAGTAGGAGCATTAACAATTGTGAATTCTGTGGGATTATCATTGATTGTGAATTGTAAGTTTTCTAAAGGTCTATTATCTAAATTTCTAATTTCTATTATTTCTGTTACTGGTTCGTTTAAGTTTGTATTAATTCCAATAGAGGAGATATCTTCATAATCAACTCTTGCTAATCTTACTTCTCCTTCAACGTTTGCAACTGTTTGTTGGTCTCCACATTCATCTAAAACTATAATAGTACCATTGAAAGGTCCTTCATTTGGAATATTTACTTTTATCTTAGTTGTATGTTGAGCCCCAACATTGTTAAGATTTAAAGTTGCTCCATTAGGGAAAGTAATTTCAGGAAATGTAGATTGTAAAGAAACGTCAGTAGCTATTTCACCATTATTAGTAATAACCAAATCAAATTCATAATCAGTGTCAGGACATATTACTCCAATATCAATTCTTTCAGCAAATGCTGATATATCATTTCTTTTTCCGCTTATGTCAAATGTAAGATTATTGTCGTTGGCAGCATTGCTAACTATTGTTACATTAGTAGTTTTTGAACCTTCATTTTGAGGAATAAAGTTAAATACTACTTCTTGGTTTCCGCCAGCTGGAACTGAAAATTGTGCTAAAGGAGAAACAAGAGCAAAATCATTTACATTTACCCAATTAATCTCATCAACTTCTAAAGGAACTTCGCCCGAGTTTTCTATGTAGAATCTAATTTCAGAAGTTTCATCGCAATTGACAGTTGGATAGTTAGAAGCAGTAACTTCGATATTTGCATTTCCAACTCCACCAGCGTTTAAAGTAGCAGTGTAATCATTTCCGTCAACAGTTACTGTGTATTCAGAAGAAAAAGCACCAGTAACAGATGGAGTATAAGAGAACTCAATTTCTCTTGTTTCGCCAGCTGGAATTGTTAGAGGTAAATTTGCTCCGTGAGTAAATTCAGCTTTTTCGATTGAGATAGAAGTAATTGTAATTGGGTCGCAGGTTAAATTCTCAAATGACTCTCTTACGTTAGTAACAGTTTCTCCAAGAATAGCAGAACCAACATTTACATTTAATGCACGCATCCAACCAGCTTTAGGCGTAAACCTATTGCCAGAGCAAGCATCTGATATAATATCTATCGTTGGAGTTATACATTCCCTTTCTACATCAGGGGTGAATCTTACTCTTAAATTTCTACTTTCGTCTTTTTGTAGTTCAAATCCGCCGCCTATATCTAAAACTTCAAACCGAGAGTCGGATGATGTAAATCCTGTAACTTTTACTTTATTATCTTGTGCTGTAACATTAATAGTAAAGTCTTGACTATCGCCTTGTAGTACGTTAAGGAAATCAGGGGTTCTATTGTCAATTAATAAATCTGGTTTTACATTATCTGGTATAGTGTAAGTATAAGTTGCTGTAACAGGAGTACCATCAATAGTTGAATTAATTACTATATCTCCACCACCGCTACAATCAGTTAAGAACCTTACCTCACATGGAGCAAGAGCTGCAGGATTATTAGTAACTTCATCTAAGATATCAATTAGTAGTAACTGAGTTTCACTTTCGGTTTTAACCCCGTCATACATTCTTCCACCAGAAAGACTAGAGATAGAATTTAATTTTGAGTTTGGATAGTTCCCATAGTTAACATTATATATGATTGCTTCAACTTCTGCATTTTTTTCGTTAATCCAATCTTCACGAATATCACCTAAAACAGGAGGTTGAGGATTTACTTCGTCACCAGTTTGGCCAGCATCTGAAAAATATATAACAACTGGTTTCCATCTTGCTTGTTCTGCATATTCTAAAGAACCAATTCCTTTTCTAGCTCCAAACTTATTTTTACCTATAAAAGCAGCATTTATATCTGCTACGTTACCAGTTTCAGGAAATGTACGAATGGCTTGGCGAATTTCAGCAAAATCTTGTGAATACTCTAAAACAATTTCCGATGCACCAAGAGAAATCATAAGTGCGACTTCGGTTTTTTCAAGATTTAGATTTTGAACAAGAAGTTCAACACTTCTTAAGATAAGGTCGTATCTTCTGTTTGGTTTTCTAACTACTTGATCACCTGCTTCATTTAATAGCATTGAACCAGAAGCATCAATAGATATAATTAATGAGAATCTGATATCGTCATCTTCACAGAATTTGCTAATTATATCACGTTGAATTCCGTTTTCAAATACTTGTAAATCATCTGTTTCAATTCCACGATATTGTTGATTGTTTGCTCTGAAAGCATCAATATCTAATTGAATTTCAGGATAATCACCAACAAAAGCACTTTTAATCTCTAACCTTTGACCATATAAGCCAATGCTTAGAAAGAAGGTTAATATAATTATTTTTAACATTTTTTTCTCCTTTTAGAGATTTTTTATTTTTCTTTTTTAAAATACTTTACAATACTTAACAACAACTATAAAATTTACCATTAAATTGGAGTTTTAATTATTATTTTTACTACTCTACTGTAATATCTGCCCTCTGGGAAATCGTTATTATAAAGTAGTATTTCTTCTCCAATTCCTTTTACAAATTTTTGATTAACATTTAAAAACTTTGCAGTTTCTAAAGCTCTTCTTTCTGATAGACGTTTGTTATAATCATCGTTCCCCATTCTGTCAGAATATCCACTGATGTCTATATCGGAATACTCTCTGACTCTTAATTTTGCTCTTTCGCCAATTATTTTATTCTGCTGGTTTAAGTCAGATTTGTTGTATCCAAAACCAATCATCATAAATTCGTCTAATTCATAGTCATCTACGTTTTCCCAAATTTTATTTTGTATTGTCATTTGTCTGACCGGTAAAGTTTGCATTTCGGAAGTCCAAACTTTTCCGTCATTATCAACTAACTCCATGTTATATTGTATTGGCACATCAGCAGAAGGAATATATTTTTGATTTTCTTCACCTACTAAATCCCAATCAACTTGTTTAGGAAGATCGCCTTTACCACTAAACGATTTAACCACTTTATTATTTTGTGATGCGTTCAATTTCCAAGATTTAATACCTATATCTGATTTAACAATTGGTTTGAACCTTAAATTAGGAACATTTGTTTCTCTTAAAGTATCAAGCACAATCATTGGTTCGAATAAAAGAGGAATATTTGTTTCGATTTCGACTCTTCTATTTTCAGCAATACCATCTTCAGCAGTTGGGTTAGACGGAACAGAAGGTAAATTTCTTGCTTCTATTTTTATCCTATCTGGTCTTATGCCCCAGTAATCAACTAAATATTTTTTTACGTTTTCAGCTCTTTGTTTTGATAAACTAGTATTGTTTTTTTCCTCATCCGTGTTAGAATTACAACCGATTAAAGTTAATTCAGCTTGAGGATAAAACTCCATTCTTCTACCAATAACATTAAGGATGTTACGATACACATCCATAGTTGTTTGTTGGAAGAATTGTTTGAAACTAAAATTCTTTTTCTCCGCATCTGTAATTCTTTTATATCTTACAGGAATATCTGCAGAATTATGCTCAAAGAATACAAAGTTTAGAAGTGGGTGAGTTTTATTTTGAACGAACTCTTCCACTTTTACAGTTGCAACACTTGATTCAGAACCATTTTCTTCTACAGAAGTAGCAATAATACTTGCTTCTAAAGTTGGTTCTGCCGGTGGTGGCGGTGGTAATGGTGGTGGTGGTGGCGGTGGAGGAGGCGGTGGTGGTGGAGCAACTGGTTTGATTTCTCTAGGAGCAAACCTTATTCCAAGTCCTCCGGTTAATTGGTTTGCCTGCCATAAATCATCATTATGATAAGACATTAAACCTAATGAATACCTTGCCTCTGGAACCAGAAACCACGTATAATTTTTATTTAATGGTAAATCATAAGAAACAGCACCTATAAGTGAGAAATCCAGTGAACCAATTTCTTGAATTTCACCTTCATAAGTGTTAAAAGTTCTTCTGAAATTACCATTTACATCTTCAATAACTCCATAATTTGGGGATACAACAGATTCGCTTTGAGTTGCGTTTGTTCCCATTATATATGCTAGTCTAAAACCTGCTTTAACTCTTAATTGATTAGTCATTTTCCAAGCAAGCAATGGCTCTAAACCAAATGTTGTTATTTGCGATTCTATTTTGTTATCAATTGTAACATCAATAACTTGATTTAGGTCTGCAGATGAACCTTTTCTTGTGATTTCTCTGCTAAGATTAGCGCCCATTTCGGCATAAATTAACCTGAAATCTAAATCGAAAGCAGTGGAAACAGGAAGTGCATAAAACAAACCGAAGTTATATCCTAATCCACCACCAATTAAATAATTATCTTCACAACAGCCCTCAAAATTTGGTAATGATTGGAAATTGGCAGTATGGAAGTTTAAACCGCCTCCACCAAATAACCCGTAACTACTCCGTGGGGTGTAAGGTTGGTCTGCATATTCTTGAGAAATGCTTTTATTGGAAGTTACTAATAAACATGTTATTAGATTAAAAAAAAGTATAATTTTTCTCATTTTTTCAATAAAAATTTTAAAAAATGTAAATTTATAAATGCAATATAACAAAATTATTCAAATTTATAGTAAAAACAAAAATTCATGATAAAAATAATTATTTTTTTTCTATCTTAAAAAACTTTCTGGTATAGTTTAACTCAAATGGTAGGTATAGTATGTAAGAGCCAAATAGAGAAATATAGAATAATTCTTTGTTTAATTCACTTTGTTGTATCATGTAAATTACAATAGCGAAAATGATTAGATTTTTTAAAGTAATTAAAAGAAAATAGCGAAACATAGCCAAATTATTTTTCTTATAAGGCAATGTTTTTAAAATTATTACTGATAATGCAAATTTTAATGATATAACTACAACTGCTATTATTACTTCAATCATTTTTCCTCAATTTTACTTGTTATTCGTATCTTAATGCATCAATTGGGTCTAGTTTTGATGCTTTGTAAGCTGGATAGTAGCCGGATAAAATCCCGAGTAGAGTTGCTATTGAAATTGAATATATAATCCAATCTATAGGGATTGTTAAAGTTAATCCTGCAAACTGGGAAACTATTGCTATTACTCCAAATCCAATTAATATGCCAATAATTCCACCAACTTGGCAGATTGTTATTGTTTCGATAATAAATTGTAGCATTATCCATTTTCGCTTAGCGCCTACTGCCATTCTCACACCAATTTCTCTTGTTCGCTCTTTTACAGTGATTAACATAATATTTGTTATTCCAATTCCAGCAGCAACAAGAGTAAAAATACCAATTAGCATTCCGAAAATAGTAAGAAAACTTGTTAGACCACCAAATTGATCGCTTACTGTGTCGTTTGTTTCAATTTCGAAGTCATTATCTTCCCAAGGTTGTAGATTACGAATAACTCTCATGGCACCAATTGTTTGGTCTATAGTTTTTTGTTGAAGCTCGCGGCTAATTGATTTAATAGTTATATTTAGTGAGAGCCATCTGCTTGAGAATGATTTTAAATATAGATTGATAGGAATAATAACTCTATTATCTTGAGAGTTTCCAAGGACTGCTCCTTTTTCTTCTAATATTCCAATAATTTCAAATTGTTGATTTTGAATAGTAATAGTTTCACCAATTACGCGGTCATTAGGGAAGGTCTTTTTAATCACATCGGTTCCAATTACACAAACATTTCGTTTGTATTGAATATCTGCAGAAGAAATTGCTCTTCCCTCTGTAATATTGTAGTTATAATTTATAAAATAAATGTCATCAGCACCAACAATTGTAACATCAGGGTCTGAGCTTATATATCTTGATTTTACTACATTACCGCCATCTTCAGCAGAAGCAGAAATAAATGGAGTTAAATCTACTTTACTACGAAGTTCTTCTAATTGTCGGTAATTTATTCTTGGTCTTCTCCAATATTTCCTCATAGTCATTCTGCCCAATTGAACAGATGGCATCCTTTTTACTTGGAAAGTGTTTTCTCCAAGGTCTGATAATTCATTTTCAACTGTGTTGTCAATTGCAGAAACAAAAGTACCTGCCCCAAAAATTGCAAATACTCCAATAGCAATGCTTAATAAAATAAGGAAAGACCTTAATTTATTATCTTTTATGCTTGTTAAGGCGATAATTATTGATTCTAAAATATTCATTACTCTGACCTCAAAGCATTTACTGGGTCAAGGTTTGAAGCACGAATTGCTGGAATTAAACCAGCTAAAACTCCAAGAACTATTGATACAAAAGATGCGATAATTACTAATTTAGGTGAAAGATATGGAGGGAAGAACTCGGCAACATCTGCCATGTCTGGAAAAAATTTTATAACAGAAATTTTTGCAATGTATATTATTCCACTGCAAACTGCGATAGAAATTAATGCCCCTCCAAATGTTAGAGCTGATGATTCAAAAAGGAATTGTGACCAGATGCTTCGTTTTTTAGCACCCATTGATTTTCTGATACCTATTTCTTTAGTTCGTTCTGTTACAGAAACAAACATAATATTCATAATACCAATAATACCTACTACGAATGAAAGCATAGTTAATCCGATGCCTGAAATCCAGATTATATTTCTAATGCTTGCTATAGACTCTTCAAAAACTTTAGTTTCGTTGATAGCAAAGTCGTTTTCTTCATTAGGGTTTACATTTCTGATTGAGCGCATAAGCCCTATTGTTTCATCTCGAACTAAATTAAGTTTTTCTTCTGAGCCAGCTTTAATTCCGATATTAACACTTCTAACTCTTTTACCATAAATTTTTATAAAAGAATTAAGCGGTATAAAAACTTGATTATCAATAAAATCAAATATAAAGGTACCTCTTTTTCTAACTACACCAATTATTTCATATTTACGATTACCTATTTTGATAGATTTGCCAACAGCTCCTCCATTTGGAAACAGTGCTTTATTAATATTAAAGCCAATAACCACAACTAATGCACCTTGTTTATCTTCAAATTCAGAATAATATCTTCCATCTATTAAATCGCCTGCGGGTGTAAATTGGTTATCCGAAGGAGCGCCCACAACACTAATGCCTTCAATGGTTTCTTTATCATAAGTAGCTGATTTGCCCCATTGATTAAAATTAGGTACCACAAGTTCTGCAGATTTGTGAGATTCTCTTAGTCTTATTGCTTGTTCTAAAGTGATATTTTTTCTATTCCTATAATACTTCCAGCCCTTACCTCCTGTCCAGTCCCATTTATCAACATAAATCATATCAGCACCAATTATTTCAAAAGTTTTTTGAAATGAATTATCTAATCCATCTAAGAGCCAACCCATTAAAATAACAATAGAAATCCCAACCATCACTCCAAGAGAAGCCAAAAAAGATCTCAAGGGACTTGCGATAGTTGATTGAAATGCCATTCTTAAGTTTTCGATTATCTCAAAAAGGATTTTCATTTGTTATATTTTGAAGTTAGGATTTTCCACATCTGATTCAATCAGTCCATCTCTTAGTCTTATTATTCGTTTAGCATGTTGTGCTATTTCTTCTTCGTGAGTAACAAGTATTATTGTATTTCCATTTTTCCATAAGTTACCAAACAAAGCCATTATCTCATCACCTGTTTTTGAGTCTAAGTTACCTGTTGGTTCATCTGCAAGAATAATTGCTGGATTAGTTACTAATGCTCTTGCTATTGCTACTCTCTGTCTCTGCCCACCTGAGAGTTCATTAGGTTTGTGGTCCATTCTGTCTGCCAACCCAACATTAACTAATGTCTGTTCGGCAAGCTCCTCTCTTTTTGTGGGTGACATTCCTGAATAAACAAGGGGTAGTTCTACGTTTTTAAGAGCATTTGCTCTTGGAAGAAGGTTAAATGTTTGAAAAACAAAGCCAATTTCTCTATTTCTGATTTCAGCAAGGTCATTATCGGTCATTTCGCTTACGTTATCATCTTTAAAGAAATACTTGCCATCTGTTGGTGTATCTAAACAGCCGAGTATATTCATTAAAGTTGATTTTCCAGAGCCGGAAGGACCCATTAATGCTACGTATTCGTTTTCATGGATTTTAATTGTAACATCTCTTAAAGCATATACTTGTTGGTTGCCCATTTCATATACTTTTGAGATATGTTCTATATCGATTACAATTTTATCTGATATTTTATCTGACATTACCTGCCACCTCTTTTTCCTTCTCTACTTTGTCCGTTTTTGCCTCTTCCTGGGCTTTTACCATCTGAGTCATTTTCTAATTTGATTGATGAAGAGTCATTTAATTCTTTTGAGACTGCTGTATAATTTCCGGAGATTATTTCTTGACCTTCTTTTAATCCTTCAATTATTTCAATAAATCCATTATCACTTATGCCAACTTCAACTGGGTTTAAGATTGCTAAAGTCCCCTCTTTTTTGAAAACTACAGGTTTTGGTTTTCCGCCGACCATTCCATTTTTTTTAGAATCATCTTTTTTCCTTAATCCACCACGCATTTCCTTGTTTGCTTGAATGTTAGTTCTAACAGTAACTGCTTGGAGTGGGACTGCTAATACATTATCTCGTATTTCAGTTTCAATTTTAACTGCACAACTCATTCCCGGTCTTATTTTTCTGTCATAATCAAGTAACCTAAGTTTTACTTGAAAGTTAGTAACTTGGTCTTGGCTACCTGTGTTAGAAACTATGGCAGAGTGCCCTATTTCAATAACGTAACCATTGAATATTTTATTAGGGAAAGCATCAATTTCTATTCGTGCTGTATCTCCTTTTTCAATTAAAACAATATCATTTTCGTCAACCTCAACAATAGAGTTCATAATATTTAGGTCTGCAACTTTCATTATTTCAGTACCTTGGAATTGTGCTGTTCCTAAGATTTTTTCACCAAGTTCAACTAATAAACTTGTGACAATTCCATTAATAGGCGAATAAATAGTAGTTCTATCTGCACTTCTTTTTATTTGATTTAATGAAGCAAGGGACTGCTCATATCTAGCAAGTGATGACTGATATTGAGACTGAGATTTATCATAATCAGCTTTCGCATTTTCTAAATCTTGTTTGGAAGCAAATTCTTTTGAGTAAAGTTCTTTAACTCTTGTAAAAATAGCTTTAGTTTGTTCTACGTTTGTTTTTTGAAATTCGATGTCCATTTTTACAGCATCAAGAGCTGCTTCTTGTTGTTTTAATTGTGTTTCGATGATATCGGGTTTAACTCTCGCTAAGATTTGACCTTGTGAGATAGTGTCGCCTTCTTTAACTCCAAGAAATATTAATTCCCCTGATGTTTCAGATGATATTTTTACTTCAGTTTCTGGTTTAATACTCCCAACTGCAGATACCTTTTGGGTTATAGTTCTACGCTCTACTTTTGAAGTGGTTACTAAAATTGATTTATCTTTTTCTGAAAAAAACTTTAAGTAAGCAAAAGATAGACCTCCAATAAGTATTAAACTTATTATAATCCATTTTAATGTTGATTTTTTCTTTTTAGCCATTATATATTAACCGTTTAAATTGTTTTTATTGCATTTTTATGAAATACTGTTGTCTTGCTTGGAATATCATGCAGGGCTTGTCTTTCTTTTCTGAAAACCATAAAATATCCAAAAAAGATAATATATCCTGCTATATTACTAATTATTGAAAAGAATCCTAAACTTGATAATACAAAAACTAATCCTAACACTATATCAATATATTTTATGAAATAGCGTATTAAAAGTTGGTTCAAATTAGCGTTTGTTCTGTTCTCACTTCCAATTTTAATTCCTAAAACCATTTTCCCGAGTGATTGGGCAAAAAAGATTTCAGTTGAAAAATAGAAAAACTTAATTAAAAGTAAAACTGGGGCAATTTCTAAATTTGCTTCAGTAAAAGATGCCATAAAGTCTGAGTCAAAAGGACTAACATCACCTTCCATTAACATTTCAAAATTTGAAATAAATGTATCGTTATTCATTACAACTAAAGCGCCTACAATAGCTAAAATTACACCGTCGATTATATATGCACCGGCTCTTTTCCAAAAACCAACTCTGTATCCAATTTCGTAATCATCTCCGTAGTATTCTCGCATAAAGGAATCAAACTCAGGAGTTCCTTCTTCAGGCATATTATCGGGAGTGAAGTTTTTATGATCTTGTTCCATTTTATTATCCTTTATTTTAATTTCCCAATTCCGTAGAGAAGTTCTTTTTGTGCAAGAACGTAATTATAAACGCTGTTAATTCTATTTATCTGAGTTGTAATGTATTGTGTGTTAGCTGCAGATAATTCTACTATATTTGCAGAACCAATTTCAAATCTTTCTTTTGTGCTTTCATAATTAAGTTCGGAGCTTCTAACGGTTCTGTTTGTAATATCTAATTGTTTTTCTGCGGCTTGTAGATTTAAATAAATTGTTTTGAGTTGAGTTTTCAAATTTTGTTCAAATTTCATTAACTGAGTTCTGTTTTGCTCATATTGTAATTTGCTTTGTTGGACATTATTATTAATACTAAAATTTTGGAAAATAGGCATATTCATTGAAACTCCAAAGTTTAATCGCCCGTTTCTGTCGAAATTAGATATTTCTTGATTAGCCCAGTTCCATCCAGCATTAGCAAATACAGTTGGAAAATAAGTACTTTTTGCTCTTACTATGCCTTCTTCAGCTATTTGCATTCTTAAAGAAACTGCTTCATAATCTGCTCTGTTTAATTTCGCTTCTTCTATAATTGCATCAATTGAACCAATTTCTTTTCTGAAATTTAGAATTTCTTCATCATCTACGCTTGTGGGAAGAGCGCTTTCAATGAACTCATAATTATCATTTGGGTCAAGCCCCATAACTCCAAGTAAATTTGCTTTTGCTACAGCAAAATCATTTTCTGCTTGAATCAATGCAATTTCACGGTTTCCAAGTTCTGCTTCTTGTGCGTAAACATCTCCTTTCTGGATAGTTCCTGCTTGAAACTGTGCATTAATTCTATCCATTATTTTATTACCTTCTTGAAGATTTTGTTTTCTTAATTTTACAACTTGAGTTTTATTAATAACATCAATGTATCCTCTGTAAACATTTAAAATAACATCACTTATTGTTTGTTCGGTATTTAATATGGTAGCATCTAAATTTTTAGTGGCTTGGCTGTAGTTCGACTCTCGATTAAATCCATCGAAAATAGTGTAGTTAGCATTAAAACCCATATTATAAGTTTGTGCATCAACAAATTCCCAAGCCAATTGAGTTTGAGGAAGGCCTGTTGCTGGGTCTCTTGCGATTTGATTAGTAATAGGGTCTATAACTGGAAGAGTTCTTTGAGTTTGAAAACTCGCCCTACTAAATCCGCTATTCATTCTTATGCTTGGAAGGTAGTTCCCGAAAGCATTAGTCAGATTAGCACCTGCAGCATTTAAGTCTGATTGCGTTAGTTTAATATCAAAATTTTGTCGTTTTGCAATATCAATACAATCATCAAGTGATAGAGTTTTATCATCAGAGACTTGAGAAAATAAAGATGTAAAAAATATAAGAAGAAATAGCATTTTGAAACCTATTTATTACAATTTATGCTAAAATAAATGAAATACGTAACTATTTTAATATAGTTCCAATATATTTCTAGTATGACAATTTTTATTTACATAGGTTTAAATTAACTCCTAATTTTCTTTATTTATTCAATTTTTGAAAAATTTCAATACCATTTTTTCTAAATTAGTCTAAAATTATCTGTTTTATTAAGAAATCACCTAAATTAAAGAGAATAATGTCAGGTTTTCTACACACTTTTAAGTTAGATTTTCTAATTTGTGGATAATTATTGAAAAATATATTATAATATATGCAAAAAAATTTGCAAAAAAAAAAAATGTTTTTATCATTGTTGCAAGTCAGATGACAAAAAAGAAAAAAGAAAAAAGAAAAAATTGTAAAATTGTAAAATTGTAAAATTGTAATAATTTAAGTTTATACAAATCTCAGCTTGCTTTGATTTGGTAAACTTAAATAAATATTACTTGCAAGCATTTTACAAATTTTATAAACCAAAATAGGAGTAAGATTTGTGAAAATATTAAAGATTTTGTTGTTCTTTTTAATTTTAATTGTATTCAGCTTTTGTCAACAAAGAGAGCCATCGACTCATTCTACTAGAAAAATGGATTTGAATTTTATTGTGCAAGATTATCCTGATTGTACTTTAATTTTTGATGTTTTTACTAGAATTACAGTTTTTAATTCTGCTGCTGATGAACATAACATTTATAATTTAAATTTACCATCTGGTATTTATTTTATAAATTTATTTTGTCAAAATGACAGGCAAGTTATTAAATTTATTCAAAATTAAAAGGAGTATAAAAACATGAAAAAAGCTATCATTCTATTAGTTTTTTTATTTATTTCAAATAAAATGACTGGTGCAGATGCAGTTATTCACTTTTTTGGCGATTGTGAATCAAGTGATACACTTCAAAATTATTCAACTATAAACTATATGAGATTGCATGGAATGAATTTAGGAAGCTCTACTTGGACGGGTCCGTCTATGCCTGATTCAATTCCTTTTAGTACAATATTAGCTTATATGTGTGAAACTGATTCAACTCAAAATGAAAATCAAGGATTTAGAACTTTTAATGAAAGATTCTATCACATTACCTGTGGGTCTAATACTTACTCTTTAGATCCTGATGTTCTCGATGTTAATTTAATATATACTGCACTAAACAATAAAGACAGTATTTATGTGTTTGAATTAATAGATAATCAAACGGGTGTTCCAATAGCAATTGATTATGGTTCTGATAGATCTAAAACCTTTTCATTAGGAACAAATAAATTAAATTTTATTGTCTCATTAGACAATAATAATCCTTACCAAGATGATTATATTGGAGCTAATCTTACATTTAATGTGATTTATAATTATGGGAACACTTACCTTTTTGAAATAACAGATGATGACAGAGATGACCTTTTAGTTGGTTTTAAATATAAATCACCAAATTTAACGAATTTCTACACAAAATTTATTGTTCCAAAGCCCTAATTAAATTAAATAAGCCAAATGAAACAAAATCATTTGGCTTTGTTTTTTAAACACTTTTTTTAAATTGCATTAATATTGATAACAAAAATGAAAAATATTATGAAATATCTATTATTAATTTTATCAGCAATATTAATATCTTCTTGTGCAAGTTCCCTTGTATATAGCCCTACAAATGGTATTACCAATAAAAAAATTGAAAAAAATGAATTTCAAGCTCAAGGTGGATACGAACTTTTACCAGAAACAAGACCAGATAGATTAGGAAAAGATGAATCACATGCTGCAAGGGGTTTATCCTTAGGTCTTACTTATGGAATGACCGATAATTCAGCATTAAAATTAAGAGCATGGAATGACTTATATGATGGGAATAAAATATTTAGACATGGATATTCTTTGGGTATTTTAATTGATAAAAGCAATGAAAAACAGGGCTGGGTATTTTATCCAAGAATAGGAATGATTTATGATGAAAATTCTGTTCAAGGAGGAGGAGTTGCATTAAATTCAATGTATAAATACAAATTCAGCAAAAACTTTGGTGGCTATCTGGGTGGTGGTATATTGCTTGGTTGGCGAGATGTAATAGATGTAGATATTCCACAATATGGATATGCAATAATGGGAAGTTTAGGTGCAAACTATTGATTTTTTAAAAATATTGCACTAAATTTAGAACTAACAGCAATTTATCAGATTAATAGATATAGTGAAACAGAACATTTTATAATTTCACCTCACATAGGTTTTTCCTTTGATTTTTAACTTTTTTATTAAATTGGTTTAGATTTTAGAAAAAACAAGAATAAATTGTGCGAAAGGAGGGATTTGAACCCTCACACCATACTGGCACTACCCCCTCAAGATAGCGTGTCTACCAATTCCACCACTTCCGCAATATGGATTAAGTATTTTGCAATATTTAGTCTGCAAAATTATCAATTTATTTTTAAATAAAAAATTGTTAATCTAAATATTTTTGTTAATTTTGTAATCTTATTTTTTCGGAAATAAGATAAATTGGTGATGTAGCCAAGTGGTTAGGCACCGGTCTGCAAAACCGTGAACGCCGGTTCGAGTCCGGCCATCACCTCAAAAAGTAGTTATACTATTTTGTTAATTTATTAAGCCATAAAGATTTAACTTTATGGCTTTTTTTATGTGGTGTCCAATATGGTGACCAATTTGTTATTTTATGGCTTTTTAAGTGGTTTTTGTCTTTTATTCAATTTTTTTTAATGACACTTCTTTCGTAATTTTGTTAATGTCATTATTAATTTAAGAGTATGTTATGAAATTGCTTGTTGTATTTATTTTATTACTTCCTCATTTTTTATATCCTGACGACTTAAATAGTATAGATGAAGAACATAAGAATTATTTTAATTTAACATTTAATTCAAGTCAAGATTATGGGACTTTGGTTTCTGCTGGATATAAATATTTTGAAACTATCGATAGAATTAACGTTGGAGTTGGATTAAGTGTGATAAGAGGTGTTTCTTCTAACTTGTTAATTGAGGATGGAGCTAATACAGAAGATATTAGAGGTTTCTCAATATCAACTATTTTTAATGCTGACCTTGGGAAAACTGAATTTGAAGGTAAGATATATCGATTACGATTTACAACTTCTATGGGTGTAAATTATTTATATACTGAAAAGATGGATTTTAAATATGGTACTAACTCTAATTTCGGTTTAATATTTGTCTTTGATAATGTAGGGTTTCCATTTACTTATAGTCGGATTATCAATCCAATTATAACAACAAATATGCTTAATTTAGGAATTAATATATATTTTTAAACGTACTCGAAATAATCTTTATCTTGTAGTTTTAATATATTAGTTGCTACTACCTCAGCGAGCTTCATGTATATACAATCTGTAGAGTGGAATTTGGATAATACAGGAACAGTCGAAAAGTTTATGTGGTCGCCTGTTATTCTTAGGTATAATTTTGTGCCAACAGAATATGGTAATTCTGGTATGTAATGCAGCCCAGGTGAACTTACTATTGAAGCGTTTCCGTCTGCTACAATTTCTAAAGACAATCCATAATACTTATCAATCTGTTCTTTGTTGGTAATGCTTTCTAAATCTCCATCTTCATTATAATATAGTGCTGAGAATTTAATGGCTGGACCTTCAATGTATTTTTTACTAGAATCGTCAAGACTAGTAAGGTTTGAATTTAAAAGTTCATCACCTGTCTTAATAGTTACTGGGTCTTTAACATCTGTAAAATAGCTTTTTTTCCTGAGTTTTAAATTGATGTTTGGTTTATTAAAATCTACTTCATAAGATATTATAACGTAAACATTATCATTTATTTGAATATGCTTACCTAATTTTAGGTTATTTAATGAAGGATTAGATCCATCTGAAGAGTTGGAAAAAGCATTCCAGTATGGTATGTTTAATTCTAAGTCTTCATTAATAAAATTAAATAATCTAGTTCTTGTTGCATTTATAAACGCTTCTAGTTTATCATAATTATAGTCAATACCGTCTATGCCTACGCTTATTGCTCTGATTGGTGTGAAATAACTATCGGGTTCGTATTCTTCTAAGGCATTTACTTTAACATACATTGCAGTATGTAAGCTCCTTGTTTTAAATTCCCACCCTACTAAATCTACCTCAGCATCTGAATCTATTTGCCTTTTAGTTACTATATTGTGTGGAATAGATAAATCTCTATATGGTATTCCAGCCAATTTTAATAATTGTGAGTGTCTTTGTATTTTAATGTAATCATCTAAATCATTGTCACTTGGTCTTAAAACAGCGAGAGTTGGAGAAATAGAGAAAAGAATACGGAACCCAGATTTGCTGTCATTTTCTGGTTTATTCACTCTGTCGCCACCTACAATAGGTTCTTTATAAGGCATTACTACCCCATTTTTTTCTAAACCATATAGAGTTCCACTATTAGAATATCCAGTTAATCCGAATGTTTTCCCTGATTCATAAAAACTTTCACTATAAGCAGGTGTTTTATTAGCATCTGCATCTAATTGGATATCGTTTTTATAAGCATCTGCATCTTTGAAATATATAAGACTTTGGTTTTCTGTTACATTATTGTCAACAAATGTTACGTTTATTACTTCATCGATAATATTGATATCATATAGAACAAGCATGTTAAAGTTGGCAGCAATAGAGTATAATAAATCAGTAAATGTTTCATTATTAGAACCGATTCTAAACGAGTCTGCATTAGTTTTTGAATATTCATTATCATTACTCATATCTTTAAAATATTTAAAATCTATGAATATTGTTTCTATATCTGAGGGGTCACCAGTTTCGTCTGGATTTATATAATAATCTTTATAATCATTAGTATTATCAAAATTATGGTATAAAACTGCATTATGCCATTTCCAATTTTCTCTAGTTCTTACTCTGTCATTTGGGTTGTAATTATTTAAAGGAGCATCAATCCAATATTTATTAGGGTTTACTACCCATCTAGCCGGTGCATATTTACCTGGTAGTTTTACGACATTATAATTTACACTAAATGATGTAGCTAAATTTGTATTTAAAATTGATAACGCTTCGTCTGTGGTTTTCCTTAATAATTTATTTAGGTTAACAAGATCGCAACAATAAGCATTGATTTTGTAATCTGTAGAGCTTACTGTTTTTGACATTTCTCTCCACGCTTTTTTATTTTCTACATTAGCAGCAATCCAAGTGCTATCAATATTATTAATCGCATCTTCGAGTTTTATAGTATCAAATAGAAACTCGGTCATTGGAACGATAGAAAATTTATATGCTTTAGAGATATTTGCGGTAGTATCGTATTCGTCTCTATCCCATTTATCTCCTTCAACGGAGTATTTAGACTCGACAATTCCGCTAAAATATACATCACTTGCTTCAATTGCAGTATCTTTATTTATTACAATAGCACAATATATTGTAGTAGAATCAGATGACTTTACTAAGTCAAGAGCTGATTGTTCTGTGGCATTTTTTACAAGGAAGTCTGCAGAAATAAAATCACATTCATCTTGCACCAACCCACCTTGTTCATTTTGAAAAGCAACTTTTAATTTTTGAAAATTAAATATATCAACAATGCCTGCTTCTGAGTCATCTACCAAATTTGTTAAATCATCTGAAATAATAAATTCTATTGAATTGCTACCAAAAGAATCCTCATTATCGTAGTTTAATATTTGTTTATATTTTGCCATAATATTACATCACTCTTGTTTTTTTTCTAGTGTTAAGTTGTTTTCTTTTTAAGACATCTAATATATCTTCCTCGCCAATAACTAAATTTATATTGTTTATGGCATTTATAACTTCGTTCATTTTTTTGTTCATAGCAATTATAGAAGCTCCAGAAGCGCGTCTCATAATTTCTTCCAGTTGAGGAGAGTTTAATACTATTTCTGGATTGTTTGCTCCGGCATCTCCTATGATTGCAAGTTCTGGGGTTGCTAAAAATGGCGAACCGCTAGCATAAGAATTTACATTAAGGACTGATTGCTTTATTTGTTCCTTGTAATCTGTAGAGCTTATTTTATTGCTTATGTACTCTTTTTCGTGATGCTTAATGTTACTGAAATTCTTCACAAAATCTGTTAAGTTTTCAGATGTAAATGATTTTTCTTTGAATATGTGTTGCAACTCTTTTATTTCGTGCGTTACTTCTTTTATCTGTGTTACAAATGTCTCCTTTATAGTCTGGTTAATATTATTGTTAGTAAATTGTTTGATTACTTCGTTTGTTTGTGTGCTGTCTAATTTATCTTGATTTATTGATGCAGATTCAACGACGTTTTTAACCATCTCTACAAAGTTATATTCAGTATTTATCATATTTTTTATGACTTCAAGCATCGTATCTTTTTCATTTGATATGCTTTGAGAGTGTATTTCAGAGACGTATCTCTCTACTTTATCATAGTCGTAAATTTGTTGACTTTCACTTTCAATATACTCTGATTTTAATGTTTTAATTAACTGGGCATATTCAGAATTTACATTGCTGTTATATTTAGAATTATCAATATTATTTATTAATTCATTTTGCTTTTGAGTGATATGTTCAAAGAGTTTAGAATCTGAATGTTTAGTTGCAAATTCTTTAACATAATTATAGAACTCAATTTCTTTAGCTTTTTCATAGATTACTTTTGTTTCAACGTATTTCTCATAATTAGTTGGCTTGATATTATCATAATATGAAGAAGTTTTATCAATCATACGTTCTTGTATATCATTGTTTCTTTCGAATGCAGAGATTAAAGAATTCAAAATTTCTTTATTATCTTCACTAACATTTTGTTTGTCAAATAATCCAACTAATTTATCGTAGTTTTGTTGAATAACATCTTTGATTATATATCTTAATTGGTCATCTCTTAATATCCATTCGGTATCTGCACCAGGTCTTGAATTAGATGCATCACCAACCCAAGCAAGTGTTGGTTCATCAACACGCCCACCAGTTGAGAATGATAGTAGACTTGATAAAATTGGATTCATAATTGAATTAATTCCTGCACTTACCAATCCTTTAATCATGGGAACTACAAGTAAACCTGCAAGCCCTGCTGTGGATGCAGTTATTCCCAGCTGACCGAGAATCATATTAACCGCAGCTGCTGATGCAAGTTCTTTTATTGCTCCTGCTACAACTGCGAATGCCTTACGCCAAGGTTCTTTCATTGACTCTTCATCGCCAGTAATAGAAGAAAAAATTTCAGTAATATTACCTTGTAAGTCAGTAGCCAGTGATTTAACAATATCTGACTTATCTGCAATTTGTTTTTCTACTTCTCCAATTTTTTGATTTAATTCTTCTAATCTTTTATCATCCCCACTTATTTTTGCTTTTTCTGCTTCAATTGCCATCTCTTCAACCAACTGCTGACGTTTCATTTCCATCTTTTGTAGATCGGCTTGGCGTTGAGCTTCTAATTGAGATCCGATAGCTGTTTCTTGAATGATTTGCAATTTTTTTGAATGCTCTAGTTCAAGCTCCTCACGTCTTTTATTAAAAGTTTGTTCAGTAATTAATTGAGCTTCTTTTAAATCATCAAGTCTTTTAAATTGTTCATCGTAATCTTTACTAATGTCGATTGAAGCTACTTTTGTAGTAGTATTTAAAATAACATCTCTTAATTGTGCTTCTTTGTTTAGTCTATTTTCAACTTCTGATAATTCACTCTCATGTTTAGTTTTTAAAACATTTAATTCTTCATCATAAATAGTTTTATACTCTGTTTTTCTGCTTTTTTCAATGGAGATTTTATCATTTTCTAAATTGATAAATTCTTCTTTTAATTTTTTTAATTGAATTTTCTGTTCTTCTGTAATAGTACCGGTTAACTCTACATTTTGCAATACTTTAATAGTTTCGCTTTTTGAATCTAATTCATCTTCAATCTTTTGTAAATCATTTTCAAGAATATTGACTAATTCTAAACGAGGTCTCAATCCAATTTCAACTTGATATTCTAAATTTTTACGATTTTGTTCGGTTACCTTTCTTTGAATCTCTTCTTCTTCTATGTTTAATTTAGAGTTTAATGTAATAATCCCAATGTTTTCTTTTGCAAGTTGGTTATTAATCTCAGTAATCTTACTATTAACGTCTTCTTGCTCATCGGATTTTACCTTAATACCGATTTTAATTTCACCATCTTCACCTTCAGTAATTTTATATTGCTCCAATATACTCTTTTTTTGTTCTTCAAGAGATTGCAATTGACGTTGTTTCAATATTAAATCATCTTCTGTAGTCTTTTTTCTCCCTTGCTGTGCAATTTGCAGTTCCTGTTCAATCTTGAATTGCTCTAAATTATTTTTTATAGATTTTTCTTCTATTTTTAATGTCTTATTAGCTCTTTGATACTCGGATTCTCCTTTTACTTTTTTCTCTTTGAATAAATCCTCTGTAGACTTTTTAGTCTTTTCCAGAATTTTTAATTCTGCATTGGCTTCCTTGGTAGCTTTGAGTTGTTCCCTATATTTTTTCTCAGTGCTTTTAATTGTTTCTTTATCACCACTCTCCCTAGCTCTTTGCCTTTCTCGTTCAAGCGCTGTTAATTCTGTTAATTGAGATTTAAATTTATCACCTGCGTTAGCTAAATCTTCATTAAATACATCTCCTAGAGATTTAACAGCTTCTTCTGTATCTTCAATAGTATCTTTCGCATCTTTCATGTTATTAACAAGTTTCTCTGCTTCGTCTACAGATAATCCAGTTGAGTCAGCTACTTTTTTTAACATCTCTTCTGATTCTAAACCTGAATTAATCCATTTGGCAGCAATACCTACAACATCTTTTGTATAACTATCATTCTCAGACTTTAGCTTTTGATATTGAGATTCTAATTCAGATGTGTCTAATCCCATTCTTACTTTTTGAGATATTTGTTCTTGAAGTTTATCCATCGAAGCCGTATTTTCTTTGATTTTTTCACCCTCTTGGTCTATAGCCTCAATGAATTTACCTTGATTACCATCTAATTTAGCATTATTTAAATCTAATTGTTTGTTTTTTGACTCCTCTACTTTATCTTCAAGAAGTGCATACGAAGTAACCAGGTCGCCATTAGCATCTTTAATTTTACCTGTTGCACTAACAGCCTCTGGAGCAATATTCCCAATTAATTTACCTATCGCAGCTCTTTGGATTTCACTTTCTGCAGATTTAAAAGATTCTACTAAAGAATCCAAAGATTGAGCGCCTTTTAAATCTCCGCTAACTTTAGTAGACTCAGATATGATTTCACCAAGCTTTAAATCTCTTGCGTCTTTTTCAATATCATCAAACATCTTTTTAACATCTTCTTTAGTTTTCCCAGATGTTTTCATATCAATTTCAATTTGTGCTTTTTGGTCAGTAGTTAATTGACTAAAATCAGTAGCACCAGAGGAAAAAGCATCGTTCAAAGCTTTATTTATCCTATCACTGGCTTGTGCTGATTTTTCTTCTAATTCTGCAGTCCTAGTATCAACTAAACCTTTTGCTTGAGTAGCCATAGCTGTTCTTGCCTCTGGTGGGATATCCTTAAACATAGGATTATTCCAAAGTGCAGTATTGAAAGCTAACAAAGCCCTATTTGCTTCTTCTGGATTCGCAGCATCTTTAATTGAATCAACATAACTGGATACCGCATCAACTTGGTTTTTAGAATTCCCACCTAAAAAATTATCTATTTCGTCAAGTAAGTTCTCTTGTAGATTTTCTGCGTTAACCTCTGTTTCAAGCTCTACTCTTTTTATTGTAGCTTTCTTCGATTCTTCATCGAGTTTAACCATCTCAACACGTAATTCAGATAATCTTTGCGTATCGTCAGAAGATGCAACCCCTAATGATTTTAAATTTTCTTCATAGGATTTAGTTGAACTTATAGCACCAGGATATATCTGATTTAACTTTGTGATAGTATCTTGTAGTCGGCTTTGTTCTTCTGCTGTTAGGTTAGTTTTAGAGCTTAGTTTATCATATTGATTTATTAAACTTTGTTTTGATTCAAGAGTCTTTTGCTCAGCTTGAACCAACTCTTGCTGTTTACCTATCATCTCCTCATCTGCTTTCGCATTGTCAAGTTTCTCTTGAGTAGATTCGTTTAAAGAATCTACTAATAAGTATATTGCAGCACTAACAGCAACTATCCCTGCAATAGCCAACCCGACAGGACCTGTTAAAGCAGTCCACATTGCTCCGAAACTTATAGTTGCAGCACCAGATGCAGCTGATGTTGTAATAATAGATGGTGCAACTCTTGATATCATACTTATTGCAAAATCTTTTACGTTTTTCGCCATACCACCAAAGAGTGTTGTCATACCTGCAATTCCTGTAATCGCAGGAGAAAGTTGAGTTACTGTCGCCAATATTGTTGTTGCACCTGAACCCATCTCTTGAAAAACAGCGTTGAAATATCCTTGTACTGTTGCTAAAATACCATCTGTTTGAGCAGCGATTGAAGTTGCTGCAACTTGGAAAGCTTGCTCTGCTGCGTTGTTATCTATTTCTGTTAATACATTATTAAATACTGCTAATGAAGCATTATATTTATCTTGAGAACCTGCAAGTGATTCAATTATTTTGGCAGCTTCAACACGACCAGTTAATGCAGCGAGTTGAACTCCAGATGCTTCTGCAGCAAGTTTTATTTCACGCATTACATTAACTAATCCCCCACCGTCTTCTACTGGCAATTTTAATTTATTTCGTAATGTATCTAGGTCAGTCCCTATTACTCCAAGGGCTTTATTCAAAGGTGCTGTGCCTTTTGCAAGTAATGTAAATACAGCATTCATTTGCGTACCAACTTGAGCTGTTGGAGTACCCATCGCTGTGTATCTTGCAATTGCAGCTGTAGCTTGGTCGAACCCAACTCCGAGTGCTGATGCAGATGGTACGAATGATGCAATACTTCCCACCATTTCGTTAAATGAAGTTTTACCTAGTTTGATACCTGCAAAAAATGTAGATGCTACATTATCCACTTCTGATACTTTAAGTCCGTAAGCATTTATCACAGAAGTTAAACCATCAACAGCTGTTGATGTATCACTCATACCTGCAACACCTGCTTTGGCAGCAACCCTAACAAAGTTTGTTACTTCCTCAACTGAACCTTGTACCCCAGCAGATATTGCTTGGTAAGTTGCATTAGCCATATCGGCAGCAGTACCTGGTATCTCTGCAGCGAGATTAGAGAGTGATGCGTTGAATTTTTCAAAGTTTTCAAATCCGAGCGTACCAATATTTTTAATTTGCTTATCAAATTCAATAAATTCATTAATAAATGGAGCTAAAGCGCCTGTTATTGTTGATATACTTTGACTGATTTGATTAAATTGAAATGATTTACCGAGTAGTCCTGCTTGATTTGTTGCACCTTTAAGAGATGTAACTAATTTGTCAGTTTCAGAACCAGTTTTTTGAGTGTTATTTGCAATTTCTTGATATTTATTTTTCACTTTATCAAGCTCTTTAGCCATCGAGTCACCATCAATAAAGTCTATTGAATCGCCCATTGCACCAAGCTTGGTTTTTAATTCACGGAGAATTATATTAAGCATTTCAGCAAGTTTCTGAGGATTTACTTGCGGTTCGAAATTCATTCCAATACTAAAATCATAAGCTGACATTATACACCTCTCAAAGTAGACATAGGATTAACTCCCCAGTGACCAAATTCAGATGGTTCACCTTCTGGGGTTTCTTTTATAACCCTAAACAGATGCAGTTTAGTAACTTTTTTCTTTGGTCCTTTTAAATCAAAATATGTAAGTTTAACAACTATATCTACAATTACATTAGAATTATATTTAGTCTCATTTCTGTGTAATATTTCTGCTTTTTTTAATTCTATGTACTTATATAAATCGTTTTTTAAATACGACGGAACATTAACAAATTTAAAAACACCTTTACCTTCGTGGGTATTCATAAAATGGTGCTGGATATGATTACACATCTTTGTGAAAGCTCTTTTATGAAGTGCATTTAAGTAATCGGCTACACATCTTTCTGGGGTTCCAATGCTATATTTACTTATATTTATCATTTTATTTTCGCTATTGTTGTTGATATTTTATATTCAAAAGATTCTAAAAAATCCCAAACATTTAGTTCTAATATTTCTTCTCTTTGTAAGGGGTTGTTGTCAGCACAAAGAAACCAAATAGTAGAGCTGTTTTTTACTTCTCTTATTTGATTTTTGTATTCCTGTGCGTTGTAGTATTTCTGCCTTTCTTCGTCGAAGAATTTGAATCTCCTAGCTGTATCGCTGCCTTGAAGATTTGCTGTCTTTCGGTTTCGCTTAATGTTTGCAATTGCTTCATCAAGTCGGGCAATCCCATCGTTAATTCTTTGTTGAAAAGCCCCGTATGATAAAAAAAATCCGTTTTTATTTCCTCTAATTTTTGAAAATTATCAGCACCATACAAATCATCAAGGAAATTAAAACATACTGGGCTTGTTTGGTTATATTTAATAAACTTACCAGTGTTTTTATCTTCTTTATTAATTATTGAAGCAAAAGCGTGCTTTTGGATTAATCGTTTGGTGATAATTTCTACTTCTTCTGGACTCGCAGGTAATTTCTCGTGAAGTTCCAACATTATATGGAAGTAAGTCCTCCCAGCATATATCTGGTTTGCATTTAATTTATCAAAGTTATAATTGTACTTTTCTTCATCAATTATAAAGTCGATATCTAAGTATTTTGGTTCTTGATTTTGGTTCATTTTCGTTCCTTTTAATATGGATAATTAGGGTATAAATCTTCAAATATAGTATTTACATCGTCGAATAAATCAACAGAAGTGATTGCTTTTATTTTTATGGTTGTTTCCATATTCTGTTCGTCGGTTTTAACTTCCAAACTCTCTATGGATATATTTTTGATTGTGGCATGAGGTAATGATTGTATTTTATGATCTGCATAAGCAGGGTCATTACTTTTACCAAAATACCACCATACTTGAGATAATGTAAGAACATTAGCATGATAATGGAATTTCCACCAATTGTTAGGTATCAATTGCACCGGAGTAAATTCACTTTCTACTTCATAAGCTACTAGAGTAAATCCACCTTCGTCGTTCGGTTCTCTGATTTCTCTTAATTTAAAGTATGATGATTTTTTTATGGAACCAAAAGAATATGTGTGACCATCTGTAAATAATAAGTCAACTTTGGTTAAAGGAGATATTTTCCATCGATTGGGAGCTGAGACATTATATACTGGCATTATGATTTATATTTATGTGTTAAAGTAAAATTATAACGTGGCATCTGCTTTTTACCTCCAATGTATGATATGTCTTCTTCCTCCATTACTTCTACATCAATATAAGCAATATTATCTGTTGAGTACTTTTTGGTATTAGCTGATAAAAAAGCATCTAAGAAGTCTTTTTTAGCAGATAAATACAACTCGTTAGCTGATATAATTACATTGATATTTTTTCTCTCGTATTTTTTATGAACTACAATAGTGCCTGATAATGTTACTGTCGATTCTTTTTCTCGAGATATTGTTGGAATAAATGAAATCACTTCGAAGTCTTCTTGCACTTCTGAAAACCAGTTATCATTGCTATATTTTAAGTATATTATCAATTCTAATCTTTGTTTTTGTTTAAAAAAAGGGGGCTTTCACCCCCCTGAACTCAAATCAAACAATAAAAGGTAAATATTATGCTGGTTCTACTACAGTTATCTGTCCTGTTTGCATCTTAGTAAAGTCGCCTGCGTCAATTGCTACTGGAGTTATTTCAGAGCCACCAAGCGGAGTTAACGCACCTGTTACTGCTGTGTTATAATCCCCAAAAACAACTGCTGATGGTCCGTCAAGAGTTATTGCTCTACCAACGATTTCTAAATCAACGAACACCATTCCGTTTTCTTCTGCCGGTTCGATAGCACCTGATATCATACCAATAAGATGCTCGTCTGCAATTATTGTTCTGTTAAT
>CBFIFP010000009.1:0-121729 GCA_965661945.1 Eximiradiales bacterium
CATCAAATGTAATATTACCACCTGAGTTGATGTATTTTGCATCTTCACTTTGGTTGACTGGTGCGCTAAATACTGGTAAGTATTGTAAGCCCTGTCCAAATTTTACTCCATAGCCGCTTGGTGAATTTAAGTTGATTGTTACACCACCTTTAATCATTGCTCTGTTTGCTGCTGCTTTCCAAGTCATTGAGAATGTTTCTCCTAACTCTTCATTGAAGCCCAAACCAATTATTGAACTTGTGAAATCCCATGCGGCAGTTTCTTGTGTTCCATCTAAGTTATATTCTGCATCTGTTAATTCAAATGTGATGTTGCCATTCATTCCGAATGTATATAATGCTTCCATTGCGTCTCCGATTGTCTCAAAGTTCTTCGGTTGACCTGCATTTAATGTTCCTACTGTGAAAACTCCTTGCATTCCATCTTCTACATCAAAGAATCCAACTACTTGGTTGTTTCCTAATAATGTTGCTGCTGGGTCTTCAAATATACTACGGATACTTGCTTCTATTCTATATCTTCCTGCTTCTCTTATTACAGCTGAAGGGAATTGTATGTCCACTGTATTAAATCTTAAGCCTGCTGGTACATATTCTATCTCAAAATCTTGTACTTTTGCTACTTCGCTTCCGTCTGATACTTTATATATGTATAAGTCTGCTAATACTTCTTGTGCCAAATCTTGCTGACCATGGTTTGCAAATCTTACCATTGGTCTGAATGGTCTGTTTACATATACTCTATCTACATCTGATTCTGGTTCTTCTATTGGAATGATAATACTTTCTGCTACCAAGTCATGTTGATAAACAAATCTGATTACATAACTATCCGCTACTAACCAACCATCATTTGCATTACCGCCATAAGGTCTTGGTAAAAAGTTATTGTAAGATGAACCATCAACTGATTGTTGACCATCTCCATTTACATCATATACTTCTACTACTACTGAATAATCTCCAACTACTCTTCCTTCGAATAATTTTGAGAATCCTACTGTAAATGTTTCATCTACACCGAATGTCTCAAATCCTGGTAATTGGTCATCATAAATATAAGTATCTGTTTGGATAATTTGGTCTGTGTTCTCATCAATTCCTTTAATAGTATATCTTACTTTAAATTTATTGATTGGATTTAAACCAATGTTTTTAATATCTGCTTTAACTTGTTTCTGTGAACTTACAATGTGAGTTTCAAACCAAGGTGCTGATACTGGTTTAGGGTCTTGAATTCCTTGAACTGTTAAATCATAATCTGTTTTGATTGTGAAATTATAAAATAAATCAGTTCCACCTGCAACAGGGTCTCCATTCTCATCGAAGAAGTTTAATATTACTGAGTATTCACCAGGTGTAAATGTATATAATTCACCTTCATCTAATAAATTACCATTTCCATCTCTAATGTATGAATCTCTTTGTAATGAACCGTCGTTACCACTAAAACCAGCTTTCCAGAAATATCTATCTACAAGTACATCATTTCCATCAGCATCTTTAACAGTTACTTTTCTTGTTGTGATGTCTCTAGGACCTACATTGATAGTTTTATTTCCTGAAGCGTTAGTTGCAATGTAAATTTCATCTCTTGAAGGTCTTGGTCCTATGATTGAATATTCCATTGTCATTCCATCAGTTGGAGGAGTAACAAATTCTACTTCAGGTTTAGTGTACATTACACCGTTTCTTTCTTCATCATTGTATAGTTCTTCAGCAAAAGTAAGTGTTCCTTCATTAGGGAAAGGTATTACTTCAATTCCACCGAAAATTACATCAAAATCAATTATTTGAGTGTAATAATCGTAAGAATATCTGTTTGGTGAAGTACCATAAATATTATCTAATAGACACGGATCGTCAAAATTTCTTGCGTAAGAACGTTTTAATCTCATTCTATTCGGAGAACCAACTACAATACCATCACTTGGAATTTCTACATCAACTTCGTATAATGACCAATAATTATTGAATATACGGTAGTTAAATTCGTAAGTACCACTTATGTAGAAGTAACCTCTAAAACAGACTGTATAAGGTGATGGGTTTATTAAAGCAGTATTACATGAATAATCATTGTAGTTAATACTAGGACAATAGCTATAATTTTGTCTTCCAGAAGTTGTTGTCCATTTTTGGATTAATTCATCTCCTCTCCAATCAAATTCTTTATCGTCATCCATATCCCAGTACAACCAAGTGTAATAAGTTGAATTAACATAATCTGCAGATGTAAATTTTAATGTGTAAGTTTTACCAACACTCAAAGGAACTGGTGCCCAAGTTTCACCCTCTACGGAACCATCTACGTTAGGGTCTGCTTTTACGCCAGGTAATCCACCCCAACCATTATGTTCAGCTTCACCTGTTATATAAATATAACTATAGTAAAAACCATTACAATTATCATAAGTCCACTGCCAAAATGGTTCATTTGCTCCTTTTTCATGCCATCCAATCCAGTCTATTCTTGCATACGGATAGAATGAGTAAGATTCGTACCAATATCCCCAACCTTGATCTGCATAATCACAAATTGCAATACCGGAACCATTTCTCCACCAACCGGTACCATAGTAAATATCCACATCATCACCACCATAAGGGTAACAATACGGATTAGTTTCCTCAGTATATTTTGGCAACCAATCATCACAATCTGGCTGACTATATACAGAACTAACTCCTAAAATTAAGAAAAGCGAAACTATAGAGAATAGCTTTCCTATTTTATTTAGTGTTATATTATTCATAACAACTCCATTTAATTTATAAAAAATTCATTTTCTAAGAACAATAACAACAATTTTTAAGTTTGGTTACAAAAATATTTTTCTTTTTTTTAAAAGTTTTTTTTATTTTAGATAAACACATATATATCAGATTATTAGTTTATAATAAATATTTATAATATACCCATTGAATATTTATTTTTTTCGTATTTTGGTTTTTTATTGATAATTATTATCGTTTTTTATTATTTTTTTGGTATTTTTTTTCTGACTGTCGTTTTTTGTGCGGCTTTATTGAACATTTTTTTTATTTTTTGCTTTATTTCTAAACTATAAACTTTTTAGAGCTTGTTTTGTTACATTTTTTTATAAAATATTTTTTAATAAATTTAACTTATTTAATAACCTGTTTAAAATATAATCCTTAAAAAAAAAGTCTTCCTTAATGGAAGACTTTTTATGATTATTTAATTTCTTAATAAAAAGAATTTGTATTTTATTTCTAAATAATTTAAGCAATTCGTGGCAATCTGCTAAAAATCATTTTAAAAATTGATACTGGTATTGAGATTTTCCTATTTCTGAAAAACTTGTATTTCAATTTGATATTGTATTGAATCATATACATAGATGGAACAACAAATAAAGTTAAAATTGTAGAAAATGATAAACCAAAAATTATTGCCCATGATAAAGGAGCAAAGAAAGCAGTATTATCATTTCCGTAAAAATTAATTTGTGGGTTCCACTCGGTTAATAGTGTATAAAAATCAATATTCATACCTGAAGCAAGAGGAACAAGACCAAGCATAGTAGATGAGGCAGTTAATATAACTGGAGTAAATCTTACCGCTCCACCTTCGATTATTGCTTTTCTTGTTCTTATTTTTCTCCTCATTAGTTCATCTGTAAAGTCAATAAGTAATATACCGTTGTTAACAACAATTCCAGCCAGAGAAATAATACCAACTCCTGTCATAACTATTACAACATCCATACCAGTTAATGCGAGACCTAGAAACACGCCAATTAGAGAAAAAAGAATAGTTGAAAGAATAATTATTGGCTTAACAACTGAATTAAACATTATAACTAAAGTCAAAACTACAAGCATTATAGACACCCCAAAAGCAAGAGATAAAAAGTTTGTTGTTTCCGCTTGGTCTTCTTGTTCACCCGTGAATTTAATCTCATAGCCATCTGGTAATTCAAATTTATTTGCTAATTTTTGAATATTTGCTATTATTTCGTTTGCATTATAGCCCTCAATAACATTAGATGATAAAGTTACTACCCTATTATTGTTTTTTCTATTTATACCACCATAAGAGTTCGCATATTCAACAGTTGCAATAGAGGCAATAGGAACTTGTCTGAAGGAACCTGTTGGCTCTCTAAATGACAATCTCAAATTCATTAAAGCAGATAAATCGTGTCTTAGGTTTTCATCAAGTCTTAACATAATATCATAATCATCTTCGCCAATTGTAAATTTATCTACTTCCTGCCCATAAAGAGCTGTTCTTATAGCGGAAGCTACTTGAATAGAAGAAATTCCCTCTTTGTTTGCTTTTTCCCTGTTGACTTTTACAATTACTTCGGGTTTGTTAAGTTCCAAATCTGATTTAAGATTTTCAATACCATCTATTCCTGAGGAATCTACAATAATACTCCTAAATTTTTCTGATATCTCAGTGAGTTTCACTAAATCATTACCATGAATTTCAATATTAATTGGCTTGCCAGTTGGAGGTCCAGCTTGCTCTTTCTCAACCTTTAAAGACACTCCAGGCATTCCTTTTACATCATCTCGAATAGAATTTAATATATCCCATGTTGAAGCTCCATTTCTTTTTCCAAACTCAACAAAAGAAACTGTTACTTTACCCTGATGTGGTTTTGGATTTCTGTCTGGATCCATAGGGTCGCCAGCACCAATTCCTACATTAGATTGGATAGATTTAACAAGAGGGTTATTCTCGCCAACTATTTTAAATACTTTTTCTTCAATTAAATATGTAATAGAATCAGTAACTGAAGCTTGAGTTCCTAATGGTAACTCTAAATAAACAATTGCAGAGTTAGGGTCTGGGTCAGGGAAAAAGTCCACTTTAGGTGAGCGTAATCCCATTATGTATAATGATATAAATAACACTACCACTGTAGCTAAAAGTACAAGAAATGGTCTGGATTTTTGAATTATGTTTGATAATATTTTTCTATATAAATTCATTAAAAATGGTAGTAGTTTTTCTTGGAATGGAGTTATTAAAAAAGGCACTAATAAAAACTTATTAGTAAAAGCAATTATAATTCCCCATATAATTAAATTTGCTGTAAGTCGCAACCCATCACTATCAGAGCCAGAAGCAATAATGTGCAATAGGATAGATAACCCACCTAAAATAGCAGAATTTACAAATAACGATTTATTACTTTCTACTTTAACTTTTCCGTTATCCATAAATTGCAATGCAAAAACTGGATTAATTACAAAAGCAACAAAAAGTGATGCAGTTAAAACAATAATTAAAACCGCAGGCAAATAAAACATAAATTCACCAATTATTCCGGGCCAGAATAACAAAGGAAAAAACGGTGCTACTGTTGTTACAGTACCTGCAAGTACAGGTCCGAAAACCTCTCCAGCAGCAACCCTAGCAGCTCGTTTAATATCATATCCCTCTTTTGTATGAAGTCGGTAAGTATTCTCAATAACAACTATAGCATTATCTACAACTATCCCCAAACCAAGCAAAAATGAGAAGGTTACAATTATATTAAATGTAAAGTCCAGTGTTGGTAAAATCATAAAGGATAAAAATGAAGAAAGAGGGACTGCTAAGCCCACAAATACTGCATTTCTTATGCCCATAAAAAACAATAAAACCAGTGTTACTAGAATAAATCCAATTATTACGGAGTTTACTAATTCATTTATTGAAGTTTTGGTATTAACAGACAAATCATTAGTTACAACTATCTCTAAATCCTTAGGAAATTTATTCTCTTTTAATTTAGTAACAATTGCTTCTAACTCAAAAGCTGCTTCAAGTAAGTTTTGACCACTTCTTTTTATCACGTTTAAAGCGATTACAGGATTACGATTTAATCTTGCAAAACTTCTTCTATCACTATTTGTAAATTTTATATCAGCAAAATCTCGAAGATAAAGAGAGTTTCCTTGACTAGCCCTAACAATAATATCTTCTAACTCATCAACATCTTTAAATTCACCAACAACTCTGATAGTTCTTTCAAGTTTTCCTACATTAATATTACCACCAGCAAGGTTGATATTTTCATTTTTAATTGCATTAGAAATATCAGAAAAAGAGATACCGGCTAATTGCATTTTATAAATATCTACATTAATCTGGACTTCTTTTTCTAAATCTCCAATCATATCTACCCTTGTGATTTGCTTCAATTGCTCAGCAGCATCTTGAATCTCCTCGGCATATTTTTTTATTTGATCTAAATCAAAAGGACCAGATACATTGATAGATTGAATAGGAAATTCCGAAAAGTCAATTTCTTGAACATTAGGGTCTTGGTCTAAATCAGTTGGCAAATCACTCATAGCATTATCAACCGCATCTTGAGTTCTACGTTTTGCTACTGTTGGATCAACATTTGTATTAAACTCAACAGTAATAGCAGAAAAATCTTGAATTGATTTACTTGTTATTTTTTTAACTCCTGATACCGATTTTAATTTTTTTTCAATCTGTCTTGTAATTAAATTTTCAATATCCTCTGGAGAAGTTCCAGCATAAACTGTCCCAACATATACAGTAGGAATAACCAATTCGGGAAATTGTTCTTTTGGTATGCTATTATAAGCGATTATTCCAGCAAATACCATTAGAGTAGTGATAACAAAAATGGTTACTTTATTATTTAATGCCCATTCAGTGGGTTTGAAATTAAATTCTTTCATAAACTTAGTTAGTTTCCTTATTAATATTATAATTAATTAATAAAATGATTAATAATTAGAGTAATCTAATATCTGAGTAACCTCAATTTTTGCGTCCTGGCTTACATCATTTGCTCCAAAAGTAATTAGTAAGTCTTGCTCTTTTAAGCCGAAAATAATTTCAACTTTATCGTTATAATCAATACCAGTCTTAATTATTCTTTTTTCAGTTACATAACTATCATCTTTTGATTTTTTAGCGAGGTAAACAAATTCTCTATCGTTATCTCTTTGAATAAGATTAATAGGAATAATAATTGCTTCATCAACAGAATAAAGTGCGAATTTTGTAACACAAGACATATTAGGTAGTACTTGTTTTAAATTACTAGGTATTTTAATAATAGCTGTCATTGTTCTATTTTCAGTATTAATAACTTGGGAAATAGAAGATATTTTCAAAGTTAATGTATCTTTCTCAATATCTGGAAAATACACCAATACCTCATCACCCTTTTTAAAATTACCTATATAATTTTCAGGAAATTCTACTCTTACTTCTAAATCTGTATTTGAAGATAAAATAGCAACTCCCATTCCCGGACTAACTGCCTCACCAATTTTTGGTGATATATTATCTACAATTCCTGAATAAGGAGCTTTAATGTTAAGCATATCAATTTCTTCTTCGATTATTGAAATTCTTTTTTTCATAGTTTCGAAATCATTTTTTGCTTTTAAATATTCAATCTCAGAACCTACTTTTTTATTCCAAATTGCTTCTTGTTTTTTATAAATAGTTTCAATAAATTCAAATTGATTTTTTGCTTCTTCTAAGCGTCTTAACTGCATAGAGTTATCTAACTCTACTAAAATTTGTCCTTTTTGAACATAGTCACCAGGCATTACGTTGATTTTAGTAACAATGCCTGTCATTTTAGGACTAACATTTGAACTCTTATTTGAATACACAACTGATTGCATATTTACATACTTAGTAAATTTACTTTTAGAAATAGTCATAACCTCAACTGGAACCTTTTTATTTTCTTTTGTGATTCCCATTTTTTGTTCAAGTTTTTCTATTTCTTTATCTATTTTATCTTTTTGCTTTTTAAGTTCTACAAGTTTATTTTGGGGATTTTCATTTGCTTCATTTGAGCAAGATTGAATTAAAACAGTAAAAACTGCAAATAAAATTAATAATTTTTTCATACGATTTATTAAATCCTTAAATTTAGTTTATTTTTCCAATTATATTATCATACTCAGCTTTTGCAGATAAGAAGTTAAAAGCAGCATTTAAATAATTTACTGTTGCTTGTCTTAACGCTAAGTCTGCATCATTCATTTCCAGTTGAGAACCAACTCCCTCATTAAATCTAACTTGTGATATCTCATAAGCTCTTTTCGCTTGTGAAACGTTAGATTCTGTAGCAGTAATTTGTTTTTTAGCATTTTCCATTCTCAAAATCACACTTTCAGTATTGTTTTTCAATGATTGAGTTAAAAGTAACTTTTGCGTTATAGCAATCTGTTTATTTATTTGAGCTTTTTCAACTTTAATATTAGTCTGAAATCCATTAAAGATATTCATAGAAAATCTTAAACCAACTTCTGATTGGTCAACTGTAAAAAAGTCCCAGTTTTGAGATTGACCTAAGACTGTATAATTAGCATACATATTCAATCTTGGTAAATAATCTGCTTTATTTAAATCTACGAAAGCGTCTTGAACTTGAATTTGATAATCAACTGCTCTTAAATCTGGGTTTTTAACTAATAGACTTGCTAATGTTTCCTCTAATTCGGGCACTTCAGTATTATTCAAATATTTTTCAAATGTATCAATAAGTTCTATATCTTCATAATTATCAAGACCAATCACTAATTTCAAATTATTAATCATATTAATATAATTTGTTTCTGAATTAGCAAGTTCTGTTTTTAAATTTTCAACTTGAACACCAGCTCTTAATTGGTCATATTCTGATATCATTCCATTTTCATATAAAATTGTAATTTCGTCATACCTTTTTTGAGCATTTTCTAAACTTGATTTTACTAGTTCTACTGATTCTTTAGAAAGTATAGTAGAAAAATATGCAAGTTTAGTATTTTTAACTGTTTCTGACTCCTCTGAATTCAAAGTCTCCTCTCTTACCTTTTCATAAATAGCTGAACTACCAATTCCGGTAAACACAGTATAATCAAATAACGGCTGAACTAATTCGATATGAGTATTAAAGTTATGGTTAGATCCAACCTCAAATGCTTGGTATTCGGAATCTTGCCCGCCTCCAAGCTCTGAGGGGTCTATACCTGAAGACTGAATTAGCCAATTCATAAGTGGAGCTGGAAACATATCTGCTAATCCTCCACCAACAAATATTGCTTTTGGCTTAATTAACGCTCTATTAAAACTCGCATTTAAATCAAGGCGAGGCATAGCAAAACCATACGCTTCTGATACCTCTTTTTGAGCTGTTTCTAAATTATATCGTGCAATTTTTACATTATGATTATTTTCAAGTGCCGTTGCTATAGCGCTATTTAAATCATAATTTGTTTTTCCTTTTGCAATAAATCCAAAAAGCAGAAATACTAAAACCATTTTTTTCATAATAAAATTTTTTAATATAAAGTTTATAATTATTTATTTAATTTTCTTTCTAAAATCTTTAATTCCTTCATCTGTAAGAATCCCAGACATAAGAATTTCATAAATTTGTTCTAATGCTTGAAAAGAAGAAAGTGATAAATCAGCCAAAACATCAGGTCTTATTACTGAATGTAAAATAGCAAAATACAACATATAATAAATATTTTTATTGATATCTGATTTTATCATCCCATCTCGGATTCCTAATTCCCAGATTTTATCAAAATAACGCCTTCTTTCTTTTTCTAAGTCATGACTGCAAGACCAAACACTATGAGCATACTTTCTAATATCATTCATGAATTTTGGGCTAAGTTTCTTATGATGTTTATTTACTATTTCAAACAAATTCTTTAATTGTTCAAAAAAATGGAACTCATCATTCTCAACCATCTTATCTAATACTTCTTTACTTTCTTTATTTATTTGCTTAAATATATTTTCAGCTATTGTTTCAAAAAGTTCTTTTTTAGAAGAAAAATGCTCGTATAAAGTCTTTTTACTTATTCCCAAATCTCTGCATAAATCATCCATATTGAAACTGGAATACCCAACTTCAATAAATTTATCACTAGCTACTATTAAAATTCTTTCTTTCATTTATATCGATTTTTGTAAAGTGAACTATGTATAATTTGAAAACTTTCAAAATTTTTAAAGTTTACGAAGCAAAATTAAAGAAGTTTCATAAAAAAAACTCTTCTTTAATTTCTAAAGAAGAGTTTTAATAAATGCTATATAATTTTTAAAAAGTGACTATCAAAATGAATAATTACTTAATTGCTTCATTGTATCTTCTTGATACTTCTTCCCAATTAACAATATTCCAAAAAGCAGAAATATAATCAGGTCTGCGATTTTGATAATTCAAATAATAAGCATGTTCCCATACATCGAGTCCTAAAATTGGCATACCTTTTACTTCGGCAATATCCATCAAAGGGTTATCTTGATTTGCAGATGAAGTTACCACTAATTTTCCATCTTTAACTATTAACCAAGCCCAACCAGAACCAAATCTAGTTGCCGCTGCTTTTGAAAATTCCTCTTTAAATTTATCAAAAGAACCAAAATTCTCATCGATGCTTTTTGCAAGTTCGCCTGTTGGATTACCTCCACCGTTAGGAGAAAGAATTGTCCAGAAAAGAGAGTGATTGTAATAACCACCACCATTATTTCTAACAGCGCTATTAGAACCAGCAATTTTCATTAAATCCTCAATTGATTTACCTTCTAAATTTGTTCCTGCAATAGCATTATTCAAATTAGAAGTATACCCATTGTGGTGTTTAGAATGATGAATCTCCATAGTTCTTGCATCAAAATGAGGTTCTAATGCATTGTAATCATAAGGCAAATTTGGAAGTTCGAAAGCCATAATATATCCTTGTAAAATTATTAATAAAATTGAAAATTTTAATATATTTTTCATCATAATTTATTCCTTTTGTTTATTTACATAGGGACGAAAAAACCAAGTTTATATTTTATAAAACAGACTTTTACTTTATCTGCACTTTATCCAAATCTCAATAACTTTCATATCCTCATGTTAAAAATTTAGCGATTCTTTAACATGACATTGTTTGGTGGGGGAGTTAATTATTTAGTATTAAAAAAATATCTGATTATTAATGAAAAGTTTTTATTTTTTTTTGAATGCAAAATTGGAAAATAAATATAATTTACTAAATACTTTTTCCACAAAAATACCCTATATAGGGTATTGTATGCTTACTTTATTAATCATAATTTTGAGTTATTATTTTATTTAATAACAAAAAAAGAGATTTTAATGTCTTGGGAATCAAAATATCCTAATTTTGGGGTATTAAAAATATATGGTAGAGAAAGTACATATCTAACAAGACAGAAATAGTTTTATAACAAATTAAAGGAAAGAAATTATGAAAAAAGTAATTGTAATAATTAGTTTATTATTCTTTTTTAATATATTAATTGGGCAGAGTGTTAGACAAAAAGATAAGTATGGTAATGCTTTGATTTTTGTTGAAGGAAATACAATAAAAGCCAAAGATAAGTATGGGGATCAACTTTATTATTTTGATGGTCAAACAATTAGAAGAAAAGATAAATATGGAGATGCTTTATATTACTTTGATGGAATAGTTGTTAAAGCTAAAGATAAGTATGGGGATCAACTTTATTACTTTGATGGTCAAACAATTAGAAGAAAGGATAAATATGGTGAAGCGTTATATTATTTAGATGGCTCAACACTTAGATCAAAAGATAAATACGGTGAACCAATATATTACTTTGATGGTATACCTGAAAAATGGGTTATAGTTTGTCTGTTAAGATAATTTAGAATATCATTTTTAAATGGGAACAAATTTTTGTTCCCTTTATTTACTAATAAAATATTTACTTACATTAAATTGAATAACTTCTAATTAAAACTTTGTTCGAATTATTTATAAATATAAGAGGAAAAAAAATGTTTAATTCATACTTAAAAAAATATAAAATATTAAAAATAATAATTGGTATATTCAGTTTTATACAATTCGCTTTTTATATTTTTATATTTGATGAAGTTCTAAATTTTTTAAATATTGGAATAGGTGGTTCAAACATTGTTTTAATAATAATTTTAACTATTTTTGCTTTTATAACTTTGTTTATAAATAAGATAATTAGAAATAAATATAATTTATATTGGTTAGTTAAAATTTATAATCATAATAAAAATGAATATAATGAATTATTAAATTATCAAGTGCAAAATAATATAATATTATATAAAAAAGTGGTTAAAAATAAAAAAAATATTAATGAACAAATAATCAATGATTTATATGATATATATAATAAAAGTAAAGAAAAAAGTGAAGAAAAAAGTAAAAATGAAAAACTTGAAATAATAAAAGACTCAATTACGGAAGAAGATGTATATTTAAAAAATAAAAGAAGATTATTTATATTTCGGTCTGGAACAAAAGTTTATAATAATAAAGGTGAAAACATTAATGGTATTATTGTTTTCTTTTTAATTATGACAATATTGCCTTCTTTCTTTATGGTTAGTAGTGGTATTTTTGCAATATTTACTTCTTCTGATACTTCAATTGAATTTATTTATATTCTTTTAGGATCTATAATTTTTTCTACTTCAATTTTAGTATTATACAAAGTAAAATTAAAAAAAATAATAGATTCTCATACGTTATTAGATATTAAAGAGAATGGAGTGCTTTTAAATAACGTTTTTTATAATTATAATGATATAATAATACCTAAAGAAATGTTAGAATATTCAAATAATCTTGATTATTACATAAGTCACTGGTCTGCGGAAAATGGAAATATAGCAAAAATATTTCTGATTAAAACTAATAATAATGAAATTATGAATATTGAATTTAAACTTAGTAGAGATCAAAATTTATATACAATATCAAACTCTCTTATTTACCACAAAATTAAATATTTACAGAATGAAAAATAAAATAATAATAAATAATATTTCGCAGCATATTTGATTATTAAGAAAATGTTTTTAATATTTAAAAAAACGAATTAATTTTCCCCAAATCCCCTCTACCCCCCAAACCCACTATCCCTAACAACATCTATATCAATCAACTGCACTTCACTATCTATGCTGTTTAATAAATCTTTGTTGGTGCTGGTGATGAAACTCTGCACTTTGTTATCTTTTATAATTTCAAGCACATAAGATGCTCTTTCGTTGTCAAGTTCTGCGAAAATATCGTCGAGTAAGATTACGGGTGTTTCATTGCAGTAAGATTTTAAATAGTTGAATTCCGCAATTTTTAGCGAAATTAATAAACTTTTGTGCTGACCTTGCGAAGCATAATCTTTTGCAATTCCTGAGTTTATTTTAATCTGCAATTCATCTTTTTGAGGACCAAAAAGCGTGGTTGTTCTGTGGTATTCTACATCTTTTCTTGAGTTATAATAATTAGTTAATTCATTGATAATTTTGTCTTTATCTTCAATTATTTCTTTTGGAATTTTATAAGGTAGATACTCTAATTCTACTTCTTCGTTGGGTGCAATTTGCTTAAAAGTTTCCAAGAAAAGCGGAGTTAATTCTGTGATAAATTGATTGCGTTTCATTGCTATATCTGCATTTAGGTCAATCAATTTCTCTGTCCAGGGTTCAATTAAGTCTGTTATATAATGCTCTTGTTTTCTGAATTGGAGTAGCAAGGAATTTCGCTGCTTTAATACTTTTTTTAATTGAATTAACTTATTTAGATAACCTTTACTTACCTGCGAAATTACCTTATCAATAAAATCGCGTCTATCGGAAGGTGAGCCAAATGTAATATTTTTATAATCAGGTGATAATATTACAATTGGGATATTACCGATTAAGTTTTTTGGGCTAAGATTTTCCGATTCATTATTTGCAATTTTCTTCTTTGAAGCAGAAAAATTCACCTCAACTTTATAGTCAATATCAAAATCATTCTTTGCTTCAAGTTTAATCCTATAATTCTTTTTCTCATATTGAATTAAGTTTTGGTCGAGAGTTGGCAGAAAACTCTTCGACATAGAACAAATGGAAATTGCCTCTAAGATTGTAGTCTTCCCAGAGCCATTATTCCCGAAAATCAAATTAATAGAATCGGAGAAATCAATCACAGAATGTGAATGATTCCTCAGATTTTGAATAGTTATTTTATTTATTTTCATTAAATTAGATTTTCTAATTCGTCCATCAATTCATTCATTTTAGTAATTACCGCATTTATAGTATCTTTTTGAGTTAAATCAACCCCAGCATCAATTAATGTCTCAATAGGATATTTTGAATTACCAGAAGAAAGGAAATTCATCATCTTTCCTGCCGCTGGAAGTCCATATTCTATAATATTCTTAGACAATACTTCCGACGCAGCAAGCCCTGTAGCATATTGATAAACATAAAAGTTATAATAAAAATGCGGAACTCTTGCCCAAGTGTAAAATTCTTCCTTGTCTTCAAACATCTCAGAGCCATAATATTTCTTGAATATTTCAGCATAATGATTAGTCAGCATTTCAGCATTTAAGGCATTTCCCTGCTCAGTTAAATTATGCACAAGCAACTCATATTCAGCAAATTGCGTTTGCCTAAAAAATGTAGAAACAATCTTATTTATATATGTTTCAATTAATGATAACTTCTCAATTTTGTCATTAGTATTATGATATAAATACTCGTGCAAAAGATTCTCATTCGTGATTGACGCAACTTCTGCTGTGAAAATAGGATAAGACGCATAAACAGTTGGTTGCTTTTTACCAGTAAAATAAGAGTGCATATTATGTCCTAACTCGTGAATTAAAGTAGAAACATCATTCAAAGTTCCATTCCAATTCATTAGAACGTATGGCTCAACACCAACCGTAACCCCCGAACTATAAGCCCCAGAGCGTTTCCCTTTCGTTTCATAAACATCAATCCGACGATTATCAAAGCAATCATTTATCGCCTCCATATAAAAATTACCCATCGGATATAAAGCATTAGTAACTATAGCCCTTGCATCTTCAAAAGTATAATCCTTCTTGCTATCTGGGAAAAGCGAAACATACATATCATAAGGATGAATATCATCAAGTTTCATAATTTTCTTCTTTAAAGCAACCCAGCGGTGCAAACTCGTCAAGCCCTCGTTAGCGCTATCAACCAAATTACTATAAACCTCTAAAGGAATATTATTTGGCTTTAGTGCAGCTTCCAATGATGAAGAATAATTTTTAGACTTCGCTTTAAAAACATCTCCATTCAAATTCCCAGTAAAAAGTGCCGCAAAAGTATTCTTCAAATTCATATACGGCTTATAAAACTGGCGATAAACTCTTTCGCGATAAGCCCTGTCGTTAGAATACATTGCCGCATAGAAAGTTGCCTCCGAAAGTTCTTCCTTTTCGCCTTTTTCACCCTCTACTTCACCATAATCAATCTCCGTTGCCTTCAGCATAGAGAAAGTATTATAACTCGTTTGCAGAGCAGGACCCGAAAGAGCCAACAACTCCTCCTTATCCGAAGACAAAGTATTATCCTTCATTCGCAGAATATTATCAAAAAAGTGCTGATACAATTTCAATTCTTCTTTATCTTCTAAGTAAGCATTTAATTTTTCTTCGCTTAACTCCAAAATCATCGGAGTCATAAACGCAGTAGCATTTTGGTATTTACTCACAAGAAGTTTAATTCTGCCGTCGAGTGATTGAAAAGTTGAATTATTTAAATCCACATCTTTTGCCAAAAAAGCATAAAGATATAACTTGCCCAACTTAATAGAAAGATACTCATCAAATTTCAAAGTTTTAATCAAATCATCAGCCGAGTTAATAAAAGTTTTCTTATAATTCTGAAACTTAGGAATAGACTCATCAACAAACTTAAACTGCTTTTCCCATTCATCTAAACTTTCAAAAATAACATCCAAATCCCATTTATACTCTTGCGGAATTTCTTCTCTATTTTTATATCTCATCAAAAATCCATTTTTTATTAAAATAAAACACAAAATTAAGGATAAATTAGGAAAGAAGAAGAAGAAAAGAGAAAACTGCAATCAACCAATTGTAAAGACACGATTTATCGTGTCTAAAAACCCAATACCCGTAGGGAACGGTTTGAAACCGTTCTAAACCACCAACCCTTCATATCGAGCAACTTGTATTGAGCGTAACCGAATAAAACCCCAATGCACATTTTATAAATAAAATTAAAACCATTTCCTTGATAAAAACAAAAATATATGCAATTTGCAAAATATTTAAAACTATTTTATAAAATAAATCTAACACTTAAAATCTTAAAATAAAAATATGAAAAATTCACATTTAGCATTAATTTCTGGAATAATACTCGTTCTAATGGCTATAGTTGCTGGATATTCAATTGGATATGCCTTCTCAGAATTTTACAATCCAGAACTAATTGAAACTTTTAAAGATAAAATCCTAGAAAATTCTGAATTATACCTGAATATGTTCATAGGGATAGTTTTTATTTTACTCTTGGATTTATTAGTATCTTATACCCTATATGCTTACTTTAAAAATATAAACAAAAATCTTTCGTTGCTTTCCGGATTCATTAGGGTAATTTACACTTTAATTTTTGGAATTGCAACTTACTACTTAGCTAAAAACTTTTCACCAGAAAATTCTACAAACGAAATAATAAATAATAATTATGAATCATTTCAATCAATTTGGAATTTTGCCTTAATAATATTCGGCTTTCATTTAATTTTAATAGGCTATTTGATAAAACTTCACAACAAAATACCTAAATTTTTATACTATTTAGCAGTTTTTGCCGGAATATCATACATATTAGTTCACTTATTGCTACTATTAAAACCAAACACAAATTATGTAAACATTTTACAAATGATATTAGTAGTTCCTATGGCAGTAGGAGAACTATCATTAGCTATTTGGTTTTTAATCAAAGGTAGAAAAGAAATTTAGTGAAAATAATTACCTCAAGAAGATTTAAAGAACACTTTTTAAAAAAATACAGTGTTCCATTTGGTTTTATTTAAATTTAATAATATTTCAAATTCATAGCTTAGTTTAGATTTTGGTAAGCTCTCTTTGTAAAATACTTAAAAAATAAATAAAAATGTTGTAAATCAGATATAATTTTAAATAAAATCAAAAATTTTTCACTTTTTTTTCATATTTAAATTAATATTCTACATTTAAATATAAATTTATTAATACTATGTTAATTATAATTAATAAAAAAAATCATAATCTATTTTAAATAATTGATATATAAAGTCTAATTGACAAAATAATCATTAACTTTTTTAATGATAATACTTCATCTAAATTAATATAAAACAAATATTGACTTAACATTAGCACACTAATTTTGCAAAATATTAATTTATAATTTTATGGAGTATTTATGTTAAATTCTTTAAAAAGAATTGTTCTTGTTACTTTATTGTTAGTCACTTTTAAAAGTTATGTTTTTTCTCAACAAAATAACCTCGCCTTAGCTGAGAACTCAACTATTGTTGGAAAAATTATGGATAAAGAAACTAATTTACCTTTACCAGGCGCAAGAGTAGTTTTAACTGGAAAAAATATTGGAGCAATATCAAATTCTCTTGGAGAGTATAAAATATTATCAGTCCCTGCAGGTGATTATACTTTGACTGTTACATATATTGGATATAAAAATTTTACAAAAGAATTGAACATTAACACAAATACTATTTTAGACTTAGATATTAAAATGGAATCTGGGAATATTATAGGTGATGAAGTTTTAGTTGTAGGAGACGCTCTTAAAGGTCAAGCAAAAGCACTTAATCAACAAAAAACTAATATTAATATTACAAATATTGTTTCTTCTGACCAAATTGGACGCTTCCCTGATGCTAATGTTGGTGATGCATTAAAAAGAATACCTGGGATAACTATTCAGAATGACCAAGGAGAAGCAAGATTTGGTTTAGTTCGTGGGACGGCTGCAAGATTAAATTCGGTTATGATTAACGGAGATAGAATACCATCAGCTGAAGCAGAGAACAGAGAAGTGCAGTTAGATTTAATTCCTGCAGATATGATTTCGCAAATTGAAGTAAGTAAAGTATTAACCCCAGATATGGATGCTGATGCAATTGGTGGTTCTATTAATCTTCAAACAAGAGCGCCACAAGAAAGAAGAGTTGCATTTACTCTTGGTTCTACTTATAATTTTCTTACTGGCTCACCAGCTTTTAATGGAACTATTATTGGTGGAGATAGATATTTAGACGGGAAATTAGGTGTTATGCTTTCCGCAACAGTATTTGACCATATTTTAGGTTCAGATAATATTGAAGCTGAATGGAGTACTGATGATAATGGTATTGCTTATACAAGTGATTTTGAAATACGAAAGTATTTAGTTCAAAGGACAAGAAGAAGTTTTTCTTTAGGATTTGATTATGAATTAGATAAGAAAAACAAGTTATATGTAAATACAATTTATAACTGGAGAGATGATTGGGAAAATAGATATGCTCTTAATTATAATGGTATTTATGCGATTGATGATGATGTTAATAATGGATTTGCTGTAGAGGAAATCAGAAGAGAAACTAAAGGTGGAATAGGGAATGATAGAATTAATTTCAGAAGATTAGAAGACCAAAGAGTTTTTAATGTTGGTTTTGGTGGAAATCACTTGTTTGGAGATATACTTTCAATGACTTGGCAAGCAAATTATGCAAAAGCATCAGAAGAAAGACCTAATGAAAGATATATTCAATTCACTTCTGAAGAACATGGCTTATCAGTTGATTTATCAGACGAAGGAAAACCAAAAATTAATCCAACTAATCCAGTTGATATTACAAGTTATGAATTAGATGAGTTAATTGAAGAATATGGTTATACAGAAGATGTTGATTTCAATGCTAGAGTTGATTTTGAATTGCCACTTGCTTCAGGTGAATATAAGTCAATTTTAAAGTTCGGTGGTAGATTAAGAACTAAAACAAAATTAAGAGAAAATAATTTTTATGAATATGAGCCAAACAATTTTACTTTAGATGATTTAAGCAATGCAGAATATAAAGATGAAACTAAATCTGATTTCTTACCTGGAGATTATCGCTCTGGTAATTTTGCAACAAGAGAATATTTAGGAAACTTAGACTTGAATAACGCTAATTTATTTGAAAAATCATTAGCATTGGGAGAGTTTGCAGATGGTAATTTTGAAGCATCAGAAAATATTTTTGGGGGTTATGCAATGATAACTCAAAATATTGGAGATAAATTATTGATTCTTGGTGGATTTAGAATTGAAAATACTGGCTTAGAATACACTGCAAATCAATTTGATGAAGAAAATGACGAAGAACTTAGCGATGTTGAGAAAATTACTGAAAGCGATAATTATTTAAACTTTTTGCCTAATATTCAATTAAAATATAATATTACAGAAAGTTTCTTTGGTAGAGTTGCATTTACACAAACTTTAGCAAGACCAAATTATTTTGACCTAGCTCCATACAGAATTATTAATCCAGAAGATAATGAGATAGCAATTGGAAATCCAGAACTTAGACCAACACTTTCTTCAAATTTTGATGTATTATTTGACTATTATTTTAAATCTGTAGGTATTGTTTCTGGTGGTTTCTTTTATAAAGATTTAAAAGATTATACTTATACTTATCAGAACACAAACAAACCAGAATTTGACCTAAATGGAGATGGTGTTATCGACCCTGATACTGAAATATTTGATGAATTATCGCAACCATTAAATGGTTCAGAGGCATCACTATATGGTTTTGAAATAGCACTTCAAAGACAACTTGAATTTTTACCAAGTTTTTTGAAAAATTTAAGCATATATTTTAATTATACCTATACTACATCAGAAGCAACTGGAGTACCAGAAAGAGGAACAATTGCATTACCTGGAACAGCAAAAAATATGTTTAACGCATCAATTTCTTACGAAGATAAGTATGTTTCAATTAGAATTGCTGCGAATTATGCTTCTGATTATATTGATGAATTAGGTGGTGAAGCATTTGAAGACAGATACTATGATGAACAATTTTTCTTAGATGCGAATGCTTCTTTAAATTTATTGAAAAATCTAAGATTTTTTGTTGAAGCTAATAATATTACAAATCAGCCTTTAAGATACTATCAAGGTATTCAATCAAGATTGATGCAAGCAGAGTATTATAATATCAGGATTAATACTGGTCTTAAATGGAATCTATAATTTTATTAATTTTTAATGTTTTTCGGGGGACAAATGATTAAATATATTTCACTCTTAATTGTTTTTGTTTTAATTTCTTGCAATACAGAGAAAAAACAAATAAAAGAAGAGGCTACAAAAGAAAGCAGTGATAAGCAGATGCTTACTTCAAAACCAGATGTGCTTTCAAACTGGGATGAATTAGATAATATTGATTCGCCAGCTTTCTATAAAGATGAAACTGGCGCTTATGTAATAACTACTGCCAAATCTACTGACCAATTAGTTGTATATAATGCAGTTAGCGGTAATGTTGTTAAAAGAGTTGGAACAAGCGGCACTGACTTAGGGCAATTTGACAGACCAAACGGTATTTGGGTTTATGGAAATTTATGTTTTGTAGTTGAAAGAGACAACAAAAGATTGCAAATTTTAGAATTACCTGATTTTAAGCCACTTTTAACCTTTGGTGAAGATAAATTAGATTCTCCTTATGGCTTAACTGTTTTTCGAAAAAATGGCACATTTAACATCTATATCACAGATAACTACGAGTTTGAAAAAGATGTTATTCCTGCTGATTCTTTGCTTGATAAAAGAGTTCTGCATTATACTTTTGAATATAAAGCTGGAATGATTGATGATTTAAAATTTGTGAAATATATTGGAGAAACTACTGGTGATGGTGTATTGAGAGTAGTTGAATCAATAAATGCAGACCCAGTAAATGATAATTTATTAATCGCAGAAGAACTTGAAGGCGAAGGTAAAACTTGCATTAAAGTTTATGACTTAGCTGGAAATTATAAAAATACAATTGGCTTAGGATTGTTTAAATCACAAGCCGAAGGTCTTGCTTTAATTAGATGTAATACTGATGGTTACTGGATTTCAACTGACCAAAGCAAAGAGAGTAATATATTTCATTTTTTTGATAGAAAAACTTTTAAACTTGTTTCATCATTTGAATCTATTGATTTAAAAAATACTGATGGTATTTGGCTTACACAAGAATCTTTTGATGTAAATAGTAAAGGTGCTTTTATTGCAGTGAATGATGATGGTGGAATAGGTGTTTGGAATTTGGAGGCATTACTTTTGAAGATGGATATTAAATGTGATAATTCAACTCCAGATAAAAAAGACGAAAACACTACATCTGCAATTAAACTTATCAATAAATTATTACTATCTCTTTACGTGTTTTAATTAATTAGATTATAAAAAAAATTTAAGGAAGTCATCTGACTTCCTTTTTTATAATTCTATGTGTTATATTAGAATTTCTTGTTTTTTATTTGATTATTTTTTCGATGAATTTACTGTTCATCAGTTTAGCAATTCCCATATATCCAGCAGCAAAGTCGAGTGTGTCTCCAACTTTATAGATTGGTTTGCCGCTTTCTTTTGGTACTTCATATACTGTCATATCTGAGGTTGTTCCTACGAATTTTAGACTTTGGTCTTTTGCTTCTATGTCATTGAAGTCAACGTCTAATATTCCAAAATCGATGATTGCTTTATGGATTTTTTCGGAGGTGTCAGCAGAGCCAAGTGTTTCTTGTTCACTGGTGTGCCCTATATTTCCTGTTGTCATTACGCCATCTGGAATGGTGTCTTTTTCTTCCATTTCTATAATATTACCTTTGTAAACGAAGATGTCGGTGTGAAGATTCATGAATTGTTTTTCGTCGAGTGGGGTAGTGCCAAAGAATACTGCTTCGCCGATTCTTAAGTGGTTTATATTATCTGGTATTCTGTTAGAATTTAGCATTGGTAGATTGATGGAACTTCCGCCTGAGACTAGCTCCATTTTCTTTTTAAATTTGGCTTCGATTAGTTCTTTATATAGTGACATTTGGATTAGTTTATCATAGGTTGGCTCTATGCCGTACATGCATCCAAGGTTGGTTCCGATTCCGATTACTTCAACTCTTGTTAGGTTAAATATATATTCGTAAAATTCCACGACTTTGTCTCGCATAACTCCTTCTCTTAGTTCTCCCATTTCAATCATTATGATTACTTTATGGAATTTATCTTGTTTTATGCATTCGTTTTCGATTGCGAGTATGGTGTCAAGGGATGTGTTTAATGATATATCGGAAACAGCTACTACTTGAGGAACTAAGGGAATAGCTGGTGGTTTGATGTACATTGTTATGAGTTTTGGGTTTACGTTTTTAACTGCTTGAAGATTAGATATTCTTGAATCTCCGATGGAATGTATGCCTTTTATGACTTTAGGGGTTAATATTCTTTCTAGAACTTCTTCATTACCGCAGAGTACTTTGGGTATTAGAGACCATGTTCTGTTTTTTGAACTAAGAAATTCTTGAATAGATTTGATATTCGAGATTATTTTGTTGGTGTCGATTACTAATTCTGCCATTTGAAAGTGTTCTGTTTTATTTTTACTTATTTATGTTAAGACGAATGTAATTATATTTATTTTAAATCAATTAAATATGATATAATGTTAATTATAATAAATCAAGTGAATCAATTGGTTTAAATAAATTATAAAATATAAAGGTTTTTGAAAGGGTTTTTATTTTTGATACTTATTTTTTAATTTTGATTTATATTAAAAAAAAATAAATGTATAAGTATTTCATTTTAATTTTATGTTTTTTTCCTACCATCATTTTATCTAATAGCGATGGAATTGCTACTTATGGGTTTAGTAGGATTAATGAAAATATAAATTTTTTTTTTAATGGCGATATTTTTTTAAATAACTCTCTTGGTGAGTTTGAAATAAAACAGGAGTATTATGGTAACTCTTATTTATTAAATAATAGTATAAATGATAATCAAAAATTTTCATTTATGTGGTCTAAGAAGGCATACGGTAATTTGAAGTATCATTTAAGAAATAATATACAGTATGTAGGAAATAATTTCAATACTGGTTCAAATAATAATTTGTTGAATTTTAATATTATGCCAGGATTAAAGTATGATATAAGTGAGAACCGTTATTTAGCAGTTTCTTATGGATTAGATCAGCACAGTCAAGTGGGGGTTTTATCTAATTCTGACGCAGTTAATACTGATTTTAAGTATAATTTTAAGTACGATGATTTTCAGTTTGATACTAAATATGATAGTTATTATACTCGTAGAAGTCTGGATAGAGATTTTAATACTAATAATGCAAAAATAAATATATTGAGGTTTGGAGAAAGCTCAATGTTAAATTTTTCTAGTGAGTATAATACTCTTCAGAATGATTTTATAAGGTCGTCGGAGAATGACCAAATTCAAATAGAAAATAGGTTTGAGAATCGGATGAATTTTTCGCTTGATTTATCTTATTATTTGTTTGGTAATTTGAAAAATGAAGCCAGTGTATCATATTTTTTGTCTGGAAGAGATAATTCTTACGAGAATTTTGATGTGAATAATCCTCGTTCAGGAGTAAATGAGTTAAGAGATTTGAATACATATAACTTATATACAAGATTTACTTATGAAATTAAGAAAAGTTTTGTAAGGTTTGCAATACAACATAGGAATGAAACGTTATCAAATCAAGCACAACAAAAGTTTGATATTTCAAGCAATGATTTAATAGCCCAGCAAAATAATATTTCGCTTTTAGACTATATAAATCAATTTACTAGAATATATTTTGATAATTATATATATATTAATGAGAAAAATGAACTTCTGAGCGATTTTGTTTTTGAAATTAACAAGTACGATACTCCTAGTGTGAATGAAAACAGGGACAGAGACCAATTGATAATGAGGTATTCTCAAAAGTATAATCATATTTTCTCAAATGTGTTTTCAGGTGGAGTAGAATTAGAGGGTAGATACAGGCATTTAGTTTACCTAATGAAAGAAAATTCAATTAATAATGTAAAAGAAAGAAGTCTGAAATTCGTCCCTTATTTTAGTTATAAAAATAAAAACTTGGAAATGACGCCAGAATTTCAAATTTTTGTAAATTATAGAAGTTTCGATTATGAATTTTTATTTCAGAGTATTCGAAGCGATGTGCAGCGTTCTTTAACTTTAAGGGATAGTATAAATTATTATGTAAATAATAATTTTCGCTTCAATGTATCTTATTTATATAGATTTAGGGAAACTGGTCTGTTCAGTTGGGAAAGATTTTCTCAATCTATTTCAGAAATAAAAAATGAATTTTACTCTAATAGCGTCCTATACTATCATAAAAAAGCAAATTATTATGGCATAGGTTTTAGGTATTATAATTTAGAACTTTTAAGTCAGAGGTCTTTAGGTAATTTGGGTAATGAATCTTTTTTTCTAAGGTCAATAAGTCCTGTTGTAGATATTGGTATAAAAATTAAAGAAAGAACCAGACTTGTTGCTTATGGTTGGTATGAATTTCAAGATTTGGTTGTTACAAAAAGGGTTATACCTAATTTAAGAATTGAAACAATAATTGATTTAAATTAATGGAAGAATATAAAGAAATAAGAATAGTTTCGAGTAACAAAAATATTATTCAAGATTTTGAAGATTTATTTCTTGGTTACAAGGATAAGTTTCAGATTAAAGATGATATTTATTTTAAGATTATGGTTGCAGTAACAGAAGGAATCAATAATGCTGCAGGTCATGGAAATAAATTTAACCCTGATAAAAATGTTAGTGTGGAATTAGTGGGCAATGGTAATTATATGAAATGCTCGATTACGGACGAAGGGTTGGGGTTTAATCCTGAAAATGTTGCTGACCCGAGAAATCCTGAAAATCTTCTTAAAGATAATGGAAGAGGGGTATTTTTGATGAGGGAATTAGCTAATGAGTTTTATGTATATAATCTAGAAAATGGAACTTTAGTAGAGCTTGTTTTCAATTTTTAAATTGGCGTAATTAATAAATTATATAATGATTGATAAAATAGAAGAATTAAATAGTTGTTTGTATAAAGAACATAAAGTTATATTGCTCACTGGGGGAATGGCATCTGGCAAAACTACATTGATAAATAAATTTATTGAAAACAAAAACTTTTATTGTCTGAATTCATTTGATTTTGAGGGTAGTTTTATTTGCGAACTTGCCATTCATTTTGCTCAAAGGTTTCAAGAAAATTATCCTAATGCTAATTTTTCGGAGACTTTTTTTAATTATAATAGATTTATTGAAATATTAAGTCATCATAAAGAGTCTAATCCTAAACTTTATGATTTAATTTTAAAGCATAATTTAATAAAAAGTAATTTAGATTATTTCTCAAATGCTAAGATTGATGTTCAGGAACATAAAGATGCTTTTATAAATAAAGCTGATCAAAAGATTGTTTGGGACCAAGGTAAAATTGTTGTTGAGTCATTTCTTGTGGATATGATAAACTTTATGTACCCTAAAAGCAATTTTTCGGAAGTTGCTAAATCAAAAAAAACAGAAAAGATACTTTTTATTTTTGATGAAATAGACCACATTCTTAATTTTGTTGATGATAATTTTATTTCATTTCTGATTGAGCATTTGGATACTAATTTAAATAAATTTGAAAATTATGATTTTACAAAAGATAAAGATTTAAAGCTATCAGATATTATTGATGTTAGGATTATTGTTTCTACAAGGAATAAATGTTTCGAAAAATATCAATCGAAGGTTGAGTTAGCCTCAAATTTAAAATTAGAGAATGAAGAAATAGAAAATCTTCCTTTTGTGAAACATTTTTTTGGCACTTATCAATTAGAAATAACGCCTTATAAATATGTTGAAGAGCTTTTCTTTAAATATTCTTCTGATTTTGAAAGACAGTTTTTATTGATTTCGATAATATTTGGGAAGTATATTTCTCATTCTTTTGATTTATTTCCTGAATTAAAAATTAGTTCTAATTTAATTGAAAACTATATTAGTAATTTTTACTTTATAAGCCGAGAAAATAATGTTTTCCAAATTGATGAAGATATCCATAAGTTAATCTCACTTTCTTTAATTAATAATGAGCCAGAGTTTTATAATGAATTGGTAGGAAGAGCCAATTTGAATACATTCTTTATGAGCTTTACTAATAAAATGCCATATGAAGATTTTATAATATTTAGAAAATTAGCTTACTTTAATTATTTTGATGTTAATAATGCGATAACAAATATATTTCCTGATATCACTAAAAAGTTTGTTTTTATAATTGATAAACATAAAAGTTTACTTAATAAAAATAATTACCATCTTAGTTTGAAAAAAGAGTATTTTGATCAATTGGATAAATTTAATAAGATAGTTGATGATAAAAGCTATATAAATATTAAAAAAAGAATTAAAGATGTATGGATTAATACAAAAAAATCTTTGAATGAAAAAAAATCTGACCTTGAGTTAAATATCAAAAATACTACTAAAAGTATCAAAAATTATAATTTAGAACTTGATAAATTCAACAGTGAGTCGGATAATATTTCAACAATAATTTTTGCTGAAGAAAATAAATTAAGTGATTTTGAAAAATCATTAAATCCCTATAAGCACAAAAGACCTGTATTACAAACATTAGGAATTGCTTTTGGTTCATTGATTTTGATAGTACTAAGTTTGTTTGATAGTTTTTTTCTTAATATTTTTAAATCAGAGCTATTTTTGTCAATTTTAAATTGGTTATTTAGAATTCTTGGAATCCTAGGGTTCTTATTTACATATAAATCACTTTATAGGATTTATATAAGAAATAGAGATAAAAATAAGAGAAAGGAACTTGAAACAAATATTGATAATATCAACTCAAGGATAAATGAACAGAAAGATGTAAAGTCTATAATTATTGCTGATATAAAAGCAACTCAAGCAAAAATTAATGAATTAGATGTTGATATTAGTAATTACTCTAAATTAATTGAGGAAATTGATTTAAAACTTAATGAACCTTTTATTTAAAATGTTTTATTTGAATTATTGAGTAATTTAGGCATATTAAAAATATATTCTTTTTAACAACTTGTAAGTTACAAATAATTGAAATTTTTTATTAATTTTTATAAAATGAATTAACTTTCTTAATTTTGAAATATGAAAAATATTGTTTTTATTATAATAATTTTAATTCTTAGCTCTTGCATATTAGAAGAGAGCCCAGTAACACCTTTAGATAGAGGTGATTTAGTTTCTGGTTATATGGAAAACTCTGTTTATGACTATTCTGGTTATTTTAGTTTGTCAGAGAATAGGTTTGTATCTTATATTGAAAAGGGCTCTTGGGATATTGCTTTTGATTGTAATGGTAATTTTATCAAGCTTAATGGAGAACGACCTGTAAAAGCTAGTTTTGTAAAAAGTAAAGATTATGACTTTTTGGATGAAAAATATTTACCAGATAGCTTGTATATAGATAATGCAGATGGAGACCTAACTAAATCTGTGATGAGTACTTGGTGGATAGATGATACTGGTATGGAAGTACAAACGAGTGATGTACTATTTATTAATAGGGGCAGAGACCAAAGAAGAAGACCATTAGGGATATTTAAGTTTCAAGTAATAGAATGGGACGAGGAATCTTTTACTGTAAAATTTGGAAGAGCTAATAGCAGTGAATCAATTACAAAAAAAATATTTAAAAACTCGTTATATAATTTTGTTTATCTAAATTTTGATAAACCAGATGATGATTTGATTATTGAGCCGGGTAAAGATGAATGGGATTTGGTTTTTGCAGAAAATTCGGAATATGTACCTTTAAATGCTATTGGTCAGAGCGAAGAAACTGATGCTATACCTTATCAAGTAAGAGGTGTTTATTTGAATAATAATGAAGTTGAAGCGATTGAATTTTTAAATGAAAACTCTAAATCATTTGAGGAGATTAATCGAGATGATGTTATTGGTATTGAACTTTCAAATAAAAAAAATGTGATTGGTTACGATTGGAAGAGCTTTTCTTTGCAGGGTGAGGTTTACGCTGTAAACCCAAATAGAATTTATATCATAAAAGATGTTAACGGACTTTTATATAAATTTAGATTTATAAGTTTTTTTAGTAAAACTGATGGTATAAGAGGTTTTACTTCATTTGAATATCAACAACTTTAAGGAAAAAAATGTTTTATAAATATTTACTTTTATTTTTGGTGATTTTTTTAATTAATGCTGATTTAATTGCAAAGAGAACTATTACTATTGGGTTAACATCAACTGAAATTGCTGTCAAATTTTTGAGTGATAATAATTTAATTGCTTGTGATAAATGGAGCAAAGGAGTTGAGGGGGCTCTCGGAGCGGTTGATTTGGGTGGTATTTATAATTTAGATTATAAACTTATCAAAGAGCTTAATCCTGATATTATAATTGTTGATTATGAGTTTTCCTTATTTGGAAATAAAGAAAAACTTCAAGAATTAGGTTTCAAATTGGAAATATTATCAAATGTTTATACTAAGGAACAAACAATTAAGAATATTGAAAGAATTGCTAAATTAGTGGGAAAGCCTAATTCACATAGTGATGTTGTTATAGATTTTAAAACAAAATATACTAGTTTTGAGTTAGTCAAAAGTATGAATATTTTAAAAAAATCTACAGTATATTTAGATATGGACCCTGATGGTGATGTAATAATAGCAGGAAGCGGAACAACTCCATACGAATTATTAAAAATTGCTGGGAATAAAGTAAAGTTAGATTACACTGGGTGGAATAAAATTTCTAAAGATGAAATTGAAAAATTACAAGTGGAATTTATAATAATACCTTATATGTTTATTGAAAAATTGGGTGGGAATTCTAATGCTATAGAGTTTTTTAAAAATACTAAATCAGGAAAAGAAGACAAAATTATAGTTTTAGAGGATTGGAAATTGAAAAACTATGGAATATATTCTGCGGATATTTTATTGGAATTAGTAGGAACGCTAAATGATAAAAACTTTTAAATCTTTTACTTAATTTATATGGAATCAAGAGATAGTTTAAACATCATTTTATGATTTAATTTTAGGGATATTGATTTTAAGTATAATTTTATTTCATCTAATGCATATAATTTAACAAAAGAATACTAAAATTCGTATTGAGAATTATTGTATGTAAAGTTAAAGACGAGTTTATATTACATAAATTAATCATATTTTCTTAATTTTGTAAGTTTAGATACTCTAATTTGAATTAAGTGGAAAGCCAAATAAGTGGAAAGTATAGTTTTAGATAAAAAAATTAGTAAAGCAAAGAACATAGATAAATTTAGAAATCGTTCTTTTCCAATTATTTTGCAGATGTCTTCTGATACTATCTCTGTTACACTTTCTTTTCTTCTTCAATATTTCTTTGTATTTTCCTCAGGTATAATTAGCAACTACGGAGTACCAAACTATGGTATTTTTGCACTTGGATTACTTTTTATAAATTTGTACTGGTTTATACTTTTTTATTTTTCAGGACTATATAAAAACTGGTACGAACGCTCTCCTTTTGAGGAATTTTTTACGATAATAAAGACAACTTTTGTTGGTGTTTTAATAATTTATCTTTTTGTTATAACTGATACTCAAAAAACACCTAGACTTACTTTTTTGTTTTATTTTTTTACTATAACTTTTATAACTATTTTACTTAGACTTGCGGTTAGAAAAATACAGAAGAAACTAAGGTCAAAAGGTATTATAAAAATGTCTGCTATAGTGATTGGAACGGAAGAGAAAATTAACCACATAACAAAAGATACAATTAAATCTCCGGGCTGGGGTATTAGTTGTTTGGGAGGTATCTTAAGTAGGGTTGAGTATTCAAATTCAAATAATATAATTGGTAATATCTCTGAGTTAGAAAATATAATTCATGAGTATAACCCTGAGGTAATTATAATGGCAGATTCTGAAATGAGCCATAAAAATATGTTTGAAATTGTAAATTTATGTTCAGATAAGAATATTAGATGTAAAATAGAACCAGACCTTTACTCTGTTTTTACAGGGCAGACTAAAACGCATAATATCTATGGAATTCCATTTATAGAAATTAGTCCTCAATTGATGAAAAATTGGGAGCAAACAACTAAACGAATATTTGATATTATTTTTTCTGTTTTAGTTTTATTAATTGGGCTTCCTTTTTGGATTTTACTTGCATTGGCAATTAGATTAGAATCAAAGGGTAATATTTTTTATACTCAGAATAGAGTTGGGAAAGATGGTAAACTCTTTAGAATGATTAAGTTTAGATCAATGGTAGAAAATGCAGATAAAATAGGTGCTGGCTGGACTGAAGTGAATGATAAAAGAGTAACAAAATTTGGGAAGTTATTAAGAAAAACCCATTTTGATGAAATACCACAGTTTTTGAATGTTTTAAAAGGTGATATGTCTATTGTTGGACCTAGACCCGAGCAGCCGCATTTGGTTGAAGAGTTTTCAAAAACATACCCATTTTATAAAAGAAGATTAAAAGTTCGACCAGGCATAACTGGTTGGTGGCAGGTAAAATATACACCTTATACCTTTGATATTAAAGAAATTGAAGGAAGATTAAAAGATGATTTTTATTATATTGAGAATATGTCAATAAAGTTTGATATTGAAATTGTTGTAAGAACTGTTTGGTGCGTGATTAAGGGTCATGGTCAAGCATAAAAATTTAAAAGGAGAAATTATTAATGCCTATATTCAAACCATTTAAAGCATTTAGACCAAAAGCAGAATTAGCAAAACAAATTGCTGCTTATCCTTATGATGTTATAAATTCTGAAGAAGCAAGAGAGCTTGTGAAGGATAACCCACTTTCATTTTTAAGAGTAGGAAAGCCAGAGGTTGATTTACCAATAGATATTGATTTATATGATGAAAAAGTTTATCAAAAAGCTAAAGAGAATTTAGAGAATTTGATTAAAGATGGAAATTTAGTTGAGGATAGTTCAAATAGTTTTTATGTTTATGCTCAAACTATGAATGGTAGAACTCAATATGGATTAGTTGGTTGCGCTAATGTATGGGATTACTGGAATGATAAGATTAAAAAGCATGAATTTACAAGGAAGAAAAAGGAAGAAGACAGATGTGAACATGTTAGAATAACGAATGCTCATACTGGACCAATATTCTTAACTTATAAAGATAATGCTACAGTTAATGAAATTGTTAAAAAGACTATTACTAATAAGCCGGATAATGACCACGTAGCTGATGACGGCATAAGACATACATCATGGTTAATATCGGATGAAAAAGATATTAAGGTGGTGGAAGATGAGTTATCAAAAGTGGATGCTTTTTATGTAGCAGATGGGCACCATCGCTCTGCGGCAGCATCAATTGTGGGGAAAGAAAGGGCGGAAGCAAATCCAAATCATACTGGCAATGAGGAATATAATTATTTCTTGGCTGTGCTGTTTCCGGCATCTGAATTATATATAATGGATTACAATAGATTAGTTAAAGACTTGAATGGTAATAATGAAGAGCAGTTTTTTGCTAAACTTCGTAAAAACTTTACGGTTCAAAAAGTTGCAGATAAATTTTCTCCAAAACGAAAAGGTGTTTACGGACTTTATATGAGTAAGCAATGGTATGTAATTACTGTTGATTCTGTTTTTATAAATGTAAAAGATCCTGTAGAATCTCTTGATGTTGCAATACTGCAGAAAATTGTATTGGATGATATTCTTGGAATTGAAGACCCAAGGACTGATGACAGGATTGATTTTGTGGGAGGAATTAGGGGATTGGAAGAACTTGAAAGAAGAGTTGATTCAGGAGAAATGAAACTTGCAATTTCTATGTTCCCAACTTCAATTGAAGAACTGATGAATATAGCAGACGCAGGAAAAGTTATGCCACCAAAATCTACTTGGTTTGAGCCAAAATTACGAGATGGCTTGTTTACTCATTTCTTAGATTAATAAAATATTTTTTATACAACAAGGGGTTGAAACCCCTTGTTGATATATAAGATTATAATTATTTGATTAAATTTTGGCTTGTGAAATTAATTCACAAATAACTCAGACACGATAAATCGTGTCTCTACAATTTGGTCTATATATAACATTTTGTATTTTTTCTTTCAAAGAAATATTTAAAAAACATTAATGCCAGAAACTCAAAAAAATACTTGCTATCATTGTGGAGATATTTGCACTACAGATGACATAAAAATTGATGATAAATATTTTTGCTGTTCGGGCTGTAAAACTGTTTTTGAAATATTGAATCAAAGCGGTTTAGATAATTATTATCATCTTGAAATGGAGGCAGATAAACGCAAAAGAAGTATTGATGCCGCTAATAAATATGAGTTTTTAGATGATGATGATATTGAAGAAAAAATACTTGACTTTAAGATTGGAAATAAATCTCAATTAATAGTCGATTTGCCTGATATTCATTGCTCTGCTTGCCTTTATTTACTTGAAAATATATACAAAATTAATTCTGCAATATTAGAATCTAAAGTGAATTTCATTCGCAAAGAGGCAACAATTCTTTTTGATAATGATGCCTTAACTTTAAGAAAACTTGCTGAAATCCTTCATTCTATTGGTTACCCTCCTAAGTTTAATTTATCTTCTGTAGAGGGTAAAAAAGAAAATACAAATAGGACTTTATATTTCAAACTTGCAGCAGCTGGCTTTGCTTTTGGGAATGTTATGCTTTTTGCTTTTCCTGATTATCTTTCGGGTGGAACACTTGATGAAGAAACTAAGGGGTTTTTGTCTTATATATCATTAATATTATCACCAATAGTACTTTATGCTGGATTTGACTATTTTCGTTCTGCATGGGCGGGGCTTAGAGTTAAACACATTAACATTGATGTTCCAATTTCAATTGGGATTATAGTATTATTTCTGCGTTCAGCTTTTGAGATATTTACTGATACAGGGGCTGGATATATCGACTCACTTACTGGATTGATTTTCTTTTTACTAATAGGAAAAGTGTTTCAAAAAAAGACTTATGATAGATTATCATTTGAAAATGATTATTCGGATTATTTTCCACTTTCTGTTACCAAAAAAGGTAAAAATGGTGATAAGGATAAAGTAATTGCACTAACAAAACTTAAAGCTGGCGATAGAATAGTTTTAAAAAATGGTGATATTATACCTAATAATTCAATTTTATTTTCTGATAAGTGTTTTATTGATTACTCTTATGTTAGTGGTGAATCTAAAATGCTTGAGGCGGTTAAAAGCGATAAGCTATATGCCGGAGGTAAAATAGTTGGTACTATGGTAGAAATTGACGTGTTAAGTGATTTTGATAAAGACCATTTAAATAAGATTTGGCTAGGTGATGACAAAGGAAATAAAAATAACAATTTAAGCCAGTTATCAAATAATGTTGCTAAGTATTTTACTTTTATTGTTCTAACTATAGCAATAACATCGTTTATTTATTGGTATAATGTTGATTCTTCGATTTCTTGGGATACACTAACTGCAGTATTGATAATTACTTGTCCTTGCGCTCTTGCTATGACAATTCCGTTCACTTATGGGACTTCATTTAGATTACTTTCTAAATATGGTTTATTTATAAAAGAGCCAAATATAATAGAAACAATAAGTAGAACTAAGAAAATAGTTTTTGATAAAACTGGAACTTTAACTGATACTAATGATTCAGAAATAGTATATAATGGTAAGGAAATTCCATTAGAGTGTTTATCTTTAATTAAATCCGGAGTTGAAAACTCAAACCACCCCCTTTCAAAGATGCTTTTCAAGCATTTAAATATAGAAAAACTCGAACTTAACTATTTTGTGGAGTTACCTGGTTTAGGAATTATAATTAATAATGAAAGGTATAATATAAGAATTGGAAATAAAAATTGGTTAGAATATAAAGAATTAGAAAAAATAAATGAAAGTACTGTTGCTATTGAAATAGACGGCGAATTATATGGATATTATATTTTCAAACAAAAATATCGAAATGGCATTTTTGAAATGATGAATGAATTATTAATAAAACATAAACTGTATATTATTTCAGGTGATAATGACTCAGAAAAAGAGTATTTGCATGAAAAAATATCAGATGGTATGGATATGAATTTTAATATGCTCCCTAATGAGAAGTATGAATTTATAAATAGTATTAAAGATAATAAGAGCACAACGTTGATGATTGGAGATGGTTTAAATGATGCAGGAGCACTCAAGAATGCTGATGTTGGTGTTTCTGTATCTAACGATTCATCTTCATTTACTCCTGGTTCTGATGCTATAATTTTGGGAAGCAAGTTAGAGTATTTAAATTATTTTTTAAATTTCATTAAATCAACGAGATATATAGTAATTATTGCATTTATATTTTCATTTTTATATAATATAATTGGCTTATCATATGCTGTAACTGGTAACTTGTCTCCGATAGTTGCAGCAATACTAATGCCACTTAGTTCGATAACAATTATAATTTATACTACACTTTCTTCAATTTTTATTTCCAAATTAAAATTAAAATCAGTAATTTAGAAAATTAATTTTTAATTTTTTTAAAAGGGTTATTATGAAAAAACTAATTTTAGTAATATCTTTGCTACTTTTTAGTGGTAGTTATCTGTTTTCACAAAATTTTGGTGGTGTGAGACATCTTAGAACTCAAGGTGTAGTTGGTTTCCAAAATGGTGTAGGGCTTGATGTGGAGTATGTTATACCATTTGCAGCAGAAAAATTGGCTATAAGAGCAGGTTATTCACTAATGCCTGTAAATTTTGGTTCTTTAGAAATAGATGATTTAAAAGGGGAATTAGATTTAGAATCGAATACAATAGATTTTGGATTAAAATATTATTTTTCAGGACGTTCTCACGGAATGTTTCTTGGTGTTGACGTAGGATTCGACAATAAAAATATAGAATTTAGTGAAGTATTTGGTAAGACAAACTCTTTTAATAGTGTTGGTGGTGGTGAAATTGAAGAAGAACAAGAAATAATAGATGGAGAAATGGAGTTAAGTACTACAGCTATGATGATAACTCCAAAATTTGGTTGGACTAAAGTAAGTAAAAATGGTTTTACTTGGTCTTTTGAATTAGGTTATTCTATAATTAATGTTGACCCAGCAACTGCAATCTTTACAGATGAAAGGGATGGGAGTGATGTTAGATATGAATATACATCCGAAAATGTTTATAATGATTTGTTTAATATGACAGGTCTACCTTATGTAAGGATTGGTTTTGGTTATGGTTTTAAATTGACAAAAACTACTTATTAATATCAAGGGACTTTTTTTAAGTCCCTTTTTTTATTTTTTTGCGCACTTTATTTTTTAGCATACTTGTTAAATGTAATTTTTAAATTATCATATCCTGCTGACTCACTTACTGTATAAAAAGAATTGTTATCTAAACTAAAACAGATTGCCTCTCCTTTTGGCTCCGGGATAATTTCAATGCAATCCGGACTATTTAAAAAAGTATATTTTAATGGTTTATTTTTTACTCTTTTCCAATAAAATACTTCTCCATAGTTTCTTATTAATACTTCACTACCATCAAAATTTATATCACCTGCAGTCATTTGTCCATAAGGAAGTGAACCTACATGCTCTAACATATTTGGACTTTGATTATACGGATATTCTGCTAACATTACCCGAGAGTTTGCTTCTCTTTTTGTAACAATATATAAATCGAAATTAGTTGGATCTAAAAATAATGTTTCTGAATCAACAGGTCCGGTTGGATATTTGAACATGATATTTTTATGACTTTCGATTGTTTCGTCTTTAATTTCTTTTGAGAAATCAATTTTGGGTTCTTCGAGTTCAATAACTCTTACTTGGGTTCTTTTAGCACTATTATCGCCAAAATCGCCAATAAATATATATGATTTACCATCATAAGGGCTAACAGCACATGCTATATCTTCCCAATCGGTATTTGAGGTTTTGAGCATTCTTTTTGTTATATATTTTCCGTTTTCATCTACTAAATAAATACCTGCTTCGCCACCGCTATCATTATGAACCCAATAATAACCAGGATTATTAATACTTGCTGCCATTCCAGATATTTCATCTAAAGGTGGATTTTCTACTTCGTTTAGATTTTTCCCTTCATCGAAGATAGAATAGTTTTTACTTTCGCATTTATCTGCAATATTTATTTCAAAAGGGGTTTCTTTAACTATAGTTTCTTCTTCTGAACATGCAATCAAAAGTAAGATAAATGAAGCATAATAGATTATTTTCATTATTTTTAAGGTTCTTTATGGTAGTTGATTTAAATGCACACTAACGTATAATTTGTCATATTATTTTAAAATGTTATATATTAACGTTAATAATTATATATGTTTATCAGTAAATTAAAATATATGGTTGATTTTAATTATTGGGCTTTAGATGCTTTCTTTAATCCCATGAAATATATATTTGGATCGATGATAGAATTGGGTTTTTCTTCACCAAGGAAATTACCTAACTCATAAGGACGTATTTCTGTAAAAGGAGCTTTATACATTTCTAAATGTAATTTAGAAAGTAAATTTTCATAGATTAATTCTTTGATATAAAAAGGAGTTTCGTTATCAATTTTATCTGGATCTATTAGTCTTTTAACTTTTGCAATTAGATCACCTGGTTTGACTTTATCGCCAATCACTACATTTATTTCATCAATTTCGCAATATTTATAATTTACTTTTTCTGGTGATTTAATTATTAAATATTTAGTTTGATTTAGATAAGGTTTAGTATTTTTTGAGAAAATATCAATATCTATAACAACACCTTCTTCGATTGCATAAACTGGCGATTGTTCTGGAGTATATAAATCTATACCGGCATTAAACCTATCCCCTCTATCCTCCCAAAAAGCTCCCTTAGAATTTTTTTTAGGTAAAGAATTTTCGTTGCTGTCTGGTAATGGCCAAAACTTCATTTATTTTTAATTTCCTTGTACTTTTTTACCTCTTTTATAAATTCATCTATTATTGGTTTTGATGCATTTACATTTATTAAACGTTCTGGATGCCACTGAATTGCAAGAAGCCATGATTTTTCTGATGGTTCAGCCCATTCTATTGACTCAACTATTCCATCTGGAGAGGTGGAACTAACTTTAATATTGTTTCCGACTTTATCAATCGCTTGATGATGATTGCTATTAACAATTTCTTGATTTGACTTTAAAAGATTGTAAAGTAATGTGTTATCTTTAATTATTACTTTATGATATGAATCTTCTGGTTTACCGTTTTGATGTTCAAGATGATTTTCAACTTCTGTTGGAATATCAACAATTAAAGAGCCGCCTGTAGCAACATTAATCATTTGTAAACCTCTACAAATTCCAAGAATCGGTAGTTTTTTGTTTAAGCTTGTTTCAATTAAGTGAAATTCAAGAGTATCTCTGCCTAAGTCAATTTCGCATTGATCAGCTTTGTCTGATTTTCCAAACCTACCTGGATGAACATCTACTCCACCTGAGAGTAGTAAACCATCAGCCAAAACAAGGACAGAGTCTATAAATTTTTTGTTTTTGCTATAAACATCAATTATCTCAACATCAGGATAATATTTATGAACCCAATCATAATATGAAAGGTAAGCAGGGTGACCGCTTCCTTTTGAAATAATTATTCTTAATTTGCTGTCATTTTTTAATTTACTTTCAACTTTTAATTGATTTTCATTAGAAAATAAATTAGTAAAATTATTTAAAATTAAGCAAATTAGTAATAGTTTGAAGTAATTGAGTTTCATTTTCTATTTCAATATCAATTTCTATAATTAGTATGTTTATTTCATTTTGAAATAAAACATTAAAGTAATTTTTTAACTTTATTAAATCTTTTTCGGTTGTGATTATATGTTTTATATTCAATCGCTTACAATCAGAAATAATATTATTAATATCATTTATTTCATAATTATAATGGTCTTTATAAAAATATTGTTTAGCAACTTCAAATCCTAAATTATCTACAAAATTAAGGAAATTTTTTGGATTTGCAATAGAGCAAGTCAATAAAACCTTTAAGTTATATTTTGTTAAATAATTCTCATTATCTTTTGATATTATTCTTACTTTATTGGTTTTTTTGTCATAAAAATGAATTTTAGATTTTTCAAAATTGATTTTATCTTTATTTATTCCGTTTTCTAAAAGTATAAAATCAGCTCTGTTATAGTTTTGGAGTGGTTCTCTTAAATATCCTTTTGGAATAGTATTCGGGTTGTTTATCGTTTCATTATTAATTAAAATAATATCAATATCTCTGTGTAGATATCTATGCTGAAAGCCGTCATCAATTAGAATTATATCTAAATTATATTTTGAGTCTAATTCTTTTGCGGCTATATATTTTCTATGAAATATTGCAACGGGCAAGTTTGTTTTTTTTGCTATTAAAAGCATTTCATCGCCGGTTATATCACTCGAGTAATTTTCAAGATTATTATCTAAAATTATAAGTTCTTTTGATTTTCTACCGTATCCTCTACCAACAACTCCAACTTTGTAACCTTGATTTTTTAAAAGGTTAACTAATTTAATTGTTAAGGGAGTTTTACCTGTTCCCCCTGCAATTAGATTACCAATACTAATAACTTTAGCTTTTGTTTGTGTTAGTTTTATTTTACCTTTATCAAATTTTTTATTTCTTTTATTTACAAAAAATTGATAAATACTTGACAAAATATTAAGAATCATAGTATTCCAAAATTCATTTTATTTGCTTTTTGTAAAGACGATTTAATCTCTTTTTCAAATGAAATAATTTCGTCAGAATTCCATTCAAATTCTTTAATCCAATTATTTGTAACGTCATTTTCTTTTAATTTATCTAAAAATAAAAGTTTTGCTTTAATTTTATTTGGTTTATTAAAATAAAAATACGCAATAAAGGCATAAGTTTTTAATTGATATTTATATGAATTAATTTTATCGTTTAGTTCATTTTTACTTGTAATTTTATCTGTCTTCCAATCCCATATTTCAAGAGTATCGTTATTTAAAAAACATAAGTCAATTACGCAGCTTAAAAATGATTTTCCAAGTGGCATTTTTAAGCCGAGTTCGTGTTGAAATTTGGATATATATTTTTGATATTGCTTGAGATAAAGCGATGATGCAAGATTGTTACAAACATCATAGAAATAATTTCCAACATCATCATTGAATTCAAATAATTTTTTATTGTATTCAATTAATTCAGTTAGAGTATCAATGTTAACTTCTAAATTTTCATCAAGCCAGGAATCCATACTTTCCATTAAGGAATGGACAATGTTTCCTTTTTTTGCGGAATCTATAACTTTTCTTCCCTCAAAGTCTGTAAAATCATATTGCTTTTCAAATAAATTATCAGGAACATTAAGAATGTATCTTTTGAAATATTCGCTTTGATATACATTTATATTTTTAAATTTTGTTGCTGTGAAATCTTCTTTAGAAATTTTAATTGGAATATGTTCTGCCAGAGTAACTTGATTTTCTTCTTTATTTTCAATTTTTAATGGAGTTAATTTAGAAAATCGTTCATTTATAATTTCATCATTCAAATATCTTTTTTCAACATCATACTCAACATCAATCTCAACTAGGGCATTATTTGAGTCAGAGTATTTTAATTTATTTTTAAAATTATAATATCTTTTTTCATCTTGATGATTAGTAAAATCTATTTCATTTAAAAAATCCTTGATATAATTAAAAAAAGAATTTGAATCATAGGAAGCAAGTCCCTTATCTGATATTTTCATTGTAGATGACAAAATTAATTTCGTTTTAACTCTTGTCATAGCAACATATAACAATCTTATTTTTTCAGCTTTTTTGATTATATTTCCCTCAATACTTATCAGTTTTGATAATATTGTTGTTACTTTTTTTTCTTTTTCAAAGTTACTGTTAAAAACATAAGTGTATTCTTTTGAATAATTTCCTTCTAAGTTAAAGTGCTTATGTCTTTTTCCTAAATCCATAACAATTAGAGTATCAAAATCTAAACCCTTAGATGAGTGTACAGTTAGCATATTTACCTTTTCTTTATCTATTTGTGCTTCAGTTTTGAAATTATTGTTTTGTTCAATATGCATCATCTCAAAAATATAATCAATTATATCAGATAAATGTTTAGAGTTTGAGTTTTGAAAATCATCGATGGCATCTTTGAATAATTTTAGATTTTGTTTTACCAATTCTTCTTTGCCAATTGAACTAATTGTTTGATGCCATAAACTATTTTCAAATAATAGAGTTAAAATTCCATTAAAATCATAAATAATATGATTATCTAACGAATTATTTAAGAAATCATAAACCATTTTAAATTTAGGGTTATCTCTAGTAGTTGCTAAATATAATTTATCTAACAATGTATTTTGATTATTTTCAGTGGCAATAATTGAAAGTTCTAGAATATCTTCATCTGAAAATAAAAAGAAATATGATTTTAAAAGTGCCGCAAGATTTATGTCATATTCTGGTACAATTAAAAACTTTAAATAAGTATATATATCTTTTATCTCGCGTGAAGTGAAAAATTCATTTCTCCCATGATTTACGTTTGGAATATTTAAAGAAGTTAATTTTTCAGATAAAAGATTAAAATTAACTTGAGTATAAGATATTACTCCAATATCACCTGCTTTGGTACCGCTTGCTATAAGTTCAGCAATCCTTATAGCAACAGAACTAACCTCACCAAATTCAATAGAATCTTCTTCATTTTCATCATCATTATTTTGATTAGAAATCGCTGTATCATTTATTGGTTCTTTCAGATAAGTGATAAATTCAATTGGATTTTTATTTATTAATTCTTTAATTTCATCGCTGTCAGGAAGTAAAATAGAACCATATTTTTCAAAAGCTTTTAGTCCATAAACAAATTTTTCATATTCAGTTGAATTTTCTTTAATTATATTTTCAAAAAAATCATATTCAATATTATTTAAAAAATATTCAAATGACTTTGAGTTAGTATAATTAACAAATGCAGAAAGATGAGGTAAAAATCTATAAGAAGTATTAAGAGATATAACTCCTTCTTTTTCCTCACCGATTGCAGTTAGTTCTGCATAATTAAAATCACTTTTAATTTTACCTGTTAATATTTGCGTTTCATTAATTTTCTTAATAAACTCTTTTGATTGTTTGAAAACTCTAATTTCAGCATTTCTAAAAGCATATATACTTTGTTTTTCGTCACCTACGATGATTAATTTAATTTCATTTAAATCACCATTGCCGACTAATTTTCTTACAATATCAAACTGTACATCAGAAGTATCCTGAAATTCATCAACCATTAATAATTTAATACTTGAACGAATATCTTTTAAAATTTCTTCGTTATCAAGTAAATTATTAGCAAGATAAAGAATATTATCAAAGTCCACAATATTTTCTTCCGATTTAAACTCTTCCACTTTTTCGTTAATTTCCTTAGCAATAGAAATATGTGTTTTTATATCCCTAACTTGAGCGGTTAAAATTTCTTCAGGAGAATTTAAAAGTTTGATATCCTTTTCAATTGAAAGAATTTCTTTATTAAAATCAATAATTTTAATATTTTCAATAATACTATAATCAAACGATATAAGCGCATTCATTAAATAGTTAATAAATAATGGTTTTAATACTTTAATACTTTTTAATCTAAGAATATCTATATTTTCAATATCAGAATTTTTTAGTTGATTTTTTATATCTAAAACAATATTATTAAAAGATGGCTTTTTATCAAAATATTTATTCTTATTAGAATCATCAAAATAAGTATCAACCACATTCTGAGCTTCTTCTAAACTTGCAATTAATTGATTAATTCTATATTTAATTAAATTACTAAACACCTCTTTAATGCCATCAATAAATTTATTTTTATCTTTAAGTAAATCATCAATATTATTAAATTTATTTCGATGATTAATTAAATTAATCACATGATTTTTTACTAAATTAATATCTAATTTTTCAAGTAATTGTAATTCTTTATTGTATTTATTATTTTCATTATTAATAATTAATTTAAAATGTTTAAGAATAATTTCTTCAATATCTTTTTTTAATATATCAGAGTTAACTTCCTTAAAACCCGGAACAAGACGTGCTTCTAATGGGTAGCGACGAATAATATCACCACAAAAACTATGGATAGTGGATATTCTTGATTTAGATAAATTTCTATATATTTTTTCAACTTGTTTTTTTATTACTTCTTTGTCTTTTGTGTCAGCAAGTAGTTCTTCAAAAGATTGATATGCTTTTTTAAGCATATCGGAAGCTGCTTTATTAGTAAAAGTAATTGCAACTATATTTTCTGGGTTTTGAGCAACAATTTTATTTTTCATTAGTTCATATATATACTTTCTGATAAGGACAGTAGTTTTCCCTGATCCAGCGTTAGCAGAAATAAAATTATGTCTATCAGAGAATATCGCTAAGCGTTGTTCTCTGTTGTAATTATTAAGATTTAGTAAATCTTCAATTTGCTTTTCTTCATTTATAATCATTTAAATATTTGTTTATGTTAAAAAAATTTCTTAATTTTGTAATCTAATAACCGCGGGGTGGAGCAATAGGTAGCTCGTCGGGCTCATAACCCGAAGGTTGCACGTTCGAGTCGTGTCCCCGCTACTAAAAATTACTAAAATATTAAGGTCCTTAACTATAAAAGTTAAGGACTTTTTTTTTATTTCATCTCTCCAATTTTTTCCAATGTGAAATTTCTATTAAATGTTGTTTCAAACACTTCTCCATTTACAAATCTATCATAGGTATAGATTTCTATATAATCTTTTATTATTCCTATGCTTTCAATTAATATTATATTCCTTGTTAAAATTCGATGTTCATCTTTTGGATAATTTTCAGCTACTTCAGAAAAATGATAATTTTTAAAATCGAAAATTAATTCAATATTAAACGAATTCAAATTTTTTCCATTAAAATTTATTTTTTCTTCTGATAATTTTCTTCCGAAAACATTAACTTTGCTTGTAATTTTTATATCAATCCAGTCATAGGGTGAATATTGAAATTCAAATGAGCTTTCCCATTCATTTTTATCAAAATCAATTAAAAGAATAGATTCAAATAATTCTCTTTTGCTATTAGAAAAAAGTTGATCATAGTGATTTGATAGATTATAACCACAATTTATCCCATAAATTTTAGAACCATCTGCATAAAGATAATTTTTTTTATTTAATCCACTATGCTCTTGATTTTCCATATACATTAGAGCGTATTTACCAAATATTGTATCAAATCCATAAACTTCTGAATCACGTTTATAAAAATCTTTATTTCCATTTGAATCTATAACTTCGATATCATAATAATATTTAGAATTTGTTTGAAAAAGATACTTTGAAGCATCAATACTTGATTTATTTCTATTTCCATTTCCATTTTTATCTTCATCTTCACCGCAAGAAAAAGATAACATCGCTAAAAATATTAGTAATGAGAGTTGTTTTGTGGTTTTCATATTAATTCCTCATCATCTTATATAATCAGTTAAATTCATAGTTCTTTCGGTGTAAAATGTATGTTCTGTTGTATCTTGATTATATATATCGATATTTTTTTGAATTGATAAATACTCCAAATAAATTAATCCTAACCCATCTAATAATTTTACTTTTTGAACTCCATGGTATTCATGCTTCAAAGACCAATCTTCCGATGAATAGAAATTATCAACGTTCATTTCTATTAAAAATTCATAACCTAAATATCTTTTATTTTTAAAGATAATTTCAATTTCTCCAATCTTTCTACTTGTAATACTTTCATCAATAAGACTATTCCCCCAATTTTCTTTTTGCTCCCATATAGTTAAAACAGAATCAGACAAACTTAGAGTTGGTATCCAAGTTTTCCAACCCAAACCTTGAGTATTAACTCTCGAAAAGTTAAAAAAATGTCCTCTTGAGTAAATTGTAGTAGAATCTGCAGCAAAATAATTGTTTACATCTCTGTATTTATAATGATAATCAAATTCAATTCTTGTTCTTCCAAATGAAGGAAAATACTGGTCAGTGGTTACTTCTAGCATCCTATGTTGTAAAACTTCATCTTCAGCATATCTGAAAGTATGATTATAACTATATTTAGAAAATTGTCTGAATAAATAATCATGTGCATTTTTTGACCTTTCTACATTCGAATAGTCAATTTCATCTACAACTTCCTCTTCTTCTTCTTTACAAGAAAATGACAAAATTGCTAACATACTCATCAAAGTAATTAACTTCTTATTTTTCATAATGCTTCCATTTCTATCTTTATATCACTTGGTAGATATGGGTTGCGGATTAAATCTTCGAATATTAGCCAGCGCTTTTTGGGATTTTCGTCTGTTCCGCCATTCGCTGTTATAAAGTCCCTAACCATATCTAATCCAACGTTATAATTGATTACATAAGCACGATATTTTTTGATGAAGTTTAAACGTTGTTTAGCTCGCTCTTCTGTCATCAAATTATATTTAACTAAGTAATCAATTGTTTGTTCTTCATTAAACTCGCCATCAAGATACTTTCTTGCGGCATCGTTGCCTGCATAGTCTAATTTTGAGATTAATGATTGTATTGAATTATATTTTTCAGCAAGTTCAGGGTTTATTCCAGCAAGAGGATATAAAATTTTTTTTTCAAAATTGAGTTTTTCTTCGCCAGGGAATGCAACTTCTATTCCATAATTTGCTGTTCCTTCTGAAATTAATGACATTGGAGAAAATAGAGGATAGATTGTGAACTCCACCCAATTGCTATCTTTTACATAAGTTTGCTCCATTAGTGCGTGGTGAGTGTGGTGTCCTGGGTATGCTTCGTGAGCAGCAAGGTCGATTGCTCTTTCTATGTAAATTGGCTGGTCGAGATTAATTTGAATAAGCGAGAATCCATCACCTTTATACCAATTATAACCACTCCACGCTTTATCTCTTACGTATTCGAGTTGGAAATCTTCATAATGAGGTAATTCGATATTCAATTTTGTTCTGTTTTTTGCTTCAGCGAGTGCAGTACGAAATACTGTATCTACTTTATCTTCAGGAATAATAAATTGCTCTTTAAATTTTTGATATCTTTCTATAATATTATTAGTTCCTGGCAGAAGAGTATTTAATTTATTTATAATTTCTTGATAATGCTCTTCAGAATATCCTGGAGATTTTGCTCCATAAAGAGCTTGACATTCTTCATCAAAAGTTCCGTTGAATCCGAGGAGCATATTTATTTTAAAATTCATTGCCTCGAACATTCTTTTAAGAAATTTATAACGTAGTTCTTCGATAAGGTCATATTCTGAAATATTTTTAACAGAATCGAGTTCTGAAGATAGTTCTAATATTTTAAGTTTTATGGAACTTAAGGAAGAGGAGTCATCAATAGCTAATTGTTTTAATGAATCAGGTCCGAAGTAAGAATCAACATAGTCAGAATCGAATTTACCAATTTGATGAACCAAAACAACATAACTTTCTGCAATAGAATTTATGTTTTTTACTTCTTTTTCCGTATTTTTGGAACATGATAAAATCAGAAAAAGAAAAATGAAAATTAAAGACTTATTCATATTATTTTTTTTTATTTGTATTACTCACGAACTACAAATTAAGAAATTAATTTCAAAAAATAATGAAATAAATGAAATAAAAAAACAGGAGTATATAATTTTTGGAGCAGGAGCCTTACTAAGTAGTAGTGCTTATTTCTTAGAAAATAAGGAACTTACACCTACAGAAGATATACTTAAATTAAATAAAAATAATATAAATTTCATTGACAAAAAATTTATAACCGACTACTCTGTCAATAGTGATAACATATCTGATATTACTTTATACACATCATTGGCGCTTCCAATAATTTATTCCCTTTTTGCGGATTACAGCACAGAAGAATTTATAAATTTTAATTTTAGATATGCACAAATGCAGCTTCTAAACGCAGGAATAACTTTGTGGACAAAAAACTTGGTTACTCGATACCGACCATATACTTACCAAGAAAACTTAGATATGAAAGTTAGAAGGCAAAGTGATGGTAGAAATTCATTTTATTCAGGACATACAACTATTGCTTTTGGTGCTGCGAGTTATTTTGCTTACGCTTATGAATTAAGCGATAATTCAAGATTATCAAAAAACATAGTTTGGATAAGTTCAATTGGATTGGCTTCAAGTACTGGGCTATTTAGAATATTAGCGGGAAAACATTTTTTAAGTGAGGTTATAATAGGTGCAGCGGTAGGAACTGGCTTAGGAATTATGTTTGTTAAACAAAATTCACAAAATATTTTTCTAACTAATACTTCTAAACAAGTGGAAAATATACAAATTCAATATTTTACAATTAATTTTCGAATATAAATTAAGGTATTACTATGATTCTCTTTTACTTACTACTAGGAACACTTTTCTCACAGCCGTGGATGGATAATCTAAACGAGCAACAGCAACAAAATTTTTATGAAATACAAAAAAGCTTTAACGAGTGGGTTAAAGACAAAGATGTAAATCAAAGAGGCATAGGAATAAAACAATATAAACGTTGGGAGTATTTCTGGCAATATAGAATTTATGAGGATGGTTCATTCCCAACTGGGAGAGAACTTTTTGAGGCAATGCAGTCTATTCAAAAAACTAAAGGACCAACACTTCAAAATTCAGGTCAGTGGCAGTTTAATAGTAGGACTTCCTCTCCTGGAGGTTATAATGGTTTGGGAAGAGTAAACGTAGTGAAAGAAGATCCAAATGATAGTGATATTTGGTGGGCAGGAGCTGCAAGTGGAGGATTATGGAAATCTACTAACAGAGGTCAAAGCTGGACAACAAATACAGATAATATGGATAACCTTACTACTATAGGTGTTTCTGATATATTAATTGACCCAAATAATACAAATATAATGTATATTGCAACTGGTGATAAAAACCATTTGAGTTATCACGGTGTTGGAGTTTTAAAATCAACAAATGGCGGTCAAACTTGGAATACAACTGGATTATCTTTTGCCCCTGTAAACCAAAGAACTATTGGTAGAATGGCTATGAATCCAAGTAATACAAGCCATATAGTAGCATCAAGTTCGGGTGGTATTTATGTAACTACAAATGCTGGCGATAGTTGGGAAAGGACTCTAACTAATAATACTAAAGACGTAGTAATGAAACCGGGCACCCCAAATACGTTATATGCAACTTCGTATCAAAATCCAGCAAGATTTTTTAAATCTACTGATGGTGGTACAAATTGGACGCAAATTACCAGCGGCTTACCTGGAAGTGATGTTAGAAGGATGGAAATTGCTGTTACTGAAGATGAACCAAACAACGTTTATGTTTTGGCGAGTGCAGGTAATAATGGATTAAAAGGAGTGTATTTATCTACTAATTCTGGAGATAATTTTACTTTATTAGCAGATACTCCTAATATGCTTTCTGGAAACAAGACTGGTGATGCTACTGGTGGACAAGGTTGGTATGATTTAACTATTGCAGTCCCAAATGATGATAAAAATACAATATTTATTGGCGGAGTAGTTACTTGGAAATCAACAAATCTTGGAGCTGATTGGAAATTGAATAACTTCTGGTTTAATATTATTGAAGCACCTACTGTTCACGCAGACCAACATTTTTTCAGATTTGCTAATGACGGAACTTTATTAGTTGGTAATGATGGAGGGGTATATGCTTCAACTGATAAGGGCGATACTTGGCTTTGGAGAAGTGAGGGACTTGCCATAACACAAATTTATAAAATTGCATCTTCTCAACAAACCAATGACCATTTTATTTTCGGTTCTCAAGATAATGGAACTATGCTTAAAAGAAAAAATGGTACTTGGACTGATTCTTATGGTGGTGATGGCATGAAATGTCTGTTCGACCCCACATCTGATAATACAATTTATGCATCTATTCAATATGGAAATCCTATTGTGAAATCTACTAATAATGGTGGAAACTGGCGAAGAATTAACGATGCTAACAATAATAACGAATATGATGATATTGATGAAACTGGCGCTTGGGTTACTCCTTTCGCTTTAGACCCATCAAACACAGATATTATGTATGTTGGTATGGATAATATTTGGAAATCGACTGATGGTGGAGTAACTTTCCAAAAAAATGTTGTTTCCAACGGAAATAAATTTACAGAAATCTATGTTTCTGAGAAAAATCCAAATTATGTTTATGCTTGTAATTCTAATCAATTGTTCCGCTCTACAAACAAAGGAGCAGACTGGACACAATTAACAAGACCTGGCACCCAAAGCACAACTGATTTTTGTATTCATCCAGACAATGAAAACATACTATGGGCTACAAATTCTGGTTGGAATGCTTCTAATAAAGTATTTTATTCAACTGATGGTGGTGCTAATTGGTCGAATATCTCAAGCGGATTGCCAAACATACCTGTGCATTGTGTTCAATTTCAAAAAAATAAAGATAATAGAATTTACATTGGAACAGAAATTGGAATTTATTACAGAGATGATAATTCAGGTGGCTGGATTCATTTTTCTGATGGATTACCAAATGCAATTGTGAGAGATTTAGATATTAATGAAAAAGATGGTCGTATGTATGCAGGAACATACGGGAGGGGTGCTTGGTTTATTGATTTAGATTTAGAAATAGATACGCCAATTTTAGCGGCTCCTTTAAATAATACTAAAAATAGAAATCTATCGGGAGTGCAATTAAGTTGGAATACTGTGCCTATTGCTACTTCTTATCATATACAAGTTTCAAAAAATAGTAATTTCTCAACTATTGCTTTTGAAAATACTAATGTAACAGGAAACTCGATTCAGGTAAATTCACTTGATTATTATACAGATTATTTTTGGAGAGTGAAAGCAAAAGCTGGTGGAAATGAATCAGACTGGTCAACTACTTGGATATTTAAAACTAAAATTGGTCTTACATCACTTGTATCTCCAAGCAATGATAAATATAATGAACCAGTTGACACTGAGTTTTCTTGGTCTCAAGTAACAGGGGCTTTAAAATATTATATTCAAGTTTCTACTACATCTGATTTTCAAACTTTAGTTAAAAATGATTCAACTAATAATGTTAAATTATTTCAAAACGGTTTAGCTCACAACACTAAATATTATTGGAAAATTAAAGTATTGGGACCTGATGGAGAGGGTGATTGGACTGCGCCTTATAGCTTTACAACAAAACTTGCTTCTCCTGAGTTAAATATTCCTTTGAATAATTCAAACAATATTAATAAAAATACTAAATTAGAATGGTTTTCAGTTAATGGTGGGCAAACTTATGATGTTCAAATTTCTGAAAATCCTAATTTTAATAATCTCGCAAAAAATATAGCTGGACATGGATTAATTGATCTAGATGTAGAAGATTTAAAGTACGCTACACAATATTACTGGAGGGTGAAGTCTCATAATTCGACTTCAAATTCTGAATGGTCTGAGGTTTGGGAATTTAAAACTAAACTTGCTCCTAGTGGTTTGGTATTCCCACCAAACGACTCCAATTATATTGATAAACAAATTTCACTTCAATGGTCTGAGGTTGATAAAGGTGAAGAATTCAATCTACAAGTAAGCGAAAGTCAATCTTTCCAAAATTTAATTGCAGACGAAGAATTAACAAGCACGAATTTTGGGCTTGATGATTTAAATTACAATCAAAAATTATATTGGAGAGTTAAAGCATCAGGTACTTTTGGCGAAAGCAACTGGTCTGATTTTTATAGTTTTAGAGTTAAGTTAGAACAACCAAGTTTATCTAATCCTCTGAATGAAGCAGATGATATTGAATTGAATAGCACATTAGAATGGGAGCAAGTTCCAGGAGCAAATCTATATACTATTCAGATATCTGAAACAGATGATTTTAGTGCAATTTTAGTAGAAGATATAATATCTAATAATTCATTCAATTATTTGTTTTCAAATAACAAAGTTTATTTTTGGAGAGTTCGTGGCTTGAGTGATGAAAATAAATCTGATTGGTCGGAGGTTTATACTTTTTCAACACCAATTGAAAAACCTATATTGTTAAGTCCTGCTAATAATTCAGAATTAAATTCTAATGATTTAACTCTAACTTGGAGGCTAATTAATTCAGCTACAGAATACTATATTGACATAGCAACTGACCAAGAATTTAATAATATATTAGTTGATGGGCTATCTACAACTGAAGATAAATTTTCGCCTAATGATTTGGAATTTGGGAATACTTACTATTGGAGAGTTAGTGCTAAAATCAATAACAACTTAACTGATTACTCAGATATTTGGTCTTTTGAACTGAAAAGAGATATTGTTTTACCATCTAATTTCGTACTGACTTCACCCGAAAATGGCTCAATTGATATTGATACTAACTCTATTAAACTTACTTGGGAGAGTGCTGAAAATGCTAACAGATATTCAGTTGAAGTGGCTGACAATGAAGATTTTAACTCAACTTTATTTGATGATAATTCTCTTATTGAAACTGAATTTAATTTAACGAATTTAGAATCAAATAAAAAGCATTATTGGAGAGTAAAAGCATTTAATGATGATGGTGAGTCTGATTTTAGTGAAGTTTGGGCTTTTACTACAATTAAAGCTGACCCTAATTCAGGAGTAAACTATGCCTATTTCAATGGAAAAGAGTATAAACTATTTCCTAATCCAGCCGAAGATTATATTTATTTAGAAGTTAGCAAAGGAGTTATTGAATTTGACAACATCTCGGTATATGATTTAAACGCAAATTTGATAAGTCAGTTTAATCTGTCATCTCAAAATACAAATAAATTCATATTAGACATTTCAAAATTTAGTTCGGGTGCATATCTGATAAAACTAAACAAAGAAAACGAAACCATTATGCTACGTTTTATAAAAGATTAAAAAATATAAAATCCGATGCGCAAAACATCGGATTTTTTTTATTCTCAATTTATTCCAGATTGTCAAAATAGAAACAAAAATTATAAGTCATTCTAAGTGGAGCCAATAATCCAGTTAAATTTAAAAAACTATTTATCTTATGATTTTATTTTAAATTATATTTCCTATCCATTCAATAGCTAAGTAGTTGTGAAGCCATGGGTTAGTTTTATTTTCTACGACTTGTGTCTTCAAGAATTAACACGACACAACGGCGAAGATAAATATTTCGCAACGATGTTGCTTGAAACACGATAAATAATTTTTATACAATAGAATATAAGTTTTAGAGAATTTTCTATTTTATCACATTTATTTTTTTTGTTAATATTATATTTTGATTTTCATTTATAATATTTATTTTGATTATATAAATCCCTGTTGAAATATTTAAATCTATGTTTAAATTATGCTCACCCTGACTATATTTATTTACTGCTGAATAATGAGAATTTCCTAACATATCAATAAGTTGCAATTCTACTTCTGCTTCTTTTGGTAAGAATAATGTTATTATACTATTGTAATTAGTTGGATTAGGTGAAACTGATTTAATTTGTGGATAGTTATTAGATTTATAAAGTCGAGTTCCTCCAATTTGGCATAAATCAAGCACTCTTAATAATCCACTGCTAATATTAATTACTTTATCTTCATCATTTTGTATAAACTCTACATTATTAATTATCAATCGCGAAGTAGAATCATTCCCCCATAATACTTGATAGTTTGGAAGCAACCATTTGGAATCAATCAAATCTGAAAAAAGAAGTTCCCTAACTTCATAGTATTTATTTTCTGTTTCATTAATAAATGATGACTTATTTTCTAATAAAGTTGGATTATATTCTAAATTAAATCTTAAACCGCGTTTCTCTTGAAAATCAAAATCTTTAAAATTACTAAACTCAATTTCAAGAGTTATTTCATCTCCAACACTATAGTCATAGTTAGATATACTTAAATCAAATTGGGGTATATCCTCCAAATAAAAATTAATTGGAATAGAATGGCTTATACCACATTCATCAGTTAAAACAACCACAAATTCATTTGCAATAAAATCATCATAAATAAATGAAAAAGTGGTAGAATTATTTGGAGGAGTTATAATTGGTTGAACTGAAATTAGTCGCAAACCTGCATTATTATAATCATAATTTGTCCAATCAAGTTGTGTGTCTCCTAGATTTCTTATTGTAAAATATGTTTCAGAACTAATACCACTTTTTATTCCAATATTTCTAGCATTTTCTACAATCTCAAACTCAACCTTTGGTCTTGAAATTTTAATCGGAATTTGAACCTGAAAATCATCAATATAAAAAGTAACCACATCATCAATTATTCCATAATTATTTATTAATAAAGATAAATAGATAACTTCTTGAATCCCAGAATTAAGATTAATTGGATAGTTTATTTCATTTAATATTGCAGAATTAGCAGTTATATTATTTATGTGATAAACTCTACTACCCAAGTTATTAATTGGAATTTCTATGTTTAAAATACTATCGCATAACATATCAAAATGCAAACTATCAGGGTATTCCAAATCACTAATACCTTGAATTATACTAGCATTAAAAGTCAGACTGTTTTCCTTTTCGCAAAATTCTGGTAGAATTAAAGAGGCAACTTCATCTTCATTATTTCTATTGGTATATCTAAATATAAAAGTACTACTCTCACCACTTTGAATACTATTTGGGCTAACTTCTATAAGTTCAAAATTTGACTGCTCTATCAGCATTGGTAGGTCAAAATCCCATAATATTTCTATATTACCAGTGTTTTGAGCAACAATAAAATCAGTTATAATTTCATCTTGGCTTTTGCTTTCAAAATCTAAAATATTTTTTGAGACAGTATATTCTTTAAAATAATTAATCAATGTAACTTCTTTTGATATTATTGGTTTATCTATATCATTAGAATTGAAAGTAAAAGTAATAGAATGTTCACCCATTTCTGTAATATTAAGGTTAGCAGCAATTGAAGAATCACTTTTAGGGGGAACGATTAATTTGTTTATAGGAAAAATAAGCCCATTTGATGTAAAATTATCTACGATTAAAGTGTCATTACCCGAATTTTCAATCTTTATATTTAATAAATCTAACTCACCACAAAATGTAGTAATAGTATCTGCTGAACTATAAGTTAATTCTGGTTTTATACCTTGACCTGAAAGTAAAATTCGAGCAGGCGCGCTTTCTTCATTAAAATAAATATTTGCAATTTCATTAGTTAAAAGCGTTGAGTTTGGAGTAAATTCAAAAATAACACTCTTTTGATTTTGACTATTTCCTTTTAAAATAGATGCTTCATTACCATCAATAATTTTATAAGCATCTTTATTAATACCAATTAGTAAAATGCTATCAATCATGATATCATCACTGCTTGTGTTTTTAAGAAATATTTGCTCTCTCACATTTTTATTTATTTTAACTTTTCCAAAATCCACTCTTAAATCATTTATACCATTAGAGTAACCAGTTCCGGTAATATTTCTTACAAGTTTATTAAACTCTGTAAAAATCTCAATCTTTGCATTGTATGTTCTTTCTTGTTTAGGAGTAAAAGTAACAAAAATACTATAATTACCATCATTAGTTAAAAGTTGCGATTTTTTATTTTCAACTGAGAATACTTTAAATTGGTCATCAATAATTCGTACTGAATCAATTCTAATAGGAATACGGCTTTGCGCGGTAACAAAACTATCAATAGTATTTGCTCTTGTTCTATTTACCAAAATATCACCAAAATCAATATTTTGAGCATTTATAATTGGCTGAAAAATAGAAAAAGTACTTTTAGATTGGGTTCTAAATTCTGGGAATGCCTCAATTGAAGTAAATTTTAAAGTCTGCCCGCTATTTCTACCAAAAGAACTTGCAACAACCCTTGTGAAATCAGGACTCCAAGCCAAATCTTCATTACGCCAAGAAGTAGCACTAACAACATCGTATTTCAAAGCAAAATCTCTTGAGCCATATATATGAGTTTTTCCACTACTTCCAGTGAAAGCAAATAACTCTTTTTCGCGATTAACTCTGACTTTACTTAATGTTTCATTTTTGCGTATTGAATAAATAGGAGATGATAGATTAACAGAAGAAATAATTACATCGTTATTAAATGCCTGAGAACTTACGGAAACAATTTGGTCGTCATTTAACCAATCTATAGAAGTTATAGCACCTCTGTGAATTGGATATTTAGTTAAAACTCCATAATTTATAGAAAATAATACTGCTATACTTGTATCTGATAGAGCAATCGCAACTCTTCTTCCGTCTGGAGAGAATCTAATATCATTTATTCTTCGTTGTGAAATTTTTACTTCATTAATTAAAGATAAATTATTTGAATTATATATTTTTAAATTACCAAAATTATCGCCAGCTAAAAGTCGCGCACCATCTGGACTCCACTCAATGCAACTTACCTCACTAGAGTATGCCAGAACGCTATCTCTTGGTGACGAAGAATTATCTAGCCAAATCTTAATTTTACCATCACTTCCAGAGCTTGCATATCGCAAGGCATCAGGGGCATATTCAACATCAGTTACAGAGGGATGAGCATAAATTTTTTTTGTTTGATTATGGGTAAACCCATCAATAAATCTAAGATATCCATCTAACCCACCTGTGATTATATTTAATCCATTTCCTTGCCATGTGACAGAAGAGTTATTAATAGATTCAGTGTTACTAATTTTATACTCATATCCAGATGAATCTGATAGTTTTGTAATCCGAATTAAACAATCGTCGCTTGAAATTAAAGGATATTTATGTTTAAGCTCGTAACCGCTATAATTATTTATTATTTGTTGCCAATTCTTTCCATTATCTTGTGAGAACTCAAGTAAAAGCTTATCTTTTTCATAATTTGCCTGCCAGCGAATTAATGTATCAGCACCTCTTAAATAAATCTCGCCACCATTTGGCTCAATAATATCAATATATGAATCAGCAGCCCCCTCTGGTTTTCCACCACTTGCAAAAAACTTATTATTATTACATACATTTGATTTGATTTCAAATTCACCAAAATGAAAACCATTTTCATTGTAGTTAAACTGTACAAAACAAGTGAAAAGAGAGTCTTCTGGAATAAAATAAGGTAAGCTAATATTTTCAGGTAAAATTATATCAAATAAAGGATTATTAGTAGTTATATTTTCTATTAATAAACTATCACCTTTTGCTTTAAATTCTACTATTTTTCTTTCGGAATCAAATGTCTGAGTATTTTGAAATGATATAAACTGTGGACTAATAAACTCAAACTCAGATAAAACTTCTTCATTTACTGAGTAATTACTTGAGCCACTTCCTGTATTATAAAAGTAATCTACCTTTCTTTTAATATTACAATTTTTACTAATCCATTTAACTTCGCAAGCGTTATCAATTTCTGCAAATCTATAAATAGTTTGATAAACACTATAAATTTCTTTAAGTGTGGTTATATTATCAAATATCATTCCGCCAGTGTTATTGCTAACCTCTTCAAGAAAATTTGGTACATCTTTAAATAAAACTACAGAATGCACAACTGCACCAATTTCATTTGCTTGTTTTATTACCTCATCAAATCTACCAGAGGCAATTCCATCTGTCAAAAAAATTATAATTGGATTATTTTTAGCTCTTTTTGCAAGCGACAAAGCTCCACTTTGTTCATTCAAAAAAGCATCTTCAAAATTTGTTCCACCTATTAGAACCAAAGAATCTATAGTATTATTTAATATGGTTTTATCTGAAGTTAAATCACTAAATAAAATTGAATAATCTGAAAAACCACTAATCCCAGTTTCACTTTCATCGTTCATTATATCAATCAAACTCTTTGCACCTTGTTTTGCAAGAGAAAATGGAAGCCCAAGCATAGATTGAGAAAGGTCTATGGATAAAATAGTTGATACAGGTTTGCCCTTTGGTATGAATTGACATTCAAGCGAGAGAATATTTAAGTCTTGATTGTTTTCTACTATTCTTAAATTATCTTTTGTAGGATTAAATACAATATTTCCATCAGCATCTAAAATTAATAAATTTCCTTTAATTACTGGATAATCACTAGGGTCTATATTAAAAATTTGAATGCTATTAGATTGTAAGTTTAAACTTAAAGATAATATTAGTAATAATAATCTCAAATCAACCTTTTAAAAAAACATTTATTAAAATTGTAAACTATTAATTTATAAGTCGTATTTTTGTAAAAATTATTTGATTTTTTTTTGGAGAAAAGAATGGTTGAAAGATATACTTTACCAGAGATGGGAGCAATTTGGACAGAACAAGCTAAATATGATACTTGGTTAGAAGTGGAAATACTAGCGATTGAGGCAATGGCAGAACTTGGAATTTTAAGCAAAGATATTGCAAAAAATATAAGAGAAAAAGCAAAATGTGATGTTAATAGAATACTTGAAATTGAAGAAGTTACAAAGCACGATATAATAGCTTTTTTAACAAATGTAGAAGAACACGTTGGCGAAGATTCAAGATTTATTCACCTTGGAATGACTTCATCTGATGTTTTAGATACAGCATTATCCGTTCAATTAAAACGAGCATCAGAAATTATTTCAAAAGACATTGATGATTTAATTCAAGTTTTAAAACGTAGAGCGAAAGAGTTTAAATATACTCCTTGCGTTGGGAGAAGTCACGGTATTCACGCAGAAGCAATGACCTTCGGGCTGAAATTTGCTCTTTGGTTAGATGAGTTATACCGCTTGAAAAAACGCTTTGATGCCGCAGTTGAAGACGTTTCTTTATGTATGATATCAGGGGCTGTGGGTACTTACGAACATCTCGACCCATTTATCGAGAAATATGTTGCAGATAAACTCGGCTTAAAGCCAGTAAATGTTTCAACTCAAGTAATATCAAGAGATGTGCATTCAAGTTATATGCAAGTATTAGCTTCAATTGGCTCGTTAATTGAGAAAATATCAATTGAAATTCGTCACTTGCAACGCACAGAAGTTCGCGAAGCAGAAGAGTTTTTCTCTAAAGGACAAAAAGGAAGTTCTGCAATGCCACATAAACGTAACCCAATTGCATCTGAAAATTTATCTGGTCAAGCAAGATTACTCCGCACAAATATGTTCGCAGCAATTGAAAATAATGCACTTTGGCACGAAAGAGATATAAGCCATTCATCAGTAGAGAGAGTTATTATTCCTGATTCTACTATAATTGCTAATTACTCTTTGAGAAGAATTATTAGAGTTTTGGATAATTTAGTAGTTTATCCGGAAAGAATGCAAGAAAATTTAGACCTAACTCACGGGTTAATTCACTCCCAAAAAGTTTTATTATCTCTAGCAAAAAAAGGAATTAAAAGACAAGAAGCGTATGTTTGGGTACAACGTAATGCAATGAAAACTTGGGACGAAAAAATCCCTTTATTGGATAATTTATTAAACGACAGTGATATAATGAATCACTTTTCTGAAGAAGAGTTACAAACAATGTTTTCTTTTGAAAAAGTATTCAAGTCAGTTGATTTTATTTTTGAGAGATTAGAAATTGAATAAATTAAAAAGGACCCAATTATTTGGGTCTTTTTTTTGATATAATTTTATTTAATTAAAATATTACTAAATTAAAATATCGTCAGGTAAGTTTATGAAATTTGAATAAAGTAATTTTGCTGGTCCTTGTAGTATCATATTTTTAATTTCGTTTTTATCAAGGACAATATCAATAATTAATCTTTCACCGCTTGAAGGAATTATTGTAACTGGAAACTCTATATTATAAAATTTATTTACGGTTAGAGCTGTAGCTACAGCGCCAGTACCACAAGCGCCAGTTTCTAATTCAACGCCTTTTTCGAAGGTTCTTAAGTTTACTATGTTATTCTTTATTTGAATAAAATTTACATTAGTTCCATGGGGTTTAAACTCTTGAGAAAATCTGATTGAGGAGCCAATTTTATCAATATTAAAATTTTCAAAATCAATATTATTATCTTTTGTGTTGATTACAAAATGATGGGTGCCAGTATTTGAGTAATATCCATGATAATTTACATTATCAGCACTTACATACCTTTCATTAGGTAGTGTAATTGGGCTGGGCATATAAAGTAAAATATCATTATCAATAAATTTTGCTTTATAGGTATCTCCAGACATAAAAAAAGTAACATTATTTTTATCTTTAATAAGTCCGTTCATATCTGCAAACCTTGAAATAGCTCTACCTCCATTTCCACACATCATACCCGATGAGCCATCTGGGTTAAAGAATTGACAAACAAAATCATAGGTGTGAGTTTTATTTTCTAAAAACATTAAACCTTCAGATTTGAAATCGTTAAATTGATTTATATTACACAAGGACTTAGCAAGTTCACTTCCTTGTTTTTTTGTAAAATTATAATTTCTATTATCAATTACCGAAAATAAGTTACCAGCACCAGACATGTAAAAGACTTCAATTTTCATGGTTAACCAAATTAATTAAATTATTATGAATTTTAGAGTTTGTAGCGATAATGCTATCAGCATTTAAAGTGATTTGCTCGCCTTTATAGTTTGAAACTTTGCCTCCAGCTTCAGTTAGTATAAGATTTCCTGCTGCCATATCCCATGGTTTTAATTCTACTTCCCAAAACCCATCAAATCTGCCTGTAGCAACATAGCACAAATCTAAAGCAGCAGAGCCAAGTCTTCTGACAGGAATACCAGACCCAACAATTCTGGAAAAAGTCTCTAAACAATTTTTTGGATTTTCTGAAACATTATAAGGGAATCCGGTTACAAGAAAACTTTTATTAATATTAGAACAATTGGAAACTTTAATTTCATTGTTATTTAAAAAAGCACCCTTACCTTTTTCGCTGAAAAATAGTTCGCCTGTAATAGGATTAAAAACCGCTCCGGTTATTATTTCATTTTTGTAAGCAAGTGCTATACTTACCGAAAATATCGGGAGCCGATTAGCAAAGTTAACTGTACCATCAAGAGGATCTATAATCCAGAGGTAGTCGGTATTATTATTATTTAAATTAATAGTTAAATCAGATTCTTCAGAAAGAATATTATGCTCTGGATATAGTTCTTGTAACCTTGAAATAATAACATTCTCAGAAATAAAATCGTATTCGGTTACTAAATCATTCAATTTGGATTTGGAGAAGACTTCAAAGTCTTTATGAAATCCATCTTTCAATTTTGAGCCGGCTTCTTTTATTATTTGAATGCAATTTTGTGTATAATTACAAAACATTTATTAATTTGCAGTTTTAAAATAACAAATTTAAAAATTTATAATCATAATGACTAAAATAATATTCATTATTTTTCTATTGTTTATTAGTACGAATATTTTCTCACAGGTAAATCGCTCAATTACGGGAGCTTCACCTGGTTGGATAGATACTCTTTCTATAGAAAGAGCACAAAAGGTATCTGATGAGAATAAAGGAATTGTAGATAGACCAATTGACCCAGAAAAATATATAGTAGGACCTGGTGATGAGTTTAAAGTAACTATAATCCAATATGAGCCAATTGAGTTGCAAATTACTGTTTCACCAGATTCGAAAATATATATATCTAAAATTGGGCTAATAGAAATTAAAGACAATACTTTATTAGAAGTGTATGATTTGGTAAAAGAAGAGATTCAAAAAGTTTTTAATACAGATGAGATATATATTGTTTTAGATAAAATAAAACAATTCAAAGTTAGAATTAGTGGTGAAGTAAATAAATCAATGACAGTGAATGCTTATTCGACCGATAGAGTTTCGGAGATTCTTGATAAATCTGGAGCGATGAAATCATCTTCCTCAACAAGAAATATTAAACTTATTAGAGGTGATACAAAGGAATTGCTTAAAGTAGATTTGGTTAAGTTTTTTGCGACAACCAACGAAGAGAGTAATCCTTATGTAAGAAATGGCGACCATATTATAATTCCTGAAATATCTGAAGATGTAGATATTCATATTTCTGGTGAGATACCAATGAAAGACTCAGATTTTGAATATGTAGAGGGTGATTCTTTATCAACTTTAATTCGACTTGGTCAGGGTTTTTTAAAAACTTCACTTCTTGATTCTGTAGAGTTTGTAAGATATGATTTAAATTCAAAAGAATTTAATTCGAGGTTTTTAAATTTAAATTCTTGGCGAAATAAAGTTTTCCAATTTAATGAAGTTTTGGACGGGGATTTCCCTTTAAAACCAGGAGATAGGGTTTATATTAGAAAAAATCCTAATTGGGTTGATAAAAAATATGTGAAGTTAGAGGGAGAGGTTAAATATCCTGGTAAATATCCAATTCAAAACAAAAATACAACAATAGCTGATATAATAAACGCCGCTGGAGGTTTTACTGATGATGCATCTCCTGAACTTTCAGAATATATCAGACAAGAAGAAGCCGACAAAAAAGATTTGGAATTGGAAAGATTAAGTAGAATACCTTATTCTGATATGTCGGAGTCAGAAAGAAGATACTTTCAATCAAGAGTATCAGAAATTAAAGGTTTGATGGCTATTAATATTTTAAATGCTGTTGAGAATCCCGAATCACCTGATAATATTCTTGTTGAAACAAGAGATTCTATTGTTATACCTAAGATTAAAAATTATATTATAGTTCAAGGTAGAGTTAATTCACCAGGTGCGATTATTTTTGATGAAAGTTTGACTTATATAGAGTATATAAATTTAGCTGGTGGATTTGGATTTAGAGCTGATGATAAAGAAACTTTTATCACAAAGCCGGGCGGTAGGCAATATCTTGCATCAGATTTTAATTATAAAATTGAACCAGGTGATGTAATATTAGTTCCGCCTAAGAAAGAAGTAGATGTATGGGAGAAAACACTTGAATACTCAGCTTTTGTTATTCAATTGATAACTCTATTCAGTTTAATTTTTACTATAACACGTAATTGATAATCAAATAATATATGAAAGAAATTCATTTAAATACTATTTTAAAAATATTAAAAGTTGATTTTAAAAAATTTATTTCAATTGTTATTGGATTAAATATTATTTTAATTGGTTATTCTTTTATAATGCCGCAAACTTATTCCTCGGAATTAACAATTATGCCTCCTAAGAGTTCTTCCGGTGGAGGTGGGCTTTCTTCATTTTTGCAAAATCTTGGAGGTGGAGCATTAAGTCTTGGTGGAATAGGCGAAGATGACCAATCAAAACTTTTTGCTGATGTTTTAAAAAGTAGAAATGTTTCTCAAAAAATAATTTCAGAACTACAATTAGATACTCTTGATTCTTTTAAAGAATTGTCTGATTTGGCTTTAAACGCAGAGGTGAGTAGAATTTTAGAAACAAAAGTTGAAAAAAGTGGGATAATAAAATTAAATTGTAATTTTTCAACAACTTATTTTGCAAACCAAGAAGAAATTGAATTTGTTAAAAAATTAGTTAAAGAAATAACAAATTCTTTTGCAAAATCACTGGACGAAATTTTAAAAGAAAAAAATAATTCAAGTGCAAAACAATCAAGACTTTATATTGATGGTGAGATTAATAAATACAGAATAAAACTTGATTCGATTTCTGCAGAGTTACAAAATTTCCAAGAAGAGCATAAAATATTAGAAATTGAGGAGCAAACTAAAGCTGTTGTAACTCAAGCTATTGAAATAGGAACTCAGTTAATTGAGTATGAAAATGAGTTAAACTTGGCAATGATTCAGATGAATCCTAATTCTAACCAAGTACAAGTTTTAAGAAATCAAGTTGAGATGATTAAAAAACAAGCCAAAAGAATTCAAGAGGGTGGATTGAATGATGATGGTTTTTCTTTGCCTTTATCTAAAGTACCTGAATTGGCAAGAAGATTTACTGAAATATATAGGGACAGGGAAATTATTGAAAAAGTGTTACTTTACTTGGAAACACAAAAACACCAAGAAATGATTCAAGAAGAAAAAGATGTTCCAGTTATTGAAATACTTGATTACGCTTATGAGCCAGAAATCCGTTCATCTCCAAAAAGAAGCTTGATGTTGTTAATTGGAACAATTATATTTGCTATCGTAGCGTTTATATATATTATTATTTCAGCTTATTATAAAGGTAGATTGTGATAAATGGCGTGTTTTTATTTATCAATCCTTATCTTAACACTTTCTTAACAATTTATCTGTATATTTTATAATTACTTATCTTTTTAATATTAAAATATCCCAATCAAAATAATCTATTTTGTTTATTTTACCTTAGTTAACATATTGTATTTTTTTTAATTATTAAATTATGATAAACAACCATTATGATTTATAACTGTTTTTGGAAAGATTAACACAATATTAACATAATATTAATATTCACTTAATTATACAAGGTTAATTTTGTAAATTATTATTAACAAACTAAATTATTTATGAGATTTTTTGTTATTTATTTATTTTTAATTATATCAATAAGTTCATTGAAATCAGCAGAAATATTCGGAAATATAAAAGATAGTCAGTCAAAAGATCCAATGATTCAAGCAGTTGTCAGGGTTGACGGTACAAAAATTGGTACATACTCAGGTTTAGATGGCTCTTTTAGGTTAAAAAATATTAAAGCAGGTGAATATGACTTAGTTGTTACTTATATTGGATATAAGGAATATAGACAAAAGATTAAAGTTAGTGATGGTGGAGAAACACGATTTAACATTTTACTAGAAGAAGATGCAACCTCGACTGATAATGTAATGGTGTTTGCTTCTAAAGAGTTGCAAACAGAAGAAAGTGCTAGGATGTCCGAGAAAAATAATCTAACAACCTCTAATATAGTTTCATCTAAGGTTATAGAAGTATCTCCAGATATTACTGTTTCAACTTTGATACAGAAGATGTCAGGTATTTCTATTGAGGAAGAGGGTTCGAATGATGGCTCTTACGCAATAATCAGAGGTATGGATAAAAGATACAATAATACTTTAATAAATGGTGTTAAAGTTCCTTCCCCAGATGCCAGAAACAGGTTTGTTCCTTTGGATATTTTCCCTGCTGATATTATTGATAGATTAGAAGTCCACAAGTCTGTTACTCCAGATATGGAGGCAGATGCAATCGGTGGAACAGTTAATTTAATAATGAAAAATGCTCCTGATAATTTTTTATTAAAAACTAATGCTGCTATTGGTTATAATGATATGTTTCTTCAAAATGATAGAAGTTTTTTATCATTTAATACAGATGTACAACAACAAAATTCTCCAGGTAGAATTGATGAGTGGAGAGATAATCTAAGCAAAGAAGAAAAACAAGGTGTAATCCAAAAATATTTCCCCACAGAAGCATTAACATTTCAACAAAGAACCGCATTACCAAATGCTATACTAGGTCTAACAATAGGCGATAGATTTGGAAAACAAAAACAATTTGGGGCAGTTTTGGCTTTGAGTTATCAAGGAATTTCAAGGGGTCAAAATCAGTTTTCAACAATTATCGACCAAAGACAAGAAACGGGCTTAGCTTCTATTGATAATGTTTTAAATCGTGAAAATTCAATGTTTGAACAAAGAACTGCTGTTCATACAAAGTTAGATTACTATTTTAATCCAAAGCATAGAATAAGTATGTACAATGCTTATATGAGATTAGCACAGGATGAATCTTGGTATCTTGAAGATTCTAATTATTGGCATAGAGATTTTGTTAGGGCTGTTTACTATGAGTTATTTTCTCAGCAAATTAACCAAAATGTTTATAACTCAACTTTAAAGGGAGACCACGATTTAGGAAGGAATTTCTTTTTAGATTGGTCTGGAGCTTTTTCTTTTGCAAACAGAAATCAACCAGATAGAGCAACTTTAAACCTTACTACACCAGATATGTCTGATGTAAATGAAAATGGAGAAATTAGGGTTGCATATATGGATAGACCTATGTTTAGAGAGTTTTATTATAATTACGATAGGGATTTTGCTTTATACTCAAATTTGAAACATATCTCACATATCGGTGATTTAAAGTTTGAAAATAAAATTGGAAATTTAGTTAGGTATAAAGATAGAGAAACGGTTTTTGATAAATATGAATTTAGACCATATTTGAATAATGCTAATAATGATTATCCAAATAATACAGATTACCCATACGTTGGTGATATTAGAGATGGTGATTTAAGCGGAAGCTATTTTCGATTAATGAATAATGCAGGTAGTATTGGTGACCCTAATAATTATATGATTACAGAAATTGTAACTGCTGGTTACTATCAAGGAACACTTTCAAATAAAAAATTTGAATTAACAGCGGGTTTAAGAGCAGAATATACAGATTTAGCTTTTGAAACAGATGCATACAGGGGTTCTACATCATCAACTGTTACCAAAGGTGATAGACAATATCTCAACATTTTACCTGGTATATTTTTTAAATATAAATTAAATAAAAAAACTAATATTAGAACGAGTTATAATCAAGCTATTGCAAGACCGAGTTTTTATGAGTTTGTTCCTGCAATTGAAATAAATTCGGATGGAGAGCAATTTAAAGGTAACCCTGGACTTGTAAATTCTGTAGGAAATAACTTTGATTTAAGATATGAATTTTTCCCTTCTGGAGTAGATAAGATATTTGCTGGTTTATTTTACAAGCACATCACTAATCCAATAGAAAGAACTTATGACGGTTACCAAAGTTTTACTTTTGCTAACTTTGAAGAGGCAACTAATTTTGGTGTGGAAGCTGAATATACTAAGTACTTTAGAAAACTTGGAGTAAGGTTTAACTATTCATATACAAAATCAAGTATAGAATCTGAAAAGATATATAGATTTAGATTAACTGAGGAAAATCAAAATTTAATAGACCAAGATTTATCAGGTAATCTTAGAAAAAGATTTGATGAGGGTGCTATTGGATTTGGTGATATTGCTGAATTAGTTCGATTAGAGGAAAGACCTTTACAAGGACAGACTGACCATATTTTAAATTTATCTCTATTATATAAAGATGTAAATAATGGAATTGATGCTCAAATTGATTTTAATTATACTGGAGAGAGAGTTGTTTTTGTTGCACGTGAGTATCAATTTGATTGGTGGCAAAGACCTCAAATCAACTTAGATTTTTCGGCTGAAAAGAAAATTAATGGTTTAACAATTTACTTTAAATCAAGAAATTTATTGAATACTCCAAGAGAGTTTTATTTAAAAAGACCATTAAGAACTGAGCAATATAGTTTGCCAGAACAAGAAGATCCCGAAAATTTCACTTTTGTAAGAAGAAATTTATTTGGAAGAAATTATCAAATTGGAATTAAGTATTTGTTTAATTAATATTAAAGGAGATAGCTATGAAGTTATCAAAATTGTGGATGCTACTTGCATCATTTTTAATCATCTCATTAACTGCTTGTAATAATGACGATGATGATGATAAAGACCCAGTAAATGAGGACAAAGGTTCTATTTCTGGTGAATTAACTGGTACTCTTGCAAAAGGCAATTACAGAGTAACTGACCATATTATAGTTCCAGAAGGTCAAACTCTAACGATAGAGCCAGGAACGGTTCTTATTTTTGACGGTGATCTTATAGGACAGCAAGGCGCACCTGAAATCGCAGTTTTTGGGCAATTAATTGCTGAAGGAACTGAGACTAACAGAATAGTTATGACAGTAGATGATAGCCGTAAAGGAGTTGAAAACTTCGACAGAGGTTGGTGGGGTGGCGTTCAATGTTATCCTTCGGCAACTAAAATGGTTCTTAGATATTGCGATATCGAATATACTGGAGCTCCAGCTGGTGAGCCAATCAATCCTGACCAAGTATTAAGAAATCCAGGTAGTACTCGTTATACAATACAATGTAGAAATGTAGATGGTGATTTTATTGTTGAGCATTGCCATTTCTTTGGTATAAATGATGATCTTTGGAGACCACAAGGTGGAAAAATTTCTTTCTGCTATAACTTGGTAGAGTTTCAAGGTGGTACTGGTGGAGATTGTATTAATGCTAAAGCTGGTACAGTTGGTGTTCTTGCTTACAACTTAATAATTGGTTCTGCAACTAACTCATTAAAAACTGGTGGTGCATTAACTAATATCGATATTTACAACAACACTACTGTTACTTCTGGCTATAGAAGACAAGAAGCAGGTAGAGGTGGCTCTATAAATGTTGAAGATGCTGCAAGAGGGAGAGTTTATAATAACCTTCAAGTTAACTGTAGATTTGGTCCAAGAATGGTTCAAGGTTTAGACTTAGAAAATACTGTTTTTGATTATAATTATAATTATGCAACTTTCCAATCTTTAATTGATGAGTTTTCTCCAACTGAAGGTGTTCAAGAATTAGGCGCTAATGATGTAAATAGTGCAACTCCTGGCGATAAAGACCCTATGTTTGTTAATTATTCAGTTGATTATACAGAAGAGGTATTAAGAGCAGGTTTATTACCTAAATTGAATATCAAAGGTGACCAAGACTTTAGATTAAAAGCAGGTTCTCCAGCGATTGGTGTTGGTTATACAGGATTTACTCCAGTTCAAGCACCAAACGGAACAACTTCACCTGCACCAAGTGCTGATATGGGTTGTTATCCAACAAATGGTAGCGGTAATAAATTCTAATTGTTAATTAAATAATTAGTACTATTTATAAAATAGGGTTTTGTTAAAACAAAACCCTATTTTTTTAATTTATTAGTTAAATTTATTCGTTGGAATAAGGTTTTCCTGTTATTTTTAAAATTGTATAACTGGATTGATTTGTACTTATGTTTCTTAATTCTTCCTCAGAATCTATAATCTCAACATTAAATTCCATAAAATCGATAGGTCCTGACACTTTAATATTATTCGGAAAGCTAATTTTCTTGTTGTTTAAATTAGACCTTATAAGCGCATTATCTTTTTGAAATTTACGAGGCATACCGCTTGCTACTTCGTTCTTATATTGTTGCTTTAGTTCCTCTTTTTCAATTGATTCATTGATAAAGTCATCAAGCTGAATATCAATGTTAGCTTCATTCATCAAAGTATCATTTAATTTCCCTAAGATTTCATCTTTTTTGGAATAATCTTCATAGTAATTTTTAACAAATTGCTCTGTTTTATCAAAAAATCTTTTTGTTTGAATTGGAGCATTATTAATTGTTGTTAAACCAAGGAAATCTTTATAAAAGTATTCGGCTGGTTTTGAATCAATTCTAAATTGTTCATCAAATAAAATCGTACCCCATTCTATGTCTGGCTCTCTATAACTCTCTGGTAAGTCTCCTATTTCACTTGGTTCTCTTTGATACAAAACGCAAAATTTAAACATTTTTTGAGCGGGAGAAAGGAATAAATTTTGGATAAGCTTTAAATCATTTTCGTAATACACTAATGCATCTTGCATTTCTGCTTTTATAACTATTAAAACTCTTTTTCCGGTGTTGTTACTTTCTGCATCAAGCACTATTAAATATGCGCCGGAATGCCTTGAGGAAGTTTGAGCTTGAGCTAAAAGTAAGGCAATTCTTTTTGAAGAATCTATAAACTCATCTTCGGATTGTAGCCCAATTTCACTAGCAATTCCAAAAAATGAAGTAGAACTTGTTTCATCTATGGTTAATTTGAATGTTTTGGTTTGCTTTTCTGTTGCTTTTGATAATCTTTCACTAATAGTATAAGATACATTTTCATCAATTGAGATTAGAGATTCTGAATCAACAAGAAGCGCATGTTCCTGACCTGCTTCTTTTTCAAAAATTGTATGAACAATGCCTCGTTTAAAATTCAAATCAAATAAGTTTAACATTTTTTCCTTTTATAATTCTTTATGAGTAAAATAAGCGTTTGATTGTGCTTTAGGTAAAATAATTACTTCAGATAAATTTACATGTTCGGGAGTGTTTGCCATATAAAAAATAGTATCTGCAATGTCCTCAGAATGAAGTGGCTCAAATCCGTTATATACTTGTGATGCTTTTTTTGTGTCTCCTCTAAATCTAACAATAGAGAATTCTGTGTCAATCATTCCTGGATTAAGCGAACTAACTTTAATTTTATGTTGAGCTAAATCTTCTCTCATTCCCTCGCTGATAGCTCTAACCGCAAATTTAGAAGCACAATATACATGTCCTTTTGGGTAAACGTTGTAGCCAGAAATAGAGCCAATATTGATTATATGACCTTTTTGTAGCTTAACCATATATTTACTTATAAATTTTGATACATAGAGCAAACCTTTTACATTGGTATCAATCATCGTATCCCACTCTTCTACTGATGCTTCATTAAAATCATCTAAACCGAGTGATAAGCCAGCATTGTTTACTAACAAATCAATAGGGTTATCATTTATGTTTAATGAATTTAGTTGCTCTTCAACGTCTTTTCTATTTCTTACATCGAAGCATAAAGTTGTAATTTCATTATTATATTTTTTGAATATACTATCTTTAAGCAATTCTAACCTATCGTTTCTACGAGCAGTTGCGATGATATTCCAGCCATTTTCGGCAAATTTATAAGCAACTGCTTCACCAATTCCAGCACTTGCACCTGTAATTAAAATTGTTTTTTCCATTTTTATACCTTTTTGAATTTACATTTTTTGAAAATACTTATTCAAATTATAATCTAAAATAAGTTAAAAATAAAGTTTGATTCATTTATAAACCACAAAATTAAGATATTTTATTTTAATTTAAGGAACTCTGTTTTATTTTCTTATGAATTATTACTTATATGTAAATCAGTCATTAGATTTATTTAACTTATTGTTAGTGAAATATACTAGGTCTTAAACGTATTCCAAGGTGCCAAAAATTAGTTCTAAATGGCATTATTTGTGTAGTTTCTTCAAACATAGTCTCATAACTAATAAAAATGTCAGAAGAGTTTTGTTTTCCATTTATTCCTAAGGCGAGTTCAATCCTTCCATCAATATTTACTTTTGAATTAGTTAGATAACTTTCTTTATCTGAGAATATTGTAGCAATTGACGAAAAAAGACGAATTGAGAATATATTATTTATTTGATATTCTGCAAGACTACTTAATCTAACTGAACCTCTTAAATCTTGAAATGAAGATATTGAATTTATTAAATCATTTTTTGGGCTTTTATAATCTTCTGAAAACAAGTAGTACTCACTATTTATCTGAGTAGTTAAAATTACTTTTCCAAGATTTCTGATGTAACTATATCTTAAGTTAAATCCAGTTAGTATCACATTTCTTCTTAATATTTGATATTCAATATTGGGTTGGTTTTCAATGGGAGGGTCTGAATTATCTATGTCATGCTTGCACCTATGAAAAATACCTACTGAATATGAATAGTTACCTTTAGATTGATAAAGTGATAGATTTTCTTCCCAAGTTGCTTTTCTAGGATTGAAGGCAATATCATTATATGGATTAGAGTTAAGTTCGTGACCAAGCAAAAAAGCAATAGACATATCATTTTGAAATCTATATAATTCGGCAAATCCTATTAATTTAAACGACCAATCCATATCTCCTAAATATGACCCAGAACCACGAGCTAGTTCGGGAGAGAAGTCAAAACTATCAAATAATACTCCCCTTTTGGAACTATCTTGAATAGAAACTGGTAAAACATTTCTTGTTACCAGTATCTGTGAATAAATATTGAGATTGAATATTATAATTAAGATTATATATTTCATATTTTTAGTTATTTTGAGTTTAAAATAATTTAAAATTAATGATTTTTTATTTGATAAATGGTAATATTTTTTCTATTTTTGAATTTGGTTTAAATTTTATTTAAAGTAATATTTATAAAAAGGCGCTTAGTTAATGTTTCTATCAGAGTTAGAGATTCACGGTTTTAAGTCATTTGCTCAGAAGACAAAATTCAAATTTGCAGAGGGTGTTACAGCAGTTGTAGGACCAAATGGTTGTGGGAAATCAAATGTAGTTGACGCAATTAGATGGGTTTTGGGTGAACAAAAAACTACTGTACTTAGATCTGATTCTATGGAAAATGTTATTTTTAACGGAGCAAAAAATTACAAGCCATTAGGAATGGCTGAGGTTACTTTGACCTTAGAAAATAATAGAGGTGTGCTTTCAAGTGATTTCTCTATGGTTTCTGTAGCTAGAAGACTATTCAGAAGTGGAGATTCCAAATATCTTTTAAATAAAGCTAACTGTAGATTGAAAGATATAAATAATCTTTTTATGGATACGGGAATGGGACCTGATTCTTACTCGGTTATCGAATTAAAAATGGTTGAAAATTTACTTTCTGGTAAAAATGAAGACCGAAAAGGTCTTTTAGAAGAAGCCGCTGGTATAACTAAATATAAAATTAAAAGAAAAGAAACTGAAAGAAAATTAAATAGTGTGGAACAAGATTTAGATAGAGTTCTTGATATTGTTTCCGAAGTTGAGAAGAATGTTAATTCATTATCACGACAAGCTGCAAAAACAAGAAAATATAATAAATTAACTGAAGAGCTAAAAGAAAAAGAACTAATTTATTATTATTTAAAATACCATTCTTTGAAAGAAAACTCAGTAGGATTTGAAGATAATATTAATAATTTAAAATTAGAAATTGAAAATATTTCTAAAAATTTGAGTGATTATCAATTAAAAATTGATGATTACAAAGTTAATAAAGAACAAGTAGAAAGTGAATATAATTCATTAAGAGTTGAACAAAATGCAAATAATGCAAGATTGTCTGATAAAAAACAAGAAATTGCTGTTGCTGAGGTTAATCTTAAAAATATATTTAAAGATTTTGACAGATTAAATGATGAGATTAAAAGGGCTGAAAATGCTCTTCAAAAAAATAAAGAAAATATTGAGAACATAGCAATTTTAAAAGAAGAAAAAAGCAATAGTTTAATTAAAATAAATAATGATATTTTAGAAATTAAAGATAAATTAAATGGATCAGAAAAGAATTTAAGTGATTTTATAAATTCTATTAATGAAAAAAGTAAAGAACGTTCTATTCTTAGCTCTAAAATTAGAGAATTTGAATTTAAAATTAAAAAACATCAAGATGAATTAAATAAACTAAATAGAATAAAAGAAGAATTAGATTTAAAAAAAGATGAGTTATTACCAGAAATTGAAATAATTAAAAATAAATTAATAGAAAATAATAATTCTATAGACAAATTAAAAAATGAGTTAAATTTAAAAAAAGATGAACTAAATAATGTGATATATAAAAAAGATGAATTAAAAATAATAATTGATGATACTAATTATAAAATAAAGGAAAATAAATCAATTATTGATGATAAAAATAGACAATTGAATTTTTATAATTCATTAATTGATTCAGAATCAAACTCAATTCATCTATTGAAAAATAAAGAATGGAATAAAAATAATTATAATACACTTGCTGATAATATAGCTGTTGATAAGGAATATCAAAGAGCCATACAAACTCTACTGGGTGAAGCAGCTGGATCAATTATTGTTGAGCATATTGAAGAAGTGAAATCGGCTGACAATATTTTAAAAACTTTAAAAAAAGGTAAGCAGTCTTTAATTATTCTAAATAATAGTAATTTAAAAATAACTAAAAAAGAAGATATTGCAGGATTAATAGTATTTTTAGAAGATGCAATACGAACAAACAATAGTATTAAAAGTTATTTGTTGAATAAATATTCAAACTGTGGTATTTTTAATACTATGGAAAATGCAATAACAGCATTAAATGATAATAAAGTTGATTATGCATTAACTGTCGATGGCTCCTTATTCTCTGTGAATGGTGATTTTATAATTGGAGGAGAAGAAAAATTAAAATCTAATTTTGGAAAACTCGAAAAAATTGAATTACTAAATTTAGATATAAATGAATTAAATGATTTAATCTTAAAATTAAATAATGAGTTAGAAATTAATAATTCACTATTTAGAGAATTAAATGATGATAATATAAAACAAGATATTAAAAAATATGAATATACTTTAAATGAATTACAAAAAGAAAAGAATACACTTGAAGTAAAAAATAATTCTTTAATTAATAATTCCAAGTTTTTAGAGGATAATATTGCCAAAAATAAATTAGAATTGATTAATTTAGAAAAAGATAAAATTGATTTTGAGGAAATAGATACATTAAATAATGAATTAAATGTTATTAATTCACAATTATTCGATTTAGAAAAAGAAGAAAAAGAAAAAAGAAGTATATTTAATCAATTCAAAGAAACAACTCAGCGATTAGAAATTGATAAAGTAAGAGCTGAAAATGATTTAAAAAGAACTAATGACGAACTTGACGATACAAATTATAATATCCAAAGTATAGAAAAAAGAATTACAAGATTAAATACCGAAATAAATGATAATGAAAAAAATAAAATATCATTAAAAAATAAATTAGATATTTCACACAATGAGATAAAATTATTTATTAATCTTCAAGAAGAATTATCAAACAAAATTGAAATAATTAACTCTAAATTAAAAGATATTAATCTATCAATAGATTCTATTATTAAAGAAAAAAATATTCTAAATTCTAAATTTAATTCTTTAAATATTGAATTACATAAAATTGAAATAAATTATACTGAAATTAATACTCAGAAAAAAAGTATATCAGAACAGCTTTATGAAAAATATGAAAAAACTATAGAGTCTTTAGAAAAACCTTTTGATGATTTTAATCAGCAAGAATTAAATGCATATATAAAAGAAATTAAATCTAAATTACAAGCCATAGGTAGTATAAACTTTATGGCACTTGAAGAATATGAAAAAGAGAATGAAAGATTTAATTTTTATAAAGAACAAATAGATGATTTAAATAAAGCAAAAGCAACTTTGATTCAAACTATAAAAGAAATAAATGTAAAAGCTACAGAACTTCTAGAAAATACTTTTAATCAAGTAAGGGTCAATTTTATCGATTTATTCAAAACATTATTTAATGAGGAAGCAGAATGTGATATATCGCTAGAGGGTGAGAGCATTTTGGAAGCTGATTTAAAAATCTGGGCAAAACCACCTGGAAAAAAACCACACAGTATAGATATGCTTTCAGGGGGTGAGAAAACTTTAACAGCAATCGCTTTACTCTTTGCTATATATTTAGTTAAGCCAAGTCCTTTTTGTATATTAGATGAGGTTGATGCGCCTTTGGATGATAGCAATGTAGATAGATTTGTAAATTTAATTAAAAGATTTAGTAACAATACACAGTTTTTAATCGTTACACATAATAAGAAAACTATGGAAGCTGCAGATTATCTTTATGGAATTACTCAACAAGAAGAAGGAATTTCAAAAGTAGTTTCTGTAAAATTAGATAAACAAGATATAGAAGTTTAATATTTAAAAGGTAATATTATGAAAAGAATTTTTTTACTAATTGCAATAATCAATATGTTTTTTGCAATAGACTCTTTTTCTCAAATGCAAAATTTTGAAGAAACTGTAGAAACAGAAGATGGAAAACAGGTTGACCCTAAATTAATGTATTTTAAAGATAAATATGAAGAAGTATTTACTGACTTTTATTTTGATGAAGTTTGGAATGCAACTATAAAAGCTATAGAATCTACTAATTGTCAATTAGCACAAAAAACAAACAGTCAGGATGATGAGGGTTTTTACAAAGGAAAAATCGTATCAGATTTTTGTATTTTTGCTATGAAAGAAAACAAAGATAAAGTTATAGATAGTCTGATAAAATATAGTTATGAAGTTCCATTAATTAGAGCTGGTGTTTGGGAAAATGGAAGAGTTCAATATAAAATTATATTAAAAGAAAAAGAAGAGTCTGTAGAAATGATTTTGAAAGCTGAGATAAGTGGTCGAGAGGGTTATGTTACCAATGAGGTTCATTGGTGGAAATCAAGCGGTTGGTTTGAGCATACTTTGATCACTAAAATTAAAGAAAATCTTGAGAATTTGTAATATTTAAGGGGCTATCGCCCCTTTTTTTTTGTATTTCATTTTTTTATCGCTCTTTTCTTTAATCATAATTTTTTTGTTATAATACTTTTAATATTCCATAAAATGGTATAATACTAAAAATAACTCTGATTTAATAAATTTTAATAATCTATATATCTAAATAAAACAATAGGATGAAAACTGTATGCTACCTTTTTTAATTATATTATTAAATTTATTTGTAACGAAATTCTCAAAAAGAATTAGACCAATTAGCTGAAGAATGTTATAATTGGAAATGGGATGATGATGAAGAACCTATAGGGTAACATTAAAATAACTAATAAAATAAAGGGAGCCATTAGCTCCCTTTTTTTGTATCATAAAATTTGTTTACAATGATATATAGATACTACATTTAAATACTGAAATAAAGTGGGGTAAAGAGAATTGATAGCTTAGAAATTATATTTGATTTAAAAGGAGATTCTGAATCAACAATATTTATAATACTAATCACACATTCTATGTTTTTTATCGCTCTTCTCTTTAATTAAAGAATGTCGAATGTCCCAAGCAAGTTGCACAGATGGTCTGGCATCTTTGATACCATAGCCACCACCTTCTATAATATCCTTATAAACTAATGTGTGAAGGTCGGTAAATCCACCTGAGAATTCAATTTCATCACCATCGATAGTTATAGATCGATAGGTTGGTTGATTATTTTTAACAGCTTCCTCAGGTAAATCTGTTTTATCAGTTGATAAAAACCATCTAACGTTTGCGTTTTCAAGTTCAATAAATCCAGCTGCTTTAGTATCATCAAGTAAGTGTAATTCCGTTTCCTTTACATTTCCAAAAAGCCATATTAGCATATCAAAGAAATGTATTCCAATGTTTGTAGCAACACCTCCAGATTTCTCTAAATCACCTTTCCATGAATATTTATACCAAGGACCTCTAGAGGTTATATAGGTTAGCACTACATCTTTTTTTGTGTTTGATTTTTCAGCTTTAATTTTATCTCTTAAAGTTTTTATTTTATCGTGAACTCTTAATTGAAGTATATTATATACTTTTGAGCCAGTTTGATTTTCAATTTCTTCAAGATAATCAAGATTATGTGGCTTTGTAACTAAAGGTTTTTCACAAATAGCGTTTGCTCCAATTCTTAGGGCAAATCTTATGTGCGAATCGTGTAAGTAATTTGGAGAACATATAGATACATAATCACAATTCCCATCACGACCAATTAATTTTGATAAATGTCTATCAAATCTTTCAAACTCTGTAAAGAAACTAGCATGTGGAAAATATCTATCTAATATTCCTACTGAATCGTGAGTGTCCATTGCGGCTATTAATTCGCTATCAGTATCTTTAATTGCTTGTAAGTGTCTCGGTGCAATATATCCTGCAACTCCTATTAATGCAAATTTTTTCATATTATTTTAATTCCGATTTTTTATTCATCATCCAAAGTTTATAAAATTTCATAAATATTGAAATTCCTGCTATTGAGCATAGTAAAAATCCACGTATCCCATCTCTGAATCCTCCTCTTATTATATAATATTGGAAGAATTTAAAAAATGGTCTTAGTGTAAAATGAACTATACCAACTTCTTTTTTATTATCGTACATATCTTCTGCATACCACTCAGAATATCTAATAAGTTTTGTCCATTGGTAGGTAAAATCTCTTATTGGTTCATGAATTAAGAAAGCCCCTTTCTTTTTTATCCACGTTTTATTATCTATTTTAATCTTTGAATGAACTTTTTTAATTATAAAATTCTTATATAATTCTTTCTTGACAAGACGTTTACCTCCTCCACCTAAATATGTTGAATGTTTTAATACTTTACCCATGAATTTAGTTTTTATTTTTACCAAAAAACCATCATAGATAATTTTATCTTGTGAAAGTATCTCTTCAATAGCATCACGTAATTCAGGAGTACATATTTCATCTGAGTCAATCACAAAAACCCAATCGTGAGCTACTTGAGGCATACCCCAACTTCTTTGTTCACCCGAATTTATATATTCGTGTTGCACTAATTTAACATTTGGATATGATTTGCAAATTTCAACAGTATTATCAGTGCTAAACGCATCTACTATAAAAACTTCATCAACCCAAGTGATTGAATCAAGTGTATCCCTTATAATATCTTCATTATTTTGGACTGGAATAAATGCTGATAGTTTGTGTAGTCTCATTTAATTTTTCCAAAAAATAATTCTTCATATTTCTCAGCTATTGCTTGGCTACTAAAATTATTAATTATATATTCTCTATTTAATTTTGCTTTCCTAATTTTTTCTTCATTATTTAATTTTGACCAATTAATTATTCCATTTATAAATTCATCTTCAGAATTACAACCATAATCTTCCCAAAATTCTTTAATTAATGGATTATGCCACATATTATAAAACCCTTGCAAGCCAGATAACATACCTTCTGCAAAAGAGTAATGAAAAGATTCAGTATTGCTATAACTTAAAATAATATCATGTTTTTTTAAAAATTCTGATACATTTATTCTATCATCTATTAAAGAACTTACTCTTTCTTTTTCAATAATTTTAATTTTTGTTTCTAATTTTAATTCTTTTATTAAATTTTTAATTTCTTCTAAATGTCTAATTGAAGAAGGTTGGGAAGTATTCATTCCCATAATAGTTAAATTAAATTCAGAATCAATATCAATTAATTTTTTAAACATTTTAATTAATAAATCATAACCTTTTATTGGATTAAAAGTAAAACCATAAATAGCAATAGATTTTCCATAATTTTTTTTATAAAAAGGGAATGACTCTACATCAATTGCATTGGAAATAGTAATAGTTTTTACTTTACTATTTATTTTTTCTTTAAATTCGTTTTCGAAAAAACTATTTACAAATATTAAATTATCAATATTATTCCAATTTATTTTATCCATATATTTAGAAATTATTTCATTTCTATGTAATCTGACAATTACTTTTTTATTTTTCCAATGTTTCTTAGACACTTGATGAGCAAATTTATTAGCCCATTCTACCCAAATAACATCACCTTTTACCATAAAATGCCAATAATCTCTTTTATGTTTAGGTGAAATATATTGAATTGTATATTTTTTTTCTAACTCCGCTAAGATAGGTTCAGCAAAGTGATTATGACCCTTTTGGCACACAAAAGTAATATCATATCTTTTTTTATTAAATAAAAACATTATTTTTTATATTTTTTAAATCTTCTAAAATCATATTTACTCTATTCGACCAATTTTCATTATTTTTAACTGCATTTAATGAATTAAAAGACATATCATTTCTTAATACATTATTATTTAATAATACCTCAATTTTGTCGGCTAAATCAACCGCATTACCATTGTAAAATAACGTATTATTATATATATTATTATATTTAATAAAACTTGGAATATCTGTACTAATCACAGGTAATCCATAACTTAAATATTGCATATATTTAAAAGGGAAAGATAATAAATGATATTCTGTTTTAGCCATAGGAATTATACCTATGTGAACGTCATTAATTATTTCTTCGGTTATCTCATTATTTATAATAATATTATCTGCTATTTTATTTTCTATATTTTTACTAATTAAATATAATTTATATTTATATCCTTTATTTACTAAAATATTATTAGCCAAAATTAAATCATTAAAACCATCTTTTTTTGCACCTGAAAATAGTATATTTACATCATCTGTTTTATTTAATTTAATTATTTCACCTGCGGGTGGTAAAAATTTAGTTTCATCAAGAGTAGCATACTTAGCAAATTCTTCTGTAGGGGAATAAATAATATTAAAATATGTTTTAAATAAATTTAATTGTTTTTGATATTTATTATATTTTCTCTTATATTTTAATTTTTGGAAAAATGAATTAAAATAAACTGGAAATTTCCAATAGATATCGCGATAAAACATTGACATTGGAACATTATTGTTTGACACAAACTCAATAAATTTTAAATCTTTATTCTTCAAATTAGCATTAATACTTTCCATATAAAGCGCATCAACATCTTTAATTATATTATTTTTATAAATATATTTATACTTTTTATTTCTTTCTTCCGAATTTCCTCCAATTAAAACAACTTCATTATTTAATTTCAAATATTTATAAATCATAGCGCATCTAATAGATGGTGCCCTATCTAAGGGAACCTCATTAATTTCACTAATATTATATGGTGCAAAAAATATTATTCTCATATAATATTATAATAAGATTTATACCATTCAACAAAATACTTTAAGCCATCTTCTATTGTTACTTTTGGATTATATCCTATTTCATTTGTTATTAAATTTATATCTGCATTAGTTTTAATTAAATCCCCTTTTTGTATTTCTTTATAATTTATCTTTGCTTTTTTATTAGTATATTTTTCTAATAATTCAATAAAATAATTTAATTTAATTGGTTTATTATTTCCAATATTATAAATTGAATATGGAACTTCTTTTTTTGGAATAAAATCTAAACTTTTTACAATCCCATCAACTATATCATCTATATATGTAAAATCGCGGTACATATTTCCTTGGTTATAAACTTCAATAGTTTTACCATTAATAATATTTTCGGTAAATTTATAGTAAGCCATATCAGGTCTACCCCAAGGACCGTAAACAGTAAAAAAACGTAAACCAGTTGTAGGAAGTTTGAACAACGAAGAATATGTATGAGCCATCAATTCATTTGCTTTTTTGCTAGCAGCATAGATTGATATCGGCTTATCAACATTTAAGTTTTCACTAAATAAATCGGTATTTAAACCACCATAAACCGAACTTGAAGACGCATAAATTAAATGTTTTATTTTATATTTTTTACTTGCTTCAAGTATATTCAAAAATCCTTTTATATTTGAGTCAATATAATCTAACGGCTTGTTAATAGAATGTCTTACACCAGCTTGAGCAGCAAGATTTATTACATAATCAAACTTGTATTCATCAAATAATTTATCAATTAATTTACTTTTAGATATATCTAAATTTATAAACTTTAGATTTTCACTTATACTATTATAGTTACTATCAACACCTAATAAATTTAATCTAGCATATTTTAAAGATTTCGAGTAATAATTATTTATATTATCGATTGCAACAATAACATTATCTTTCATTAACTTTTTAGTTAAATGAAAGCCAATAAAGCCAGCGGCACCAGTGATTAATATTTTATTCAAGACTTTTGATTAGTTGGTATAGTTTTTCGCAGACGATGGATTCTTCGAATTTTTCTTGGAAAAGTTTGTATGCGTTTTTGGATTTCTTTTGAATTTCTTCTAAAGTAATAGACTTTATTACATTTTCAATATTTTCTTGAGTAGGATTATCTACATACCAACCAAAATTATATTCCTCGTTTAGTTCTTTTAGTTCTATAAATGTATTAAATATAACTGGTAAACCATAACTAAAGTATTCATAAGATTTAGAAGGAAATGCTTTTTTATTTAAATCAGAATCTTGTGGAGGAATTATAGCAAGGTTTGAATTTAATAATATGTTTCTATACTCATTTTCATTTAAATAACCGTGATATTTAATATTAATATTTTTAAATTGATTAATTTCAGTTTTTAACTCACCATCTCCTATTATATCAAATTTTATATTTCCTAAGTTATTAATTGCTCTTAAATAATCTATTATATTATAAATTGAGGTTAATCGCCCTAAATAAACAATCCTAATTTCTTTAAAATTATTAATAATTTTGTTTAATTTACTAAAATTAGAAATATGAGAGAATTCAATTTTTGTATTTTCAAAAAAATATTTACTTAAGTATTTACTAATTGTTATATTTTTGTCTGCATTTTTATATAATAGAGTATTAAAATTATTTAATATTTTATAAATAATACTATGTTCTTTTAAAAGTTTTAAGTCAACTAATGAGTCAGGCCAAGGATCTCTAATCTCAAGAATAACTTTTAATTTAAAAATTTTTGAAAATAAAAATATTAAGTAAATTGAGAATATTGGTGGACTGGAAATATAAATTATATCATTTTGCTTGATTTTTGAAATGGAAAATAAAGAAAATATTGCAAACGAAAAATAGTTTAATAAGGGTTTAACTACACCTTTTATTTCTAAAGGTATTTCAAAATATCTATTTACTTTAACATTATTTATTAATTCGTATTTAAATAGTTTTTTATAACCTTTCAATAACTTCCCATTAGGGTAATTTGGCATACCTGTTATAACAGATACATCATAGCCATTTTTTGATAAATATTCAGCAAATGCACTTATCCTTTTAGCTGGGGGATTGTTTAAAGGTTTATAATATTGATTATAAAATACTATTTTATTCATTATTTTTTAAGAATCTTCCTGGTGAGCCTACCCAAACTTCATTTGAAGGCACATCCTTTAAAATCAAACTAGCAATTCCGATAAATGAATTATTTCCAATTGTTACTTTTTCTAAAATTGATGACGAAGGTCCAATCCAAGTATTATTTCCAATTTTTACACCTCCGGCTATCATTGAATTTGCTATAACTGCGGTATTAATACCTATTTCAACATTATGAGCAATATGCACTAAATTATCAATTTTAGTACCATCACCAATAATTGTATTACTTAAGGTACCTTTATCTATACAAGTATTTGAGCCAATATCAACATTATTGCCAATTATAACTTTACCTAAATGAGGAAATTTTAAAAAGCTTTTATCTTTTTTTCTTTCATATCCAAATCCATCAAATCCGATGTTTGTGTTTGACTTAATAACAACATTATCACCAATAATAACATTATCACCTATGTTGCAATTATTGCCTATTATTGTATTTTTTCCAATTTCACAAATTCCAATTGTTGTAAAATTTCCAATCGTAACGTTCTCTGATATTTTAGCACCTTCATTTACAAAGGAATATGTACTTATTATACCAATATTTCTTTTTTCAAATAATAAATTTAATATTTCTATATATAATATTCTAGGATTATCTGTAACAATTAGTTGTTTTTCTACATTTTTTTCTGGGAAAAAATTAATTAAAACTATTTTTGATTTAGTATTATTTAGTAGTTCGTTTTTATTTATCTTTTTTGGACTAATCCAAGTTATTTCACTTTCAGTTGCATCAATTAGGTTATTTATTCCGGTTATTTCTAAATTTAAATTTGAATTTAATATTTCATATGTATATTCAACAGGTAATTGATTTAAAAGATTATTGACTTTTATTTTTTTATTCAATTTCATTTCTAATCTCCATAAATGGAATACAATTTTTTGAATAGTGATTTTTTAGTTTTTCTTTTTTAATTTTAAAATAATTTTTTAAAGTTTCATTCCAATTTTCACCTTCAACCACCCACCAAATTGGATGGACTAGAATTTGTAAGTTTTTATTATTTTTAAATTCTTCTGACTCTATTGGATTACCATATCTCCAAATACCTCTAGAATCCGCAAAATATTTAATATCATTAAAATATTTTGATAAATATGTGTGCTCTATATTTTTTATTGATTTATTTTGTGTTAAAAAAAACTCATTTGGTCTATGAAGGCTAATTATTTTTACTTTTGTATTAAAATGATTTTCAAAATAATTTATCTCATCTAATAATCCTTTTTCATAATCATCATAATTTATAGGATCAAAATGTAATGATATCTGATGCCCCATTTTTTTTATTTCAACAATATCTTTAAAATTATCTTTGTTCATTATATTATAAGATTCACTAGTAATTAAGAAAAAAAATGTAGATTTTATTTTTAAACTATTTTCTATTAATGCAATCTCTTTAGCTAATTGAACATCAAAGTCAATATCATGTCTTAATATTATTTGATTTTCTTCATTAAAATTAATCTCATCGAAAAACACAAATTTATAATTTTTCTTTAATTGTTTTAAAAATTCTGAATATTCTTTTTCGTTCATAATTTAAAAACCTTTTCCCAATTTACTAATGATAGTCTTCTCATGTCCTTTTCAAAATTATTACTACCATGACTCTTTATTTCACTTAATAATTTTGAGTTCTTTAAACTATTCTTAAAATATTCTTTATGAATACCTTCAAACCAAAACTTTTCAGGTATGGGCCAACCCATTTTGTCTTTCCGCCAAGTTATATTATCTGGTAACTTTTTATCAAATGCTTTTCGAGCTATATATTTAGTCCAACCATTATTTAATTTGTATGTAGCAGGAACACTAAATAAAAACTCAACTAACCTATAATCCATAAATGGCATACGCGACTCTATCGAATGTGCCATCGAACCCCTATCTGCATAATGAAACAAGGTTTCCAAGTTTCCAGTTAATGAGTTGAATAAAGCTTGGCTTACAGTTTCAAATTTAAATTCTCTTCCTATCCTATTATATACTATATTACTTACTGCATTTTTACCAATAAAATTTGCTAAATATCTTGTTGCCATACCTTTAATCATAATATTCTTTGCACCTGGGATATTTTTAAAACTTTTATATGTTTTATATACATCATTGGATTTGCAATTATTAATATAAAATACTAAATATGGTATATACCCTGCCAACTGCTCATCAGCTCCCTGGCCATCGAGAGTTACAGTAACTCCACATCTCTTAATTAACTTATAAGTATGCCAACTTGACATCAATGTACTACCAGATGGAGTATCTAAGAAATATGTAAATTTATCAAATTCATCAACCACTTCCTCTGCTTTGGGTTCGATTTGATTTGAATTAACTTTAAGCAGTTCGGCAACTTCATTTATAAAAATACTTTCATCGTTATCTTCAGTGCCAGGGGTTTTATATACTGTTGAAAAAGTTTCCTGGATTTCCGATTTACCTAATGCCTTTAATTGCTGATTTATCAAATATACAACCGAAGAACTATCCAAACCACCCGATAGTGCCGACCCAACTTTTACATCTGCCCTTAACCGCAAACGCACAGAATCATTCAATAACTCATAATATTTCTCTGAATATTCCCTTGCTTTTTCTTCATTAAAATCTTCATATTCATCATTAATATTAACAGACCAAAAATTCTTTACTTCCCAATTTCCAAAAATTTCATTAGCATCGCACTCAATATACGAATTTGATTTTATCCTAAATATATACTCATAAGCAGTTTCCTCTAACCACTCCTTCGCTCCAGAGTTTAAATAATTCTGCAAATATTTTAAATTTGGAGTTTTACTAACTTCGGGGTGCTGCATTATCGCTTTTATTTCGGAAGCAAAAACAAATGTATTCTCATCTTTGTAATAATAAAATGGCTTAATTCCAAACCTATCACGAGCAATTAAAATCTTATTCGTTTCAGTGTCATACAAACAAAAAGCCCACATCCCATTGAATTTATTCAAACAAGTACTACCCCAAAAGTCATAAGCAGCCATTATCACTTCGGTGTCGCTATCAGAGTTAAACTTATACCCTGCCTCAAACAACTCTTCCCTTAACTCTAAATAATTAAATATCTCACCATTAAACACAATCCAATACCTATTCAAATAACTCATCGGCTGATGTCCCGCATCGCTCAAATCTATTATTGATAAGCGTCTATGCCCAAAAGCTAATTTTGTATTCCCTTCTCTTACTTCATACTTAGATAGCTCAATATCTAAATCGCAATTAATAAGCAAAAAGCCCTCGTCGTCGGGACCTCTATGGCTTATCTCATCATTCATCTTTTTGATGCTTGATGCTTTAATTTGCTTTTTTGATATTATTCCACTAATTCCGCACATAAAATTATTTCAATTTATTAATTATTAAATCTTATAGTTATTTAAAACGTTAGCTATATTTATTTTATAATCTGATAATATGTTTTCATTATTTTGTTCTCTTACTTGATTTTTATCGTATTTTTTATAAAGTAAATTTAATGAATCTAAATTCATATTTTCATTTATTATTAAATTGAAATTATAATTATTTATAAAATCTTTATAAATTCTATTACTTAAATTATCAATGTTTAAAAAAATATTTTTCACACCAAGTGAGGGTGCTTCTAATGCACAGCTGGAATAAACTGTAAGATGATAGTCACAATTACTTGCTATTTCATAGAAATGTAAATGCGAAAATATTTTTAAATTTTTTTTTAAAATTCTTGTTTTTTCTAGATCTTCCTTTTTTCTAGGTATGATAATAAAACATATATCTTTATATAGATCAGCTTGTTTATAAATGTAATTTAATGTAGATTCAATTACTGTCCATTGTAATGAAACACAAATAAGAAGTTTAAAATTATTTTTCAAATTTTCAATTTGACTTTGTGATTTTTTAAAGTAAAAATCTATTTGACTATTACCAATTGGAATGATATTATTTTTGTTTATAATATAATTGTATTGGTTTAAATATTTTTTATCATTTGAACCAAAGCATAAAATCGTTTTTGGATAAAAACTTTCATTTATATTTTGAGTGATATTATAATTAGTATCACCAAAAATAACACCATGTTGAAACTCGAATGTTTCTATTTTTAAATCATTTGCAACTTTTATTTCAATACCAAAAGAATAACTTGTAGAAAACATTAATTTAGGCTTTATAAATTTAAAAATAGAATTTAAGATATATTTTGAAGATATAAATCTTTTTAAAGTAATTATTATATTTTTAGAATAAATATTATTTTTTATTAACTCCTCTTCTATATTATTAAATTCTACCTTTACAAAATATGAATATATATAAATTATTAGCATAATTAAATTATAATCTATCACTTCTGTATTATCTAATGAATTAGTAGATTTACTTTTGTTAAATTGAAATTCTAATATTTTTTTATTTTTATAGTAATTCTGTAATTCAAAAGTAAATCTATTTCTTTCTTCTCCATTATTTAATTTATAATTATCATCGACTGTAAAAATAATAATATCATATTTTTTAAATAATTTAAAAATATCTTTAATATTTAAAAGTGTTCTAAATAATAATTTAATTTTACTTTGCTTTCCAAATGGAGTTTCATTTTCAGTTTTACCAAGTGATTTTAATGTTAAATTCCACGCTATATTTTTCCTTATCAAAGGCCAAATATTTTCACCTTTATATATGAACTTTGCTACATCAATCCTTTCTTCTATTTCTTCTATTGTTTCCATAAATTCCATGGCATTGGATATAACTTATTACTCATATACCAAATTAATAGAAAATTAATTATTGATACTATTAAAGTAGTTATAGCAACACCTTTTATTCCTATAAAATTTATTAAAGTAAAAATTAATATTATGTGTATTAATGATGTTAAAACACTTATTTTTGATAGTTGTTTTGTTGATTTTGTATAAAATAAATAATTACCTACCATAAAATACATCCCTTGAAAAGCAAATGCAAAAACAAAATATGCTAGATATTCAATAGATCCATGAAATTCTTTTCCTATAAAGAGAGGTAATAGTTTTATTGATGTAAAAATATATATAAAACTGATTAGCAATAATAAGACAAAATATTTATATGTTAATCTAACAATATTTTTTTTTTCTTCAATACTTGGATTACTACTTAATTTCTCCATTATATAAGGTGACCAAGCTTTTGAAAAACCAGTTACTAAAACTAGCATTACAGCACCTACTTGATAAGAAACTGTATATATCCCTGTTAATGATGCACCCAATAAAGCTGTAATTATTAATCTATCTGAACCGGTTTTAATCCAACCAGATAAGGCATGGGGCAATAGTGGAACACCAAAATTTAAAGCATCTTTTATATACATTAAATCAAATTTAAAATTTATATATTTTCTTTTTAATAAAAATATTATGCTTGATATAGAAAATATCAAAGTACCTATAGCTAATCCAATGATTTGACCTTCCCAATCATAATTTAAATATAAAATATAATATAGAATTAATGAAGTTATTATAATTGTTTGACTTATTTGGTAAAATGCATACGGTATTGGTTTATGTTCAACCATCCATAATAACAAATTTATAGTAGTTAAAAATTGTGCTGAAGCCAAAATCACAGATAACAGAAGCCAATGTATTTCAAATTCCAAAATATCTTTTAAAATAGGATATAATAATAATAAAAGTAATATCATAATAACTGTTGTAACATTCAATATTATTATACAGTTACTTATAAATGTTTGCAACTCTTTTTTTTCTAACTTGAAATAATTTACATTTATTGCTCCATGAACACTTAAACCTGTAAATATTGACATAATTGAAACTATCACAGAAAAAACGGATATTTTTCCATAATCTTCGGGTGATAAATATTTTGTTAATATTGGTAACATCAAAAAAGGTATTGCACCATTAATCACATCACCTATTACATACACTGAAGAATTTTTAAAGAGTTTGTTCAAATAAATTAATTGTTTTAATTAATAATACTTTCAGCAATTTTAAAATCTAATTCTTCATCAATATCAATAGAACTTTTTCTATCCATAATATAAGCAAATATATTGTCTTTTAATATGAATGATTTTTCTTTTATTAAATTTGCAGTTTTACAAATATAAATTGCACCATTTAATCTATAATATTTTGGTAAATCCTGACTACGTTTGTTTTGAACTTCTTCTTTTAAAAAATTGATCATAGATAAACTTTCATCTAAAGTATTTGACCAAAGTGGACTATGGTCTGTTTCACATACACTGATAACAGCATCTGCTTTTTTGACATTAAGGAACTCAATTGCTTCATCAATATGGATTGATGTCCTTAAAGGACTCGTGGGTTGAAGTAATACAATATAATCATATTTTTTACTATTATCAATAGTATGTTTAATAGCATCAAATGTAGTAGAAGTGTCGTTAGCTAAATCATCTGGTCTTTTAATATTATCAACTTTATAATTTTTAGATATATTTAGTATTTCTTCATCATCACTACTTACAATAACTTTATCAATATATTTACTATTTAAACCAGCTTCAATACTATAAGCAATTAATGGCTTACCATTCAATTCTAATACATTTTTTCTTGGTAATCTTTTACTACCACCTCGAGCAGGAATTATAGCTAAATATGTTTTATTATTATACATTAAAACACCTTTTTAAATTCATTATTAGCTTTTTCATATTCTTCTATTCTACCTATATCTAACCAATATTCTCTAATTGGAAAAGAAAATACATCAAATTTATTTTCAATTAAAATTTCAAACAGAGTAGTCATATCAAGATATTTATTCTCTGGGATATACTTAAATACTTCAGAATTAAGCATATATATACCTGCATTTACAAAAAATGTTTGTTTTGGTTTCTCTTCAATATTTTTTATTTGACTATCTTCAATATTAACAACACCATAAGGAATAGTATATTCATAGTCTCTAACACACATTGTTGCTATCGAATTATTTTTAATATGATACGTGTGTAAATGGTCAAAATTTATTTTAGTCAAAAGATCACCATTCATAACAAAAAATGGTTCATTTGGCAAGTCTTTAATCAACCCCAATGCACCAGCAGTTCCCAATCTTTCCTTTTCCTCAATATATTCTATATTTACACCAAAATCTTCTCCATTTCCAAAATAGTCTTTTATTAAATGTGATTTATAATTAACACATAAAATAAAATTAGAATATCCGTACTCTTGAAAATTATCAATGATAGTATGTAGTATTGGCTTATTTCCTACTTTTAACATGGGTTTGGGGGTATCCTTTGTTAATTGATTTAACCTAGTTCCCAAACCCCCAACCATTAAGACAACTTTGTTAGGCTTAATTTTAGGTTGAATTAACTCTTCAATATCATATATCCCAACAACTTTATTATAATGGTCTAGAATTGGTACTACATGAATTCTTTTGCTAAGAGCAATTTTTATAATGTCTTCTTTTTTATCACTTATGTTTGCTACTAATGGGGATCTAAAAATAATTGAATCAATTGAAGAATTTAAGTTAAGTCCCTTCAAAAGTCCTCGTCTAATATCACCATCAGTGATTGTTCCTATCAAACATCCATTTTCATCAACAACTAAAGCAATTTGCATTGCTCCTTTATCTATGATTTCTAATGCGTCATTTATTTTTGAATTTAATTTTAATATTATTTTTAAATAATTTTCTATGATATACTTTTATATTATAAAATTCTTTTTTATGATATTTCTTTCAAAAGTACAAAACTCTCTGCATACTCGCAACCGGCAGTAGCACCTCTTAATGTGGCTAATGCTCTTAGATTTCTTTCACTTCTTGGGAATGGATGTTCAGATATTTCACTTTCAAATATTTTCATTATCTCTATTTTTTTCTCAAAAAACTCACTAATATCGATAAATACATTAGGTATAAAACTATCTTCTTTTGTACTTGGTGCAAATTCTGTTTCACTAAGAGTTTCCATCATGTATATTTTCTTGATAAAAGGATGTCTAAATGACTTCGTGCAACTGTAACTAGCCTCAAAAATCTTTCTATGGTCACTATGAACATCACCTTTAAATGGAAGATAGATAATATTTGGTTTTACTTCATTAATTACATTTGAGATTCTACTAATTAAGTCACTCATGTTGTATTCATCTACATGCATAGTATTAAGTCTTAAATTATAAACACTATTGAAATTATATGCACTTGTAACTAATTTAATTTCATGTTCTCTAGTTTCATAATAAGGGTGTTCTTCTTCTAAACTAGTACAAATAAGCCAATGAATTTCATCACTATTGGATTTGTGTTTTAAAAGTGTTCCACCGCATCCTAAAGTTTCATCATCTGGATGAACAGCTATCACTAAGACTTTGTTTTTCATAATTTTACCTTTAGAGCATCCTCGTCTTTAAATATTAAATTTTTAAAATCATTATTTTTAATTATTTGATAGGCATTTTTACTACTTTCACCATTACCATAAATATTATCAATGTATTTTATTTTTTCTTTAAAGTCAGCACTAAGAACTTTGTCGATAGCTTTTTTAATTAAATCAACTCTTCCTTCGATAAACAAAACATTTTCATTACTTTGTCTCCCAGTTTGTCTATAACCAACATTTATGGCAGGAATTGGTATTGAAGCAGATTCTAAAATTCCAGAAGATGAATTTCCAATTATAAACTCTGAATTTTTATAAATTGATAAAAATATATCTCTTGGCTGATTTTTATAAAAAATAAAATTTTTGTTGTCTTTATATTTTTCTATAATTTTTATTATATCTTGACTTCCTGGGTCAATATTTGGATAACTAACAAAAGCATTTATATGTTTATCTTCTAACGAAATTAAAATATTTTCAAATATTTTTGCAGAGTTTTTTCTTTCTTTAGGTATAGGGTGAAATATAACTATAGAAAAGTTTTCAAATCCTTCTTTTATATTTAATTTCTTTATTAAAATATCTTTTGAAAATATTTGTTCATTTTTAAACTTATCTAAAGCTACACTACCAACATTATATATTCTATGTTTTGATTCACCTAGTGCCATTAATCTTTTTTTATGTTCTTCGTTTGAAACAAAATGTATAGTTGATAACTTACTAGTAGCATGCCTTACAGGGTTATCTATATGTGAATCCTCTACATGATCTCCACCAAAAAAATGAATTGTTGGAATTTCTAGATAACCACCAATCAAAGAAGCCATGATTACCTCTTCACGATCTCCTGCAAATATTATTAAATCAGGATTAAAGTTTGCAACAACATCTAAAGTATTTTGTAAAAGAATACTTGCTGATTTCAAACGTGCAGCTTTAGAGTCAGAATCAATTAATGTTTCAATTTTTAAAAGAATAGGAAGGTTATCTTTCTCTATATCTTCTACAGAATAGTTTGATTTACTCGATAAGTGAGCACCCGAAACAATTAATTTAAACTCAATAGTATCATCATGATTCAGTAATTTATAAAGAGAACTTAATAAGTCATATTCTGATCTGATTGCTGTAAAAGCTATTATTTTTTTTTTGATATTTAAACCTCTATCATATTATAGACTTTTTTAAATTGCATTCCTGAAGAAAGTGCAAACTTTTCATCATTAGTTCTATCACCAAAAAACACACTATTCTTGGGATTAATATCTAACAACTCTAAAGATTTTATATTTGGTTTGTGATAATCTTGACTATATTTTCCAGTATATATTACATTATTATCAAAAAAATTATAAAGTTCCAATGAGTTGAATTTTTGTATTTGAAGTTTTGGACGCCCATCTGTAATTAAAAACAACTCGTAATTATTTTTGAAATAATTCAAAATCTCAACTACCCTATTCGAAAGTTTTATATTTGGAATATAATTTCTATAAATAGTCAAAGCATTTTCAGTGAATTCCTCTAATGATAAAGTGCTATTTTTTAAAGGAAAAGAATAGTAAGTTTCTTCAAAAATTTTATTATACGAACTACCCTTCTCAATCCATCTGAGCAGCATATTACTTAGAACTTTTTCATTATTTACAAATTGATCGGATATCAAAGTATAAGGCTGAATAATAAAATCAAATTCATCATACAATGTTCCATCCATATCAAATCCAACATACTTGACAGAACTAAAATCAATATTACTCAAAAAAGCACTCATTGTAATACCTTACCATTTTTAAACCATACCTAATACTTTTAGGTTGAACTTTTTTTCTATTAATAATATTATCAATTATTAAATCTATCCAATTTTCAGTGGCTTCAAATCCAAGTGCCATACCTCCAGCTATTCTAGGATTAATTTCAATAAAAAAAAGTTCATTATTTTCTGTTTCAAACAACTGGAAATTTATAGGACCAATAAATTTTAATTCTTTTGACATTTTTATAATTAATTTTTCAATACGTGAATTTTTTATAACTATACCTTTTGTAGATTTTCCATCATATACATCAATTCTCTTCCTAGGTACTATATATAATGGTCTTCCATCAATTAAAAAGAAAACATCTACAGTATATTCCAATCCATAAATTTTTTCTTGAGAAATCATACCTTCCATTGAAAATTTTTTTTTATAATCATTAGTAAAAATGCCTTTGCCACCTCTTCCCAATCTAGGCTTAATTATCTCAAATTCATCTTGTAAACTTGTTTTTGGGGTTGGTATTTTTAAATATTTAAAAAATTCATAAGTTTCCCATTTATCTTGACATATTTTAATAGTATTATAATCGGAAATAATAACATGTATGTCTTGAACTCTAAGGTCATTTTTAACTTTGGACCAATCTAACAAGCTTTCATCAAACGAAGGAATTACAATATCAATTTTAAACCTTTTTAATAAATTAATAGTTTTTGACCATAGATTCTTATCTGTTGATTTTGGCATAATTATAAAATCATCACATAATATTTTTGCATGATTAAAGTCTGAGATATCTGAACCAATTACTTTATGTCCGGCTTGTTTAATAGCATTTATCAAATATCCTGAAGTTAGACTTCCAGTAGCTTCTATAAGAAAATTCAAATTACTCCCTTTTATTTATTGATTTCAATATAAGCGATATTAGGATCAAAATCAAATTTTTTTATTTCGTAATTATTGAAAGTTTTAAAAACTTCTAAAGCTGCTACTGTTTCACCTTTCCAATATTCATTATTTATCTCATCAAAAGCAATAATACCACCTTTTGGTATTCTATTTAAAAAATATTCTAATGCTGTCTTTGTAGGTTCATAAATATCAAAATCAAGAAACAATAAAGAAACAATTAAATGACTATTATCATTTATATATTTTGGGATGGTTTCATTAGCATCTCCTTTTATTAATTCAATTTTACTAAATTGATTTAAAAATCTATTTTGATTATAATCGTCTATACATTCGTTTAACTCTTCTAATATCATATTATGAGCCTTGAAACCTTTAGATTTTAATTCATTATGATTAACAGATGTTAAATCTTCTTTAGTTAAATTTGGAAAACCATCAAAAGTATCAAACCCAATTATTTTTCTATGAATTGCATATGGTTCAAGTGCTGAAGATAATTTAGCCCAAGACATAAGACCACCACCATAATGAACACCACATTCGATTATTGAACCTTTAATAAATTTTATTTTCTTAAATAATTCATATCTAACCAAAAATCTTGCCATACTTTGCCTATCTATAAATTTCTCAAAGTTTTTCAACTTCATCTGAGTATCATAATCGTATTTCTCAATTAAATTCATATTAACTCTTTCTCCAAAACTAAATACCATCTTCCATTTTTGTAATTATTAACGTATCCTTCAACTGAATGTAGTTCGCACCATTTAATTCGGAAATTTGTATCTTTAATAAATTCATCAATTTTTTTTCGGCTAAAAAAACTTTGAATAGTTCCTTTTTCATGATCTTCTTCAACTTCTATTTCACCATCAAATAATTTGTTATTATTATTATGAGAGAATAAATCCATGCTATTAGAAGATATCAAACTCACAAAAAAATATTTTTTTGTTACTCTTTCAATTTCTTTAATTATTTTTTTTGCTAATTCAAACGGCATACTATCCATGACGCAATCAGAAATTGTAAAGTCAAAATAGTTATCTTCATAGGGTATTTTTTCACCATTGTAAGTGTGTAAAAAATTTTCTAAATTATATCCAAAATTATAGGCAAGATTATTTGCTTCAGTAATTGCATTTTTTGAAATATCTATTCCATGCCCTTCTATATCAAACTCATGAAGCAGAATTGTCAAACGTCCAATACCACAACCAAAATCTAATCCTCGCAATTTTTGTTTTGAATTTAATAACTGAACATTTTCAATAATTGATTTTTTTTTCTTTATAAATCGATTTAAAAACTTAACTACCTCTTCTTTTGGGTAATAGATAAAATTCTCCCCACGACTATAGCTCTCTTCCCATTTATTTATTTTTATATCAATCATACAATTTTCCTAAGTTTAATAATTTATTTCTTTCATTAACTAATAAAGTAAGCCATATTGTGCCCTTGTACCAGTTATAACACAAATTATTCTTTTCATATCAATTCATCTTCTTGATAATCTTTTATGGCTTTAGTTCCGATTATTTCATCCCATCGCATAGGATTTATGCCATTTCCTGGTCTTTTAGTTGTAAGATTGTCTTCAGAAAATAATTCACCTTCTTTAATAGATGTTTTAGCAATTATTGATTTTCTTGCAATATTCATGTTTGGAATTTCGCTTTTAGAAGCTTTCTTTATTTTTGAACCTAATGCTAACTCGATATTTCGGATTGCAGTTACCATATTTTTAAGTTCAATTGGTTCAAGACTAGCTTTATGATCTGGTCCTTCCATATTTTTATCTAAAGTAAAATGTTTTTCAATACAAACAGCACCTAAAGCAACAGCGGCTATTGGAACCTCAATACCTAAAGTATGATCACTATATCCATATTTAACATCAAAAGTTTTTCCAATTGTAGTCATAGCTTTTAGATTTACATCTTCCATTGGAGTTGGGTACATCGTATTAGCGTGTAATACAATAATATTTTCCTTTTTAGTTCCTGAATCAATCAAAATATCTAAAGCATTTTCAATTTCACCTATATCTGCCATTCCAGTAGAAAGTATAACTTTTTTATTTAGTTTTCCAATTTGTCTTAAATACGGAAGATTTGTTATCTCCCCACTTGGAATTTTAAATATTTCTAAACCTAAAACATTTAAAAGTTCAATACTATCATGGTCAAAAGGAGTTGATAAGAAAATTATATTTTTGCTATTACAATATGATATTAGTTCTATATGGGTTTGTTCATCTAATTCAAGTTTTTTAAGCATGTTGAATTGTGAATCTTCTCCATCATTCATATTCTGTTTTTGATAATTTGCTTTTTGTGCACTTTTTGTAACTAAATTTTCAGCTTTAAACGTTTGGAATTTTACTGCATCAGCACCTGCATCACTAGCAACATCTATTAATTTTTTTGCTAATTCAATTGAACCATTATGATTTACTCCTGCTTCGGCTATAATAAAAACTTTTCTCATTTAACAACACTCCCTGCTTTAATAAAGCCACTTATTTCAATATTCTCTTTTGAAGTTGCGTTACTCCCATAAAAAGTATTTGCTTTAACCTTGACACCTCCATTAATAACAGAAGCTGTTGATATATGACAATTATCTTCAACTATGCAGTCGTGCTCTATAAGTGCTTTTGTATTGATTATGCAGTTTTTACCAATTCTTGCATTTGAATTAACAATCGCGTTATGCATAACAATTGTACCTTCGTCTATAAATGCATGCTTAGAAACATAAGCACGAGGTGAAATGATACTTGGCAATGTAAATTTCAAGTCTTTTAATAAATTAAAAAGTTTAATTCTTGAAGAATTTGATTTTATATGACCAATTGTAATTAATGCGTATGAAAATTTTTCTCTAAATGAAGATAATTCATTGTCACTTCCAATGATTTTATAACCGAGAACATCGTGACCCATTAACTCAGTTTTATCAATAATTCCAGCGATTTTAAAATTGGATTCTTGTTCAATTACGTCAATAACTGATTTACAATGACCGCCTCCGCCAATAAGTATAATTTCGTTACTCATCATACCCTTACCGAACTTGGAATATTAACAATTCTTTCTTCTAAAAAAATTGAATTAGTTAAAGAATCTGTTTGACAATTTTTGTAGATATTTAAGCTATTATTTAATTTCCAAATAGGTCTAGTCATTACTTTATTTTGGTTAGACAATTCTAAGAATTGATCTCTTTGTGATTTATCATTTAGCAAAATAGAATTTAACCAATAATTTGATTTAGAATTAACAGGTTCTTCTATAAATTTAATATCTTCTGTAGCACAAAAATCTTTATAATTTAACGCCAATTCTCTTTTAGAATGCAAAAAGTCATCTAATTTTTCTAGCTGAGCAACTAAAAGTGCAGCATTGATATTGGGAAGTCTGTAGTTATATCCAATTTCATCGTGAGCAAATTCATAACTATGTGGAATTTTAGCTGTAGTTGTTATATGTTTAGCACGTTTAGCTAAAATTTCATCATCAGTAACAATCACGCCACCACCACCGCTAGTAATAATTTTATTCCCATTAAATGAAAATGTTCCAATTTTCCCAAAAGCACCAGTGTGTTTATCTTTATAATAGCTACCTAAACTTTCGGCAGCATCTTCTACTAAAGTTATTTTCCATTCTTCGCAAATCTTTTTAATACTTTCTATTTTACATGGATGTCCAAAAGTATGCATAGGTATGCAAGCTTTAATTGTTTTGTTTGTAGTTAAGTTAATGCATTTATTATCTATAATTTTGCAATTATTTTCCAAGAAATTTTTCAAAGCAACTGGACTTAAACCCATAGTATCTAAATCTACATCTAAGTAAATTGCTTTTGCACCAGTATAATTAATAGCATTAGAAGTTGCAATAAAAGTTAATGATTGTGTAATAACTTCATCATCTTTATTTACATCAGCTAAAAGTAAAGCAATGTGAAGTGCTGCAGTACCATTTACTGTTGCAATTGCGTATTTTGAACCAACATAAGAAGCAAATTCTTTTTCAAATCTATCTACAAATTTACCCACACTCGATACAAAAGTTGAGTCAATACATTCAATTAAATACTTCTTTTCGTTTCCAATAAACCTTGGTTCATGTAATGGAATGAACTCCTGGTTTTGGAAAAGTAATTTTATGTGATTAATTAATTTTAGCATTACATTTTTGAATCGAGAAAAACTCCTTTATCTTCATAATCAAAGTTTGGAATAATTTGGTGAAACAAACTTACTATATCTTCTCTTTCCCAAGTACTATTTCGTAAATTATTTATTGTATTTAAAAAGTAAGATAAATTTACTTCATCATAAATTGGCTGATTTTTTATTACACCTATCGACTTGTATTTATTTAAGACCAAATCTTCTTCATCTGTAAAAAATTCTTCAATATGTTTTTCACCAGTAGTATTGGATGAACTAAAAAAGCAGGGCCAAATATTATCCTTAGGCAATTCTTTCGCTCTTGCTCTTGCTTCATCCTCAGATTCACATATATATGGCTTGAATCCATATTCTTCTAAAAATGAAACTGCAATTTCAGAAAAAGAAAATAGATTTTTTTCATAGTTTATTTTAGGGAAATAGATATCTCGATTTTCTCCAAGTAAGCAACTAAAAAGACACAATAAACCACTATCTTCTTTACTTATAAAGTACCTTTTTACATCATTAGGTGCTACAATTGGTTGACGCTTTTCAATTCTATATTTAAATCCATCTAATAAGCTTCCATCACTAAAAGCAACATTTGCAAAGCGGGCAGTAGAAATCTCGATTTCTTTAGAGTATTTCATTAAATACATTTCCATAATCCTCTTACTTGCACCCATCATATTAACAGGATTAGCTGCTTTATCCGTACTAACACAAAAGTATTTACTGATTTTATTTTCGATAGATTGTTGAATAGTTTTAATTGTATTGAGAATATTTACATCTATCATTCTCATTAATGTAAAGGGGTCTTTTTCACTTCTAACATGTTTTAAGGCAGATAAATTTAAAACATAATCAAAATCGCCATCATTTTGAATAAATTTTGAATAAATATCAGAACCAATATCTAAAGCAAATGTTTGAAAGTCTCCATCAATATAACCAAAACTACTTCTTATATCTCTAACCAGTTCAACTAAATTATTTTCTGAAATATCAACGACGTGAAGTTTTAAAGGCTTTCTCTTAAAAATTTCTTTAGTAACAGATTGACCAATACTACCAGCACCACCTAAAACAAGAAACTTTGAATTAGATATAATTTCTTTTAAATCTTTTTCAAAATCTAAAAGGTCTTCTGTGAAAATACTTTGTTTAATTAATTGATATAGCATGATAAAAAATAATTTTCGAATTGATTAAAAACTTTATAGTCTTCAATCTAAAAGTAGAGATTACAGCAAAAGAAGTAACAATAGAGAACATAAGTTGGAATCTTCCGAACTCCTCCGGCGGATAAATCCGCGAAATAATGGGCATAGCAAGGAAACCAATTATGAATGCTACCGACCCCCCAGAGAATACTTTAAGTATAGAAGAGGAGTATTCGCTTCGCAGGTCAACTATTTTGTGCTTTAAAAGTAAGTCAGCGAGTTTGTTGTAGTATTTTTTAATTTGTTTCAATACTTTGTTAAATTCTCTTTTGCGTAAAAGATTGATTTGTTAATCATTTCTTTTAAAATAGGAAAAATGGCAATTGCATCTTTAAACAAATCTTGTAATTCATCTAAAATGTATTCGTGGCTGATTGAATTTCTTAACTCTCTGATTTCTAACAAGTCTTTAGAAGAATTAATAATTCCATATTTCTCTAAATAATTTGCTTTATCGATTAAAGTTAAGTTTGTTTCACCAAGTAAATAAAAGAATGATTTTAAAAATTTTTGAGTATAAATATCGCTTAATCTGGAAAACCTTGCTGTTAGTGCTTCCATTGTTTCAAGTTCTTCGTAATTCAAATCTTTTGAAATATCAATACTTTCAGATTTGTCAATTGAATATTCTAAAATATCAAGCCCTTTTTCCAATTGAATTATTAGCGATTCTAATTCTTCTATTACATCTCTTCTATTCAAAGTAAAACCGATTCCTCCAATGCAATATTCTTGAAATTAGCTTCTTCATCGAATGTGAAATTAACTAAATCTATCTTTTGTTCACCAATTAAGTTCTTAATTTCTCTCAAGATTTTACGCTTTTTAGATGATTCAATTTTTTCTATTGTAAGGAGTAATAAATCTATATCTCCGCCCTTTTTATTATCATCTACTCTTGAACCGAATAAACGCAATTCATAATCTGAGATATTATTTTTAACTGAATTTCTAATTGATTCTATTTGAAACTTATTTAAACGCACCAATCACCAAACATTTACTGTTTTTTAATTCATTCATATTTATAAATTTTATTTTTTGAATATTTTTGCCTTAATGGAAGCTAAGGATAAAATATAATTTCCATTTATTGCTTTGATTCTAAGTGCTTTTAAAATACTATTTATTGGGATTAAGATTATATTTTTTATAAACTTAATTAAATCTTCTTTGTTCCCAAAATTTATTCCAGTTCTAAACTTAAATGTTTCTTTACCATATTGCTCTGCGTGGGGTTGTTTTCTTGGTTTCTTCTCTATCACCAAAACGCTATCGTAAAAATGCATAGAATCAGTTGATTCTGTAAACTTAGAAACTTTTAAAAATGGTGAATTTGAATGAAAAGCGTTTAATTTATCTATTAATTTTTTGCTAAACTCAATAAAAGTGCCACCTCTTTTATATCCACCACCATAATCTAACCAATATGAAGTGTGAATATCTTCGCAAAGGTAAATACCGTCTGGTTTTACTTTGTCATAAAGTTCTTCAAATGATACAATTTGATGTTTCATCGCGTGTCCGCCATCATCAATTAGAATATCCACATCTGGAATTTTACTTTTCAAATCTCTTAGAAACTTCCTATCCGATTGAGAACCAATAAATATCTCTATATTTTCTTCTTCAAACTGCTTGCATCTTGGGTCTATATCAACTCCATAAATCTTTGCTTTATCGCCAAAGTACTCCTTCCACATTTGCAAACTGCCACCCTGAAAAACGCCTATCTCTAAAATTTTAACTTCTTTATTTCTATATTTACTGAAATGCCTGTCATAAACATCAAAATAGTGTATCCATTTATTAATAAGTCTTTTATCATTATTTCTAAAATATCTTTCTAAATCGTTCAGCGTATATTTCTATTTGTTTCTGTAACTTTTTCCATAGCAATGCTCTTTCACTCACACCCTATAATTTTCTGTAAGCTACTAATATTAATGATGATATGCTTATATTTAAGACAATTTAATTACATCTAAATCAACTGTTACTACCAAAGTTTTATTAATACTTTCTATTTCTATTTGCAGCTGATTCTTTCTGTTAACTTTTAAGATTTTACCTTTATAATCCTTGAAAATACCAGAAGTAAATTTAATATCTTTACCTACCTTTGGAACCCCATCCAATACTTCAATATCAGTTCCTTCTTCAAGAAATTTTTTCAATATATCAATCTCTTTTTGTCTTACTGCAACTGGTCTGCCCGAGAAAGATATATATCTTGTAATACCTTCAATTTTAATTAATTCAAAGAGATTATCTCTTCTTGTTTTAATAAAAATGTAAGAATTAATAAGCGGCATATCTACAATTTTTTTTCTATCGCTCCATTGCCTTACAGTCTTCTTTAACGGTAAATATGTCTCTATTCCTATATTGATTAGTCGCTGGTTAACTTTTTTCTCCGACCGACTTTTAGTATATAACACATACCAATTAAGTTCTTCTCCTGATTCACACATTAATGAACTTTCTTACATTTTACCTAAAATAAAAAGCAAATATACGATTCATTGCAATTTAAAACAAACTTTGTTGATTAATTAAATAATAATTTTTTTTTTCTAAATTAATTTTGATAATTTTATAAATTATTAATTTCAATTATTCAAAATATGTTTGATATAAAAAACTGGGATAAAGTTTTAAAGAATGCTCTTTATGTATTAGGAATAATTGTAATTTATCTAATATTCAATTATTTGAGCGTTTATCTACTTCCATTTTTTCTCGCAGTTGTTGCCGCTTATATTCTAAACCCATTAGTAAAATTCTTTCAATTTAAATTGAGATTTACTAATAGAGTTATTTCAGTCTTATCTGTTTTTTTGATTATTACATTAATTTTGACCCTAATAGTTATATTTTTGGGACCTTTTATTATTCATGAAATTAATACTTCGGCGAGTCTGATTTACAAATACTTTCAAGAAAGTTATAATAACCCAAATTCCGTTACCAATGTTATTTTAAAACAATTTGATATAGTAATCAATCAAGACTTTCTTAAGTCATTAATAAATCAAGAAAATATCGACAAATATGCTGAAGACTTACTGCTTTTTATATGGAACACACTTGTTAACGTATTTGGAATATTTGAAACTTTCTTTATCATAATCACTTTTCATCTTTATTTACTATTCATTTTAGTTTATTACAATGATTTTTCAGATAATTGGGAAAGAATTATACCACCGATTTATAGAAGAAATGCGGTGATGCTTCTCAGAGATCTTGAAAAAGAAATGAAAATTTATTTTCGAGGGCAATCTAAAATTGTATTAATTTTATGCATCCTTTTTGCAACTGGTTTTAAAATTGTTGATTTACCTCTTGGTATTTTTCTTGGAATATTAACTGGTTTTGTCAATTTCATACCTTACCTTCAACTTGCGATGATTCCACCTACATTGATTTTAATGTCAATTCAGGCACTTGAAAGCGGTTCACCCTTTTGGCAAGAAGCTCTTTTAATCTTAGCAGTTTTTGCGGTAGTTCAAATAATACAAGATACAATTCTTGTTCCAAAAATTATGGGTGATGAAACTGGGTTAAACCCAGCTATTATTCTACTTTCGCTATCAATTTTTGGTGGACTATTTGGGCTTGTAGGAATGTTAATAGCGCTGCCTGTAAGTTCTGTAATAATAAAATACTATAAAAAATATATTTTAAAGGAATTACCTATTGCCTAACTAAACCGAGATTCTCTACTAATAAAATATAACATAAAAGATAATTTTTATTTGATTTTATAAATATATTTTTTTAGTTTAGAAATATTAAATTAAATAAAAAATAAATATTTAGGAGTTTTTATGCCAAAAATGTTTCAACCCTTGAATTTCAAAAAATGGATAGATGAAAACAGACACCTTTTAAAGCCACCTGTTAGTAATAAAGAAGTATATGAAGAAGGTGAATTTATAATAATGGTTGTGGGTGGTCCTAACTCCCGTAAAGACTATCATTACAATGAAACACCTGAGTTCTTTTATCAACTCGAAGGCGATATGATTTTGAAAATCAAAGATGGAGAAGAGTTTAAAGATATCCATATCAATGAAGGCGATATTTATTTACTTCCAGGTAAAGTTCCTCATTCACCTCAAAGATTTGCAAATACTATTGGTTTAGTTGTAGAGCAAAAAAGAGATTCTCATCATGTAGATGCTCTTGAATGGTATTGTGAAAACTGCGGTAATCAGCTTTATAGAGAAACGTTTAACGTTACCAATATAGTAACAGAGCTTCCACCTTTGATGAATAAATTTATGGGGTCAGAAGAAATGAGAACTTGCAAGAAATGTGGAACAATTATGCAACCACCTAAGCCAATTAGCTAATATATAGTTAATACTAAGTAAATATATTTAATAAATTAAAATAATTTTATTAATTTTGTGTTAACAAACAAACACAAAACACAATGTTATTTATTCTATTTCTAATTCATTCATTATTATTTCCACACCAAATATATATAAATGAGGTGGTTAGTGATAATGATAATGTTGTTTATGACTTTGAAGGTGATAATCCTGATTGGGTAGAACTATACAACCCAAATGACTTTCCAGTTGATTTGTATGATTATTCTCTTAGCGATAAAGCATCTGACCCAATAAAATGGACTTTCCCAGAAGTTACAATGCCACCAAAATCCTACTTAATTGTTTTCTGCTCAGGAAAAAATACAATAGTTAATGGCGAAGTGCACACAAATTTTAGCATATCTTCAACAGGAGAAACTCTTTACCTATATGATAATAATCCAATTATTATGCAAAGAAAGCGATTGGATGTTGTCGAGATACCTCCATTAAGAGAAAACAAAGCTTATGGGAAACTACCTGACGGAAATGGAAAATTAAGTTATCTAAGCACAAACAGCCCAGGCGAAACAAACCACTTTTCCGATGAGATAATTTGCAGCGTTGAATCTGGCTTTTATGAAACTGATACAATAGAAGTAGAACTAACAAGTGCAATGGGATATGAAATAAGATACACATTAGACGGCAAAGACCCGGACGAAAACTCACCCCTTTATACCCTACCAATAAAACTTGGAAACTCCTCAGATAAACCGAATAAATATTGTGAGATAGTGTCCACACCACCAGAATCATATTTTGGTGATTTTTTTCATCATTTCCCAAAAAATAATATTAATAAATTAACAATTTTAAAATATAGGTCTTTTAATTTGTCTAAAGAAGTAAGTGATTGTTATTATTCTACATATTATATTAATGATACTTTTGAGTTTGAAAACATACCTATAATATCATTAGCACTTGATAGTTTAGATTTATTTAGCAACGAAAATGGAATATATGTTCCTGGAATTTATTATGATTCTACGAATTCTGGATGGAGCGGAAATTATTATCATTTAACTAGCCAAGAAGAAAAGAAAGCACATTTTACATATTTTGATGAAAACAAAAACTATGAGTATTCCCAGAATGTAACTATTAATATAGTTGGTGGTGGTTCTAGAGTTTACGCTCAAAAGTCTATAAAAGTAAATGGAAGAAATTTAAATGGAACCGATGAACTTTATTTTGATTTAAATAATGCTAAAACTAATGAATATAAACATATTAAACTAAAATCCTCTTACGGAGTTTGGTCGCAAACAAACATTTGGCAAAATGAAATGGGGAGTGAAATAGCACAAACATTAAATTTTGAAAAGTTAAATTATAGACCAGCACTATTATTCTTAAATGGAGAATATTGGGGCATTTATACTATTACAGAACATAAAAATAAAGATTATTTAAGTCAATTTCATGATTTACATAGGGATTCAATTGATATTGTAATGCATCATTACACCACTCCTGATTTTGGAAACGGTGATAACTACTCATTTCTTGTTGATTTTATGGAAAATAACTCTCTCGAGGTTGAAAATAACTACAATTATATTGAGTCTAAAATAGATATAAGTAGTTTCATTGATTATTACTTATATCAAATAATTATTCGAAATATGGATTGGCCCTTTGCAAATATGCTAGCTTGGAAACCAAGAAGCGAGAATGCAAAATGGCGATGGATTTTATATGATTTAGATGGTGGTTTTGTTGATGATATAGATTATAATATGTTTGAGCATTTGCTTCAGAATGAACATGATGATTGGCCTAACAGCAGAGCAAGTACTTTAACTTTTAGAATGCTTGCAAAAAGTGAGTTATTTAGAAAAAGATTGTATAAAAGATGTAACGAATTGATAAATAATCAATTTGATTATGAAAGAACTTCTAGAATTTATTTCAAACTTAGGGATTATTATACTCCTTATATTCAAATACATTATGAAAGATTTAATTATCCATTTAACTATGGTGATTGGTGGCATAATCAAGGTGATGAATATATTTTATCTTTTCTTCAAAACCGCCCTGCTAAAGTCCTTGAACATCTCGAAGACTTTATGACCATCTCTTCTTACGACCTTGATCTCTGCCCTGACAATCAATGTGACCTGAATAGAATTACATTCTTTCCAAACCCAAGCAATGGAGTTTTTTCTGTCAATATAACATCTAAATTCAATTTATCAAATTTAACTCTATATAATTCAGTAGGAAAAGTATTAGATACCAAATACAATATAAACTTAACAAATTATACTTTTGATTACTCTCACTTAACAAATGGATTTTATTTTATAAAATTTGAAAATAATTTAGGTCAATATACTTTTGAGAAGTTTATAATTAATAAATAATTGAAAATGAAAGATATTATAACCAAACATTACTCAAACATCAATAAAATATTATTTTTTATAACAATTATATTTGCAGCAATTCCATTTCTTTTAGATGTAAGTCAACTAATTGAATATAATATTTATCAAATTATGATATTAGCATTCTTGTTTACAGAAATATGTGATATAATTGTATCGAGTGATTCAATAAATATAAAAATTCTATCATTAAATCAATATTCAAAAGTAATCACACCAATTTTTATTATATATAACATAATATTGATATATACACTTAATTTTTATGATAATAAAAGCTATGATTTTTACGAATATTCATCATATCTATCATTTTTTTATGGGTTTATACCAACTCTTATCAGAGTAAAAAATGATAAATATTACGTTTACCGCATATTAAAAAAGTAAAACACGAATCTTTATATACTATTCTTTTGAAAATTACATTAAAATCTTTTAGACCTAAAAGCTGAATCAGCGGAGTCAAAAGTAGGTAGAATTTTTTCCCATTCAGTCCATGCCTTTTTATGCATCTTATCAAAATCTTTTACAAATTTAATTTTTGCATTTTCATCTTTAAATAAATAAAGAGAATCGTTGATTACTTTATAATAATCAGGGTCAAAATCTACTTTTTTTCCTTCGGTCATAGAGTATGCACACCACCCACCAAAACGAGGTTCATATTTTAGATGATCTTTAAGAAATTGATTCTTATTATCTATATCAGCAAAACAAAATATTACAGAATTATATGTAAAAGAAATGGATTTAAGACCAATACGAGGACTTCCTTTATAAAATGAAATTGGGTCATAATAGTCAATTGATATCCTATCTCCGGATATATTAAAATTATCAGCTCTATGAGCAGTAACATGGTCAATTCTCATATTACCACTTACCAAAAACAAGAAAAATAAAAAATTAATCATTCTAATTTCCATTTATACTTTAAAATTTATTAAACTTTCTGCCAAGTGCTAAGATCTTCGTCAGATAAAACAATTATCTTATCGCCCTCCGAAAAGAAAACATTATTCGATTTTTTAGGATTTACTATTACTCCATGAGCTAATATATACTCATCTTCAACCTTTTGAATCGGATTGCGAAGTTTATAGCCAATAGCTATTTGATTTTGCTGTCTAGCTGATTCCAAAACAGTATAAAAATTAACAGCTCTGTTTAACTCAACATAATATTCAGCAGGCATTATGTAAATTGAAGGAGGACCTGCACTAAATAAATCTTCAAATATAGTTTTCAACTCTTTATTTTCAGATATTTGAGCAAGCATCAAACTATCTAACTTTACCGAAACAATAAAATCATCTGTATGAGTGATTTCTGCGAGTTCCCTATTTCTATCATCCAACATCTCTGAAACAATAGAGAATTTAATGCCTCTTTTATCTGATATATCTCTTAAATGAAGCAAGGTGTTAAGAGTTCTTGCATCGGTTGCTTGTACTCCTCCGGAACCAGAAATACTTAAAACTATTATATGGTCATAATTTTCCACGCTTAGTTGGTCAAGAATTTTTCTATTTGTAGTGTCACCAAACCAAAACTTTACAGTTTGGTTTTCTAAATCAGAACAATGGAAAGCAAGCTGCTCTTCAGCACTCTTATTTTCGGCTAACACCATAACTTTAGAACCAGGAGTTACATACTGGTCTAACTCGTTTATAATTAGTGGCGCTCTTCTGTTCCAACCAATTATCAAAGTGCTTTCAGGCACTGGTTTAAATGTTTTTGGGTCTTTTCTAATCGCATCATTAATTACATTAAATTCAGTGGTATTTGACAGCACAATAGTATCATCATCCTCTGAAATGGCAATTATTTTGTCATTGTCTTCAAGAATAGTATCAAATGATGGCTTAATTAAAATAGTCCCATCATTTTTTCTAATTCCTATAATTGTAGAAGTATTATAAGAAAACATTGCTTCTACAAAAGTTCTGCCGGCAAGTTTTGGTTCATATTGAAAATAAATCTCATCGCCAGAAAAATCCAAAAGTTCAGTAAATACAACCGATAAACCTGGTTGACGACAAGTTTGAGCAGTAATTCTTGAAATTAAATAATCAAAAATAACAAGCTGAACCTCCTCTTTACCTGCTATTTCGGCAATGATTACATTTCTTGGGTCGCGAATTTCTGCAACAATATGGAATAAATGATTTTTATCCCTATGTGGATTATTAGTAATAGCTAGAATTGTTTTAATCACAGAAGAGTCGGGGTCGTAAGAATCCTCGGGAGCTATGATAATAATTGAACGAGCTTGATGTAAATTAGTTAATTCTAAGTTATGAATATCAATTGGATTTCCTGTACGGCAGATAACTTTTGTATTTTTAGTATCTCCCACATGAATCATTATCTCGTCTTCCATCTCAACCTTATCTTTTTCGGCTAAGATTACGATACTCATATTCTTTTGATTTTCATTTGCTACTATTAGCTCTGAAATAATTGGAAAAACCTGGAATGACCAACCCAAAATTACAGTATGATTTTTTTCAAAAACAAATGACTTTCCTTTTCTTAAATTATTTATTTTTTTTATAACACCAGAATTAACAATCGCAATTAATATTGATGTAACAAAAAGACCCATAACTGTAGCAGCCAACATAAAGATTAAAAACTGCGGACGAATTGGGTCATCTGACACAACACCAGGGTCTAACATTCTTAGTAATGTAATATAAACAACTTGAAAAAAATTATAGTCCTGATTTTCCAAACCATTAACTTCAGTATCAAGGGGTATTACATCAAAAATAAATATCAAAAACGAAAGAAGTGATATAAAAATTAAAACCACTACTAGAAGTAATAGTAGGGGGGCAAACGTGCTTTTTGACATTAAATTGTCAAAATGATACCTTAACCATTGGGAGGAACTATTTTGTTTTTTCATATTTCTAATTAATCACAATTAGTTTAAAATTATATTTTACATTGTTATTATGCAAACTTAAAAAATATAAACCACTTTTGAAATTAAAATTTATTGAAGTGTTTTCATCAATGAAATAAGTGTCATATTTAATTAATATTTTCCCGTGTATATCTGTTATATAAACAAGATAATTACTTGGATAAATATTCTTAAAGCTTATGTTTCCGTTTTCATAAATTGCAATCTCGTCTTTTGTTATAGATTCAATACTTAGCCGCTCTCCTAGTACACATTTTTCTAAATTATTTTTTAACTCTTGTTCACTTCTCCCCATTGAGTAGCAGAAACTACACTTTTTACCTTGTATACCCAATCCGCCTGAAAAATTAACTCCAGAAGCAAAACCAATATCAGTAGTTGCAGATATTTGCATTGAGTTACCGCTTGATAAAGATGAGTTTATAACAGATGGATTAGGAAAAAAAGCTTGAGATTGAGTTAATCCAGCAGCTTGGGGCATAGCATCTTCCTCTTCTGAAAATGCTGATATGCCAATATATAGTTCTTCTTCTTCATTATAAGCAATTTGAGTAGCTACTTTTAATAATTCATTACTAAAGTCTGCCTGCTCAAAATATCTTGTTTTATTATTCAAATATCCTGAAGAACTAACTCCAATATCATAATCACCTACAATTCCAAAAGCAAACTTAGATTTTTGGCTTTCTGATAAAAAGTTCATATCAAATCTTACCCAAGGATAACTTGTGTTAGAATTTAAAATTACTTTGTTTTTAAATTTTACGTCCGAATTGTTTAATTCATACTCAGCTTCATTAATGTTAGATAAATAATGAGAACTTTCAATTATATCCGAAAAATTAATACCCTCACCAGAAACACCGCTAAAAGTATTTTCATTTTCAAAACCTATAAATCCTGAATATTCTATAGTATTAAGTAAATCTTTGAATAATAATCCATATCCTTGCTCTTTGGAACTATTATTGTAACCAATCTTACCATCATTACTTATAGAAATAAGAACCTCGTCATTTTCAAAATTAGTTATAGAAGGGAAGTTATCAAAAGGTATTAAAAAATAATCTCTATTTGATGAACTTGAATATTCTACTCTTAAAATAACTCTACTGAAATTAACTTCATTTATTTTTAATTTAAATCCACTAATTTCCACTTCCTCATTTTTATCAATACTGGAGATAGTAACTTTATCTTCAATTACTTCCAGATAATTAGGAAAAAATTCTTTGGCTATACTAAGTTCAAACTCGACATTGTTTAAATCCTTAAAAAAATTTTTTACTTTAATTTTCAATTCAATCTCATCATCTTTTTTATAATATTTTATTGAATCATTTCCCTGCAAATTAAAACTATAATCCATTCTTGTAAGAGCAAATATATTATCAATATCCATACTTAATGCATCTAATAAATTAAACGCTCTTGGAATTACTTTATCCCATCCAGGATTAAACTCAGCAAGATTTCTTCCACTTTTTCTAACTAACTGCTCTATCTGATAAGGGTTCAAATCCGTATATTTGGATTTAATAACTCCTACCGCACCTGCAATCACAGGAGATGAAAATGAAGTACCAGTAATTTGATTTCTTCCATAAGCGTTGTTTGGCTTAGTGGTATAATTACTTTCACCTCTAACCATAATATCAACATTAGGATGTAAAACATAACTATTAAATGGAGCATTTAAAGTTACGAGAGAACCAACTCCAATAACTCCATTATAAGATGCAGGATACCAATCTCTTACTCTTACATCAGTTGAATTATCACTTCCTTCCTTATTTCCAGCGCTGGAAACAATTACAACACCTCGAGCAATTGCGTAATCAACTATAGACTGCTCTATAGGAGAAGGATTTTTTTCAACTCCCCATGAGCAATTTAATACGTCAAAATCATTTACTGCTGCATATATTATTGATTCATAAGCATAAAGTAAACTGCCAGAATTTCCTAGAGTAATTTTAATCGGAAATACTCTACAGCTATTCCCAACTCCAATAATACCTTTATCATTATTTACCATAGCACCAGCTATTCCCATTACTTCCAATCCATGAGGTACTGCTGAACTTGTAAGACCACCATTAGTTCCACCCAAAGATTGATTTTGAAGATTTACACCAATAAAATCATCTATGTAGCCATTTCCATCATCATCAATCCCGTTATCAGGAATCTCCCCCCATAATTTAAATAAATTTGGACTAATATCTTCATGATTTTGATCTGCTCCAGAATCAGATATACCAATAACAATGCTAGTGTCACCATCTGCAATCTTATATGCCTCAAATGCTTCAATCTCATTTAAAACATCTTGCTCATTTATCAATGGGTCATTAAAATCAGAGGAGAGTAACTTTGGAAAAATAACTAATTCAGCAATTTCAATCTCCGCTAATAAATTTATTTCTTTTATAACTTTTCGTGCAATCTTTTCATTTTCTAGACTAACCCTAAAAGTTCTTAAAAGTGGTTCCTCTTTTGCAATAATATCATCATCAAAATTACTTATACTTAATAAGCTCAATTTCTTTGACAATAGACTTAATTCATAAGGTAGAATACTTTTATCTAATTTAATATTATACTTTTCTAATTTGATATTAAGATTTTTAATATTAATATTTTTATTAACTCTTATATAAATATCTGAATTAATTTCAGTTGCCATTGCATCATTAAAAAAAATAATACAAATCAAAACCCCAATAACTATTTTTAATTTTAATTTCATTTTGATAGATAAGTTTAATTTTGATAATTTAGAGAAATTTTAATTACAATTTTACAAATTTAATAAAAAATGTCAGAAAATACTCAATACCTTGTAAGTGCTAGACGATTTAGACCCAAAATATTTGATGAAGTAGTAGGACAAGACCACATCTCCAGAACATTAAGAAATGCAATAAATGAAAGTAGAGTCCATCACGCATACTTATTTACAGGTCCAAGAGGTGTTGGAAAAACAACTTCTGCGCGTATTTTTTCTAAAGAAGTAATTAAAAAAGGACTTTTAGATGCTGGCAACGACATCGAAATTGAAAAGTTAGAGAACTTAGATATAATTGAAATAGATGGCGCCTCGAACAATAGCGTTGATGATATTAGAAATTTAAGAGAAAACTCCAAATATCCTCCAAGCATTGGTAAATACAAAATTTATATAATAGATGAAGTTCACATGTTAACAAAAGCAGCTTTTAACGCACTTTTGAAAACATTAGAAGAACCACCTGCGCACTTAATTTTTGTTTTTGCAACTACAGAGCCACATAAAGTACCGGCAACAATAATTTCCCGTTGTCAAAGATTTGACTTTCTGAGAATGAGCATTCCAAATATAATCTCGCAATTAAAAATGATTGCAGATAAAGACGGAATTAAAATAGAAGAATCTGCACTTTTAACTATTGCAAAAAAAGCAGATGGCTCAATGAGAGACTCCCAAAGTATATTTGACCAAGCAGTTGCTTTTTGTGGTAAAGATATTAAATACAAAGATCTTGCAAACGCTTTAAATCTGATTGACGAGGACTTTTACTTTCAGATTACAGACAATATGTTTGATAAAAACATTGCAGGAATGTTCGAGATATCTAATTCGATTTTTGAAAGAGGCTACGATTTAAGAGAAACTCTAAACGGATTAATCGAGCATTTTAGAAATATTCTTGTTGTAAAATCATCAAGTAGTATTACCCTGGAAGCGTCTGATAATGCAATGAAAAGATACGTCCAAACAGTAGATAAATTTCATAACTATGATATTATCAGAATACTAAACTTGCTTGTTGAGACAGATAAAAACATTAGAACTTCTACCCAGCCAACAATAATATTCGAAATGTGTCTTGTAGCTCTTGCTAATATTGACACCACAGAAGAACTAAGTAAAATTATTGCTTACATTGAAAACGATACTGAAGCATTAAAAAAAAAAGCCCTGAATTAAACAAGGAAAATTTTAGTAAACAAACTATCGAAACTAGTAAGACTGAAGCACCAAAAAATCAAGAAAAAATAGTTGATTCAATTAATGATAAAACATTAGAAGAAATTGAAAAAACAAAATTAGAAGAAAATCTAATTGATAAACAAAAATTATCTCAAACTACTGCTCAAACTAGTACTCAAACTAACGTAAATTCAATTAATTCTGAAGTAGGAAACAAGTATTCTGAAAACAAACATAATAACAATGAAATTAATGATATTGCCGAAAAAATTAAAACAGACTTAACATTTGAAGAACCAAATAAGAAATTTACATCTAATGAAATTCAAGATAAATTTAAGCATTTTATAAATAACTTAATTGAAAAATCACACTCATTTCGAATTCTTACAACTTGTTATGTAAGCTTTATGAATGGTGAAATAAATATCTATTCAGATTCAAATTTTACAATATCTGAATTAGAACGAAATAAGGAGAACATAGTATCAGAAATTCATTTATACTATTCTGATTCTACAAAGTTAAACATTATTTACGAAAATGAACTTAGCCGTTTTATACATATTATGGACTATTTCGACATTATCGAAGAAGAAACATTCCAAAACTCATTACCTGCAAAACAAAAATTTGAATATATAGAAACAAATCAAGAAGATCTGAGCGAATTAGAACTTTTATTAGTAAACAAATTTAAAGCAAAAAGAATTAAATAGAAAAAATAAATTATATGTGAAATTATGATATTAATTTTCATTTTCATATATTTGCAATTGAAAAAAATAATTTTAAAAATATTACAGGGTGTTATTATGAAAGCAATTTACTTATTTATAATGCTAAGCATTATTTCAACAGGTATTCTTGTTGGAGCGGAGAAAAAAATGGTACTTGTAGAAAAATATACAAGTATGGATTGTCAGCAATGTGGTACCTTCGACCCAGTATTTAAATCTCTTGTAAACCAATATTCTAACGATGTAATTCCTATAGTATTCCATACTGGCACTGATGGAGCTGGAGATGTTATGTACAAACATAATGAAGAAGTAGTTGGAAGATACTCATTCATTTACAACGTTAATCCAGTCCAAATTCCTGCTACTTGGATACAAGGAACAAAAGTAGATTTCCAGCAGTTTAGCTCAGTTACTAGTTATTTAGGGCAAACAACTCCAGTAAATATCAAAATAGCAGAAGAAAGAACTGCTGACAAACTTAACGTTACAATCGGTATTGAAACTGATGAACCACTTCAAAACTATAGAGTTTATACCTTTGTAGTTGAAAATAATCTTAACTATTCACCAGGTACTAGCGGTGTATCTAACTTCAATTGGATTGTTAGAAAAGGATTACCTAACGATAATGCTGGTACAAATATAGTTTTCGGAAGCCACTGGAAAAAGGGTTTTCAATTTAGTACTGACTGGCATCCAGAGTGGAACAGGGATAATATTTATGTTGTTGCATTCGTGCAAGCATTCACTGGTGGTAGCTACGAAATTATCCAAGCTGCAAAAACTGGAGTTCACACTGTTGAATCTGTAATTACTTCCTCAAAAGATGTTTTAGATTTTGGTGAAGTTGATTCTAAAAAAGATTTAGAAGTTTTTATCCAAAACAACGGCTTAAAAGCAATCAACATAGAAGATATTTCAATAGAAAATAATGACAAAAATACTTATAGAATTTCTTTTGGTGGCGGGGTTAAAACTATAGAACCTTATGGAGAAGCTAGACTTATTGTGGAATGTTTCCCCAAGGAAAATGGCGAACACAATTCTGAATTAATAATAAAATCAAATTCTAGCAATGACGAAAATTATAGAATTGAACTAAGAGCTAACTCATCTGTAATTGTACCATTTGGCCAAATCTCTACTGCTAATAATCTTGCTTTTGGAGATAACTCCGTTGCTAAAACATTGGAGCTTGAGATTAGTAACACAGGAACTGGTGATTTATCTTTATTTTCAATTGATTTTGAAAATAATGAGGATGGTGCGTTTTCTCATAACCTTACTGAAATAAATGAAAGTAACCCTTTAGTTATTGAACCAAATGGAAAAAGTTCAGTAGAAGTTACTTTTACTCCAAGAGAAAATAAATTCTATAACTCTCAGCTAATTATAAATTCAGACTCAAAATTAAATTCAGAATTAAAATTAGTTTTAAATGGTAGAGGTGCAAACGTACCTACTAACTCTAATTTATCTTTAAGCTCAGGTGGTACAAGCGTTGATTTAGGGCTTAAAGACCCTGGCTCTAACAATACGCTTAGAATTAAAAATAATGCTGAGTTTGATATTCAAATTACTGAGATATTTTTTACAGATAAAGAAGAAGGTAGCGGAGATAGCCAAGCTTTCCAATTAATTTCTGCACCTACTACATGGGTAATCCAAAATCTTGAAACAACTGTTGCTTTCAGATTCAATCCCACAGAAGCAAAAGAATATAACGTAGTTTTAAATATTATCACTGCTGGTGATGAAGAAGATTTACTTATTGACCTTAAAGCAACGGCAAATATATCATCAGTTTTTGGAAATGAATTAACTCAAAATGGTATATTGTCCCTTGCTGTTTTACCTAATCCTGTAAACGAAAGTTCTGTGATTGAATTTAAAAATAACACTTTGGATAATTTAGAGTTAGTACTTTTAAATTCTAATGGTAATTTAGTTAAAACTATTTATGATGGTATTAGTAACTCAACAGAAAGAATTTCTTTTAATTCTAATAATTTGCCAAGCGGAAAGTACTTCCTAGTTGCAACAATTGGAGATAAAAAAGAGGCATTCTCTGTGATTATAAATAAATAATTTAACAAAAATCTAATTTTAAGCAAGATGTCTATTCAAATAGGCATCTTGCTTTTTTTTTTTAATTTTTCCGGGTTTTTGTGATTCAAGACTATACCTTTTTTTTATTTGCATGTGCAAATATTTTGTTATTTTGCAGTATTTGGTGTTTTTTATTTTTTTTGCTGATTATATATTATTCTTATTATTGTGGTTATAGATATTGGCTAATATTCTGCGCAGATATTATGCAAACTAAATTTATTTTATATGTCAAAGAACTGACTTTTATGCTTTAATGAATATAAATAATGCGAAATTATGAATTAAAATGTTTTTATCAAGCGTGTTATTTTTAATTTGTTTTAAAAATAATATTTTCAAAATTAATATGTTATTTTTAAAAAGTCAAAATCTAAATATTGGTCGATTTCAATCCAGCCCTCAATGTTGTGATAGAGAAAATATTTGATTTTTTCTCCATCGAAATCAACTGGGATTACTTTTTCACAATTGTTTAATTTGTAAGGTAGTATAAAATTGTTAGATCCAATAAAATTATTGTCTTTATAAAAACTTAATAATAATGTTGAATTAGACGCTAAAACTTCAGAGTTGCCTTCTCTTACTTTTTGACTAAAAACTATTTTCTTATTATCATATTCTAAAACATTTAAAGAAAAGTTGCTTATATTATCCATTTTAAAAATAAAAATTCTCATACTTATATTCTGAATTCTTATAATTAAACTTTTCATCATTGATTGGAATAATTCCAAAATCTATATACATTGAATCACTTTCTTTTATGGTATAATTTAATTCATTATTAAGCTCAAATTCTATTTCATATAAATTATCAATAGCACTTATATGTGTTCCTTCGCTTTTTGATTTAGTTACTCTTACTGAATCTACCATTTCAACAACTGCCGTAATTTTATCATTTTTAGAAAATAAATTTTTAATATCTACACCAAATTTTGCAAATTCAAACATTTCCTTCATCTCTGGTTGAGTGAAATTTTTAAAATAATCTGTGTAAAAGTCAGTTAAATTAAAATTTTGAATTTCATCTTTTAGAAAGTTATATAATATAATATTCCCAAAGTGATCATCATAAAACACATAATATTCATTAGACTTTAAAAACTTTTTGATATTATACATTTCAGTTAGTTTTGGATTTTTCTTAACATCAAATCTACTCAACTCACCAAAAATATCAACATAATCTAACTTAAAGTTTGTGTCAATTTGAGAATTTTTAATTTTTAATAAAGATGGAACCCATTTAATTCCATATTTCGCAGCTATCAAATTAAAAGAGTCTAAAATTATATTATTTTTATAATGCTTTCTAAGATAATTTATATTATTATATCTATTTCCAATTACAACTAAATTAATTTCTTCTTTTAAATTTGGATTTGAAAGACAAAATACAGAGAAAGAGGATTGATGGCATGAAGATATTTGTGTCTCATCTAAAAAATAATAATACCCGTCTTCCAACTCATTTGATTTTGAATTGTAACTTACAAAAAGAACCATTATAATTATTATATAATGGTTCAATTTATTTATTGTATTAATTTGTTGGTACTGACGCATACTCCACTTTGAATAATTATTAACAGTACTTGATTGCGAAATATATACATCATATATACTTTGACAAAAAAGTAAAATTGAGAAAAGAATTAGAACAAACCTAATTAAAAAAGTTTTTCCAAACAAAACATTTTTAAAAAAAGAACAAAAAAATTTGCTTAACTTTCGCTTACAAACTTATAAAAAAAAACACTTTCCAAACATAGTTTTTCACAATTTATATAATGATTTATAATATATAGAGATAAAGTAATATTTTAAATATTACAATTTCATCTTATTAAATAAAGTTAATAAATTTATTATAAAATAATCAATTAATTAAAATACTATAAAATGAATATTATTAATAGGATAATTTGCTTTGCAAATGAGTTTATGGGGACTGAATATTTCGCTGCGCTCAATATGACAATGCAGAAGGTCAATAAGAAAATTGCCATTTGACTATACTAAAGGGTGCTTGTTTTTAAATATCAAATTAAATTTATTATTATATTTATTTATCTTTCAAAAAAAACTCGTAATTTTGATTTTATTCAATTCAAATTTAAAAAATTATGATTAAGATTTTATTATTTTTCTTTGCCTGTTATACTTTAAATGCCGAATTAATTGATACTAGGAAACTTTTAGAATTTAATAAAATATCAGATTTTCATATCTCCCCAGATGGTAAATACTCTGTCTCGGTTGTTAGCAAAACAGATATTGATTCAAATAATTCTAAATCTAACCTATATTTAATTAATAACAAAACTAAAGAAATCAAACAATTCACAAGTTCTGGAAACTATAATGGCTCTCCTTATTGGGACAAAAAAAGTGAATCTATTTATTTTATTTCCAATAGAAGTGGTGAAGCCCAAGTTTGGAAAATAAACATAAATGGAGGTGAAGCAATTCAAGTTACAAAGTTCGATGGTGGCGTAAGTAATTTTAAATTAAGCCCTAATGAGCAATTTTTATCATTTACTATGGAGATTGAAATTGGGAAAACAATAGAACAAATTTATAAAGAAGGTGATTTGAAACTCGATAAGATTAACGCAATGGTTTATGATGACTTAATGCTAAGACATTGGGACCATTATGAAGATAATAAATGGAGTCATATAGTTGTGATGAATCTTCAAACTGGCGATACAACTGATATAATGCCAGGTGAGAAATTTGACTCGCCTCTTTCACCTTTCGGAGGAAAAGAAGAATATAACTGGTCGCCTGATAGTAAAAACATTGCCTATACTTGTAAAAAAGTAAAAAACTATGCCACTTCAACTAATTCAGATATTTATGTTTATAATCTTGATAGCAAAAAAACAATTAATATAACAGAGGGCTTAGTTGGGTATGATATTGACCCAATTTATAGCCCAGACGGAAAATATATTGCTTTTCATTCAATGGAAAGAGCGAGTTACGAATCAGATAAAAACCGAATTATGCTCTACAACATTGCCACCAAAAATATCAATGAAATTACAAGTAATTTAGACCAACCAGCAAGCAAAACAAAATGGAGAAACAACAATGAACTTATCTTTATGGCTCCTGACGGCAATGGTACTAACCAAATTTATATCATTGAATTAAACGGTATTTATCGCTTGATAACTTCTGGAGTTGAAGATAATGGTCTTAGGGGGTTATCTATTGATAGCGAAGGCGATAACATAATATATTCAAAAGAAAATTATACTACTGCTCCTGAAATTTATAAGTTAAATATAGAAAAAAAATTAGAAGAAAAACTTACAAGTTTGAACGATGAAATAGCATCTAATTTGGATAAATGCACTTATGAATCAAAATGGATTGATGCTTCTGATGGAAAAAAAATTCTTACTTGGATTACATACCCTCCAAACTTTGATAAAAATAAAAAATATCCAATGCTTGTTTATTGTCAAGGTGGTCCTCAACAACAAATATCTCAATATTTTTCTTATGGTTGGAGTATGTGGCTTTTCGCTTCAAAAGGTTATATTGTTGTTGCACCAAACAGAAGAGGTTGTCCTGGTTTTGGTCAAGAATGGACAGACGCAATCAATCAAGATTGGGGAGGAATGCCCGCAGATGATATAATGCAAGCAGCAAAAGAGGTAGCAAGTAAAAGTTATGTTGATAATAATAAAATTGCTGCAGTTGGAGCATCCGCAGGTGGATATATGGCTTTTTGGTTAGCTGGTCAGCAGCCAGACTTTTTCAATGGCTTTGTTTCTCATTGTGGAGTGTTTAATTTTTATTCAATGTATGGTTCAACAGAAGAAATATTTTTTCCAAATTTTGATTGGGGTGGACCTTACTGGGACAATGAAGAATTTTACAAAAAAAATTCACCACATAACTTTGTAAAGAATTGGAAAAAACCAATATTAATAATCACTGGCGAGAAAGACTATAGAGTTCCATATACTCAATCTTTAGAGGCATTTACGGCCGCAAGAGCACAAGACGTACCAGCAAGAATATTGATATATCCAAATGAAAACCATTGGGTGTTGCAACCTCAGGGGCAAGTACTTTGGTATGAAGAATTCTTTAGATTCCTAAAAGACTATAATATAGATTGAAAAAGTTAAATTTATAAAATTAAAAAATTTAAAAGAGGCACGTTGAAAATATCGTGCCTCTTTTTTATTTAGTAAACTTTTTTTTAATAAACTTTTAAAAAAATATATAATCAATATAGTCCACAAAAATACTCAATTTTTCAATCAAAATTTATTTATAACTTTAACAAAAAAAAAACGAATAAGGTAAAGTCATTAAAATTCATTAATTTTGTATTTTAAATTTTCAATTTCGGGGGAAAAATGAAAAAATTGTTGATAATTGCACTTGTTTTGTCGATTAATGTGTCTTTTGCAGCAGAGGATAATCAAACACCACAAAGACCATTAAATTTTGGAATCTATATGGGTGGAGGTCTGAATTTACACAGTCCTAAAATAAATGCTTTTGATAATTCTAGTTCTTTTACAATTCCATTTGATCAAAGCGTAAATTCAATTGGTTATAATATTGGTGGTTTAGTAAACATACCAATTAATAGAACAAACTGGATTTCGCTTAGATTAGGATACAATTCTTTAAATGCTAATTTCGAAAATGAGTTTGGCAGTGTTGGGGTAGATTCTACAGCAATTTATAATTTAGAAAATAAAGTTTCTTATTTTGAAATTGCTCCAATGTATCAAATATATGATTTGATACCAGTTAAAAATCTTTATTTAATGGCTGGAGTAGAATTGGGAATACCAATTAACACCTCATACGTTAACAATAGAGATTTAACGGTAGCTGTGGCTGGAGAAAACACTATAACCACTGATATTGTGGGTGAGGGTGATTACACGGACCCAGACGTTCGTTTTGCAGTTGGTTTTGGATTAGGTTATATGTTTGATATAGGAAAGAATTTCCATATTGCACCTGAACTTTCTTTTAGATTTCCTTTTGCAAATATTGCAAGTGACGCGAATATAGATTCATGGGCTGCTCCGCAATTAAGGTTCGGAGTAAATCTTACTTACTCTATTGGTAAAAAAGAAGAACCAAAACCTAAAGAGTCTAATTTAACTACAGATTTTGCAGGTGTGTATTATTATGATAATAGTAATAGAATGCCAGTTGAAAAAATTGTAGTTGAAGATGTTCAGACATCAGAATTGTTTCCGCTTTTAACAAATGTATATTTTGACGAAGGTGAAGAGATACCTAACTCATCGAGTCAAAATTTAGCAAGTGATAGTGAAATAGGTGAATTTTCGATAGATAATCTTAGTGCTGATGCTATTGAAATAAATAAATCGACATTAGATATAATTGGTAAAAGATTACAAAAATATCCTAATGCAAGAATTAAAATCACCGGAAATAATGATAATAAAAAAGAAAAATTAGATTTATCTAAAAAAAGAGCAGAATTTGCAAAAAACTATATATCAGTTAACTATGGAATTACACCTGATAGAATAGATGTAGATGCAAGAAATTTACCTGAGAAAGCTTCATCAACAAGAGTAGAAGATGGAATTCAGGAAAATAGAAGAATTGAGATTACAAGTAATGTTCCTATGGTAACAGAACCACTTATAATCGAAAAAGACAGACAAACTTTTTCAACTCCAAATTTAATTGAATTTGAACCAAAAATTGAGTCTACAGATTCGATTGTAAATTGGAGCTTAGAAATAAATCAAACTGGAAATGTTCTTAGAAGTTTTAGCGGTACTGATACGCCTGGCAAAATTCAATGGAATGTACAGCCAAATGAATTGAAACAAAGTAATGTTCCTGTAGATTACACATTAATCGTTTCGAATTCTGCTGGAAAACAATCTATGAAGTCAGGAACAATACCAGTTGAATATTTATCTTATAATAGAAAAAAGGTTGAAGATAAACCTGATAAGGTAATTTCAAAATACTCTTTGGTAGTATTTGATTTTGATTCACCAGAAATTTCAGAAAAAGATAAAGAAATTTTAAAGAAAAACGTCATACCATCTATAAATTACAATTCTGTAATACAAATATATGGTTACACTGATAGAATTGGTGATGATGGTTATAATCAGAAACTTGCTCTTCGTAGAGCTGAATCTGTAAAGAAATTTTTAAATCCATACACTAAGTCTAATAAAATTGAAGTTTATGGAATTGGAGAAAATATTGAAATATTTGATAATGACCTTCCGGTTGGAAGACAGCTATCAAGAACAGTTCAAATTTACGTAATTACTCCAAAAGAAAAATAATTTAATTAAAGAGAAAGAATTTATGTCGGATGACATTATGTATAAATACTTGAATGAAATTAATTACCCAGAGGATCTGCGTAAATTATCAATTGATGCACTTCCTCAGGTTTCTGAAGAAGTTAGAGAGTTTATAATAGACACTATAACTAAAACTGGTGGTCATTTCGGTGCTGGATTAGGAGTTGTGGAGCTAACAGTAGCTTTACACTATGTTTACAATACTCCAAAGGACAAAATTGTAATTGATACCGGACACCAGGGCTATCCTCACAAAGTCTTAACTGGTAGAAAAGATGCACTTCGTAGTATTCGTCAGATGGATGGACTTTCGGGTTTTTTAAAACGAACTGAAAGTGAATATGATGTGTTTGGTGCGGGTCATGCATCCACAAGTATTTCTGCAGCTCTTGGAATTGCTACAGCAAGGGACTTTAATGAAGAGGATTATAAAGTTATTGCTATGATTGGTGATGGAGCAATGACAGGTGGGTTGGCATTTGAAGCCATGAACAATTGTGGAGTTCAACAGCGAGATATGTTAGTTATAATGAACGATAATCAATTTTCAATTGCTCCGAATGTTTCAGCTATTTCTAACTATTTTAATGATATTTATACAAATGAAACTGTTCAGAAAATTAGAAATAATATTTGGGATTTTGCTGGTAAATTTGACGTAGTTGGTGATGGATTAGGTGATAGATTTAGGAAGTTAGCTGGTAAAATTGAGCATGGAGTAAAAGCAATTGTAACTCCTGGGGTATTATTTGAAGCACTTGGATTTAATTATATAGGTCCTGTAAATGGTCACAACGTTAAAAGATTAGTTAGCATATTAAATTCTATCAAGCATTTCAAGGGTCCAGTATTTTTACATGTAGTAACTCAAAAAGGTTATGGTTATAAATATGCTACTCGAGAAACTAAGTTTATGCATGCTATAGGTAAAATAGATAAAATAACAGGTAAGTCAACTGAAAAGAAATCTGTTGTAACTCCTCCACCAAACTATCAAGATGTTTTTGGAGGTGCAGTAAATGAGATTCTTGCTAATGATAAAAAAGTGGTTGCCATAACAGCAGCAATGCCAGAAGGTACGGGACTTAATATACCTCAAAAAGATTTTCCTGAAAGAGTTATAGATGTAGGTATTGCAGAAGGACATGCTGTAACTTTTGCAGCGGGACTTGCGACACAAGGTATAATACCTATAGTAGCAATTTACTCAACATTCTTACAAAGAGCTTATGACCATATAATACATGATGTTGCTTTACAAAACCAACATGTTGTTTTTGCTTTAGATAGGTCAGGACTTGTTGGTGCCGATGGAGCAACTCACCATGGAGTAATGGACTTAGCTTATCTTCGTTCGATACCAAATATGGTTTTGATGGCTCCTAAAGATGAACAAGAGCTTAGAGATATGTTATGGTCAGCTATATATGATTATAAAGAGTATGTAGTGGCAATAAGATTTCCTAGAGGTGCTGGTTTGGGTGCTCCTTTGACTAAAATGAATAGTATTGAATTAGGTAAGTCTGAGACAATTAAGTCAGGTAAACATATTGCAGTTTTAGCTTTAGGTAAAATGCTTGAATATGCTATTGAAGCTGTTGATATTCTTGGAAAAGAAGGAATTTCTGTTGAATTAGTAAACGCAAGGTTTGTTAAACCACTTGATACTGTTATGCTTGATAGTATATGCGCAAAATTTGAGAATATAATAACTATTGAAGATGGACAAAAGCAAGGCGGCTTTGGCTCAGCAGTAGCAGAATACTTCATTGATAAACAATTAAAAAATAATTTGATTGTTATGGGAATAGAAGATGAGTATGTTACACACGGAACTCAAGCTGAACTTCATAGATTATTAGAGTTAGACGCTGAAGGCATAGTGAAAAAAGTTAGAGAAGTTTTTATTAATCATTATGTAGAAGCATAATTATTAAAAAATAATTTGGTTTATAGAAAAAAACTCCTTAATTTTGAAATCTAACGTTAACAATAAATGTTAATGATCTCGTAGCTCAGTTGGTAGAGCATTTGACTTTTAATCAAAGGGTCGCGGGTTCGAGTCCCGCCGAGATCACA
>CBFIFP010000010.1:0-36431 GCA_965661945.1 Eximiradiales bacterium
ACCAGCCCATCTTTCAATCCTATTAATCCTTTTCAAGAAAAAAACATGTCATTCAGAGCGCAGCCGAAGAATCCAGTAAAACATTTTAAAATCTCCGATTTTATCCTTTAATTCTTAATCTGTGAAATCTGTGATTCTGAAAAAAATCCTGCCAATTTTTTAACCTTTTCCAAAACAATATAAATATGCACAAATAAAAAATAAATTATAAAATCTACAAAAACAAATTAAAAACAACGCAGAAACCATTTAATTGTAAAATTAATATTAATCAATATTTTTGCATTATTTATTTTCTTTTAATTAAAAATACATTTCTTAAATATTTTACTAAATCAAATTCGTCGCCTTGGGGAAGAAATAAATGAGGTTTCTTTGCACACAATATTAGCCACAACTTGCAAGAGATTGTAAATTAGTGAGTTATAAATTTGAAAAAAAAACAAAAAACACGTTTTACTGCAAAAATTAAAAAATATTCATAGATTATCTTTATATTAACTAATACTTGTAATATAAATTTTGTAAATTTGTGTTCTTTGAATTTAAAATTATAAAAAAATGAAGAACGAAAAATATTATATCAATTTCAGAAAAGAAATACATCAAAACCCAGAACTCGCATTTAATGAGTTTGATACCAAAAAAAGAATTTTGGAACATTTTGATAAGTATAATAATATTAAGATAATCGAATTTGATGATACTACTTTTTGTGTGATTTTAGATTCAAATAAAGCAGGGAAAACAATATTATTCCGAACTGAAATTGATGCTCTACTAATTCAAGAAACAAATGATTTTAAACATAAATCAAAAAATGAAGAAGTTTCTCATAAGTGCGGACACGACGGACATCTTACGATAATTACTGCACTTGCAGATAAAATTATTGATGAAGGAATTGGAAGTGGCAGGGTAATTTTTCTTTACCAAGCCGCAGAAGAAACTGGTGAGGGTGGCATAAAACTATCTAAAAATCAAAAGTTTAAAGATATTGATATAGATTATTGCTTTGCATTACATAATATCCCCGGTTACCCAAAGCACTCAATAATTTGCAAAGAAGGAGTATTTTCCTCTGCTTCTACTGGAATGATAATTAAACTATTTGGAAAAACTTCTCACGCAGCCGAGCCAGAAAATGGAATAAATCCGGCTTATGCAATATCAGAAATTATTAATTTATCAAAAGACTTAATAAATAATGATATAAGCAAAGATGATTTTACATTAATTACTCCAATTCAAATTGATATGGGAAGCGAGGCATTTGGGACTTCCGCTGGGTATGGTGAAGTAAAATTCACAATCCGTGCTTACAAAAACGAGATTATGCAAGAACTATTAAATAAATTAGAAAATGAAATAGAAAATATTACAAATAAATATAAATTAAAAAAAGAAATAGAATATAAAGAATATTTTTATGCAAATGAAAATGATAAATATTCTAATGACTTAATAAAAAATATTGCAAATAATTTTCAACTAAAAATAATTGCAAAAGACCAGCCATTTAAGTGGTCGGAAGATTTCGGAGCAATAAGTTCGATGTATAAAGGAGCAATGTTTGGCTTAGGAAGTGGCGAGGAAACCCCTGCACTCCACAACCCAGACTACGACTTCCCTGATGAAATAATAGAAACAGGAGTAAATATGTTTTACGGAATTTATAAAGATATTTTACAAACTTAGATTTAATCTATCTTAATAAATATATCACCTTACAAAATGTAATTCATTTCTATTTAAGTATTCTACTCCCATAGATTTTTTTGATTTTATTATATAATAATAATTTAATTCAAGGTAGATATCAACAATATCTAAAAAATATTTATCGCAATACTCTTTATCAATTATTACATAAGAGTTTTCAATAATATCTGATAAATTATTTAATCTCTGAAATTGCTCAAGTTTAAAGTGTCTATCATAAGAATCAAAGTTTTTATAAGTTCTTTCAATTATAACAGCATCTTGTAAAATCCAGCTAACATTTCTACCTCTTGCAACCAAAGAATTATCAACTAATAATGGTTTATTATTAATAAGATTATAGATTTTATCTTGATTATAATCAATATCATTATGAAGTTTTGCTGAGACATTATGAGAGCTTAACGTAGGTAACCACCAATAATTAAATCTCTCGAACCATACTTCCACTAAACCTATATCTCTAAATTCTCTTTTTACTTGGGTATTAAATGAAGGAACTTCAGCAGGATAAAAATAAAAGAAAAGTAAATTAAAAGTAGTAATTAATATCAAAACTTTATCCTTTACTTTATAATTAAATAAAATATATAGAATTAATGCAGGAATATATAAAAGAGCATAACCTTTATTATAATGATAAAATAAATAAAATAAAAACTGCGGTAAAATAATTAATAAATAAATAATGTTAATTTTGTCTAAATTGATTTTTCCAGTTTTTTTGGCAAATAAATATAAAAAAGTAATTGGTATAATATAAAAAAACGAATAAGTTAAAAAACTAATCACATTATTTATCATTTCTAATTTCTTAACATAACTATTTTGTAAATCTAATAGTTTCATATAACCATTAAAACCACCGGTTGTATTTACCATTGGTAAAAACCAAGCAAAAAATATGATAATTGAAATTACAAATGAAATTATTAAATCTTTTATTTTATAATTTTTAAATCTAAAACTATAATAAAATAAATATGCTGTTGCAGGAATTAAAAAAATACCACTACTTTGTCTAAACCCAAAAACAATAGCTAAAAATGGAAGTAAATAATTAATTTTTTCTTTATGAATTAAATACAAAAAAACTGATATAATTAATAACTCTACAGAATATATTTCAGACATTATTCCAAATAAATATATCATTGGAATAGAAAAAATAAATGCAATTATTAATAGATTTTCTTTCAAAGTAAATTTATCTTTTATTATTTTATATAAAAACACAGAACTAAGCGCTTGAAAAAATGACTGCCCAACAACAAATAAAGCATTCCCATTTTCAAAAAATAAGTTTAAAAACTTAAAGAAATAAACATAAAGAAAGTATCCAGGCATATGAGGTCTGTCAACAGATATGTCATATTCGAAAACTGCAAGAATATAATTTCCTACATCGACAGAGTGGAATGAGTTTCCATAATCAGCCACAATAAGTCTTGAAAACCACATAAAAATGAAAATTATAATTTCAATTTTATTTTCTGAAAGTATTTTCTTTAACATTTCAATTTTTATTCTTAAATTCGTAAAATATATTTACAAAATTAAGATTATTTAGGAGAAATTTTAGAATATGTACGGAAAAATGAAAGAATTTTTAAGCGCTGAAATTGAGAAGTTACACGACCAAAAATTATATAAACACGAAAGAATTATAGAATCAGAACAAGCCGCAGAAATTATTGTTGGTGGTAAAAAAGTATTAAATTTTTGTGCTAATAACTACTTAGGGCTTTCTTCAAATCCAGAATTAGTAAAAGCAGCCCACGACTCAATAGATAAAAGAGGTTTTGGACTTTCTTCTGTAAGATTTATCTGCGGAACTCAAGACGATCATAAATTATTAGAAAAAAAGATTTCCGAATTCTTAGGAGTTGAAGACTCGATTCTTTTCTGTTCGGCATTTGACGCCAATGGAGCTGTATTTGAGCCACTATTTGGAGAAGAGGATGCTATAATTACAGATTCTTTAAATCACGCATCAATAATAGATGGTATTAGATTGTCAAAAGCGAAAAGATGGATTTATAAACATGCTGATATGTCTGATACTGAAGAATTAGATCCAGCAAGTGGAAAATATCTTAAGGGCTTAGAAAGGTGCTTAAAAGAATCACAAAGCCAAAGGTTTAGAGTTATAGTTACAGATGGTGTTTTTTCAATGGATGGAGATATTGCCAAATTAGACGAGATTTGTGCTTTAGCAGAAAAATATGATTCATTAGTACTGATTGACGAATGTCATGCTTCTGGCTTTATGGGGAAAAATGGAAGAGGAACTCACGAACATTTTAACGTAATTGATAAAGTAGATATAATAACAACAACTTTTGGAAAAGCTCTTGGTGGTGCTTCTGGTGGTTGCGTATCTGGTAAAAAAGAAATTATTGAGTGGTTAAGAAACAAAGCTAGACCATATCTGTTCTCTAACACTCTTGCTCCAGCAGTTGTTGGCGGTACCCTTAAATGTTTGGAGCTAATATCCGAGAACACTAACTTAAGAGATACCTTAATGTCAAACACAGAGCAGTTCAGAAAAAGAATGACAGAAGCAGGTTTTGATATTATTCCTGGAATTCACCCAATCACACCAATTATGTTTTCTAAATTTGAAAATTCATCTGAACTTGCAGTAAAATTTGCAAATAGAATGTTGGAAGAAGGAGTGTATGTAATTGCATTTTCATTCCCTGTAGTTCCAAAGAAAATGGATAGAATTAGAGTTCAACTCTCTGCAGCTCATACTCAAGAACATTTAGATATATGTATTGATGCATTTATTAAAGTTGGAAAAGAACTAAAAGTAATTTGATTATTAATAATTTGTTATATTAATATTTTGTTTAAAGTAAAAAGGAAACGCAAAATTGTGTTTCCTTTTTATTTGTGATTCTATCTTAATCTGATTTTTTGTATTTTAATACTTTATTATTAATTATATCTTATTCTCTTGTTTTTCTATTTATTTACTAAATATATAAAATTTTTATTATGAAAAATATCTACTTTTTTAGAAAAATAATGTAACAAAATCGCCTCTATTCTATTTATAGTATAGTAAAGCAAAACAAATTACAGAGAACATAAATGTTAAAAGGTATAATACAGCGGGATAGGGGTAATCTTGTAAATGAAACATTCACTTATTACGGTGAAGTAATAAATAATGGATTAGAATTTAAACTTATTCCACTCATGATACCTTTTACAGAGCATTCATCCACAAATACTCGAAATAACGATCCGTTTGTAAAAAATATTAAATTACTATTAAAAGCAAATAAGTTTAATGTTGATGAATTAAAAATAAAACAAATTACATCTGATAAATGGAACATTATAATATCCAATTAATTATCTAAAATATTAATCAATTCCAAAATTTATAAACACTAGTATTTAATCTAAATAGCAAAAATTTACTTGCAAATAAAATATTTTTTATGCAATTTTGTCATATAAATATGTCAAAATTATTAAATACCTAAATGAATAATTTTATAACCCAAGAACTAATTGACTTTCTTAAAATTAAGTTTGGTATTGTTGGCTTTAACGGTCCTATGGCAGATGCTATTCAATCTTTAATACAATCTGCCCCAACAGACTTATCAGTTCTTATTACAGGTGAAACTGGAACTGGTAAAGAAGTTTTTGCCAATGCAATTCACGGACTTTCAAAACGAAAAAATAAACCATTCGTATCAGTAAATTGTGGTGCAATCCCGGAGACATTACTCGAATCTGAACTCTTCGGACATGAAAAAGGTGCTTATACAAGTGCAGATAGTAGTAGAAAGGGTTTCTTTGAAACTGCGGATAAAGGTACAATTTTTTTAGATGAAATTGGTGAAATGCCTTATGGTACTCAAGTTAAATTGCTTAGAATATTAGAATCTGGGGAATTTTCTCGACTTGGTTCTTCCGAATTAAAAAAAGTTGATGTCAGAATAATTGCCGCTACCAATAGAAATCTCGAACTCGAAGTCCAAAAAAATAACTTCAGACAAGATTTATTTTATCGTCTCAAAAATGTTCATATTCAACTTCCATCTTTGAATGAACATATTGAAGACATTCCTATTTTATTGGATTATTTTATTGAGAAAATCTCAAAAAAACTATCAATAACTGCATATCCGATTGACAGAGATACAGTTGAACTGCTCAAAATGCAGAATTGGATTGGGAATGTAAGGGAGTTTAAGAACTTAATCGAAACAATGATAACTCTAGAAAAAACAAGTGATATAACCCCAAAAATATTAAGAAAATATCTAACACCGGCACTTCCTCCAGCAACTGAGTTCGCTAAAAACCCTAATGTCCCTGTAAGAATAAAAGAAAATCATGAAAGCGAATTATCATTAATTTTTAGAACTCTTTTAGAGCTTCAAAACAATCTAAACGAAGTAAAACATATTGTAGTCGAAACAAGAAAAGAACTTCGGGATTTAGCAGATGAAGTTGATAAAATGCAATACGAATATAAAGTTATTGAGGATAAAGAAATTGATGTAAGCTCTTTTGATAATATGACCTTCGATGAAATAGAAAAAATAATTATTCAAAACGTAATCGATAAATTTGATGGAAACAGGCGAAAAGCAGCTCAGTCATTAGGTATAAATGAACGAACCTTATATAGAAAGTTATCTCGTTGGGATTAGTACATTAACTTATTAACAAGTCGTAAAATATCACTGATTATTAGTTAATTTTGTAGTTTAAAAATTAAAAATTGTGAAATGCAAAAAGCAGAAATAATTGTTGGACTTATGTATGATAATGATAATTTTTCTAAATGGTTAGGTATAGATAAAGTCTTTATCGAAGAAGGAAAATGTATTTTAAAAATGACAATAAGACCTGAAATGTTAAATGGATTTGATATAGCTCACGGAGGAATCGTATTCTCTCTTGCAGATTCTTGCTTAGCTTTTTGTTCAAACTCTTATGGCAGAAAAAGTGTTTCAATTGAAGCATCTAATAATTGGTTTTTACCTCTTAAGGAGGGTGATGAAATCATCGCTGAATCATTTTTGAAAAGTATTTCTAACAAACAAGCAGTTTTTGATATTGACGTTAAAAGAGGTAATGATTTAGTTTCATCCTTCAGAGGCATTGTTTACAGAACTTCAAAGGAATGGTTAAATGAGTGATAAAGACCAAAGTTATATATATGGAAGAAATACGGTTAGTCAAATTCTTGAAAGTAATAATCCAAGAATAAATAAGATTTTTATACCTTTTTCTTCTTCAGGTGCTTCAATAAGTAAAATTTTTACTCTTGCAAAGCAAAATAAAATTCAGATATCCAAAATGGATAATAGAAAATTTAAAGATTTAGAAAACAGAATTGGATGCCAGCATGGGGAATCTCAAGGAATAATTGCATTAAAAGAGTTAGTTTCTTTACTTAATGATTTCGAATTGTTTGAATATGCTCTCGCTAATGAAAAGAACCCTATTATTGTGGCTCTTGATGGGATTGAAGACCCTCATAATCTTGGTGCAATCGCTCGAAGTGTCGAATGTTCTGGAGCAACTGGAATATTAATAAGTGAGAAAGGGTCTTCGCCAATAACCCCAACTGCTGTTAAAGTCTCTACGGGTGCCTTAGAAATGATTAAGGTTTCATCTGTTGGGAACTTACATAATAGTTTGAAACTAGCCAAGGATATGGGGTTTTGGATTGTAGGTACCGATATGGATGCTAAAAGAAACTATTACCATGATGTTTACGACAGACCAGTGATTTTAGTAATTGGTAGTGAATCTAAAGGAATGAAAAGTAATATCAAGAAATTATGTGATGATATTATTAAAATTCCTATGAAAGGTAATATAGAGTCATTAAATGCTTCTGTTTCTACTGCAATTATATTATTTGAACGATTAAGGCAACAATCGGCATAATAATTGCGACTTTTTATTAAATTTATCAAAGATTAAATTAACATAAGTGTTTTATCTAGTATGGCAGATATTTCAAAAATTAAGACTACTTCCAATATTTCAAATATCTCCGGTGGCGGTGGGGGCAATTTTTATTTCCAACAAGATAACCAACCAAAACAAGAAAAAAAATACTCTAAATTAAGAATTGGTGAAGTAGTTAGAGCTACAATCCTTGATAGAATTGATAATGAACTAGCCTATGTTAGAATACCAACAGGAACATTCAAAGCATTAGTTGGTAAAAATTTAAAAAAAGATGACTCCTTACTTTTTAAGGTAAATGAAATAACTCCATATTTAGTTTTAAAAATATACGAAGTACCTACAGGTAAAAAAGAATTACTCTTCCCTACTGAAGAGCTTATTAGAATTTTAGATGTCCCAGAAAATGAATTCTATTTTGATTTAATTGAAGTTTTTAGGCAATACAAGAATACAATTGTAAGAGAAGACTTGCTAAATATTTATAAAGTATATCAACAATACTTAGGCGAGAATAAATACTTTTCAAACCAAACTCAATTCTTGCGATTAGCTATTGAGTTGAACATATCTAAGTTACCAATATCACTTAATTTAATTAAGAAACTACTTCCTCTTTATATGAACGAAAACGAAATTAACGACCTTTTGAATTATTTAGATAAAAATGTAAATGAACTTCCAGAGCCAATAAAAAGTAATTTAATCGAAATTTTCGATGATGTAAAAAAGAATAAATACAATAAAAACAATCTATTTATACTAGCTATTAGCGAAAATGAAAAACAAAAAACATTTTTTGATTTATTAAATGATATTGATGAATATGAATTTATAAGTAAAAGTTATAAAAATAAAAGTAATATTTTACGTAAATTTATTGTTGCATTGAGTTTATGGAATATTATTAGTTTTTCTGGTAAAGCCCCTCTACAATATTTTATTCCTTATTACTTTGAAGGGTTTTATTTTGTAATTAGAATAACTAAAAGAAATTACACAAATAACAAATTAGAACCAGTTAGTTTTAACTTTTCAGTACCAACCGACAATGTAGGCGAAGTAAAAGGCAAAATGCTCGCTTTCCAGAAGCAATTAAAACTGTACATGTCAAATGATAACAATAAATTTATTGAATCATTAGATAGTTTTAAAGAAAAATTAATCTCATCATTAGAAAAAAACAACTATAATCTAAACTCTTTAAAAATAAGTGTAGATGACATTAGCAAAGAGTTAAACGAGATAAATAAATTCGACAACGCATCACATTTTACAATAGTTGTTTAGAAATTATCAGTTTAATAAAATTATTTTGTATTTTAGATATGAAAATTAAAATCTTTATGAAGCTATTTATTATACTTCTCATTTATACACAATTACCCATTATTTCTTATGGACAAGCAAGAAATAAAATAAGTAATGACTCATCAATTACTTCTTCTGAATGGGGAAAGAATAAAATTGGATTTACATATTCTATGATGACAGGATATGGTATGAGTTACTGGAGAGAAATAAATGAAGAAATCGCTTTTAAAACTCAAATTTTTGGTTATGGCTCTACTGAAGTTAATAATAAATTTAATAACTCTTTAATTGCTTCTTTTGGAATTGAGTTGCAATATAATCTTAAAAAAATAGAAAAAACGAGATTATACCTTTTATCTGGTGGTTATTATGGTTACTCCAAAGAATTTAATTATTATATAATGAGAGTGGGGTATATTGACGAATATAAAGAATATCTAAGTAATTTAGGTGTAGGTTTTGGTTTTGAAGTCTTGGCATTAAAGAATTTATCATTTTCTATAGATGGTGGGTATTTTATAGGATTCAAAAATGTACAAGAATTTTACGAAAATGAAAATTTAACAATATATAAAAAGCCATTTAGTTTTGGATTCGGACTTGGAATATCAGCATTTTATAATTTGTAATAATCTCAAATTATCTAGTAAAATTTATATTGAATACTTTAAGCGATATGCCATATATTAATATAATAGTTATAACTTTTCAATCACATCTTAAATTTGAAATCTTTAGCTTCGCTCAATATGACGATATTTTTATTTCTAAAGGACAATATTGTGCTATCAGTTTAATATTCACACCAACAAATAAACTTATTTTAATATTTTATTTTAACTTAACTAAAATTTCTTTTCCTAGATTGTCATTCATTTTATGTGTAATTTTCAAACCAGATGTATTTTCTATTTTATATATCAAATCATCAATTTGATAAGATGATTCAAAAATTAAATACTTTTTAGAAAACTTACTTTCTATTCTTTTAATAATTTGACTATAAAAACTATCATTCAAAATATCAGACGTTGTTATCAAATAAAAACTTAAATATTGCTCATCATCCTCTTTTATTTTCTCATAAGAATTAGTAACAGAATAATTATAATCCTTTTTAAGTATTTGATTATTGCTAAATATAGTTAGATGAATATTTAATGAATCACTTCCCGAAATTTCTTTCGAAAAATTATCTAACTCAATCTTACTATTAATTGGCAGCTGACTTCCAATAGATAATTGCTTTTTAATTTTACCATTTATACTCATTTCTAGTTCAAATTTATCAACTTTTTCTTTTTGTTTAATATCTAATTGAAATACAAAATTCGATGGTTCAATTTTCACGCTTTTATCATACTCAACCATAGTTTCTAAAAAGTCAGATTTCGAAAATAAATAAATATAATTTTTTTCAACTTTAGAATAAGTATAATTTACATTAATCTTAGATTTATCAATTTTATAATTACTTTTTAAATAATTCAATATTTCATCAACTCTATTATCAAATATAAACTTACTATTCTTTTCATTATCTTTCTCTAACTCACTTTTAGTCCATATATTAAGTTCAATATTATTACCTTTCCTAATATAATCGGCTACAGCTTTAAGAGTCTCAATATTTCTTTTCTCAAATGAATTATGGAAATCTATCTCATTCTTATCATAGTGAATATAAGGATAAATAGCTTTTTGTTTTATTTTAGATTGAGTTTTTACATTAATATTACTAACAAAGCTTGATAAAAAAATATCAAAATCCTCTAAATTTTCTTCTTTTTTATTTTCAATATCTTTAAAAACATAATAAAAATCATATTTACCTTTTCCTCCAACTCTATTCGAGGAAAAATAAATAGTATCGGTAGTAACAGCAAAAGGATCAGAATCATCATAAATCGAATTTAATTCATTCATAGGAACCGGTCTTTGCCACTTTCCAAGCACCCTCTTAGACATAAATATATCATACCCACCAGTACCTCCTTGTCCATTACTTGCAAAAAACAAAGTGTCATTTCCAATTAAAGATGGCGTTATTTCATTTCCTGTAGAATTTAATTCAGAAAGAGGAATTGGCTTCTCCCACTCGTTCAAATCATTTCTATAAGCTATATATAAGTCAGTATCGCCAAGCTCTGAATCCATATCAGAAATAAAAATAATGAAATTATTATCCTTAGATATTGTTGATTGAGAAATAAAAAAACTACCTATTAATCCTTCAATCGATTTACCCTTTCCCCAGCTCTGCTTATAATAATTTGATTGAAATAAGTTTAAATAGGATTGTCTTTTATAATTATTAAATTTAGAGAAAATTGCATTATTATCTTTATCAAAACTAATATAAGATACATTTTTATTTGAGTTATTAATCGCATTATTCAGGAATATAGCATTATCGGATTCAATATCATTAAAACTAAAGAACTTAAAAGACCCCTGCCTATTAGAATGGAAATAATATTTATTTGTGCTGGTATTATAAACTAAACCTAAATCATCCTCAGACGAATTAATACTTTGTAAATTTATGGGGTTAGAATACTGGCCATACAATAAAAATGAAAAAAATACAAATATTATCATTGATTAATAAATTTTTTTCTTTAATTTTAGATTATTAAATTTTAAGAAAACAAAAATAATAAAAATCTAAAGTAATAAAAAGCCAAAAATAAAAAAATGGAACTAAATAAAAGAGAAAAAGGAAATAACGCAGAAGAAGTTATCTCAGAATATCTAAAAAATAAAAATTATAAAATAGTCAAAAGAAACTTCCACTTTAGTAAAATTGGTGAATTAGACATAATCGCCGAAAAAGATAATATGTTAATTTTTATAGAAGTTCGTTCACGATATTCTCCAAATTCCCTTGACCCAATTTTAACTTTTAATAATAAAAAAAGGCGTGCAATTCTCAAAACTATTGAGGGCTATCTTTATATAAATAAAATTACCAACAAAGATTGCAGGTTTGATTTTATTAGCATAGATATGTTCTACCCCGAACCAAGAATTAATCACATAGAAAACGCATTATAACTTCATTTTGCTTTTCAAATCTAAAGGAATCGCATCTTTGTGCACACTTATAGATGTAGTTTTATGCATAAAATATCCATAAGAAACATACAAATATCCTTCTCTTCCCCTTAATTCACTTCCCCATGAATTTTTAACAATAAAGTATTTCCTTCCCAATTTATCTTTTACAATCCCAACAATATGCATGCCATGGTCATCTTGAGTTAAATAATTATCAAAGTCAATTTGTCTTATTTCTTGAGTAATTTCTAATTCAGTATAAATACTATCCCATTTAATATCATCTTTCTTCCTCTCAATTTCTTTTAAATCCATTGGATTAATAGCCAAACCATTATCTGAACTAAAACCTTTTTCTGATACATCAGCGCCCCAATCAACAGAAAACCCATTCATCAGTGCATTTTCAGCAATCTCCAACATTTCATTCATTTTTACGTTATGATAATATCCTCTTGAAAAATTATCAGGAACTTCCAAAATAAACTTATCATAAAAATTATGATGAGTAAATGAAGTTACATCAATATAATCACTCGCCTTTATTCCTAAAACATTAGCAAAAGATTGTGGTGTGTACTTTTTTCCCATATATTCAAATTCAGTAGGGACTACACCCAAATAAACATTTAAAACGCTTTCATAAGCATCTTTCCACTTAGTTGTCCTATCATTCGGACTAGTTCTAACAACTCTACTCACAATATCACTCAAAATACCAAACATCTCAGAGTGATTATGCTTGCCGCTTTCACTGTTACCGGAATAAATCTCCTCTGGAACTATACCATATTTTTCAATACTCTTTAATAAATCATGACTTAAAGCCCCTTGACCAAATTGTGTTTTACCATGATACCTAACATAATTATCTGCTTTATCAAGATAAGTCATTCTAACAACATACATTTCCGATAAATCATATTGACCTTTTCCTATTCTTATCAACTCAGATTCAATAAATGAGTTTCCAGCAAAAGACCAACAAGTTCCAGTTTTATTTTGATTTTTAATATTCGTTTTATCCAAATCTACTATTACTTCCCATTCATAAACACTATCAATTTTACTAATCATTTGCTCATCTACTTTCGCAAAAAGTAAATTAAATATTAATAATAAAAACATTATACAATTTCCTTAGTTTTTGAATATTATTACACAAAACTAATGATATATAAATTTAAAAACAAACATTTTTACAATCAATTCGTCTCATATATTATAATAACTTTATTTATGGTTGAAATATTTTATTGTTTAACCAAAGAATTTATTTAATTTTGTAATATGAAAAGAATACTTTTAATACTTTTGTTACCAATTATACTATTTGCTTCTGATATAAACTTTGAGTTTTTTACAGCAAAATCAAACGGCGAAGAAATAACATTAGAATGGAAATTAGTTAATGAAGATAACATTGAATACTTCCAAGTAGAAAAAAAACTTAAAGAAGGCAATGACTATCGTCCTATTGGTTCTAGAATAAGAGCTAATGGTAATACCAATATTTATCGATTTACAGATGAAGATTTCTTTTTCAAAAACACTCTTGAGCTTCAATCTGATAATATTCAAGCATATAGAATCAGAGTTATACTCTCTAACAGTGAAATTAAATTTTCAAACACAACCTATGTGACCCATAACGTAAGTAGCGTAAGAAAAACTTGGGGCATGTTAAAAGAAATGTTCAGATAATCTCATATATATTATAACATTATGTTAACTCTCATATTAATACTCACCTTGAATTTTGGCTTTTCAACAAAAATCATCTTTCACGATGACCATCATCACATTTCTGACACAAAAATTCGAGATTCATTAAAACTCCAAAATAATAAAATATTAAGACACAAAACTGAAGAATACAGAGACTCTGAATTGGGAAATTTTAGAGTTCATTTTTTTATATCTGGAGAAGATGCCGTTGAACTAACTGATATTGATAATAATGGTACTCCTGATTATGTTGATAGTGCTTTAATTTATTTGGAGCACTCCTATGATATCATTGTTAATCAAGAAAAATGGAAAAAACCTATTTCTGATTTAAACAATGGAGGAGATAATGGTGGAAGCGCAGCAATTGATGTTTATTTTGTTGATTTATCAACTTCTCGTTATTATGGAGTTGCAACTCCTGAAACTATACAAAGTGAAGGAGCAAATTCTGGATTTTTAGTTCTAGATAATAACTATACAGATCAACTGTATAATACCAAATCTTTTGATGCACTTAAGGTGACTCTTGCTCATGAATTCCATCATCTAGTACAATTTGCTTATTCAACAAGCAATCCTCCTACAATAGTTCTTGAAATGATATCTACATATATCGAAGAGGTATGTTTCCCAGGTGTTATGGATATGCGATTTTATGTGGATTCACTCTTTCGCTCACCCATCTCCTCGCAGATTTCAGAAGGTGATTTTACTTATGGTTATATGTATAATATATATTTCCACTACATTAAATTAAAATATAATAGCCAAGTAGTTATTGATTTGTGGGAAGTATTAATTGGTAGGAATAATACACATTTTCTTAATACTTGGGATGAATATTTAAAAGAAAATCACAATACAACAATAGGCGATTCATTTAAAGAATTTTTTGAGTGGTGTTACTTCTCTGGTGAAAGAGCAATCGAAGGTCAATATTTTCCTTTCGCAAATCGATTCACTACCCTACGTCCAAATTTATCCGAAAAGTTTTCAGAACCCTCAGTTTCAGATAGCAAAAACTTATTGCCCATGGGCTTTAATATGCTAAGAGTAGAATATCTGAGTAGAGAAACTGGAAAAACAAATGATACAATCGATGTATTAATAACAAACATTTCAACAGATAAACTTTCTATAAACCCAAGAAGCGATACTTATTATTTTGCAACATATTCTCAAAATTTACAAAACTCAGTAAAATTAAATAAGATTGATTTTTATATAGATTTAAGAGAACAAAATTTGTTTGATTATAACATTAAAGAATACCCTGGAACAAAGCCAGAGACTATCGCCTCTCCTTATCCAAGCCCTTTTAATGTTCAAAATAACAGAGAGCTAATCATTCCGGTTGGAGAAAATCAATCCGCTTATAACAGAATTGAATTACAAATCCTTAATTCTAATATGGAAAGCATATTTAACGACAAATTATTTGTAGAAATTATAAATAATAAAAAGGTTGTGAAATTTGATAACACCAATATTTTAAACTCATCTGGTGTATATTTTTATACTATAAAAAACAACGAACAAAGTATTTATGGCAAATTCGCAGTAACAAAGTAAAACGTATAATTAAATTAAAATGTTTTTGATAAAAATTATATAAAAAATTAGAAATCAAAAAATACTATCAATAAAAATCCTATTCCACAACAAACATTTTCTTTTTTGCTAATCTAAGAGCATCTTTAGGAGAATTATAATCATAAATAACTCTCTCAAAACTCTCCTCCAATATATCTTGAATTTCTAGCCACTTTGGATGAACAGGTGTCATCTTAGAATACTTTAATTGCTTTGCAAATATCAACTTCTCTGGTTTGTTATTAAAATAATCATCTTCAAAATATTTTTTATCTGCTGGAAACCCACCTTCTGGTATTTTCTTACAAAATTCAATAGTGTTTTTTCCAGCTGTTAACCATTTCACAAATTCTTTTGCTTGCTTTTTGTTTTTACTTATCTTACTTACTGCAATATATTCTCCACCAGCAAAAGACATACCTTTACCAAACTTAGTTTCCGGAATTAGCATCAATTCATAATCTAAAATTGGATTATCTTTCTTAAGCATATTTAAAAGCCACGCTCCTGAAATATGAAAAGCAATTTTACCTTTTACAAACATTTGGTCTAAATTTCTTTGATTTTCTACTATTCCGTAATTAGTTGATTTTTTATATAATTCTAACCCATATAAAGTATTCTCAGATTCAAGATTATCTAAAGTCCAATCTCCACCTGCAGACCAAATATAAGTCATCGCCTTTTTATAAAGACGGTTCTTATCAGGACCATTAACACTAATCCCAAAAATATCTTTTTCTCGATTATGAATAACTTTTGCAATGTCAAGCATTTCTTCAAATGAGTTAGGCAAACCATTCACACCTGCTTTTTTTAACATACTCATATTAACAAAAACAACCCTAGTGTCCACAATCCATGGAAGTGCATAAACCTGTTGCCCCCATAATGCAGGTGCTTTAGAGAATTCAGTAAATTTGTCTAAATCTTCTTGTTCAAACTTTTCAAGAACATCCGAAGCAGAAAACTGAGCAACCCAATCACTTCCTAATTCTAATACATCAGGCGGATTTCCAGAATTAAATGCAGCTATTAATTTTGACTTCCCATTATTCCAACTTAACTGGCTAACTTCAACCTTAATATTCGTTTCCTTTTCAAACTCAAGTATAAGAGAATCAATAACTTTAGTTTGATATGGCTCACTCCAAAAATGCCAAAATCTGATTGAACCTGAATTATCACCCGAAAAATTATTTTCGGTTTTGTTACAAGAAATAGTTATATTTGCAATTATAAAAATCCAAATTAATTTTTTCGTAATTAATTTTTTCATATTGTGATTTTTTTAAATAAACTTTTATACATTTATTGGTGTGTAAATTAAATAATCTTATTTTTGAAAAATTTACTTTCACAAAATTAAAAATATATGTCGGAATCCAAGTCAACAAAAAAGAAACAAACAAAATATATTTTTGTAACAGGCGGAGTTTTATCATCGCTTGGCAAAGGAATAGCATGTGCTTCAATTGGTTTTCTACTAAAGCAACGTGGTTTTTCAGTTGGAGTTATGAAATTAGACCCCTATCTAAATGTTGACCCAGGCACAATGAATCCACTCCAACATGGAGAAGTTTATGTAACCGACGACGGAGCAGAAACTGATTTAGATTTAGGACACTACGAAAGATTTCTAAACAACTCCCTTAGCAAAAAAAGTAATACTACAACAGGTCAAGTATATTATTCTGTAATTGAAAAAGAACGCAAAGGTCATTATTTAGGTAAAACAGTTCAAGTAATTCCTCATATTACAAATGAAATAAAATTAAGAATGAAAGGCTTCGAAGGAGAAGTAGATATAGTTCTAATTGAAATTGGTGGTACTGTAGGTGATATAGAATCTTTACCATTTCTAGAAGCTCAACGCCAAATGAATCATGAACTTGGCTATCAAAACTCATTAAACGTTCATCTAACTTACGTTCCATATATTGAAGCCGCAAAAGAACTAAAAACAAAACCAACTCAGCATAGCGTTAAAATATTAATGGAATACGGTATTAAACCCGATATTTTATTATGTAGAAGTTCTCACACAATAGTTAAAGAATTACGCGAAAAGATCGCTTTATTCTGTAATGTTGACTATGATTCTGTATTTGAAGCTAAAGACGCTTCATCAATCTATGAAGTTCCTTTAAATTTTGCAAAAAAAGGACTATCCGACGTTATTTCTACCAAGCTAAACTTGAAACCAAAACCACTTGATGTTAAGACTTGGACTAACTTTGTGAAAAAAATTCAAAATCCAAAAAATGAAGTGAAAATTGCACTTGTTGGTAAATACACAAATTACGAAGACTCATATAAGTCAATAATTGAGGCATTTATTCATTCTGGCTCAATTAATAACACTAAAGTAAAATTAGATCTAATAAACTCAGAAGAACTATTTGACGAAAATATAGAAAATCGTCTAAATCAATATAATGGAGTTTTAATAGCTCCTGGTTTTGGAAGCAGAGGCATCGAGGGTAAAATAAATGCCATAAAATTTATTCGTGAAAATAACATCCCATTTTTTGGAATATGTTTAGGAATGCAATGCGCTGTAATAGAATTCGCAAGAAACAAATGTGGGATTAAAGATGCGAATTCAGGTGAGTTTATCAAAGAAGGAAATAAAGTAATTGACCTAATGGAAGATCAAAAATCCATCAAAAATAAAGGTGGAACCATGCGTCTGGGTGCTTATCCTTGCGTTTTAACTAAAGATACACTTGCTTTCAAATCTTACAAAAATACAGAAATATCTGAAAGACATCGCCACCGCTATGAATTTAATAATGAATATAGAGAGACAATAACAAATAATGGATTAGTCCTTAGTGGATTATCTCCAGATGGAAATTTAGTTGAAATTGTAGAACTTCCATCACATCCATTTTTTATAGGTGTGCAATTTCATCCAGAATTAAAATCGAGAGCAGTAACAGGTCACCCTTTATTTATTGAATTTGTTAAAGCAGCATTGAAGCATAAACTAAAATAAACTACAACTATAGTGATTAAAATCAATCAAATACTCATACTTGATACTGAAAATATAACCAATTATTTTCCTTTTTCAATTCTGCATCCACTATGGGAATTGAGGGTTGGTTGTCACCGTATATTTGAAAAAATCAAAATAGAATTTCCAGATACTAAGTTATTTTTTTATGGTAGAAAAAAAATTAAAGATTCATTTTTAAATAGATTTAACTTAAATGATGAAGAACTCGATAGAGAAAGTTTTCTAATTATAAATTCTAAAGTTTTACCAAATACTAAATTGTGGGATGATATTTTAGATGTGCTTATCTCTTATCCCGATAAATCTTTTGTTATCACTAAAAACAACGAGCCAATCATAAGTTGGTTTGATAAATCAAATTGGGTAGAAAATCTAACAAAAAGTGATTTCTCTAACCTAAACAATCAGTTATTCGCTAATTTTAAAAGAGTTGAAATTGGGGACCTAGTTACTATTGATTTTCTTCACGATTCAATTAATTTGAATGAAAAAGCATTAAAAGATGATTCAAAAAACTTCAAATTATTCAAAAAATTTGATCGTTCAAAATTCCCTTATGTTTACGCGATGAACGAATACGAAATCTATGTTGGAGATAAAGTTGCAATATATCCTACTGTTGTTTTAGATGCCTCTGCTGGTCCAATAATAATAAATAGAAATGTTAAAATAATGCCTCATTCAACAATTATTGGCCCTTGTTACATTGGCTCAAACTCAGTAATTAAAATAGGTGCAAAAATATATGAAAAAACTTCAATTGGAGAATACTGCAAAATTGGTGGTGAAATCGAAAATTCGATAATTCAGTCATATTCAAACAAACAACACGAAGGATTTTTAGGTCATTCATTTGTCTCTGAATGGGTAAATTTTGGAGCAGATACCAATAACTCCGATCTAAAAAACACCTATGGTAATATTTCATTGAGATACAGAAACGAAATAATAGACACAAAGCAAATGTTTATGGGATTACTGTGTGGAGACCACACAAAAACAGCGATCAATACAAGATTTAATACTGGAACAACAGTAGGAGTAGCAGGAATAATTTTTACACCAGATTTTCCAACAACTTACTTGCCTTCTTTTGCATGGGGCGGGGCTAAAAACTCTCCAAAATATAAACTACAAAGCGCAATTGAAACTGCAAAAATTGTAATGCAAAGAAGAAACAAAATCCTATCTGATTTAGAAATCTCTCTTCTTAAAGATGAATACGAAAAAGTATAATAATACAAATAATTTTAACGCATTAAATATTGAAAATATATCTATAAAAACTTCTAACTTAGATATTATATTTATTTAAACGTAATATTTATATATACTTATTATAAATTCATAAATCATCTTAACAGTTTGTCTAAAAATGTCCTCTCAACTTCAATAATCTTTGCAGCATTACTTGCTCCAAAAAGTAAACCGCCAGATGTATTAAATGAAGGAATTAAATTATAATAAGGCGCACTTTCTAAAGACATAGAAGACAATAATTTACCGCTTTCTTCATCAATATAAAAAACACCCGAAGAATTCTCCCTTCCCCCACTAAAACACAACACGTCTTTTGCAATTATAATTGGAGATGGTATAAATAAATCAACAGTTAAATTCCACAACTTTTCACCAAGACTATTATATTTATCAATATAAGAAACATTTAATCCCAAACCAGAATTACCCGAAACTACATAAATATTTTCCTTAGAATCAACAGATATAAACTTTGGGGTAATGTTAGTCTCAATTTCATAAATTATATTACCTGTATTTGATATGCAGTAAATTTTAGATAGTAACTCTCCCTGAATTCTAAACAAGGCAGGTATGTAAAAATTAGCATTTTTACTTACAGGCGCAGTATATAATCTACCAAGGTTAGACTTTCTGAAAACCTCCATATTGTTATAATAGCAATACAAAGTATCATTTATTTCAAAATCATCATTAGTCTTAGCGAAAAATAAATTCCCAAAATTATCAACAGAAAAATGTCTAACTAAATTATTTTTTTCAATAAATTTAACTAATTTGCCAGAAGTGTCAAGTATTGAAACTCCTTTTTTAATATTACTACTATAAACTAAATTATTATAATAAATAATATCTGACATTATATTTAATAAAGTATCACTCTCACCATAAGTCCACTTAATATTTGGTCTTCTTCGATTTTTAAAATCATAACAAGATATAGTACCATCATTAAAAGCAATATACAAATTATCATAATCATCTTTTGCAGGATTTGATATAGGAACACGATTTTCAAAATCAATAGTAGAAACCACCTTATCGCCTATAATCACATGAAGTTTATTATTCTTTGAAAAATATAACCTATCATTTTCATTAAAAATAAAAGGTGGAAATAAAAAACCAGAACTATCAATTTCATTCTTAAATCGAATATCATAAATAGAATAGTAATTTGAAAATAAAGAGCTAAAACGTGAATAATCGTTTGAGCGAGTATTTCCTCCATTAACAGAGTTCAATCCTTTCCGTTCATTAGAACAAGAAACAAAAAATAAAAAAATTAAAATTAAAGATAAATATTTCATAATGTTCTAACTAATCTAATCCCAGTTGTTGATATATTATTTGAAGGAACCGTTCTATTTGATTTTCTAAGATAAACTTTACCATTATTATAGCTACCACCTCTTCTAACTCTTCTCTCACCAATTTCAGAGCCAGTGGGGTCAATAACATCACCCTCCTCATATTCTTTAGAATAAAAATCCCAACACCACTCCCATACATTACCATAAAGGTCGAACAATCCAATTTTATCTTGAGACTTAGTCCCCACAATCTGAGAATTAAACCCTGAGTTTTCATTAAACCATGAAAAGCTCTCTATTTTATCACTTTCTATATTTGCAAGTGAAGCAATATATTCCCATTCCGCCTCTGTTGGCAAACGCCATCCTTTTGACTCTTTATCAAAACTAATCTCCTGATCTTCAATAACATAACAGCTATCTAAGCCATTTAATTTTGACAACTCATTACAAAACTCAATGGCTTCTCTAAAGCTTACATTACTCACAGGCAAACCACTATTTATATTTGGAGAATTATTATAATTCATAATCAATTCCCAAACTGCTTGAGTAATTTCAGTTTTTGAAACAACAAAATCCTTAGTAATGCTAACATTTCTTACAACCCTCTCATCGGAAAATCCGGTCTTATCTCCTTGTTCTAAACTACCTGACGAAATAGTAACTACCTCAATTTCAGGATAAGGATAAATCCTCAAATTAGATTTTGCAACACTTTGTTTCAACTTACTAATCCAAATTTCATTAATATCGTATTTTTCATCAATAACAATTTCTATAAAATTTGGACTCCAAGTTTTAGCATGCAAAGATGAAAACCATAAAGTATCTGTATTATTAACAAACCAATAATAAGAATTATTATTGGCTATACCAAAACCACTTCCCTCTATTTGAATTGTATCACCCAAATAAAAATCTGATTTTGATATATTAGTGATAACCAATGCATCAGTATCCTCCTCAATAATCCCCTCTCCACAAGAAAATATTAACAAAATACAAATTAATATTAAAATAAATTTCATTTTAAACATATTTATTATTAATTTTAAAAAATTAAATTTAAAATTAAAGATTATTTTTCAAAAATTAAAATATATGAGCATAAAAGTAGAAAATATTAGCAAAAAATATGAAAATAATGTAGAAGTATTAAAAAATATTCATTTAGAAGCTAAAAAAGGTGAATTTATTGTTTTAGTTGGACCTTCAGGTTGTGGCAAATCAACTCTTCTAAAAATTATAGCGGGATTAGAAAAAAGTAACTCCGGTAAAATCTATATAGATGAAATTGATATCACAAATAAAAAACCTTCAGAAAGAGGAATAGGTATGGTATTCCAAAATTACGCACTATATCCACACCTATCAGTCTTCGAAAATTTAGCTTTTCCTCTTAAAATTAAAAAGGAAAATAGATATACAATAAATGATAAAGTAAAAGAAATTGCAAAAATTTTAGAATTAGAACACCTTTTGGAGCGTAAACCAAAAGAACTATCAGGAGGACAAAGGCAAAGAGTTGCACTCGGAAGAGCGCTTATAAAATCACCCCGTTTATTTTTATTTGATGAACCTCTTTCTAACTTAGATGCAAAACTAAGAAATCAAACAAGAGACGAAATAATTAATATTCATAAACGAATAGGAATATCATCACTCTATGTAACCCATGACCAGATTGAAGCTATGACAATGGCTGATAAAATAGCAGTTATGAATGAAGGTAAAATCCTACAATACGATACGCCCATAAACGTTTATAATAATCCTATAAATTTATTCGTAGCAGAGTTTATAGGTAGCCCAAAAATTAACTTGATTAATTGTTCAATCGAAAGTGGTTTAATAAAATCAGAAGGCGGAACTATTCTTGCAACTACCAATATTAAAAATGGTAATTATATTTTAGCTGTAAGACCTGAGGATTTAAAAATAGATAAGGAAGGTAAAATAGAAATTATTTTAAATAAAAAGGAATTTTATGGTGATGAATGGATATTATTTTGTAATTTTGAAAACCTTATTTTAAAACTAAAAAACAGAAGTAATTCGATTGAAAATACCAACAATGTTAAATTATCAATTGAAAAGTATTTATTATACTCTACAAACGGAGATTTAATAGTTTGATTATTATATCAATTTTTATTTTATCATTTTTTTCGCTTGCTGATTTAAGTTCCTTAATAGATGATATATCAAAGCAAACGGAAATAAACCAACAATTAAAAATTATTTCAGAAAATCAAGATGTACTTTTAATTGACAGTTTGATTTTATCTGAAAAACTATTGCTTTCCCTAAATGATGAATTAGAAACCACTAAAAAAATTATAAATAACGAATATAAATTCGACTACTACTACTTATTATCCAAGTTAAATAAAGAAATAGGTGAAATTGAAAAAGCTATCGATTATAATTACCAAGCATTTTCAATCGCAGAAGAAGAAGGATTATCCAAACAAATAGCTTTAACCTACCTTCAATTTGGAGAACTTTACATCAAAATAAAAGACTTCGATCAAGCTTCAAAATACAACCTCTTAGGATTAAGGTTTTGCGAAGATAGAAAAGATACAACTATAAAATATAAATTTATGTTTCTTTTAGGTAAAATTTCTTACTCTATAGGTAATTACGATGATGCAGAGACATATATGCTTGGAGCATTAAGCGAAACAGTTGGTAAAAATGAATTTAATATAATAGCCGAAATAAAACTATACCTTAGCAGAATATATATAGCTACTAACCAATTAGACAAAGCAGAATTGAATTTACTTTCTGTTGAAATGCTTTCCTCTCAAATTAATAATATAACTCTACTTACAGAAATTTATAGAGAATTAGTATCCCTTTATATAATTTTAAATGATGAAGTACAAGCACTTAAGTACGCACTTCTCGCATTAGAAAATGTTAGAAAACTTTCAGATTTGGAGTTGAGAGCAGATGTAAAACTTATTACTGCTAAATTACTTTACAAAATGAATAATATAGAAGAATCAAAAAAATATCTAGACTTAATAACTGATTACATTAATCAAACAAATAACCTAATTCATAAAGCTGATTATTATAATTTATATGCTAAGTTAATGATTAAAAACAATGATTATAAGTCAGCCTACCAAATGCAAGAAAAGTTTCTAAAAATCAAAGATACAATCATTAATGAATCCAAAATTGCTGCTATCAACGATGCTCTCAAAAAATATGAAAGTGAAAAGAAAGATAGAGAAAATGAAATGTTGAAATTAGATTTAAAACTCTCAAACAAACAAAAAGAATTCACTACTTATGTCATAATTGGAGTCTTAATAGCAATAATTGTAGTTGGCTTCTTTGCTATTCTTCTTTATTTAAGAGCAAAAAAAGAAAGAAAAATGAACAATCTTCTATCAGTACAAAATAATAAAATTGAAGCTCAAAAAGAAGAACTCGAATTATTAAACAAAGAACTCGTTGATAGAAACGTTGAAATTGAAGAAATCAACTCAAATCTAATTAAATCAGAGGCAGAATCAAGAGAATTAAATGCAACTAAAGATAAGTTTTTATCAATTATTGCTCACGACTTAAAGAACCCTATAGCTGGTATTATGTTAACCTCGGAACTTCTTGTTAATTACTATGATAAATTAGATAAAGATAAATTAGAAACAAAACTAATAGAAATTAATACCACTACCGTAAAGCTTAAAGACCTTTTAGATACTCTTCTAGAATGGGCTAGAGCTTCTACTGGTAATATACCTTATAATCCTTATGAAGTTGACGTTGACACTATTTTAAAAAATCTTGGTAATCTGTTCTCAGCAAATTTACAAAATAAAAACATAAATTTTGAAGTAGAAAATAACACGAATTGTAAAGTAATTGCTGACGAAAAGATGCTTGATACTATTTTAAGAAACATAACCTCAAATGCAATTAAATTCACTCCTGAAGGAGGTTCTATATTTATTTCAACACAAAACTTAGTAGATAAACTTCAAATAAATATTAAAGATACAGGCATAGGTATTCCAGAAGATAAAATACCAGATTTATTTAGTATGTCCTCTAATTATTCAACTCTTGGAACCCAAAAAGAAAAAGGCACAGGGCTTGGACTTTTACTTTGCAAAGAGTTTATAGAAATAAATAACGGAAGTATATTAGTTAGTTCAGAAATAGGTAAAGGAACAACTTTTTCTATTATTTTAAATAGAGTAAATTATAATGGTTAATTTGTTATTTCTTGAAAAATTATTCAACCAAGACAAAGAAAATGGCATACTAACCTTTGCCTCTAAATTTTCTTTAATTTCACTAATCCTTGGCTCTTTTGCTCTAACTGTCTCTTTATCTCTACTTGAAGGATTCGACTCAACAATTCATAATCTTGCTCAGAAATTTGACGGCAATTATCAAATAGATACCTACAACAAAAGTGAAATTGAACTAAACAATAAAATTATTAATAAATTAAATCAATTTCCAGAAATAATTAAATACTATCCTATTGTTACTAATCAAGTTTTAGTAAAATCAAACAGCCAAGTAAAAACCTTAATTATAAAGGGAGTTACAGATCAATACTTAAAAGATAAATTTAATTTAGAGTTTAATTCAGACCAAGAAATTATAATTTCAAAAAATCTATCCAAACAACTTTCAAATAATAACAATAACTTAGCAGTTTTTTCATTTCCTGAATTTGATAACTACTATAATTATAAAATAAATAAATTTAGTGTAAACCAAAACTTTGAAACTGGTTTTGCAGATTATGACCAAAACGTCGCATTTGTTAGGTTATCTACCGCTCAAAGATTATTTTTTCAAAAAAGTAACAAAGTAAGTCGAATAGAATTAATAACTAACAATGAAAATCAATCATTCCAAAACGAATTGGAACGAAGCTTAGAATACCCTTTTTCTGTAAACTCAACAAAACAACTACACGCCGAAAAATTCATTTGGATAGAAGTCCAAAAACAACCTATACCAATTGTATTAGGTTTAATAACATTAGTGTCTTGTTTTGTTATTGTTAGCACTTTACTTATAATGATAGTCAAAAAATTTAAAAGCATTGGAATACTAAGAGCAATCGGAATGAACAAAAGCGATATGATGAAATATTTTTTGGCTTTTGGCTTCAAATTGGCAATAAAAGGAGCCACAATTGGTTGTGGAGTAGGAGTTATTCTGCTTCTTTTTCAAAAATATTTTAACATAATAAAAATACCAGGTGATATTTACTTCATAAGCGTTTTACCCGTTGAAATATTACCATTAAACATATTTATTATCTTCGCTGTATCAATAACATTAACACTACTTGCTGCTCTAATTCCAGCTTTAGTATCAGTTAGATTAGACCCTATAAATGCTATTAAAATTAAAAATTAAAATGAACGAAAAACCAAATAAAATTGCAATCAAACTAAAACCCTCTGCTGAAAGGATGGTTAAAAAAGGACACCCTTGGATTTTTGAGGAAAGTATCGTAAAGCAAAGCATAAATGGAAAAACAGGTGATATAGCAATAATTTTTGACGAAAAAAAAAATAAATTCCTAGCTGTCGGATTATATGACCAAGAATCAGTTATAAAAATAAAATGCTTTCAATTTCATCAAAAAGCAGAGTTAAACCAAGAGTTTTTTGACCACAAAATCAAAGAATCTCTCGAAATTCGTAAACCCTTAATAACAAATGAAAACAACAGTTACAGATTAATCTATGGAGAAAATGACTTACTTCCATCAATAATCATTGATATTTATGACAAAAATGCTGTTATAAAACTATATTCACTAATCTGGAAAAACTACATAGATTTAATTTCTAATTCTCTTAAAAAATTAATAAATATAGAATGCATAGTATTAAGACTATCAAGAAATATTCAATCAAAATCAAAAGAATTGCAATTAACAGACGGACAAGTGATTTTTGGAAAACTCCAAAATTATAAAGCAATATTTATCGAAAATAATATAAAATATTATGCTGACCTGATAAAAGGTCACAAAACAGGATTTTTCCTTGACCAAAGACAAAATAGAAAAAAAGTTGGTTTGCTCGCAAAAAACAAAAAAGTCTTAGATGTTTTTTCATTTAACGGAGGATTCACTCTTAACTGCCTCCATAATTTAGCAACTGAAGTAACTAGTGTTGATATTAATCAATTTGCTCTCGATGAAATAAAAGAAAACATAACTCTCAACAAATTTAAAAATAAACATAATATAATATGTGGAGATGCATTTAAAGTATTAAACAACTTGATATCTAAAAATATAAAATATGATTTAGTAATCATAGACCCTCCATCATTTGCAAAAAAAGAAAATGAAATTGAAACTGCAAAACAACAATATATAAGGTTGGCTAATATGGGCAGCACGTTAGTTTCTAAAGGAGGAATATTAGTTCTTGCTTCTTGTTCGTCACGAATTACAGCCGATGATTTCTTTGAATGTAATCAAATTGGTTTTAGCAAAAATCAATCCCTAAATAATATTGAAATTGTGCTTTTAGATAAAACCTTTCACGATATAGATCATCCTGTAAAAATCAAAGAAATGAACTACTTAAAATGTGGTTATTACAAATTTATTTAAAAAATCATAAAAACAGTAAGCTATAAAATTAAATTCACAATATTTGTAAATTTAAAATTAATTATTTAATTTTGTTTTTAAGTTTAATTTAAATAACAAAAAAGCAAAAAAATGAGTAATATAGAAATTCTTGTAAAGTCATCAATCAGATCCTTTATCGGTTTTTTTATTTTTACATATTGCTTTTATGCAGTAATCGATTCAATTTTAATTCTTTTTGCACCGGACTGGGTTCAATTAGGAAATATATTTCTACATTCTTTTAGTACAAGTCTATTGTTTACAGCTTTTACCTCATACATTCTCAATAAAAAAATAAATTTAAGCCATAACACTAATGCAGAATCATTCTCAAGCACCAAAATAAAATTCAATAAAGATAAAGAAGAACTGAAATCATTATTAAAACAAATATTCACAAATTCTTATATACAAGAAGGTGATAACTATATAAAAATATTTAACTATAAATATTATCATTTAGATACATTAATCTTTATAACTTTTGAAGGTGACGAACTTTTTATCACTACAAGACCAATATTCTCTGAAACCGCAATTTATAATTCTCCAAATCAAATGAATTTAATAAAAGCATTAGTAAAATAATCAATAAAATTCAACAACATAATTTATCCTTCGTGTTAATAAGTTATTAATAACTTTTAAATAATTATTTATATTTTTGTTTTTTTATATTTTACTAAATCATGTATAAAATAAAACTTCCAATATTCGAAGGTCCATTTGATTTACTTCTCTATTTTATAAAAAGAGATGAACTCAATATTTACGATATACCAATCTCAAAACTAACAGAAGACTTTCTGGACTATATGCGCCTGATGCAAATGTTAGATTTAGACCTTGCAGGTGAGTTTATTGTTATGGCTTCTACTTTAATGCAAATAAAAACACAACTTCTTCTTCCAAGATTTACAAACGAAAACGGTGAAGAAATCGAAGACCCAAGAACAGAATTAGTACAAAAATTATTAGAATATAAACAAATTAAAGAAGGTGCAGAAGAATTAAAAACTAATGAAGAAGAAAATAAATTCACACTTTACAGAGAAAACTTTGATTACGAACAAACTCTTTCCAAACATAGTAATGAAGGGCTTGATGTAGGATTATTTGACCTAATAAATTCTCTTAACAAAATTATAAAACGAAGAGTTACAGATACAGTTACTCACAATGTAAAACTATTTAACTATTCAGTTGATGAACAAAAAGAATTCATCATAAAGCAACTTAACATAAAATCAATGCTATCATTTTCAAAGATTTTAAACAATGCTCCTACTCAAAAAATAGTAGTTACATTCCTTGCATTACTTGACCTAGCTCGCCTTAAATCAATAAACCTAGTTCAAAATAACGCTGGAGATGATATTTTAATTACAAAAATCCAAAACTATAATTAACTAAAATCAATAAACAATTTATTAAACAATAGAAAAATAATATGAGTTTTCAGCCCTATTTTTTAACACTAACAAGAGATGAGCAACTAGCAACTATTGAGGCGCTTATTTTTTCTAGTAGTTCTCCAGTAAGTTTAGAAATTCTATTTAACTTATTATTCAATAAAGATGAATTTGATGACTCTCAAAAAAATGAAAAAGCATCAACATTCAAAGAATTTCAATCATATATATTTGAGCAATATCATTACGATTCAAATAGAATTGAAGATTTCATAAAAGAAATTAATAACGAATTAGAAGCAACTCGCAGACCATTTAGAATAGTAAATTTTGCAAATGGATACCAATTTGCTACTAATAAGGAATTTGGTAAAATTGTAACGTCATTTTATAACTATAAAGTAAAAAAGAAACTATCTCAAGCAGCAATAGAATCACTAGCAATCATAGCTTATCGCCAGCCGATATCAAAATCTGGGATAGAAGAAATTCGAGGAGTTAACTCAAACGAAGTGGTAAATTCTTTGCTCGAAAAAGGACTTATTAGGATAACAGGTAGAAGTGAATCATTAGGAAAAGCATTAGTTTACGGAACTACAGACGAATTTCTTAAACTCTTTGGGCTTAACTCATTAAAAGATTTACCAAAACTAAGAGAGCTGGACGAGATAGCAATGCTTCAAGAAAGTATTGATAATAAAAATAATATTCTCGAATTTGAGAACTGATTTCTTTCAATATTTAAATAATTATCTTTAATTTTGCATAATATATTAATTAAAAAAAATTAAAAATGAGCAAATTGACAGAATCTAGACCATGGAAAGAACTTACTGAACATCATTTTAACATCAAGCATCTTCAAATGAAAGAAATCTTTCATTATGACGAAGATAGATTTGAAAAATATAGTATAAAATGGAATGACTTTTTACTAGATTATTCAAAAAATAGAATAAACTGGGATACAATTGCATATTTTCTTGATTTAGCAAAATTCCAAAGACTTAGATTTAAAATAGATGATTTATTTAATGGTAAAATTGTTAACAAATCAGAAAACAGACCTGCACTTCATACCGCACTAAGAGACTCTAATCCAATTGAAAACTATAAAGGTATTGGTTTTGAAAGTAACATAGTTAATGTTCTTGAAAAAATGGAGCAAATTACTAATAGGATATTAAAAGGAGAATGGAAAGGACACAGAGGCGGACTAATAAAAAATGTCGTTAATATTGGAATTGGTGGTTCTGAATTAGGACCCAAATTTGTATGTGAAACTCTTAAAGAATACCACTCAGAGTTAACTTTATACTTTGTTTCAAACATTGACCGCAGAGACATAAACAGAGTTCTATTAGAATTAAATCCAGAAGAAACAATCTTTATTATCACAAGTAAAAGCTTTAAAACTCAAGAAACACTTCAAAATGCAATAACAGCAAAAAACTGGTTACAAAGAACTGGAGTAAGCTCCGAAGATATGAATAAACACTTTATTGCGGTATCATCAAATGTAGCTGCTTGTTTAGATTTTGGAATATCAGAGGAAAACATATTAGAAATGTGGGATGCAATTGGTGGTAGATATTCACTTTGGAGTGCTGTAGGACTTCCTATTGCCTTACAAATTGGATGGAATAACTTCAAAAAGCTTCTTAAAGGTGCAAACAAAATGGACTTACACTTTAAAGAGAAAAGTTATGAATCCAACATACCAGTAATATTAGCATTCTTAGACATCTGGTATTCAAACTTCTACAATACTAATGGAAGAGCTATAATATCTTACAACTATGACATGAAACACTTCTCTGATTACTTACAACAATTAGAAATGGAAAGTAACGGAAAATCTGTAACTGAAAAAGGAGATAAAGTAGATTACTTAACAAAAAACATAGTATTTGGTGGAACAGGTACTAACTCCCAACATTCCTTCTTTCAACTTTTACATCAAGGAACAAGTTTTATACCAGTTGATTTTATTGCAATAGTTGATTTCGATAAGAACGACCATCACAACCAAAAATTGTTATCTAATCTTCTAGCTCAATCAAGAGCTTTAATGGTTGGAAAAAATAAAATAGAAGTAAAAAAAGAATTAATAGAAAAAGGACTACCAGAAAATGAAATCAATGAACTTTTACCTCATAAAGTATTTGAAGGAAATCGTCCTAGCAACACAATTTTACTCAAAACATTAACCCCAGAAAATCTAGGCTCACTTATCGCAATTTATGAACATAAAACATTTGTAGAAAGTGTACTTTTAGGTATAAATGCCTTTGACCAATGGGGTGTAGAACTAGGAAAAGAAATGGCTGACCAAATCTTAGATGACATATATGCCGACTCTCCAATCAATAAATATGATTCCTCAACTAACTCTCTAATTAATTGGATAAAGGAATAAAAAGTAGAAATTAAAAGTAAAACAAGCGTGAATAAAAAATCAATAATACTATCATTAATATCAATCATTCTAATGTTAAATCTATTCAGTTGCCAAACAACTCCAGATGGAATCGAGCCAGTAAGTCCTTTTAATAAAAACAAATATCTTGGGAAATGGTTCGAAATAGCAAGATTTGATTTCAAATTTGAAGAAAACTTAAATAATACGACTGCAACATATTCATTAAATGATAATGGGACAATAAAAGTAATAAACAGAGGCTATAACTTCATTAAAAAAGAGTGGGAAGAAGCTGTTGGTAAAGCCAAATTTGTTGAAAGCGATACAATCGCAAAATTAAAAGTATCCTTTTTTGGACCATTCTATGGAGGATATAACGTAATTGAAATTGACAAAGATTACAAATATGCTTTAATTTGCGGAAGCAGTCTAGACTATTTATGGATTTTATCAAAAGAAAAAGAACTACCAAAAGAAATAAAAATAAAATACGTAAACAAGGCAAAAAATCTCGGATTTGACGTATCAAAACTTATATGGGTAGAGCACAATTAAAAAAACTCAAAGAAACTAGAATTAAAGAAAATAAAAATAATTCCATAATTTTAATTTCAAATTATATTTTCAATTTCATTTCTTCTCAAATTTAGTTAAATTTGTATTTTTGATAAATATTAAAAATTAAAATGAAAATATTACTACTTTCAACATCAACAATACATGGGAAACCATATTTAGAATATTGCAATGAACTTTTAGAAGAGTATTATTCAAACATAAAAGAGTTACTTTTTATACCTTTTGCAAGACCCAGTGGAATATCACACAACGACTATACCCAAAAAGTTAAAGAAAGATTTTCAAAACTAAATATAAAAACCATTGGCTTACATGAATTTGAAGACAAAAAAAGTACAATACAAAATTCAGAAGCAATATTTATTGGTGGAGGAAATACATTCCTTCTGCTTACTCAATTATATAAATTTGATATAATTAATACAATAAAACAGCAAGTTTTAGAAAATAAATCACAATACATGGGAACAAGCGCTGGCTCAAATGTTGCAGGAAAATCAATTAATACAACCAACGATATGCCAATTATATATCCTCCATCATTCCAAAGTATTGGTCTTGTTAACTTTAATCTAAACCCACACTATATAGACCCTGACACAAACTCTACACACAAAGGAGAAACAAGGGAAACAAGAATAAATGAATTTCATTCTTTAGAAGAAAATAATCAAATAGTTGTGGGATTAAGAGAAGGTTCGGGATTACTCTTGCAAGGTAAACAATCACCAACAATAAAACTAACAGGTGAAATACCTGCTAGAATATTTCAAAAAAATCAACCACCAAAAGAATTAACAAATAAAGATAATTTATCTTTTTTGTTATAAAAACTTGATAAAAACTTATTTTTAAAACTAAAAATATGTAAATTCGTAACTATATTATGAAAATTAAATTAAAAATCATATTCCTTTTTTCATTGTTAGCATTAATTGCTTCATCTTGTCCAGAGGAAGATCCAGATTTAGTTACTCCCCCATCATTCAGTGAATCGGTGAACATAAGGTTCCTAAATTTATCAAGGAATTCTCAACTTGCCCTTGGCTTTGATCAAGAAAAAATTACAGAAAATATTGGTTATTATGGTTTCACAGACTCATTCAAACCAGAAAATGACTCGGCATTTATATCATTATACGAAAACAATACAAAACTATTCGAATTAGAAAGAGTAGTTAAATTCATTAGAGACATAAATTACATATATACTGCAGTTCCAAATCCAAGTGATTTTTCTAGAGATACATTATTTAGTTTTACAAATATTGGGGATATCGTAGTTTCGGAAGTTGAAGCATCAGTAAAATTTATAAATTTATATGCAGATAACGAAGCATCATTTTCTATAGTAAAAGGTTGTCCAGGTGGTAACACCATAACAACTTCATTACTAAAGTATCTAGACTATACTCCTGCAGAAGGACAAAGAGCTGATAGAGTATTTATTTTTTCTATTTTAAAGATTATAGGTGATGATTTTGAAGTAATAGGAACATTCAAAACAGAATTCAGACCAGAAAAAGAATATACGATACTAATGTCAGGAAGAGAAAATCAACCAGTTGAAATCTTTATGATTGACGAATTAGATTTAACATCAAACTTAAATGAAGCAAGTAATGTAGATAATCAAATAACAGAAATTAAATTAAATAACTTAACAACAAATCAAGAAACACTAAATTACAATGGAGTAGAAATCGCAAACGTTTTACCAAAATTTCAATCAGATTTTATTGAAATATCGGCATGTATCTCAACATCTGCAGAAACATTTACAATTCAAAGCGGTAGCGAAATACAATTCTCACCAGTAGTTAATGAAAAATATAACGCAATATCATATAACTCCTCCAATTCATTTGGTTCAGAACTAATGATAATACCGCCCCCTTTATTAAATCTTAATAGAGAAGAAAAACCAGTTGTCAGATGTTTAAATCTAGGAAATACTGATGCCGCACTAAATGTTTCGATAGGAGCAAATTCAAATTTTATAAACCAAGATAACCAAGAATTAATAAGAAATTACAGCGCTGGAGTGAATTTAGCCAGACAATTAAATTATAAAATTCTTTCACAACCTTCAATAATTGGTGAAGGTAATTTGCCAATATTGATATTTAACTCGCGCGAACCAGCAGATTACCTATATTCATTTATGTATAAATTTGAGAAAAATCATAACTATTTAATAGTATCTTATCCAGATGGTAACGAAATAAAATATACTGTTATTGATGAAGGGATTACAAACTCTGAAATACCAGAATTTCAAGAGGCCTCAATTATAAATTTTGTAAATGGTGATTATTCAGAGCAAAGTCATCTAATCGGGTTATCAAACCAAAATGGTTCAGTTTTAGAAAATGCAAACTTATTGTATGGAAGCTCTCTTACTAGTTTAATTTCTCCTTCACTTGCAAAACTATCTTTCACAAATACATCCACTGACATAAATATTGATATTGGGAAAAGATTATTAGCAATTAAAGATATAAACGACATATATAGTTTTCAAACAAATAAAGAAGAGGCAAATCAGGCAGGTTATAAATTTAGAATAGTGAACTTCTCAGATAAAGAAACTGCAATGATAAAAGTTCAAACAGGAGTTAGAATTGAAACAATTTTTGATAATGTAGATAGATTTGAATTAACACCCTATCACACAGAACTAAGTCAAGGTAGAATATTTGTAATATGTGAAAATAATCAAAACCAAGAAATATTCTTCACATCCTCAGAGGTAAACGTTAGCAAAATGAAAGTTTATACCTTTGTATTAGTTGGAAATCAATTAAATGGTTACAAATTAATCACATTACAAGATTATTAAAATGAAAATTAAAATTTACAACACCCTTTCAAAAAGCATTGAAGAATTTAAACCAATAAATCAAAACCTTATAAGCATTTATTCATGCGGACCAACCGTTTATAGTTATGCTCACATAGGCAACATTCGTTCATTTTTATTTTCTGACTTATTGCAAAGAACACTAAAAGTTGTGGGAAATTACAAAGTGAAATGGGTAATGAATATTACAGATATTGATGACAAAACAATTAGAGATTCAAATCCAAAAAGTGGCAAGTGGAACGAAAATATGCCTTTACCGACAGATAATCCACTTCATAATATTCAAACCTTCACGGGGTATTACATAAAAGAATTTATTGAAGATATAGAAAAAGTTGGTATAAAAAAGCAACATATATTTGATTTGCCAAGAGCAACAGAACATATTAACGAAATGATTGAATTAATTAAATTAATATATAAAAATGGCTTTGCTTATATAGCAGATAATAATGTGTATTTCAATGTGTCAAAATGGAAAGAAAAAGAAAAGTACGGACGTTTAAAAAACATAGATTTCGATAATTTCCAAAAAGGAGTAAGAATAGACGCTGATGAATATGAAAGAGAAGAAGTTAGCGACTTTGTACTTTGGAAAAATAAAAAAGAAAACGAACCATTTTGGGATTTCGAATTAGACGGTAATATAATAAGTGGTAGACCTGGCTGGCATTTAGAATGTTCTGCTATGGAACATAAATATTTTGGTTTACCTTTTGACATACATACAGGTGGAATTGACTTACAATTTCCACATCATGAGGATGAAATAGCTCAAAGTCACTCTGGATATGGTATTGACCCAACAAATTATTGGTGCCATTGTGAATTCCTTGAAGTAGAAGGAAAAAAAATGAGTAAGAGTTTTGGAAATTATTTTACTATAAGAGATTTAGAAGAGAAAGGTTATGACACAATTGACATAAGATTTGCAATAATTTCTCAGCATTACAGAACCAAATATAATTTTACATTAGATGGTATAAGATCTGCATCTAAAGCAAGAAAAAGAGTTCAGAAATTTATCTTTTCATTGCAAGATGAAAAAGGTGAGTTAAATATAACTAATGAAATTCAAGAATTAAAAATAAATATTTTTAAAGAATTAGCTGAAGATTTACACACTCCAAAAGCACTTGCAAAATTATTTTCATTTGTAAATAAATATAAAAATGATAATTTCAATAAAGAAAGTAGAGAAATATTATTAGATCTACTAAAAGAATTAAATAATATTTTTGCTTGTTGGACATTTGAAAAAGAAATCGAAAAAATACCAGAGACAATCATATCTCTTGCAAAGGAAAGATTCAAAGCAAAAATTAATAAAAATTGGTCTTTAGCAGATGAATTAAGAAATCAAATCATCGAACATGGATATGCAATTAAAGATACTAAAGATAGTTTTGAATTAACTAAAATTAATTAAAACTTATTTTTTATTTTTAACTTTACTTTATTACAAAATTAGACAAAAAAAAAGCCCTGCGTTAGCAGGGCTTTTCTTCTATTGTATGTTGCGTCGATTAT
>CBFIFP010000011.1:0-32306 GCA_965661945.1 Eximiradiales bacterium
TCAAATCTTACTATTGGTTTTATTTTTTTCTTACCATCCGGTGAAGGAATAAAAACTCCCATATTTTTTTCTTTAGGATCTTTAGTATCTATAATTCCATCTACATTAGCATCAATTCTCATTATTGCTTTTTTTACAAGTTTTTTAATATCTCCAGAAGCAATTTCTACTTCTTCTTTTACGCAACGATTATAAGTCTTTCCAAAAAGTTTCTGAGTTCCTTTTTTTTTATAACCTTTCCAACACTTCTTTCCTGCTTCATCAAGTTGTTCTCCTTTAAGTTCTACATGATTTTTTTGTATTGGGGGTAAAGATATTCCTGCTTTACTTGCAGCAGCACGTCTCTCCCCATCAGTAGATCCTTGTTGTGTTAGTCTATGAATTTTTTCTTTTTTTTCTGCTTTTCTAACATCGGCAGATGTATGAGTAATTTGGTTTCCTGTTGATGCTTTCATTCTATCTGGATCATACATTGGATGTCCTTCGGCAATCAAAGGTTCTGCTTTGACAATATCAAAAAACTCATACTCAGTAGCTTTAAAATCGTCTCTCCAGTTAGAAAACTCATAAGACTCAGATTTATTCCCCCAGTTATCTGCACCCACCTTACGGCACCGTACAAGTGCCCCTGATGCATATGCTGAAGGCCATATACTATATCTAGATTTTACTTTATTGTAACAAGCATCTTTCTTTTTTGCTTTTTCTTCAATATATTCACCTTCTAATTGATGTGATGCTGAAACCATTTTTGCTTTACCTTTTTTATTAGGATTTGGATCTTTCTCACGTTTTTTCTTTGCTCTTTTTTCTCTTTCATCTTTACTCATCGCAGCACGATCATCTGGATCTCTGCAGAATGGTTTTGTTGTTTGTCCTGGTTGCTTAGCGCACGGTTTCCCATCATATTTTCCACCAGTTTGAACCCATTCATCATTAAACCAATCTTTGAGTGAATAATTAGGATCTTTAGCAGATTTTCCATCACGTTTTTCTGAGATTGTCTCCTCATTAGTTACATAATCTGCAGCAGTATCAATATAATCAGATGCTTTAGTAATTTTAGATTGAACCCATGCTTTTAATTCACCTTCACCCCTCTTACCCATTTTTTTGCTTAATCTTTTTACGGCATTTCTAATGGTACTCAATTCTGAACGAGCCATTGAATACTCATGATCCTTTTTTTCTTCAGTCATTTTTTTATTTTGACCTTGACAATGGGCACGTTGACTAAAACCTTTTGGGTTGTTACAATTAATATATTCTTTATAATTTTTCGACCAACCCATGGGAAATAAATTTACTCTTTATTATTTAGAAAACCTTGCTTTAGCATTTTTTGCAGTTCCGTTGTAGATCCAACAAAAACAGCATTGTTGGTTACATTATTTGTAGTTTTGATAGATTGATCTTCAACATCTTTCAATTTTTTTTGCAAATCAATTAATTTATCTGTAGTATCAGCAACACTTTTAATTAACTGTCCGGCAACTTCATATGCTCTAGGACTTCCACCTTCACCGGCAAGTTCCATAATTCCATTGATGGCTTCCTGACCCTTTTCAATCAAAGAATATAAATTTGCTCTGGTATATTCATAATCTTTTTTTATATCAGTATCTTTGTAATTTGAAATTTCTAAGTCATTGACAACTGAAGGTGTATTTACAATTTCACTCTTTGTATTAAGAGCTTTATCTATAGAATCATAATTATTTGTCATGATAGTTAAATATCTGTTTGCCTTGTTGGACTATAATCTCTAGAATCTGGTAAGAAAGTCCAACTCTCATCAAATCCAAAATCATCATCAGGATCAACGTCTATTGGATCTGGAGTAACAGTATATCGCATTTCACGTTTGGCAGTTTGTAAATCTGTACTACTATATGTATCAACTTGAACTTTTTTAATTAATCCATCCGTTGTATCACTAATTGGTCCAAACATGTATGTTTTTGCTGTAAACTTTAGTGTATAAATTAGTGCTCTTCTAGTTTGAAAAGATCCTTCATAATCATCTTGAAAATCTACACTATCCAAAACAATTGGAATATCTCTTGATTCACCTATAGAATCTACCAAATTTATTGTTAAATTAAAAGATGGTTGGAAAAATGGTAGTATCTGCTCTAGTATTTGTAAAGCGTCATCATTTAATTTACTGAAAATATTCAATTCAAATCCAATATTGTAAGGAACTGGCATAAAAACTTTTTTGAGATTTGTTCCATCTGATGCTTTGAAAGTTTGAGTAACACCTGTTTTTCTAGCTGCATCATATTGAATACTGATCATTTCAAAAGACATTCTTGGGAGAGTAATCGCAATAGGTTTTGATAGATCTGGCTGCTCTTGAATCTTGGCAAGAAATTTTTGCATAGGACCATAAGAAAGTCCGACTTTTATTTCATCCAAAATAGTTCCATCAGATTTAGAATGTTTGATTATTATATCATTGAATAATGTACCAAAACCAATAATTGTTTTTCTTATTATTTCGTGATAAAAATATGTTCCTAACATTAATATTCTCCAAAGGGATTTGATTCTGAGAAATTAATTATAGTATCTGCTTGTATTTCAATTTCTTCATTTGAATCATATTTTTCACTATAATTGTTTATATCATAAGATGATATTGCATATCTTGCTGATGATATACTTCCCACTAAAATTTCTCCGGGTAAAAATTTTCCATTATTTAGTGAAACATTTAGTGAAAATACTGGTAAAACTCCGGGGATTTGCGATTCTATAATTTTGAATTCTCTAACTTTTGCAGAAGTTCCTGACAATTGACCAATAACGTCTTCGTTGTAAATATATGTTCCAAAACCAATAGTTGGAAAATCGGAAAATGTGATAGTGGGTGGTTGTGTATATCCTAATCCTGGATTTACAATTCTTATAGAACTTATAGATCCATTATCGACAATAGCAACTGCTTTAGCGGTTATACCTAAACCAACATCTCCATTTATCTGAACTTCAGGAGTAACTGAATAACCTTTTCCACCATTTTCTACCAAAATAGAATTAACACTAAATTGTGTTCCCCCAATAGAGCATGTTGCTGCTGCACCAGATCCACCACCGGAAATAGTTATAGTTGGTGGATTAATATATCCAGATCCTGCATTTAATAATTCTATTTTTTTAATTGAATTTACATTTCCTTTAGATGATGTAATTGCAACAGCTGTTGCAACAATTCCTCCAGGAGGGGGATCACTAAATATCACATTTGGATTTGAAGTATATCCATATCCATCATTATTTAAAAATATTTCAGTAACAGATCCTGTTGCAATGGTAGCAGAAGCTGTAGATGTTACAGATGTTCCAACTAAAACTATGTTAGTAATATATCCCTGATCTTTTATAGTAAAATCCAATTCTTCAATGGATGTATCTATCAATTCATTTTCATATTCGAAAAGTTCACAACTTAATTCGTAGATATAATTAGAACCTAACTGATAAAATGGTTTTTCAGATTCTACTCTTTTTATTTCAAAAAGTCTTTCTCCTAATGGAAAATATATTAAATCACCTTCTTTCGGTCTACTAACTAAATTTGCAAAATCGTACTCTAAAATAAGACCTTCATTTATACCTGAACTAATCCCTTCTAAAAAAGGAACGATGAATTCTTCAAATCTTTCTCTAGATATAGTTAAACTTATTTCATTTTTTAATCTTAAACCAAATTTTGTCATGATATCACTATCAGGAGAATATCCATCATAGTTATTTAAATATGCTTCTAGTAAAAAAGAATCATCAAATTTTGATGATTGTATCTCTTTAATTATATCATCAGTTTTAAAAATTTTTCTTGGTAAATAAATTACATCTATCCCATATATTTTTAATTGCTCATTAATCAAATCTTGTATAAGAAATTGTTCGTTTCTAGATCCCTGAAGAAAAAATGGATTTAATGTCATTTTAATTAACCTATCATATCTAAAGGTGGAATTTCATATTCAGAAAACATTCTTTGTTTAATATCTTCTAATTCTCTTTCACCATCTTCATAAAGTTGTCTACCATTTAGTTCAGTTCCACCAGGGAGTTTTACACCTTGAAATTTTATGAGATTTTGTCCCCATTGCTTTTTAACTAAAGCAGTTAAATACTTTTTAACAAAACTATCATTATATATTTTTGAAAAATTTTCTGGATCTAAAGCCCTATAGCAATCAATAATTACAAATGTATCTTTTGTTTGTTCTTTCCAATTGATATCTAAATATAATCTATTTTGTCTTTTATTGAATCTAATTTGTTTATCTGTTGTTAAAAGATAATCTATATCTTCAAGATAACTTTTAACCATAGAATATTGAAGAAGATCTATAGAATTAAAATTGTATAAGTCATTTAAAAATAATTGATATTTAATACTAAACATTCCATTTGATATTGAACTAGTATCAAATTTGAATATTTTTTCTATTCCAATTACAGAATCTGGAACTTGTATATAGTTTGAAGATTCATAAAAATTAAACGTTTTTTCTTGTCCCATGATAGTAGTTGATCCTGTAGTTGTCACAATTCCAACTCCACTATTTACTGATGATCTTCCCCTATCAATATCATCTTGACTTATTTTATATTTTAGATACATTCTTTCAACACCATCATAGTGTCTTTCATTAAAATACTGAAGAGCATCATCAACGAGATCGTCAATTTGTTCATCCGATACATTAATTTCCAAAACTGGAGCACCCAGTTTTCTTAAAACATAATTTATTAATTCTTCTCTAGTATTTGGCTTTGACATTAATAAGTTCCTCCATCTATGATTGATGTCCAAGTAGGTATTCCTACAGAATTAGTTGTAAGAATGTAATATGTTTCTGAAATAGCATTTTCTGTGCTTGCGGCACCAATTAACCTTCCGAAATTGTCAAAATATGCAATCCCATTTGGACCATCATAGTTATCTTCATCATAATATAATCCTTCAGTTACAGTTACAAATCCAGTTATACTTATATTATTTAAAAATGTGGATTCGTCAGAAACAAGTAAAGTACTTGTTGAAGTTAATCCTGAAAAATAAGAATTTTTCCACCTTTTTATTGAAGATCCAATATCATAAGTATTATCTTGATTGGGTATTAAATTGGAAATAAATTCTCCAGTAACATTAATATCATCATTATCCCCATCTCCAAGATTTATTGTTCCTCCTCTAAAAGTTACTGTACCAATAAAATTAGAAGTTCCAGATACTTTTAAATTATTTCCAACATAAACATCGGTGTTTACATAAAAATCACTAATAGTTGTAGTTATTCCTGATAAAGTTGTTATTCCAGTTACATATAAATTTTCTATTATAGAAGATGTAAAATATGAAGTACCTTTAACATTCAAATTTTTTCCTATACCAACTCCACCACTAATTACTAAAGATCCTGTGGATTCGGAGAAAGATTCATTACTGTTGGATATAATTAATGAATTATCTATATTATTTGTTAATGAAAATAATTCTGTTGAAGAATCCCATACTAAAATATTTCCATCAGTTTTATCTAATGAAGATACATCTGTTAAATTTAATAGTTTTGTTGGAGGTGCTGATGCGTTAGATAAAACTCTTATAGCATTTTGAGATCCAACCCTGGCCTTTATATTTGCCATTTTATCTAGTTACTCCTGGCCTTACTATTGCTGCTCCCTCAATAGCTTTATAAATTTTACCAAAGTTTGTTATTTTTAAATCATAAACATATCTTCCCGGTTTTAAATTTACCGTTTGACTTGCATTTAACGATATTGTAACTATTCCCCTATCGGGGTCAGTTACAGTGCAGGCAAAAGATACTGCAGAAGTAGAATCATAATGCTTTCTCAATTTACTTTCAGCTGAAGCATTTGTTAAAACTAAAGGTAGATTAGTTCTAGTATCCTCAAGTTCAAAAGATGTATCAAAATCAAATCCTTGTTCGATTACAATGTTAGATACATAAACGGACATTATTTGATTCTAGCATATTCCTATAAAATATTTATATCAATTGGAAAATCTTTCACTATTCAATATTTGCTTAAGAATATTTTTTATTTCATTTATATCATTTTTAATGTCTTCCAATTCTTTCTGTTTTAATTCTTTTCTAGACAAAGAATTTACATATTGGTTGTATGCTGTTTTATCACAATTAATGATAGCACCACTAAACTCATCTCGATATAAATTTGGATGTCCTTCTACCTTTATCATCTGATTGCAATTGCTCTCAAATCTCTAAATTTAGGTACTTGTGATTGATCAGTGCTGGACATAACTATTTTAATAGTAAATCCAACAAATAAATCAAGATTTTCTGCAGTAAATTCATATTCCAAAAATTCTCCAAATAGACTAGTAGGAACTCTTCTATCTGGAAGACCACTATTTTTAGAAGAGTCTACGATTATAAATCCATCAGTAGTTTCATTTAAATTATCATATCCTGGGAATAATTCAAAAGATTGTCCTATTTCACTTGAATCTGCTTTAATTAAGTTGTAAAGAACTCTAAAATCTGCAGATGCTGGTCTTTCGGCAGTTAAGATAACTTTAAGTGTTGAAGCAGGATTTTGTAGAGAAACTAAATTTGAATAATATACGGAGGCATGGGGATCTTCTAAGATGGAATTAACTCTTCTATCTGATGAATAATCAAGAATTGGATTATTTAGTCTATTAATATAAAATTCGGTAAATGCAGTATCAAGATTTAATATGGGTGATAAATTGGAATCGTTTGTATTGAATGTTATTGCAGTCGTTAGAGATTTCTTTCTAGGTAGGTTTGTCAGATATTCATTTTGATTTTCCTCGGAACAAATGATTCTTACTGAATTGAAGGTATTCAATGTATTAAGTTGAATTGGTTCATATCCATTATCATTAAATGAATTTTCATTACCATCAATGCTTGTTCCACTAATTGTTCTCATTGTAGCATTTACTGAAGTGAGTGAACCGGGAGTTAAAATATCATACGATGGTATTAATGCACTATAAATTATATTTTGAGATGCTGTTACATTACTTCCACCCAATAATCTCAAATCATTAAAGGAAAGTTGTGGAGAACCACTAGTAGTAGCATCTTCACTTCTATCATTACCACTTGTACTATCTCTATTAACTTCTATATAATAACCATCCATTGTAATAGGTGAACTAATAGAAGCAGTTATTCCATTAATTCTTCTTAAAGAAACTCCACTTAGTTCATATTTTTGTACAATATTTCCAATACTGTGGTTTATGGATACGGTTCCATCAATACCCCTTCCACTAGATGCTATAGAAAGAGACCCATTTCCTACACTATTGTATTTTATAATTTCTTGTCCGATTTTTACATATCCAGGATAAGATGGGGAAACTAGTTGACCTTCAAAAGTTGTAAATATTGAAGTATTTCCAACACTAATGGTATTTGTTTCTGAAACACCAAGTTCTGCACTTAAAGATGTGGATGGATCACTAGATTCAATTCCATCCACAACTAATTTATTTGTTGTGGAATACATACCGTGGTTAAAATGATCGATTTTAATATAATTGCCCGAATTTACTCCACCATCAGAGGTTGCACTAAGTATTGTTGTTCCAGCCATTGAAACAATAGTTCCACTATTGTTATAATAACTTAATGCAGCACCAACAGCAAATTCTTTTCCGGAAGATATTATACCAAATTCACCTTGCACATTTGTAAGATACAAGGTATCAACACCATTAATTGAACCAATTGTAATTCTAGCATTTCTTCCAGTTTGCGTTGATGTTGATGATGTTACAATACCAACAACATCCCCTACTTGATATCCACTTCCAAAATCTACAGTTGAATGTGCCACACCAGTAATTACACCATTGGAATTTGTGGTAATTAATAATTTAAGATCTTGTCCTTTGCCAACAACATTAAATGTGCTTACAGATTCATTAGTAACACTAGGAGGATAATTTTCTCCTACAACTGTCAATGCTGTTGCATTACTTACAGAACTTCCCTGCCCAACAATTATTGCAGATCCCCCATTGGAATTAGATCCTGATAGTTTCCTACCAGTAGTTAAAATACCAATTATAGTTGAATCTGTAACGGTATTAATACCAATTCTTCCAGTCTTTGGTAATGTAATTATTGGATTATTAACTAAAGTTGGCACATATCCATTGCTTTTGTTTAGTGGTGGATTATAAAAATATGCCGTACCTGTTGTTTGTGTAAACTGTGCCTTATATAATTTGAACTTAAGATCTTGATATTGATTTGTAGTCCAAATAGAACCATTCTGAGATTTAAACAATGATCCCAAAGCAAATTGTTGAGTATATCTTACAGCATCAACATCGGGAAGTTCCTGAGTGTTGACAGTTTTTTCACCCATTACAGCGGTCCAAAGTTCATACTCATCACTCTTATCAGAAATAATTACAATCGCATACTCTCTTCCAGGTGCTAAAAATATAGGTTCTGGGAATTTAATATTCGTAGGAATTTCTCCCGTTGATGAAGTTTGGATATTTATAACTTCATTTCCATTAGCATCTGTAGTTCTTGGTCTTAGAATTACAGGTTTTCCAATAACTTCAAGAGTTGGAGTTCCCAATTGAGTAGTTCTAACTTCTACTCTAATTTCTGCATTTCCACTATCAATCGATGCAAAGAATAAATCAACTGAAGTTAGAAAAACACCGTTAACATCATCATCAGTATCAATATTAGATTTAACTTGAATATTTCCACCGACAGTAAATGTTTGTGCAAGAGGGTCAAAATATTCTGTTTCAACTGTTCTAGTCGCAGAAACACTCAAATTAGTTTCTAAGTTTACTGTACTATTAATTGTAGTTCTTGTAGTTTCCCTAGTTACAGTTGCTTGGAATTGTAATAGAGTTGCATTTGCAGTGTAGTTTCTTTCTGCAAAAGAAACTACGTTACTTCCAGGTAACCCCGGATCATTAGTAGAACTGGAGGTAATTCTATAAGTTTTAGTTCCAGTTGGTATTCTAACTGATGGTGGTGGAGATACATTTGGATCTCTCAAGAAGAAGGTTCCAATTAAATCTCCATAATTATCTGAAATTAATCTAATGTCTTTTACATATGCTATTGCCCCACTAGATTGTCCAACTAATTGCATACCAACTGTAATATATCCAAAATAATCACCTTGAGCAACTTCTGCAAGGGCAGATGTATCAACGTTTAAAATTTTAGATGATGAACTATAAGTATTTCCTATATTTTCTGACTTTATGTATGGATTTATGTTATAAATTGAATCTGGATTATTAAAAGGTCCAAATTTATGATTTGGAGTACAAACTCTAAATCTAATTCTTTCATTACCATTAACTGTTCCTACAACAGATTCACCAACTTGGAATGATGCTGATGCTCCATAATTTTGTAAGGTAGTATCATTTGCAATTTCAATTAATTTTGGAATTGCATCAACATTACTATTACCATCTAGGAACTGATAGAATCTAGTATTTGCTTTTAAATTCGAAACTTTAAATTCAGTATTTCTAGATCTCATAAATATTTCATCAGGTCTTCCAACAACTTCATTTCTAATTGTTGTATCTACAGTATCAAAAGATCCACTAGCAGTACTTGAACTTCTAGCAGAAGTTGATCCAGAAAAACTAAATCCACCAACATCAGTAGTTCCTCTTCTAGTAGGATCTGCAACTCTATTAGTTTGAGTTGAATTTAAATTGAGATTTAAATCTTGTCTTAAATTATTTACAAGATTCACACTTTGATTTCTAACTATTCCACGATCTACATTTCTATCTGCTAATTGGACAGTTCTGGTCCAATTATCAACTTCTGGTTGTAATTGTATTGTTCCAGTATATACTACTACATTAAAGGGGTTAACATTTTCTACTGCAGTGGCAAATGGTTGCTGTAACCAATCAATTTCATCGTATGTAAGTGTTAGTACTCTTCCAGTTTTTTTAACTGATGGATCTAGTAAGGTAAGATTTTGTGATAAATCTAAATTTTCTGGAGATAAATTTTCAGATGTCGCAACTAAAGATTCTAGAGAATCTCTCAATACTAATGGAATTAAATTATTTGATGAAGTATCAACTGTCACAAAAGATGATGTCGGATTAATTCTTGAGAAATTGGAAAAATCATCTACAAAAAATCCACTCTTAAATCTATCTCTACCTTCAGAATCTCTAATTTGCAATGTTTCTGTGCTTAATTCTAAAAATGATAGACTAGTTACTTCTTCTAAGGTTGTAACTCTATCTTCAATAAATCCAATATCTCTCATAGTATATCTTCTATTGTCTGTCAATATTATAAATGCATCTTGAGGTCTATAGAGATATGCAGGTAAATTGATTGTACCTAATTCTAATAACTCACTTTTTTTAACTGGAGATTTTGGATTTTTGGAGGAGATACCTTTATCTACAATAAAATTGCCTAAAGTATCTAAGTAGATTTTGTCTATTCTTGGAAGATAAAAACTTTCTGTAATAACCGATCCTTCACCAGGCGCTAAAAGTCTAGATGGAACTGAATTAAATGTTGATGTCCTGGCATTGAAGTCAAATGGAGACCTATCAGTTGTAATTAGTGGATCAAAAAATGATACTCTTGGTCTAAAGTCGAGAGTATCTGTTGCTCTTACAATACCATCAATACTAGGAATATCACTTGTAAAACGTTCTTTATCATAACTAGCCACAGTAAATACATCACCAGTGTCATTAGATGGAACTGTATAGTGGTCAAAAATAATTAATAATTTTCTTGATGGTTCTTGTGTATTTTTATTTCTTACAATTTTTGAATAATCATAATATTGATTTTTTTGTCCTCTATTCAATTTAAATGATGTTGTGATATCCTTATATGAACCATTTGTGATAGATTCTATCACTGTTGTTATATCAGATTCTTCAAAGGTAACAGATTCTCCGACAGAAAATTTATTTTCATTTAGATAAATGATACCTAAATTGTTAATTGAAGAAGATGGTGTAGTAGTTGTATTTGTAACTACTCTAGCCACTGCTCCACTAGATTTTCCAATAATATTCTCACCAATTATTGCATTAGAACTAACATTAGCAGTTGAAGTAAATTCAATTTGATCTAGAGATGGGTTTGAAGAATTTAAAGACTCATAGATTGCTAAAACTTTTACTACGTCTGGATAATTTAAAGAAATTTCTTCATCTTGAACTCTCAATCCATAATATTGATTATATTGCAATCCATCATTTTTTGAATTATTTTCAGTAGATCCAGATTCTGGCAATTTAGATCTAGTTACATTTAATAGTCTACTTCTACTATAGTTCTTTATCTTACTTTGTATTCCATTCTTTATTGTTGTTACGTTAACTATAGTATCATTATCGGAGAGTGTTCCATTGAGATTTCTAATTGTTAAAGAATTTCCTGAAATTTCAAAAGAATCTTCTGAAAGTGATGCTATTGCTCCTCCACTATATCCTATACCATATCTCTCTTGATCAAATGTTGCCCAGCTTAAATTTGAAATGCCAGAAAAATCTGCAAGTGTGCTGAGTTGAATTTCATTATTTCCATCTACATTTTTTCCTGTTACTTGGTCAAATATGTATAAATCTGAAGAAGATAAATCTACGGAAGATGCATTTGCCTCTGGTAGTGGAGCATATAATGCTCCAGATCCTCTGACAATTGGAGCCCCAAGAAATCCATTAACTTGAATATTTGAGGATGGAAGTGATCCATCGAATACTCCAGATACTGATGGAATTGCAACAATTTCAAAGGAAAGAAAATCTGAAGAAATTGATAATATTTTGTTATATGTCTCTGTGGATATACCAGATTTTTGATACCTAACTACACCATCAGTTCTGATCCCAACAAACTGCCTTCCTGTAGATGATACTGTGGAAATTCCACCACTTACCGCACTTATTGAAATTTGAGAAATTCCACCAGGAAAATTAAATCTTTCTAAAATAGAATTGGCGATAAAATCTGAGTATCCAAATGGAGAAGATTGCTTTACAGACTTAATACTTTGAGTATTATATACTCTTATATTTTTAATACTTCTAGATATTTCTATTCCGTTAACTATTAATCCCTCACCTTTTGAGAAAGATCCTGAAGTTTGCCTTAGAAATACTATATCGGAAGATCCATCTGCTGTGGCAAATCCACTTGCACCAGAACTTTTTCCTTGAATATAAAAAGATTGTTTGATATCACTTGATCCAACAGTCTGATTTAATACAAGTTTTGTGTAAGTTTGAATATCATATAGTCTCAAATCCCAACTTGTAGAAGAATTTTCATAAGAAGCATCGGTTAGATTAAATGAATAAACTCTAGCTTCCCCTACTTCAGATCCAGTTGCTCCAAATTCGGAATATAATTTTATTGTTTCTCTAACTTTAGCAATTCCATTGACATTATTAACTCGTAAAATATTTCCCATTTCAAAGGGAACTGTTACATTAGAAATCTGTTCAGTATCTCTGGGCTTTTCTATATCTATTATTTCTGTGCCATTTTTTTGTATATCATAACCTCTTACATATGCTTTTCCCGGAGATATTTTCAAACATCCCAAATCATCAGATGGGGTATTTCTTTGTTCTGTTATTTCATTATCAAAAAATACTCCATCATTTCCCAATCTATTATTCAGTGAATTATATAATGCAATTTCGAATGGTTCTACAGTATAATCTCCAGATTCATCAAAAGTTCTCTCTGCCAAATAATCACGAATTTTATTATAATCAGTTTTAGTAACAACTTTTTTTATTTTACCATCTTTCAATCTTAATAATTCTACAAAATCAGTATCATTAGTATCCTCTAATGATTTTTTAACTAAAGATAAAGATATTTTTAATCTGTCTGCACCAGGCGCAGCATAATTGGTAAAACCTTTAGCATTGTCGTATAATGAATCATTTTCTTTTGCACTAACTAAAGATTCTGAAACTTTTAAACCTACTCTATATGATGGTGTGTTAGTATAATAATCTAAAATAATACTTTGAGAGGATACATTTACAAAATAACCTCTGATAAAATAAACACCACTTCCAATGAATACTGCAGATCCTATTGAAGTGGCATTAGTTGAAATTAAAGATGCAAAGGAAGTTCCTGCAGATATAGTACTATTTCCATAAACTACATCTTCATTTGCTGAAAGTAATTCACCGTCTTGAAACTGGGTAAACTCAAAATTGTCATCAGATTCCAAATATTTTACATATAGAGTAATGTATTCTACTTCATCACTTTCATCTGGTAAAATTATCTTTTGAATTTTTGCAGTGGTTCCTGATATTTGTCCAGTAATCGTCTTACCTAAGAAATTGTCAATGTAAATGGATAAATCAATGCCAAATTGTGTGGAATTTACCTTTACAGAATAAAATTGACCATCATATGTAATATTTCCAGGGATTACCATTGATCCCTCTTTAAACATATGACTTCCAAAATCTTCTACTTGATTTTGGAGTATTGATTGTAAGGTTGTTAATTCTCTAGACTGAACTGGAAATCCTGGTTTAAAAAGTACCTTATAAAAATTATTATTACGATCAAAATCATCGTAATAAGGATTGATATTTAAATTTGTTTTTTGCGCCATTTTTCTTAGAATTCCAGAATGATTTTAATGTCTTCTTTTTGTCTAGAGTCTCTTGTAACTAAAGACCTATTATCAATGTAAATTATATCTCCTGTATTCTTATTTATCTCTGGATTGGCAAGACCTTGGCTAAAAGTCACTCCAAGACTTACTTGTTTAGATCCTATAGTGGTAGTAATTCCAGTAAAATTAATATCTACAGAACCTCCAAAAGGAATAATAGTCTCTGCAGATGACTCAAAACTTAAAACTTTACCCTTTGAGGAAACATCATTTCTATCTACTTGGTTATTATTATTTGCAAAGTATAAAGATCTATCTTGATAATATTTTAAAACCTTAGTTTCAGTATCATATGATGCAACATATCCTCTGGCAACACCATCAGTTACTGTTTGTGTTATAGCAGCTCCAACTACAGGAGTACTAGTAACTGAAGATAATTTTATAGAACTGAGAGAGGAATATTCATTATTGGTATAAATTTGAGTAGAATTATATTTTTGTGGGTTTTTTATAACACCAACCTGGGAAAATTTAGTATCTGTTGGAAAATCTTTTGTTGAATCGTCAAAACGAGCATAAATTAAAACTTTGTCTGCTCCCAATTCCGTGTATATATCATATCCATGCCCCTTAGATGGTGGAATAATAGGTATGAGTTTTGCTGGATCAGAAACTGTACCAGAACTTTCCAAATCTACAATTCCAAAAGTATATCCACTTCCACCAGAAACAACCTTTGCACTCACTATTGTTCCAGAAGCATTGCAAGTTAATGCTACTCTAGCTCCTGTACCATCACCAATAATATTATAAGTTTTGGATGCATATCCACTTCCACCATTTTCTATGTAAATAGTTTTTATTTGATTATTATTAATTGAAGAATCTCCTGCTTCCCTAACACTTTGTATTTGGAAATCTGATGATGTTTCCCAATTATTTGGCAAAACTATATACTCAGTTGAATCAAATTTTATAATGTCACTTGGAGACACTGTAAATAAATATTTCCAAATATATCCATCCCCACTAGTTCCTGCTGCTGATGGTTCTAAATCTGTAAAAGTTGGTTCGTCCCTAGAAGTATTGCCGGTTAAATTTGTTCCGGATGATCCATTAGAAATACAAACGTAAACTTTAAAATCACTGTTCAATACATAATAATTACTATCATAAAGTCTAGCGGACTGTGAATTTGGAGTTAAATTATAGACACTATAATCATGTCTATACATGTCGTATCTTGTATTAGAATTCCAATTTACCTTTCTTATTACTCTTCTTATATTTGCACTATTGATCTTTTTACCAAATAATGAAGTATTTCTATAATGCGTTAGATATTGAAAATTATCAATAGGACTTGGTGGTAAAGAGGGTGAACTATCCCATGTTATTGATCTACCAAATCCAACAGGATTTCCAGTACCACCAGGATTCGATAGTCCAAGAAAAACGTAATAAGAATTATTACCATCCAGTACAGAATCTATGAAATTATTCGCATTAGAAATTCTAAATTGATCTGTTACTACAGCAGCCATATTGCACAGGTTTTTAGATATTTATAAGTGTTATATCAATCTAATCTTTCTGGTAATGATCCATTCTCTCTCAATCCATCACTTCTTCTTTGAATTGTTGGGAATGTACTGAGACCAACATCAACCGTTTTTCCAGTAACTCCAATCGAAATAGGAGCAGAAGATCTTGTAATGGAAGTCATAAGTCCCCAAGAAAATTTTCCTACATTATCACCACTGGTTGCAATTCCAGTTGTTACTGTTTCCGAATGGATATTGCAAGTTATAGATCCATTTACTCCATCTATTGTTATTTTGTTTACATAATATATGTTATCTAAGAAAGTTGTTCCAATTCCAACAATTGCAGAATCACCACTATCTACAGAAATAACTCCAGATCCAACGTAAGTATTATGAATAAAAATTGGATATCCAACTTGCAAATCAGTTCCAAATGTTATATTTCTTTTTAAATTAAACTCTAGTGCCAATTGTCCAGAGTTTAATGTTGTTCCAATTCCAGTTACTATTCCAGAGAATCCTTTAATATTTTCAACTTTTATAATATTTTCAAAATTTGTTTCTGGTGAAGGAACTATTACTAATGGTTCAGTTGTATATCCAAATCCTGGATTTGTTATATTAATTGGAGTTGTCAAAGAACCTCCACTGCCAACAGTTACTGTTGCTGATGCAGTAGATCCAATACCGATTCCAATGGATAAAGGTGCTAAGAATTTAACATCGATGGTAGAACCAACGTAACCATTTCCACCATCAACTATTGTGAGAGATGAAATAGTTCCACCAACACCAATTGAAGCAGTAATATTGGCAGATGACGATTCATTCTCATCCACTAATATTGCACTAAAATTATAAGGTGAAGATAAATTGTAAGTAAATAAATCTGGATCATCAACAAACAATCTAGTATCTGAAGAATTAACATCTCCAATAATTTTTGCTGTAGGATATACTTGAGATATAATTGATTCTCTAGTTTTGTAAACAAATTCACCATTTATTACTCTATCAGTTTTTTGTTTTGTCCATGACATAGGTTTGTCGTTTATTTCATCAATTCCTTGATCAAAGTATAAATTAGTTTCAAACTTGTCGGAGAAAGAAAGGTCAAAAATAGTTCTTTCCTCTTGACTTATTGTATTTGGAATATTATTATTTTGAAGAACTTGAACATTATCACCTCTTTCTAAAGTAGGTAAAATATTAGTAATTAATAAGTCATCTTCTCCTCTAGTTCCTCTATAGAAGAAAACTGCAATATCATCTTCAGGTTTGGGTGGAGTTGTGAATGAAAATGATGTGCCACCATCAAAATTATATGCGATATCTGGATCTTGTATGACCCCATTCACAACTACAATAAGTGAATTTGAAAGGTTTATTTCAGAATCTTCATCATTTGTTTCAAAACTCAGCAAAGATCCATTATAGAATATAGGAAATCTATTTCTTCTACCATCCTGATAATTTTTTATCGAATCTATAAAATCCAATTCTCCAAACTGCCAAGCACCAAAGTTATCACTAAAAGTATCTAAAACTGCCAATTTAAATTCTGATAATGGTGATACTAATCTAGCATCTGTTACTAATCCTACTGGTTTAAATATGTCACCAGGTCTAAAAGAATATCCAGATCTTGCAATTGAAAAATTAGTAACTTCAAAATAAGTAGAACCGATTCCAGTTGTTGAACTCGATCCAACTTCTACATTTAATAATAATCCAACACCAGTTTCTGTCGTTAATCCCAATCCAATTCTAGAAATCCCTTCAATTTCTAAGTTTTCGTATGATGGTTCAGAAACAAATACTTGTGGGTTAGTATATCCAGTTCCCCCAGAATTAACTGTAAATGATAATGTTCCACCCATACCTACAGAAGCTGTAATTAAAGAAACTGCACCACTATGACCTTCCTCATAAACACTAACACCAATAGATACAATTCCATTATATCCAGATCCATTAATATCAGTTGATCCTAATCCAACAGATACAATAGATCCACCAGCACCAACAACTGCAGTTACAGAAGCACCAACTAATGGGGCATATCCAACACCACTACTTGATCCTAAAGAAACTATAATTCCACCTCTAGGTATTTGGTTTTGGTTTACGTCATTTGTAACTGCAAGAATGCTATTTTCATCTCCAGTATCTGTTCTAATACCACTAAAAATAATACTGGATATTCCAGAAATATTATCTTCAATAATACTAAAGTTGTTGTTTGGATTATTAACTGTAGTTGGTGTTTGGAATATACCATTAATGAATACTAGTCCATTACCACCAGTTGATCCAATACCTGTAGTATTTGCACCACCAACCGTTAAAGTAAAGGTTCTACCTATTCCAGTAAATTCATTTGATATATCATCATATATTTGATTTGTATCGTAACTCTTCCTTAAAAATACTCTTCCTGCAAATTCCGATGTTTCAAACTGTAGATTATTTTCATTTCTCGTTATAGAAATATTACCTCTTGGTGCTTTCACAAAGAAAATTTCATCACCATCTATATTATAAGATCCTTTATAAACTTGAACATTTTCACCATCAATGTGTGACGTTGCTGATGATCCAACAAATCCTCTTTCAACTTCCACTAGAGTTTCAGTTCCAGTATTAGTAATTGGACCAACATTTGTTGTTCCAAGTCCAACATTTATTACACCAATATATTCTTCATTTATTTTTAATATATCAAGTGGATTAATAGTTGAAATTCCACTCAATGCAAAAGTGGTTGATGTCGTAGAAATACTTCCACCATTACCAGATAATAATGTTTCAATTTTAGTATAAATTAGAGGATATTGTGCAATATTATCCAATGTAATTAGGCATTTTTCAATATTTTTAGACATTATAAATTGGTGTGCGTTACCTTCACCAATAGATGTAAATGTAACAGCAACTCCAGATCTAGTGGTTGAAATTTGGAAAGTATCTTCAGTCTTATTAACAACAAAAACTGAAGATGGTAGAATATCAGTAGTAGATCCGTTCTGATATGATAATGGTACTGATCCAACTCCAACAAAAGTTGATTTCGGAATGTAAGTTAATTCCTCATTATTACTGAAGAAATGATTATTAATAGTAAATGTGCCAGTTGAAGGATTTAAAATCAATGAATCTGCAGGATTGAATGTTTTTGCAAAAATAGGAGTTCCTTGATTTCTAAGAACAAAATTTCTCCTGTTTATTCTATTTCCATTTATTGCAAAATACTGCGAATTTTTTACACTTTCGGAAGAATTTCCAAATAAAAGATCTGGATACTCATTTACAAAATCGACATCAGTATATAAACATTCGTTTAAAGAAATAATTTTTATATTTCCTGTAAAACTGGGATCAGGATAGAACATTAATGCAAAATCACTTACATTATGATACTCTCCACCAAATGTTCCTATTCCTGTAGTGCTACCGACAGATAGATATCCAGTTTGCTGCACGTAAATATTGTCAATGTCTTGTACTAAGAGAACTTGATGTATTGATTTAGTTGTACCAATACCAACTTCAACCAAAGATTTAATAGAATCAAAATTATTTTTATCAAGTGTAATTACTGATGTTGATAAACCAGAAGTTGTTGTTGAAGAACTTGATTGATAAATAACAGATCTTTCATTTCCTACTGGTTGTCCAGATAATCTAAATCTATATGGATTTGTTCCTGAAGGTGTTGTTTTAAATCCAACTACTCTAACTTTTATAGTAACATCAAACAAGGTGTCATTAGTATAAGTAAGTAAAAATTGTCCAGAATTAATATTTGCAGAGAATGAACCTATTAAATTATTTGATCTATTAAAAGGAAGTGAATCAAAATAATATTCTGAAATATTTGTATTTGTTCCATCGTGAGTTATGTACAATTCAACAAAATTTATTTCATTAGTAGTTTCCTGAATAACTTGTCCAGTAACATGCATAGATGTAATTAGGTTTGTTGAAAAACCTACAATTGTAGAAGTAGATTCTGTAATAATTTCAATTACTTTAGATGTAACATCTACTGAACCAATAGAAATCGTTCCTACACCAACACCAGGGATAAATTTCTTTTCAACATATTTTAAATCATATTCAGTATTAAATGGATCATTTGGTACAAATCTTAAGTAAGATGTACCAAACTCATCAGATTCAATAGAAAAATTTCCATATTCTTCATCATCTTGGTGTGTTAATCCCGACCCAACATTAACTAATGATTGTTTCTCGAAAATAAAAGAATTATTATTTACATTATCATTTACAATAGTAAGATTTGTTAATTGAATTTCTGTTTTATCAATATCAGTTACTTTAAAAATATAATTTAGATATGATTCTTCTAAGTTTAATTCAACTAGATCTTTATAAGTCTTTGGTTCTGATTCGAAATTTGAAAACTGATTACTAATATCATCTATCTTTAAAACAATATTTGAACCTATTTCAGTATAGTTAGTAAGTTTTTTATTTTTTAATTTTAAGAATTTAGAATTAGATCCAATTACATCTATATCTTTTACAAAATCGAAATTATAAATTGTATCAACTCTTTTTTCATCAAAAATATCTTTAATTATGGTAGTTTCATTAAATGTAGTTGACAAACCAATTTTATCATCAGAATCTGATATTATCTCAGTATCTGAGAAATTTTTGAGACCAGAAGTATGTACTAAACTATTTACTGGAGTCCTAATTCTATTCCACTCTTGCCTACTTTTTATTGAATATGCAAGATTTTGGTAATAATCATTGTCTGGAATTACTTGATAATCCTGATTCAATTTACCTGTTTCATTTTCCCACCCTTCATCCTTTTTAGATGAAAAATTAACCTCAAATCCTCCATCAAATTTTGTCAATTCTTGAATAGTTGCTACATTTCCAGATGATTTTCCAATAATAACTTCACCTATAGATAAATCATATGATCCAAAGACCTTAACAGATTCTTTTCCTTCATATGAAATAACTTCAAGATCTATATCTACATTATTTGATAATAATTTTTCACCAACTTCAAAAGATGATGGTGCAATTGAAATATTAAAAATTGGATAGTCATTTTTGGCAACAATTGTTCCAGAAGAATCTTGAATAGTTTTTGCGATTCCTGTATTTGTTGTTAATCCGGAAATATTAATAGTTATTTGATCATTAAGTAGTCCTGGAGTAAACTTATTCTGATAATTTGATACTGTAAAGAACTTATATCCGTAGTCTGGACAATTAAATCCATCACCATCTTCACTATATTTTTGTATTCCTTCAATAAAAACTTCATCACCAATAGAAAAAGGATCTGTAGAGAATCCTAGAGTTGGTGTAGTCAAAACACATGTAAATATTCCAGTGGCAGATGATTTAACTTGTTTAATACTAATTCCATTAGTATTATTGATTGTAAATAAATCTGCAGACTCATCAGAAACTCCTTTTGGGGGAACTTCAATGTCAACTTTAGATATTGAATTTCCCGTTATTGTTGCTCTTAAAAGACCATTAGTTACAACTTTTCTAGTATCTTTATTAACAACTACAATCTGTGGTGCAGATATAAAGTTTTTACCACCACTAACAACTGTAATAATTCCTACAGTATTTGAATCTTTTAGTATAATATGTGGAGATATAAATGCCTGTGGTTCTAAAGTTTTGTCAGAAGAATATTCAAAACCTTGATTTATAATTCTGACTTGTTTTATGTTTCCAATATTTTTGGATTTTGGAATGATATGTAAGTTTTGACCATTTACTGAATTTGAACCTGTTAATGTAGGGAATTTTTTATACTCAGTTCCTCCAGAAATCAAATTAATTTTATCTACTGGACCTTTTGCTGTAGATGATGTAGTAGAGTACTCTAAAACATCACATTCTGTGGAAGTATAAGATAAATCCTCTGGATTTGCAGTTAAATTTATATTAAAAGTGGTTGATCCTACTCCAGAAATACTATAATTTTTATTGTATGTACTATTGATGAACAAAATTTCTGAATAATTTTTTACATCAGTATCCGAAGTACTAATGTATCCAGATTTTTCTAAAGAATAATATAATTTTTCCGGAATACTGGAGTCATAGTTTAGTATCAATGATGCATCAGTTGATACTCCGATTGTCCCAACTCCTGATATACTAAATGATGTTGTTGATCCTGTAGATACAAATTCATTTTTAAAATATTGGTCATAATAAATTTTCAACTTATATCCAGATAATGAGGAATCAGTTAAATCAAATACTAAATTATTATTTAATATTGACTTAATTTGGGGATTAATTTGAGATATAGACTGAGAAGATCCACCACTGCTTGCAATACTTACCGTGATAGGTGGATTTGATAAAATATTTTTATAACTTTCAGATAGTTTAATTTTATTATCATTAACTTTATAAACAAAATAAGGTCCTGTATTTAATCCTACGGATAATTCATTAGCACTATAACTAATTTTATCTCCAGTACTTAAATTATGATTTGGTATGGTAATTTCATTTGTTGAAGTATTTACACCTATGGAGTTAAATCCAATTGGATTAATTTGTAAGTGATTAGTAATTTGATTTCTAATTACTTTGATACTTGATGAATTTCCAATTCCAACATTGAGATTGGGTTTTACATTTAAAGTGATTAAATCTCCATCTAACAATTCATGTGAAGTTGATATTGATATTGTTGATTTTATTTTCTTTACAGTTCCAAGTTTTTGATTAAAAGTAGACTCAAAGAAATAATTATCTTCATTATCACCACCAGATCTAAAGAAAATTTCATTAGATTTTAAAGATGTTTTTATACCTATTGTATTTGGAGATTTATTTACAATGTACAGTATTGGTGGCAAATTAAATGGAGTTCCTGATGGGGAGGTTGAAATTGATATTACAGAATTGCCGTTTGAGCTAAAAACTACTTTCTGGTTAGTATTGAATTGGTGATTTTCAATATAAATTCTTTGAGTTAAAATACTTCTCGATATAATTTCATTTCCAAAGTTGAATGAAACATCACTAGACACTCCAACAACAGTTCCAAATCCAATTGATTCCTTGGGATTGAAATAAGTTTTATAGTTAATTTTTGATTCAAAATAATCTAGTTTTGCATCAATAGTAAAAGAATTTGATTTAAAAGAAACTGCAGTTCCTACATCATGTGAAGTTCCTGGTAAACTTCTTTTTACTCTAAGAATATTTTTATCAGAAAAAGTATTTAAAACTTCTAATGTCTCTGTTCCTATTCCAATACTATTTCCTACGGAAACACCAATAGGAATATTTGTAACATATATTTCAGTAGAAGCTGCTCCAGAAGACGTAACTTGTGTTGTCAATCCAGATATAGGAATTTGTTGAGAATTTATCTTAAATGAACCATTTAATTTTGAAAGTGAAGATGTACTAAATCCAGATATAATTACATGATCTTGATTGGATAATTCGTGTGATGGTAAAATATACACTCTTACCCTATCCCTTTCCCAGACAAAAATAGAATCTTCAAAAGTTTCCGATATGGTTTCAATTCTATTAATATTTTTTCCCTTAATGGAAGAAACTTTTGCCTGTATTCCCCCACCATTAGTATTTTCACTATTAAATGATAAGTTATCTCCAACTTTATAATTCTCTCCAGGATTAATAATATCAAATCCTGTTACAGATCCATCAGAAATAGAATCTACAATTATTTTTTGTCTTTTTATTTCATTAGTTTCGATAATAAAATCATTATCTGCAAATGGGTCAGAAACTTTATATGGAAAAGTATTTCTGACAAGATTGGAACTATTAAAATCAAAATCTTGATCTAAAGTTAAATTTTCATCAAGAGTATTGGATCTAAATTCATCTCCAATAAAATATGGAAAAGTTGGGAACCCAGTAACTGAATTTATAGATGCATAATACGCATATACTCCTTCTGGGAAATCTGGAGTCTTAGAAAATCTTCCATTATTCTTATCGAGATCTCCAGAACCATCATATCTATAATCATCAACAAAGAATCCAAGTGGAAAATCTGAAGTTGATGGCCTATCGTTAATATTAGAATAATCTTTTATATAACTTGATGTTAAAGTTTTAATTCCGGAATTTGTATCATTTGGATCATTAAATCCATAAGATCCATAAATTGGATTTCCATCATATGCCCATCCAATTATTTTAGAAAAACTATTACCATCATCTTGAAATACTGTTCTTAAATCTTCATGATACCCTGAAACAAAATATTGAAGTTTATCTCCATTTTGATCACTTAATATTTCATATTGATTTGGTGAAATTTTTTCAACTTCATTGATGGGTAGTGATCTTATGTTTGAATCAAATAATACACCATTTCCTGCTGGTATTACATCTATTCTTGTGGAAGTAGAATATCCAATACCTGGATTAATAATCTTTACATCACTAATCTTTCCATTAGAAATTAATGCTCTTAACTTTGCACCAATTCCAGATCCAGTAGGATCAAAAACTTTTAATTCTGGAATAGAAAAATATTCAAATCCCCCAAATTGTAAATTTGTATCTATAATTGATCCATTCAAGATAATCGGTTCGACCTGCCCTTCTTTTCCATTCTTAATAGTAAATGATGGTTTTTTCTCAACGTTTAAAATAGATGATCCATATCCAGTTCCAGTTTCATATAGGCAAAGATCTACTATTGATCCTTTAACAACTGGAGTTGCTGTAATAGTTTGTGTTTGTGTAGTAGTTCCAACACCAACTGGAGTAAAATCTACAGTTACTTGAACATCTGGATATTTAAATTGGTGAAATCCTGTTCCCGTAGATGAAAACTTAACGACTTTTTGTTGCTCATAGTTTGAAATATCATCACCATTAATACCAGCATCGCACAATTTAAAAGCACTATCGTCAGTTTTAAGTACATAATACTGATTTGTAGTTGTTAATCCAGAAATTATTTGTGGATTATTAGTTCCCAATCCAATAATTGGAGAATATTCAATAAGTTCTCCACTAAAAAATCCATGATTTTCAAAAGTAATAGTATTATTAATTGTAGAGATTCCAGATGGTTTAACTAATAATTTTTTATTAGTTATTTTTCCACCATCCAATATTTTAATTTCGGAGATAGTATTCTTTACTTCTCCTACTAAAAATTTATGAGTTCCACTAAGACTTGTACCAGCAAATCCAATAGCATTGACACCTAAAGAATAATCATTAAATGATTTAAATAATTTTATTGTTGTATTGTTATCTACTTTCGCATAGTATGATGAGTTATTAATTAAAGATGATAATCCAATACCGATACTAATATCTGGATTGCCATTATTTCTATAAATTATTTTCTCACCATTTGATAAATTGTGATTTGTAGTAAAAGTTAACTGAGAAGTAGTTGTACTAATGCCACCACCATCAACTGTTGCCCTTCCATCGAATAAAATTTCTCTTATTCTTTTAGTCAATATAGGTCTAAAACTTCCCCCAGATATATTTCCACCAGTAACGTTTATCGATAAAACTTGATTTATATCAAAATCTTGACTATCTACAAATATATCTGTAATTGTTCCAGAAACTATGGGACTTACTAATGCAGTTACACCAAAACCTGAAGATATTTCAATTTTTGGTGGATTTATTACATCAAAATTTGATCCTTCATTCAATACTTCGACACTTTCTAGAGGTCCATAGTAAATTTTATCATAAGTTTTATAGTTGAATATTTCAACACCATTGATTAACATTCCAGTTGATCCTGGAATTGTTTTTTCACCAACACCATCTTTAATATTGGGATTTGATGTGAATTTCTTTAATATTTTATTAGAATCTAAAATCTTAGATTTTTGAGAGTATGATATAAAACTATGAGTTCCAATTCCAGAAATTGGGAATGAAAATTGTAGAGCATTTGCATCATCATCTATAAAAGAAGGTGATGTGTATAATTTTATATTTTTTGGATCTGCTAGTACTTTAACATAATATGACCCAGTTTCAAGACCAACTAATGGTGTAGAAACTGGTTTATAAAAAATTCTTTCCCCAGTTATAAATTTTACTGGATCATCAAATGAAATAGATTTATAAAAATTAGTATCAATGTCCTGATCAATTAAGTTTCCAGATGATGAATTAATAAACGATTCATTTAAAGATTTTGATATTTCATAATTAAAGTAATTGGTGAATCCATTATATGATGGCAATGAATTTGATGCTACATATACAAAATTTTCATCAGTATAAACATTTTGTATATCCGATACAATAGATTCATTTCCATATTTAAATGGAACTGTAGAACTTCTTGATTTATTAATTTTTCTTCTTAGTGAATATGTTTTACTAGAACTTCCAACAAAATCAAAATTTGACAATGAAATATTTTTTGATCCTTCAGAAATTTCTGCATCAACGTATGGAACATCAGATGTTGGTGTAGGATATACTATAGAATTAGTGTCTTTATCAATGATCTCTATTTTATCTCCCTTTTTTAGTTGTGATCTATCAACTGTAGTTCTTAATATAACACCAGATCCTGTAAAAGAGTTTATTTCAATTGAAGAACTAGTATTATAAATCCAAGAATTTGCAAAAATTTGTTTATACGTCTTATTTTGCTCCGGATTTGATATATTATCACCAATACTTTTTACTGTTAAAATCTGACCTTCATCTACTAAGATGGATTTTGATTTTTGTATAAAATTTGATAATACTCCAGTGAGTCTAAGTTCTACTTTTTTACTTACATCACCGTTTTCATATGAAAAATAAGTTTCACTAGAAGAAATATTATCAGTAGGTTGAATTTGTTCAATAATTCCTGAACAATTTAAAAATTGATTTATATTTTTATCAGTATATGTAATTAAATTATTTCCAGATGTAATAGTTCCAGATTGTGGAAAACCAATTGTAGAATCTACAAAAATAACCGATGACCCTTCCTCAATTACTTCCAAACACTTTGTGCTGGGAGTAATTTTAAAAGTTCCTTCGATTGAAGTATTATCCTCATATCCAACAAACAGGGAAATTTTAAAGTATTGAATCCCTCTTCTTGTAAATGATTCTACGGCAGATATAGATGCTTTTGTTGTTGTATCGTCAGATTTAAATAAAGTTTGTCCAACTAATTTTGTAGGATCTCCAGATATATTTTCTGCAACTACTATTTCTCTTCTAATAAATTGTGCATCAGATGGTTTTAATAGATAATTTTCTAAATTAATTATCTTTGGAGTCTCTCCATATAAGACATTAAAAAGAATTCTGAATGAATCTTCAGTGCCTTTTGATTCATAAAAAGATCTTACTTCCTTTAAGAAATTACCTACATTTAAACTTGAAGTAAATTCTCTATCTTCAAATCCTGGGGCAAAAGTATACTTTAATTTTTTATAAAACTCTTTTAAAAATAATGAACTTAAATTATTTACACTAGAATTGAAAGTATGAGATTTTTTTTCAGATTGATTGAATACTAATTCTCTATTATCTAACTCACTATGATAAGTCGTAATTCCACTAAATCCACGAATACAACCTGTAAAAGTATTAGTAGTTAATCCAGTATATGTAATAATTTCATCGTCTATCTTTAATAGACCATATTTTGATGGGAATCCTTTAGTGCTTGAGACAGTTATTGTTGTATCATCTAAACCAATTGTAGATAATAATACAGTACCATCTACAATGACTTCTGGTGTTAAGTTATCTAATTTTAGATACTGATCTAAATTTTCTGCAATATCAACTGGACCACCTTGATATTCTTGTGATATGTAATATTGCTTTAAAAAATCGACAGTTTTTGGACTTTCATCCAAAATGAATTCTGGTATTTGATTAGCAATAATATCTTGAATCTTTACTCTAGATTCAAATCCAGTTTGTATCATATTACTCTCTGATTAATTTTCCGTTTGAATAACTTGATGTATAGAAGTCTCTGGTAAACACTGTTCCAGAAATTTCGTCTCCTGAAGATATAACATCCTTTATCATATTTATTTTACTTTTTGAGATATCTAATTGTAAATAAAGATCTCTAAGACCTACAACATCATTTGATTCTGGAAATGCTTGTATTTCAATGACATTGTTAGGTTTTGATGTTGATACTATGTTAATTGTTCCTAGATTAATTTCACCTTTTATATAATCCACAGTTCCTGTAGATTTGGAAATAACTCTTACTGTACCATCACTCAAATTCTTAACTACAGAAAGAGTTCCTGTTTTCATATCTGCATTTGGAACATCTGTGAGATATACAGTATCAGATTCTGATGAAATTTTAAAACCTGTTGACTTAATATTAAAACCACTTTCATTTACATGAAATTGATTTCCAAAACAAATTTCATATTGTGCGAATTGATTTAATAATGCAACTAAATTTCTTCTTATTTTAACCCTAGTAATATTAGAAGTAATTGATGAATCTGTACTATCGATAGTTCTTAAAATTTTGCTATATCTAAATCTTCCCCCAAATTGATTGACATCTAATGATCTGGAATATTCAGTTAAAGAATTAACTATTTTTGTTTTGAGTGAATCCACTGATGTTACTTTAGAATCATCATAATAGACATAAGAGTCCAATTCGACATATAAAATTTTAAGATCTACAATTTTTTGATTAATTCCCGAAATTGAATATTGCTTTAACTGCGAAAGTATTCTTGATTTGTTAAAATCAGAAACAAAATTTCCATTTTTTGGTTTAATTGATATCTGAACAGTTCCAAATTCTGGAGGATCTAACTCTTCACCCCCAACAACAGACACTGACTCCGCATCTGAATATATTTTTTTAATGATTGATTCATAATCACGTCCAGTTACTGCCCTGTTTTGAGCAGAATAAATCCTTGGAGCATAATATTTAATGGAGTTGATGGATTCTATATCGGATCCGTTTTGTGCAGATGATTGAGTAGTTACTGTAAATGGTTGTGGTGAAAGAACACTTCCAACATCATCAGTGATTACACCAGAAAATGAGAAGAATGCAGCACCATTTCCATCTCTTCCATCTGTTGTTATATAATTTACAGTTATAATCTCACCACTTTCTAATTTTCTTCCAATCAATCCATCTCCAAAAAGCAATTCATATTTTTCATCTTGAACTTCTTGAAGAAGATAGATTAAAGAATCTTTATTGACGTTAATAATATTATCTACTGGAGTATATTCTATACCTAGTCCAACCTCATTTTCTTTTTTAATATAAACTTTAATTGATGAGGTATCAATAAAGGAATTATTTAATATAAATTTTTGGTCTAATGAACCATCGAATATAAATTGTTTAGTTAAGAATGTTCCTTGGTATATCTCTATGTTATTAAAAGTTGCTCTTCTTGCATTAATTGTATTACCAGATTGAACAAAACTAATGTCTTCTGTAGGTGCCTGGATATCATCTAGAATTGAAAAAATATAAGAAGTATTTTCAATGTCTCCAACACATACAAGACCCTTTTTAAGAATCATTGTTGAAGTTTCTGTTCCTTGAACATCTACTGTAAATGAAACGGTAGCTTTTGCCGCATTTCTGGATCTAGGAACATATCCAATGTTTCTTGCGAGAGAAACGACATTTTCTCTGAGAGTTGCAGAATCTAAAAAAGATTCATTCACAATCATATTGGAATTAAATGCCGTGATATAAGTATTATATGCTAGGGTATCAATCAGTACTGAAAAATTAGACCCATCAAAGTCAAATCCAGTGAAATTTGAATTTGCACGGAGATAATCTTTGATGGAATCTTTTATCTGATCAAAATCTAGATTAGTAAACTTTGTGAAAGGCATTTTATCTTGTTGCCTCTAATAGAAATGAATATTCTTGTGTCGGAAACTCTTGTCCAATAATATCAAAAACAACAGTTATGTTAAAAGAATTTTGATCTGGAAGAGGTAAGACTTCTACTTGTAAATTTTCAACTCTTGGTTCAAAATTGTTGATAGAAATTTTAATTTGATCACTAATTACTGATGCAGTACCAAAATCAACAAATTCGAAAAGACTTTCTCTTACACTTGAACCAAATGATGAGTTAAAAAATTTTTCTGTAGGAATAGTCTGGACAATATTTCTCACAGATCTACGAATCGCAGACTCATTTTTTAATATTTGTAGATCTTTAGTGATTGGATGAGGTTCAAATGACAAACTAATGTCTTTGAATGTCCTTGATATCCTCTGAATTGCCATTTTAACCAGAGTTTTCTGATTTTATTTATGTCTATTTCCAGGAATGACCATATGTTGGTTCTGTTCCATAGTTCCAATCATCATAATCTTCATCATTTCTGATTTTTTCATGCAATTCTGTCTGTTTTTTGAGGTTATGACGTGGTGCAGAGTCGTGCATAACCTCTGTTAAGACTCTTTGTGACATTGAACCATAATCAGAAGCAAGTCTTGTGGTTCCCCACATTTCTTTCATGTAGTTTTGATCTCTATCGACAGGTAAATGTCCCATTTTAGCTCCTGTTTATGAAAAACAGAACTTTTAGAGGGGTTTCTATCCCTTATTTTTATTTATTTAGATTCTTCAACATAAAATCCACGTCTTACATCGGACAAATATCCATTAGCAGAGTAAAAACGTAGGTCTGATTCATGATTAGGTGAAAATTTCATTCCATTTTGAACATTTAATCCTTCTTCATCCCAAATTGGATATATTTTAGATCCCATTGGAAGGTCCCAAATTTGATCATTGCCAGTTCTTAAATGAATTTCAAAGGGATTTTCACCCTTTGACTCAATATTTAAGTGCTTTGAGTCAATTTCATGAATAAAATCGGGCAATTCGAAGGTTGGAATCTCAATTTTTTCCCAAACTTCAAATCTGGTTAGATTTTTTTCAGTTTCATGAGTTCCAATCATGGAACTGAAAGGAACCCATCGATTGTTTTCACGTTTATAGTCAATACTATAATGATGTCCCTCTAGATATTCACACCAGAAATATCCAGGAGGGACATATTTGTGAAGAATCATGTCTTCAGTATGTAATTCTGGATCAAGGAATTGCTTTTTTGCACCAATTCCTTGTCCGAATAAATTGTAAATTGGTCTGATGATATAATATCCTTTTTTATTGATAGGTACACAAGCAGGTCCACATTCATATCCAAACTTAAGTGCTACTTCAAGTTTATTGAAAACCCATCTATGTTGAGGGTATGCTTTCCATGCTTGTGTATCATCATCAATCATTTTATCCTCTACCTTGACCACGATATGCCTTACGTTTCTTATTACGAGAAGTCGCAGAATACTTAGTATTTTTTCCACGACCTTGAAGAGTACTCTTAGGTTTACCAGGTTCCCAACCTTCTTTGGAACGAGACATAATACTTAATTCTCCTTAATTTTTGTTTTAATATCTTGAGGACTTGGAAAACCTGTCTGATAATATTCAATCGACAGGTCTTCCATCTTATCAAAGTATTCTTCTTCAGTCAAATTATTAAATTTTAAATCTTCTTTAATTAGAATACTGTAATAAGTTGCCATTGTATCAGATTACCCGAGTCTTTTCGTGACCAACTCTGATGCGAGGGTCACACCAAATCTCAAATCCTGCTTCTTTTGCATCGAGGCAGAAACTTACATCTTCACCACACATATCCTGAACTTCTCCAGATTCAAAGACTTGCATCTTTGGTGCGAACCAAGGGTACTTCATTTCAGAATGTTCAAATACTCCATTCTTAATGAGAATCCATCCGAATCCTGCATAGTCAACGGTAAATGGTTTACGACGTTTTGAGATACTTTCAAGGGTCTCATGATTCATGACTCCACCATTATTGCGGAAATCATCTTCTTCCATCCAGTGTGCAACAGAAGTAGTTCTACCATCTTCTGTACAATACCATCCAGAAGCAATATCTTGATCCATCAAAATTAATTGCCAAAACTTTTCAGTATTGAATACAATGTCACTATCGATCCAAAGTTGCCAGTCGTACTCTAGTTTTCCATCCCAGGGAATTTGGTCTGGTCCTCTTAGTACGTTTGCTCCAAGGCATTTGCATCGGGCAAAGTTTACCATGGATGAATAGTCTTGTGAGATTTGAATGCTTGCTCCTGCTTGCACTAAATCAAAACAGAGTTGTACAAAATTTTTAAGGTATGTATAAGAGACACCTCTTCCGGGAAGACAGAAGACAACTGATTTGCCCCTCACCATCTCCTTTGCTTTATCATAATCCCATTCTTGAGCACTCTCAGATGGTCTGGGTGCATTTGCTTTAACAGTAAATCCTTTAGCCATAATTGAAAGTAATTATATCAGTATCATACATGATTATCTATATGATGTCAATTATTGTTGATTTCGGTAATCATAATGTAATCGTTCTCAAATTCTAAATTGACATCGATTCCTTCGTACCATCCCCTTTCATCGAGCATCCATTGTGGGAGATTGATATAATACTCACCACTTACTGGGTCGATCTCTATTGTGGTCAAATTTTCTGACGGATTTTTTTTCATCTCAGTTTTTTTACAATTGATTTTTAATATTATATAGAAATTTATTTGATTATATATCAACCTTTATGAAAAAAAAATTGTGAAAAAAATTTTGATTTTGATAGTATTCCTTTATGGTATTTTGAAAATCTTAGAGGAATATATTTATCTGCCTCTCGTAACACTTTATAGCTTATGGGGACCCATTGGTTTTATATACGGGGCACCCCACGAACGAACGAACTGCTGTTACGAACGAATGGGGGGGAAGTGTATCCTCCCCCCTGGTATCTTACCAGTTTTGATGTACCTTAGTGACCTCAGATCCGTTAAGTGGGATGTTAGTTACTGCCAGGTAGGTGTGCTGCTGCCCCTTCAGATCCTTCCACAGTGCCCGTGCTGCGTCCGCATCCTGCAGGTCGTTGCAGGTCAGGCACTTGCCCCAGGTGCCGCTGTCCGTCAGCACGGTGGCACGGTGTGCTGCGTACCAG
>CBFIFP010000012.1:0-14456 GCA_965661945.1 Eximiradiales bacterium
AGTGATTCATAAATGTAGGTATTTAAATGGTTTTAATTTAGATAGATTGATAAAGTTGATAAATGAAAATCCAGCAATAATATTAGGTTTAGGGAGACAACATAATATAGCTAGCGCATTTGATAAGATATACAACAAAGGACTTGCCAAAGCAAAAAGAATTAATTTTTTAGAAGTGATAAAAACACGTGTGGAGAAATCAATATGATTACCCAGAGCACAACCCCTTTTAATAACAATAATGAAATGCAAAGAATTATAGACCAAGTCCCTACAGATTTCTCTAAATTTTCTTTAGACGAAAAAATCGAACTTTGCAACCAAGGACTTTGTGACTTAAACACTGTTATTAAAGATTTAAACTTAAATATCTGCAAAGTATTTAATCAAAAAGAGGAGATTAAAACCACTATGAATGGATTATCTAAATCAATAAAGAAAAGAGATAATTTCCTAATTGCTGCTAATGTTTTATCAGCATTGTCGATGGCTTTTGTACTTATCGTCCAATTTATATTGTGAGCTAGATATGAAAAAAATTAATAGCGAAGTGATACCATTAAGAGCAATTCAAGCTGTATTGATGGATATTGATATAATATCAAGCAACATAAGATTAATGAGCTTTTTGGATGAATCTAAAGCCGATTTAACACCAATTATGGTCAGAGAGTATCAGAAAGAAATTGAAACATTAATAATGATATCTGAAAGCAAAGATATTGACTGGCTCGAAGAATTTAAAATTGTTTCAAAAGATATAAGAGAAAAATACAAATTTAATTTAAACTAAGGAGCATGAAAATGACACAAGAAATAATAAAACAAGAAAAATCAACTGCTATGAAAATTGTCCAAGATACTGGTAATTTTAAATTGTTGAAATCAAGTCAGATTACAGAAGTTATCGGTAATATGACATCTAAGTTTGAGAAAGCTCTCAATAAAATGATAGATTCAGATAGATTTGTTACTATGATTACAACTATATTTGATAAAAATCCAGCACTTAAAGAATGTTCGGTTGAGTCAATATTTGGAGCGTTACAACAAACTGCAATACTTGGCTTGGAACCTTCTCCAGCTCTCGGTCATTGTTATTTTGTTCCATACTCTAATAACAAAAAAGTAGGAAACAAATGGGAAACAGTTAAAGAAGTACAATTCCAAATTGGTTACAAAGGATTGATTGAGTTAGCAAGGCGTTCAGATGATATCGCTGATATATATGCAGAGATTATATACAGAGGTGATGACTATAACATTGAGTATGGCTTAGAGAGAACTCTATCTCACAAACCAAAATTTAATACTGATGACCATAATGATATACTTTATGCTTATGCAGTTGCTAAATTTAAAGATGGTACTACAACATTTGCTGTTTTAACCAAAAATCAGCTTGAAAAACGAAGAGTATTATCTCCCTCTCAAAAAGAATATAATTCTAGCACAAAAAAATACGATGCAACCACACTACCTAAGGGAGTTTGGGAAAGTCATTATGCAGAAATGGCTAAAGGAAAAGCAATAAGAGCATTATCTACTTACTTACCTCTATCAACTCAAGACAAACAAAGGATGATGATACCTGAGGATGCAGTAATCAGAAGACAAATAGACCAACCAGTTCAAGAGTATTCAGTTGAAGAATATCAAGCAGAATTAGAACAAAATAACGACTACGATGATTACGATGTAAATCAAGAAACTGGCGAAATCCAAGCAGCTGATAAAGCTCAAACAGATTTAAAAAACATGATTAATCAGGACGCTAAAAAATGAGCGAAATAAAAACATTCTTGGAGCAGAGGAAACAATCACTTGGAGGTACAGATATCGCAGCATTATGTGGTGTTAATCCTTATAAAGATGCTTTTGATGTATTCCAAGATAAAGTAAATAATGTTAAAGTAGAACAAAATACTGCTATGAGACTTGGTAACGCTTTTGAACCTGGCATTGCAGAATTATTTTCAGAGGACGTTAATTTACCATTGTTTTCTCCAACAGAACATAGAGACTATCTTAAAGAAATTATAAAAGATAATAATGTAGAATATATTGATGTAAATCAAAATGGTAAAATTTACTTAATGCTGCGAAGAGGCATAGCTCACGGCTCTTTAGATTATTTCACAATAGACCATGATGGCAATCCTGCTGTAGTAGAATGTAAACTTGTAACTAATAATTTCTTCAAATCAAAAGAGGAATTTATCAGAACAAACCCACATTATTATATGCAAACTCAATGGTATATGTATGTAACCGGGTTCAGAACAGCTTATTTTGCTACAGTTCAATTTAAATTCGGTGGTCATATTGAATGGTATAAACTTGATTATAATGAAGAAGTAATTGATAAAGCTTTAAGTTTTGCAGAGAAATTTTGGGAAGAACATATTAAAACAGGGAAATCCCCACTACCATCTAACCCAGACCAACTTAATCAACATATTGATTTTATAGTTGATGACGATTATGCAATTGCAAATGACGAAATCTTCCAAGTCTATACTGAATTAACTGAATTAAAAGAGCGGTTAAAAGTGGATGATAAAAGGAAAAAAGAACTTGAAGATAAAATCATAATGGCTATTTATAACAAAGAAGGCATGAAGTCTAAAGATAATTTTATTATCGCCACATACAAAGTCCGAAACAGAACTAATTTTGATACTAAGAAAATTAAAGAAGAATTGCCAGAGATATTTAATAAATATTCAAAGCAATCTCAATCAAGAGTTTTAATAATAAAAAAACAAAAAACAACCCCACAAACGATTATTACGAGTATTCCAAAACATTTGGTAATCTGAGTGGGGCTATTTAAAAAAGGTAAATAATTATGAAAAATTACAAATCGGACAACATTTATCAGCCCGACTCCCAATGGGTCAGACGGCTAATTAAAAATGTATTCAAGCAGAAAAAAAGAACTATTATTAATAAATTTCAGGAGAAATGATGAATAACCAATTCACATTAGAGCAAGCAAAAGCCCTCTCAGAAGGTAATATCGAAAAACTAACTGTTCCGAGATATTACACAGAATAAGAACTGCTCGGATTAAAAGAAGAATTTGTAAGTAAATCTTCGCAATTAAAAGATGTTCAAGAGCAATTCCAAGATATTGCTAAAGAATGGAAAGACCAAATCAAAGAAGTTAAAGCTATAACTGATGATTTGATTACTAAGATTAAAGCAAAATGCGAAGACGAAAGAAGAGATTGCTTTGTTACACCCGACTTCGATTCTATGACTATGCTCTGGATTGATGCAGAAACTGGGGAAATTCACTCATCAAGACCAATGACTAAATCTGAAAGACAATTGTCAGTTGGTAGTTATAATCACTATAAAATGAAAGAGGTAAATAATGGATAAGAACCAAGAAATACAAGAAATCAACATCAATGTTGAAAATGGTATCAAAGAACTTGTTATCAGAAAAGGTGATGCTGCACCTATTAAAGAGCCAGTGAAATTAATTGTCGAAAATGTCTCTTTCGATTCATTGATTGAATTTGTAGAAAAAGGCGAAACAAACGAAGTCTTTGATAAACAGAAATCTGTTGCAATTATTAATACAGGTCTTGGAATTATTGAATTTCGTTCAAATTACAAAGATATTGACTCTGAAAATATAAAAGCAAGATTAGTGCCTTCTGAGTATTTGCAAAGATTTAATATAAACAAAAACAAATCATTTACCAGAAAGGATATATATAAGTTAATTCAGTTTAATAATAGATTTATTGATAGCCCTGATTGGAGAGATATCCTTGTTAAAATTCAATCTGTGAAATTAACACAGGAAAAGAAAATCGAACACAATTTAAAGGACCAAAGAGGCAACCAGAAAGCAAGTGTTGAAGTGCAAAATTCAATAGATTTTATTGATGAATTTATTCTAAATATCCCAATATTTCAAAATCAAGAGCCATCTAAATTCACTGTTCAAGTCCTATTAGATGCTGTTGATAACGACATCGCTTTTTGGTTAGAATCGCCAGCACTCGAAGAAATTATACAGATGACTATTGAAAATACTCTAACTGAATACGCTAATAAACTTAAAGAATTAGGTATAACATGTCTGATGGTGTAAAAATAATAACTATAACCGACGTTGAGTTCCAAATAGCTCTATCGTCTGCTGTTGAAAAAGGAGTTGAAAAAGCTTTGTCTAAATTAAGTCATTACTCTAATGATGAATACATTGACAAAGAAGAAGCCGCAAATTTAATAGGCGTATCTACAGTAACTATTGACAACTGGAGAAGATCTAAATCCTTAAAAAATATTAAAAAAATTGGACATAGATATTATTACTCAAAAAATGAACTATCAAGAGGAAAAAAATGGACAACCTAACTAAACTATTAACTGCTTATTCACAATTCGGGTTGGTTGATACCGAAGATTGTATAAAACGCAATGTGCATGTGAATATTGACCAGGGACATCAAATACAAGATGACACAGAATGTTTCTTCATCAATTATGATATCAGCAAAAGATACGATGATTTTCACTGGGAAAGTGAAGAATACAAAAAAGAAATCGACTTAAACCAAGCATTCGATATTGAAGAGTTCACAAACTGGCTAAAAAAGACAGTTAAGAATATCGAAAACATCGATGCAAGAACAGATGACGAAATCGCTGAATATAGTGAAGTCTATCATCAAGACCAAATGATTGACGAATACCGAGAGCGGTTGTATGCTTAACATTATCCCCCAGTAATGTTAAATCAGTTACGCTTCTGAATAAAAAGCGATTTGAGTAGGTGGCGGAATTGGTAAACGCAAAGGCATATAGACTTGGTGAGACCTGTTACGGCCGGGCAGACTATATCTCGAGACTTAATCACCTTGCAGGTTCGAATCCTGCCCTACTCACTAAAATTCTTTTTCTCAGTCAAATAAAAACTGATTGATAAATATAGAATTAAGTATTATAAAATTTTTATAATCAAATAAGAGGGATTTATGAAAACAATAATAAAAACAGAAAAAGAAGTAGACATTGTTTATCTACTCGCAAATGTTGAACCAAGATATTGGGAGGATGCACATATCAATGGATTACAGGATGACGGTAGCTTAGTCCCTTGCCGTGATGGTTTGAATTGGATAATTAAAATAAACTTAGAAACAGGTAAAATTGAAAACTGGGAATTAGGCATAACAGCTGAAATTCGCTATAAAGTTTGTGATGCTGGTTTGTATTCTTTACTGGATAAAGATATGAATGAAATAATTTATTATGAAGGTTATGTTCCTGACATATTAGCAATAGAAGATGATGGTTATGGTGATTATATTATAATCGACATAGACGAAAAAGGGATGATTGAAAATTGGAAATTTGATAGTGAAAAGTTAAATAATTTAATTGAAAATATGGAGAATTAAAATGAAATTAATATTCAAAGATATGGAAAAAGAAACGCAGTTAATTTGGTTAGAATACTGCGTTGATAATAATTCTACTTGTCAAGATGCGAGAGCAGAATTTGAATATATATTTGACTGCTTTGTTGATACAAGCGCATTAGGATATTATGATGAAGATGAAATATTAGAGCTTGGAATCTGGGAAATACCAAAAGAATACGCGATTTTAGAACACGTTACTTGGGAAATGTATTCAGATGTATTTTTGCATAATGATTGTGTAATTGACCTATTTGATAAAGACATATTTCTCGACGGAACAATATCAACAGAAGATTACGACGAATTTATCATAAACAAACTACTCGAAGCAGGATATATCGAAGAGGCAGAAAATGAGTGATAACCAAAAAATTGAAATTTTTAAACCAATATTCAAATCTATAAAAGATAAAAAGAAAACACGAGTTTTAGTTTATTTAAAAGAATATTATAATTAAAAACAGGAACAAAAGAAATGACGCTACATTTTAAAGATATTGAAGCAGGAACACGCATAATAACTGAAACTCAAAAGACTATTTTCGTGATTAAAAAGGCAAATATAAATATGTTTTATTTTACTAACGAAATTGAAGCTTTAGAAGCTCTTAAACCATACCAAGAGTTGTGGGAGTATGAACGTGAATGTAATAATTTACTCAAACCAATAAGGAAGATAAAATGATAAACATATTATGCAAACTCGGATTTCACAAATGGCAGAAAGTGTCTCATGTAAAATCAATTAAATCTTGCAAAAGATGTGGGGAATTAACTAAATCATGAACTACCAACGCAAAATATATTGTTTAGAAAAAGGACTTGAAAAAGCGAAAAAAGAACTTCGTTTTTACAGGTATCCATCAAATAAATATATTATGTGCGAAGTAAGGATTAAGCAAATTGAAGAAGCGCTGATTCACTGTAAAATGATGGTCGCTGAAGAACAAGGAATTAATAAAATTGTTAATTATCAAATGAGGTTATTATGACTGATATATTAGAACAAGGGGATAGAATGATAAAATCTCTTAATGAAGAAAATGAACATCTAAGAAAAGTGATTTTAAAAAATCGAAAAATGATTGAAAACATTGATAAAGATACTAATTTTTACCTTATTAAATCATTTGTAAATCATTGTGGTTTCACATTTAATAATCATTTTATAGAAAGTAGATTGCGAGATAAAATCGCAATCAAGACTGCATTAATACAGCATTTTAGGAATAAGAATATAACATTAAAGCAGATTGGTAAATACTTTGGTTGCGACCATTCTACGATTTTATGGCACACACAAAAGCATTCTAAATATGATGATAAACTTAAATTTTACAAAGAAGAATTAAATAAATTTACGGAGGCAGTATGAAGTAAAACCCAAAAAATATTTAATATTTATATCATTTCACATCGGCAGAGGTAAACAGGATAAATACGAGTTCGAGTCTCGCTCTGCCAACTAATTTAAAACGAGTTATTAAGTAATTCTTAACAACTGAAATTAAGGAAAAATTATGACTGAATATCAAAAGCAATATTATATTGATAATAAAGAACGAATATTAGCACGGCAAAAAAAGTGGCAGAAAGAAAATAAAGAATATATAAAAGCCAAACGAAAAGAATATTATCAAAAGAACAAAGAATATCATGTTCAAAGACAAAAAGAATGGTTTGAAAAGAATAAGATTGATAAAAAAGAATATCAAAGAGAATGGCGAAAAAATAACAAAGATAAATCAAGACAATATCAATTGAAACAACAAATTAAAAAATATATGGATCTTAAAAATGCAAAAGATTAAATTATTTAACAAATGCTATGAAAGGTATTGTAATAATCCTAGCAAAGAAACTGAAAAAGCATATTGGAAAAGGCGGAATAAATTAGTTCAAGAGTTCCAATTTAAACAAGGCTTTGAAAACGCAAAAGAAATTAAAAAGAATAATGAAATTATGTATCAATTTGACGATAACAAATTCAATGTTCCACTTTTTAGTTTTAGCTTAATTTATAATGATTTACAATTAAACATTCCGAAAGGCTATGCACTTGATTATTTAGATTATGTTCTTGAAAATGAAGGCGAAAAATATTTAATGCAGTATGCTGATTGGTATAAATTTAATGGAGGCAGGTAAAATGGTTGCAGTCTATGGAATTATAATAGATGGCGAAGATATTCAAATTGCATATCGCGGGAATGTATACAGATTTTATTGGTTAAATCCATTATCTAAATTACTACCAGATAACTTAGAAGTAGAGGTTTTGGAAGGTTCACCTGAAGGCATTTACACTATTGGTGATATAAAAAGGGAGATAAAAGATGTTTGAGTTACTAAACGAGTTAACGTGTTACACAGCTATTGAATTTTTAACTTTTGTTATATTGCTTATAATTGCCACTGCTTTAATTAGCAGTATTATAATTGAATTAGTTAGATATTTTTTTAAACAAATTCTTAGGAAGAAAAAATGATTGATATAACATTAAGTGATTTAAAAATAAAGCCTTGCAAAAGGTATTATGAATACATTAAATTAAATTATGGCGATTCTAAATTCAACCCAATAGATGTAATTGAAAAATTAAAAGGTGATTATAATGATGTAAGTTGGTTAATTGCATGGTGCAAATACGCACAGACTCCTGAAATGGTGGAATATTACAAATCATTAAACCCTGATGATAGAAATGTAGGGTCTTTAATTAAAAGTTGCGAATATGTTCAAACACCAGAAATGATTGATTATTATAAATCATTAAATCCTGATTATAATGATGTAAGATGTTTAATTGAAGGTTGCAAATATGCCCAGACACCTGAAATGATTGAAAATTATAAATCATTAAACCCAGATTCTGTAGATGTACTATGGTTAATTGGATTTTTACCAGAAGAATTAAAAAAGTATTTAGGAGAAAGTGATGAGTCATAGAATGGTTAAATATAAACCTAATACATATATTAGCAATTGCCCAAAGTGCAATAATAATACAAAATTTAGGGTAAAAAGCGAGCAAGTAGCAGAAGATATGTGTGAGATATGGGCGGTATGTGTTTGTGGTTATGACCCCACTTTATATAATACCTTAGGCCGATTAGAAGATGTTTGGGGTGGGACTGATGACCACCAATGTCAAGATGCTATTATATTTACTTGGAACGATGTAATCAATTTTAAAAACAATTAGGAGAAAGTGGTGACAGCAATTGAAGTAATTGAAAAGCATATTGAAGAAGAAGAAAAACATTTAGAATGGTTAAACAATCAAAAAAATCATAGAGATTGGGAAACGGCTAATTCTTATTCATTAGATATTTTAGAAACTCTCAAAGAAATTCTTGAAGAAATTAAGGGGCTTGAAAAATGAAATTATATTTTAAAGATTTATCGGCTGAAACAAGACTAACTTTTTTAGAATTTCTTTTGAATCAGAACAGAATGAAAAGCCATGATACTCACATTAGATATGAAATAAGCATTTTAAAAGGGTATGTGGAAACTGATGATTATGTTGATGAATATGCAGAAAAAATTAAAATATTAAATATTTGGAAAAACAATGACCAACGAAATTGACACATTTTTTAAATGCATAAAAAAAGGTAGAAACTCTTTTGATGATTTAATCAACGGCTTAAAAAAGGATTGCTCTGAAATTGATTTAATCCTTTTAGAACTTAAACAATTAAAAAAAATTGACAGATTCCACCAATGCCAAGACAAGCAAGGTAGAAACATAATCGAAACTGAAAAGGGCTGTAAAAAAGTCATTTACACAATAGATACTCAAAAAGATTACGATTTTACGATTAACGATTTAGAAAAATTATGAACCTAAGACCATATCAAGCAGAACTCAAAAAAAATATCTATACCCAATTCCGTTCTGGGATTAAATCCGTCTTGGCGCAACTGGCTACAGGTGGAGGGAAAACTATTATCTTTAGTGATATTATTAAAGATGGATTTTTCCATGGTAAAAGAGTGCTGATTATGGCTCATAGAAAGGAATTAATCATCCAAGCATCCACTAAACTTTATGATGGATTTGGTATTGATTCTGGAATTATTAAATCTGGTATTCAACCTCATTATGAACGGAATGTACAGGTCGGTTCTGTTCAAACTTTAATTAATCGATTAGATGATATTGGTATATTCGACCTTATTATTATTGACGAAGCTCATCACCATCAAGGCAAAAATACTTATGGTAAAATAATTAAATATTTAACTGAAAAGAATCCTGATTGTAAAATTCTTGGTGTTACTGCAACACCGTGTCGCTCTAATGGTGCAGGTTTTAAAAATGTTTATGATAATATTGTCTTAGGTCCTTCAATTAATGATTTAATTAAATTAGGTTTTCTTACTACACCAAAATATTACGTTACTCCTATTGATTTATCTGATATTAAAATATCAGCAGGAGATTATAACCAAAAAGACTTAGCTGAGAAATATATCCAACGTGTTCCGCCTGCTTCTCTTGTTGCTAATTACAAAAAAGTAGCTAACGGACTAAGATGTATTGGCTTTGCTGCAAATATTGAACACTCAAAAGATATTGTTGAGTGCTTTAATTCTAATGGTATCCCTGCAGCTCACGTTGATGGCACTACTCCTGAGTTTCTAAGAAATCAAGCAGTCAATGATTTTGAAAATGGCAAAATATTATATTTATCTAATGTTGGTGTATTCGATGAGGGGTTCGATCTACCTGCAATAGAAGCTGTCCAACTCGCTCGACCTACTAAATCATTAATTAAATTTATGCAAATGGTGGGTAGAGCTTTGAGAACTGTGGAAGGTAAAAAATACGCACTTGTTTTAGATCACGCAGGAGTTGTTACAGAACATGGACCTGTAGAATTTGAACGCCGATGGACTATTGAAGGTGTGAGCAAGGAAACTGAACAAAAATTCGCTTATAAAAATAAAGAAACTGGTGAAATATACGAGCCTAAACAATTGCCTTTGAATATAGATGCTGACAATATAGAATTAATCGAATTGAGAATTGAAGATATTGTCAAAAGGAGGCTCAAAAAGGTTAAAACGGACGTGATTAAAAAAATTAATTTTGCCAAATATAAATCTTATAATCCTAAATGGGCTTGGCACCAACTCGCCGAGAGAGTAACTGGGATTGATTATGAGGAAACTGAAAAAAAACTATTAGAAATAGCTGATGTTTACTGCGAAATTATCGGACACAAGCCAGGTGCTGCTTATTACCTGGTTAAAAATAAAATGGAAGAAAAATATAAAAAACAAAAAGAAACTGCTTGATATAGTTGAATTTATACTGCAAGTTTGTTATTAATTAAGGAACAATTATGATAAAGAATAATACAAAAAAGAATATCTCAAATAAAGATTATAAAGACTTCAAAGAAGTTTTAGACTCTGTGCTTGATATTAAAACTAAATACCCACTACTTAAACCTTATCTAAGGAGCAGATAAATAATGAACGAAATACTAACTTTCTCAGGGCAATTAATAGACCCCTTTAAACCTGATATTAACAAAATTAATATTAATGATATTGCTAACTCACTATCTCGACAATGTCGCTTTGGTGGTCATTTGCGTTGGTTTTATAGCGTGGCAGAGCATTCTCTTAGAGTTGCTTCTAAATTGCCACATGAATTAAAACTTACTGGACTTCTTCACGATGCTGCAGAAGCTTATTTGTTAGACCTTCCTAGACCTATTAAAAATAGGTTACCTGGTTACAAAGAAGCAGAAGAACATCTACTGCAAATAATTATGCAAAAATACGGTGGTATATATCCTTTACCTGCTCAAGTAATTAAAGCCGATGAAGATGTCCTGCAATGGGAATTTGAGTATGTGGTGAGTGAAAATAAACCTGATGCACCTGGTTTATACAATTCAATGGGATATTCGATGGCAAATAGGTTGTTTATGAATAGGTTTGTAGAATATACTAAGATAGGAGGTTTAGATGGCAAGTGAAAAAACACATATAGAATTATACAGAGGAATTATAGATACTATAATTTTCAAAGACAAAGTATTGCTTAAAGTATATCTTTACATTGCATTAGAATCTGAAACCAAATATACTGACAACTTGATGATTTCAACTCCTCAAAAATTATCTGAAATATTAGGTATCTCAGTAAATAGAATTAATAAAGCATTAAAGACCTTAAAAAAAGAACATTACATCCATACATTAGATATGAGAAGTAATTGGGTGTATATATCAATTGATAGAAATAACGAATTATTTAGGGGTAATTAAATGGCAGCGCCTGTTAAAAGAAACTTTGATTACTTCAATTTAAGAAATGATTTCTTTTTCGATACTAAAATCGAAGAATTAATTATGAGTTTGGGAGCGGAGTCTGTAACTATTTATCTTTTTTTACTTTGCGATATTTACAACAACGAAGGATATTTTATTAAATGGGATAAAAGCGTAATTAATAGAATCATCAAAAATTTACTAATTAAAAATCAAAACAGGATACAAGAAGTTATTAATTATTGTTGCCACGTGGGTCTTTTTGATAAAGAACTACTGAAAAACGAGAATATTTTAACATCAAAAGGCATCCAAACAAGATACATTTCTATCAACAAACAGTTGAAAAGAACTAACTTTTTTGTCAAAAAAGAATACAATTTGATAGATAATATTAGTAAAATTAATGGTGATTTAAAGGTAAGTTCGGAAGAAACGAACATTATTTCCGAAATAACCCCAATAAATTCCGAAATAACCCCTTTAAATCCCGAAGTAATCGGACAAAAGAAAAGAAAAGAAAAGAAAAGAAAAACAAATAAAGGAAACGGAATAAATTCCGAAGAAACTTTTTTTGAGATTTTAAATTTTTATCAAGGGACAAAACGTGACTTTGATACTGAGTTTGCCAATTTTAAAAAATTATTCGATGATTGGGAAGATATTCTGCCAAATTTATTACCATCTCTCAAAAAACAAACTGAATACAGGAATCATTGTAGTAAAAATAATATATTCGTTCCTAATCCAAAACATTTTAAAAATTGGATTAGTCAGCGATGTTGGGAAGAGACTACACCAGAAATTCCAAAAGAAGAAAATGATGGATATATCCAGTGGAAGGGCAATCCCCCTGATAAAAAAAGAACGCCAGAACAACAAGCATTCTATGACCAGATAGCGAAAGAAGAAGAAGAATTTAGAATTTTAGCAAGGGAAATACGTGAATCTACCAGCGAAAATACAGAACATTAACACAAGAAGACCTAATCCTGCAAAAATAGGTAGCTACATCCCTGCACACTCTGTTGATGCTGAGATTGCTATTCTTGGTGCCATGATTATAGGCAAAAATGTTATCCCTAAGGTCTTAGACCTGTTGAATACCGAACACCTGTATTCTGAAAAACATAAAATTATTTTTAATGCTGTTAACAGCGTTTTTGATAAAACAAGAACCGTTGATTTAGTCTCGCTTAAAGAAGAATTAATCTATCTTGGCAAACTTGACTTTATTGGTGGAGTTCAGTATTTAACTGAAATACTAAGAAAAACACCATCTTACGCTAATGTAGAACAGTATTGTTTGATTGTTTATGAAAAATTCTTGAAACGTAAAGTATCTGAAATTGCTTATAATTCTCATAATGAAGCTGTTGATGATTCTCAAAATATATCTGATATTATTCCCAAATATATCAATGAATTAAATAATATTGCTTCTACTAGAAAAAGGAAAACACCCGAAGAGGATGCTATTGAATATATGGACTATTATCATAAAGTTAAAAATGGCGAAATTGTGTTTTATCCTACTGGTATTACTAAACTTGATGATTTGATTGATGGTTTCTCACCTGGGGATTTGGTTGTTATTGGAGCCAGACCTTCTGTTGGTAAAACTGCACTTGGCGTTACTATTTCACAACACCAGTATTTTAAAAAGCATATTCCACAACATCATATTTCAATCGAAATGAGCTCTGTGAAGTATGTTAACAGGTTTGTTTCTCAGATGACTAAAGTTTCTATCAGGAAAATAAAAAGTGGGGATTGTACACCGGTAGAAGAAGCAAGAATTCAAGCGTTTCTTAAGGATTTTTCTAAAAGTAAGATTTTTATTGATTCCGAAATTGAAGACATCGACGATATTGTAAATAGCATTCGACTAAGACAAATATTTGATAAAACAGAAGTTGTTTACATCGATAATTTTCAGTTGATTACTGCTAAAGGTAAGTTTCAAACCGAAACGGATATGTATTCTGTTATCTCAAAAAAACTTAGAAAGTTAGCAAAAGAACTCAATATCGTGATTGTGTCTTTGAATCAGTTGAACAGGAACCTAAATCAACGCTCTAAAAAACAACCTATCGCAAGTGATTTGAGAAATACCGGGTCTCTAGAGCAAGATGCTGCTTTGATTATCATGATTGATAGACCAGAAGTTGAAAATAGAGAAAAATTTGATGATGACACCGATGCTAAAGGGCTAGCTGATATCGTGATTGTCAAAAACAGAGATGGTGAAACTGGAATTGTTAGAGTAGAATACATTGGCGAGTTCGCTAAGTTTCAATCTTACAACCCTAACTCAATTCCTTATTTTGATAATACTCCTTAGGACTTATTCTAATGCAACCAAAATTATTTCACATAAACGAATCAGAAGCAGAAATTCAATCTCAAATTATTCAAGTTTTGATGTTGAAAAAATATGTTGTTGTCAGGATTAACTCTGGTATGAGGCAGGTGGGTAAAAGGGTATTAAGATTTTATCATATAGCAAATAATGGCTCATCGTCTGGATTTCCTGACTTAATAGCACTTAAAAATAATAAAATTTTGATGGTTGAAGTTAAAACTTCAAAAGGTAAACTAAGACAATCACAAGAAGAATTTATTTCTCTTGCAGAGAAACACGGAAATAAAGTTTTAGTAGCATCATCTTGGCAAGAAGTTTTGAAACATATTGAAAGTCTTGAATA
>CBFIFP010000013.1:0-12610 GCA_965661945.1 Eximiradiales bacterium
ATTATTTTTAAAATTATTTTCGAGGTAAAATTATGACGAAGTTCATATTTTCATTAATTTTCACTTTCTCATTATTGATTTTATCTAATGCGGAGAGTTTGGGGCAGTGTGAAACTGGATATACTTCTAAAACAATGACAATTCAAGCTGGAAATTGTAACTATATTGTTGAATTTTGCTATAAATGTCAAGTAATTAATCCAGGAATTGTTAAAATAAATAAATTTTATTTAGAAGATTCTACTTGTAATAATTCATTAAATATTAGTTTAGTTTTAGGTCAATTATATCAAGAACTAAGTGATGGTGCGTTTATTTATTCTAACTTCTGTCAAGATGGATTATACAATACACCTCCTTGTGATGCTGGATACAACTTGTTTACAATTAAATTTTCATACTGTTGGCAACAATGGTATAGGTTTAATGGTATTGAAAATGTTCGAGAGTATTGGCCCTGCGATGATAATGCAGAATGTGAAGAAGTGATAAAAATCTGTTGGGATGAAACGGAAGAAGAATTTATAACAACAAGAGAATCGCTTACAGGTCCTCAAAGTCCACCTTTTGAATTGCAATGGTATGAAATTACTTGGCCTACAACAATAAATACTAAATCTGATTGCTTTATTTTAAATATGGTTCCTTGTGGAATTGAACAACCTTAAATTAATAATGCAACTGGTAAATACCAGTTGCATTTTTTTATAAAAAAATTAATCGGAATAAAATCATGAAAACATTTTTATTAATATTAATATCATTAAATTGCTGTCTTTTTTCTCAGTGGCAGGAAATTGAAAGACCTCAATCAAGACAAGCTCTAAATAATATAAAAACTGGTAGTGATTTTATTGTTGGGAGTTTGTTTAACCCATATTTTAGTTTTGATGGTGGTGAAACATGGGAAAAGAGAATTAGTGGTTTGCCAGAAGAAAGAGGTGCAATAGATAAAATTGTTGTGGAAGAAGATATTGTTTATATTTTATTATCTCAAACAACTAGTATTAGAACTCAACATATAATGTATTCTACTGATAAAGGTTTAAATTGGAAAAAAATAATTGATAGTATAACTTTTGATAATCATAACATAATCTCAGATTTTGATGTATATAAGAATAACGTCTATTTGCTACCATATAACGGTAAAATAGTACTAAAAAGCACTAATTTTGGTGGAGTATGGGACACTTTACCACAATGGGATGCAAAATTTGGTAGTATGCAACTAATAAAAGTTAAAAATGATTCAATTGTTTTAGCAAGTATAGGTTATTCTGATGTAATTATAATTTCTATAGATAGTGGAAATATTTGGAAGGCAACTAATAATGGTGTTAGCACAAATCGTATAAAATGTTTGAATATTCATAATAATACAATTTATACAGGCGGTCAAAATGGATTTTACTATTCAGAAGATTTTGGACAATCTTGGAAAAGTCCAGGAACTCTTGTAGTTGGGTCTATAATTAATGATATTGAAATAATTAAAGATACAGTTTACTTGGCAACAGAGAATGGACTTTATAGGGCAAAAGATTTATTTAAGGGCTGGGAAGAAATTGATTTTTTTAAAACAAAAAGAGTTTGGGAAATACATTATGGCATTGAAAAATTATTTTTAAGGTCGTTAAATAGAGATTATTCTGAGGATAAAAGTTTTGTTTCAGAGATAAATAATTCTAATGATTTTTCTGAATTAAACTTTCTTTCAGAAAGTTCACTTAATAGTACAATTATAGATTACCCAAGAATATTTTTTGCTACTGATAAAATATTCAAAAAAGAACAATTATTTTCTGAAGATAAAATTTTGTTTCAAACTGATACTGTTTATGAAGTAACACGTTTGTCAGTTTATGAAAATAATATTATTAATTTGTATAAATTAACAAGTCCCATTTTAAGTAATAACATATTTAATTATTCAGAAGATAACGGTCAAACTTGGAAAAAGTTTGAAATTGAAGTAGAAAGCAATAATTTTAATATAATTAATTTATTTTTGTTAAATAATGATACTTTGCTAATAATAGATAGGAACAAAGGAGCTTTTCTTTCTGTTGGTTTTAGTAAAGACATAAATCAAATTAAAAGCGATAATGTAGAAATTGATGAATTACTTTCAAATGTTCATAAAATATTTAGAAGAAATAATACAATTTATTATTTTGGGCATGGTGTTATATTAGAATCAGAAACCAACTTAACAAATTGGAAATCATATTCAAAAAACCTTACCTCAAATGATATAAATGATTTATCAAAGAGCAAAAATTCTATATATATTATCCAACACACAGGAGGTTATTTAGAACCTAAAAACGTTAGAATTTTAGTTTCAAGAGATGAAGGTAATTCTTGGAAAGTTATTAATAACTTATTCCCAAATTCCGAAAATACACTATTTTTGAGAGTATTTAATTTTGAAAATTATGTTTTTGTAAGTTCTACAAATGGTGTTTTCTTCTCAAAAGATAACGGTGAAAATTGGGAAGAGTTAAATGATGGTCTTAGTTCCCTTGCACGAGGAAACAGAGGAGAATTTCATTTGTATGGAGATAAAATACTTTTTTGTTCATCATCTGGTATATTTTACAGAGACTTAGAAGAACTCGGCATCACACTATCTACCGAAAAAACCGAAAAACGAAATTATCTTTATACATTTCCGCCATACCCACAACCAACTAACAACATTGTAAAAATTGATACTTACTGGGATAGTGCTTTGCCATTTACGGAGAAAGATATTGAAGTTTATGACTTAACAGGAGTTAAAATTAAAACGGAAAACACACTTTCAATTCAAAAAGAAACCAACTACAACGGAAAAATAATCTGGGACGCAAGCACACAACAACCCGGAATTTACATCTTAAAAATTAACCATGGTACAGAAACAAGAATAAGAAAAATTATGGTGGTGGAGTAATACAAGACCTTTCGACTAAGCTCAGGGTGCTTATTCAAGTTCATTGAGCGAAGTCGAAATGAAATAAATCAAAAAAAATAATTTGCATAATAAAAAAAATAATTCTAACTTGCAACATCGAAAAGTTCAAAAACAAAAAACATTTTAGAAAAAATGCGACGTTGAAATGCAAATACAAACACCATATATCGCCCTAACTTCTTATATATATATATATAACGATATATTTGTGTATCGCAACTAATCTAACTTGTGCAAATCCAACAGAAAACAAAGAAAATAACAATGAAATCAAACAAATAAATCTATCAACTTGGGACATATATAATTTAAAAAAACAAAAATTTCGGCGTTTAAATATAAATTTTAATTTCTTGAAGCATAAAGCGGTGTCTTAGGGGGAATTTAATTCAATATTTTAAAAACGAAATTAAAAGGTCTTAAAATGACAAAAAAATTATTTATCTCTTTAATTCTTTCTTTCTCATTATTGATTTTATCTAATGTTGAGAGTAAGGGGCAGTGTACTTGTCCTAATTCAAATTATCAACAGGCTTCTTTTCAAATGACATTAGCAAATGGATGTCCTATAACAGTAAATTATTGTAGGTTATGTCACCCAACAGAAAACCCTGAAGCAAGATTATGTAGTATTGAAATTCCATATACAAATATCAATTGTCAAAATATGGTGATTGATTCGTATTTCTGGTCACAAGTGAGATTAGAAATGGTGAAATATATTTATTATAATTGTATTTCACTTGAAGTTTTGCCATGTCCTCATCAAACTTTAGTTGATATTTATTCTGCTTCTTGTTATTATATGTTAGATAATCCAATAGCACAGATGATTGAAATAAAACCCTGCCCTTATGACCCTGGATTGTGTTTACAAGAATGGGAAATTTGTTATGATATTGATGAAGATATAGTTACCTATTCACCTAAAGGTGAACCTTATCTTTTAGAAGAAGGTAATTGTTCTGGTCCACCACCTATAATTGAATATATATCTACACCAAGCGACTGTTTTAATTCATGTTATTAGTAATTTAGACCCTAATAATCCAATATTTAATTAGGGTCATTTTTTAATTTAAAGAGTAAATCACGATGAAAAAAATATTATTAATTCTGACTATTTTCTTCTTTTTTCAATTAACTTTTGCTCAGGTTGTTGAAGTTCAAAAAAAATATTATTCAATAACGAATGAATATTTAAAAATCCTAAAGCTAAATGAAGGAGAATTAATATTTTATGGAGGTCATCCAAAATTTCATAATTTAGATGGAGCAATATTAAGAACTTATGATAATGGAAAAACATTTGAACAAAATTACCCCGGAACAAATCATTTTATTCCTAAATTAATTTATCTCAATAAAATAGTTTATGGAGTTACAGCTGGGGGAGAATTTATGACTTCAAAAGATAAAGGTGATTACTGGAATATTAAAAAAATTGATACTGTTGCACTTTACGGTCTTGTAGAACACAATGAAGTTCTTTACGTTTTGTCTGAAGGTGGAAAACTATTAATTTCTTATGATTTTGGAGTTACATGGGAAACTAAAGATTTGAATAATGTAAAAGGACAAAATTTATCTTTAAGCAATGGAATATTTATAATAACTGATTACAATGATAAAAATACTATTAGTTATAGCAAAGATAAAGGTGAGACTTGGCATAACCTGTTTCTTGATTTCGAATTTTATTTAGATAAGAATATAGATAATGAATATTATTTAACAAGCGGTAATAAAATCTATAAATTCAATGAAGAATTTCAATTAGATATAATCGAAATACCTGAAATTCAAGATTATTTTAATTTTACTGTTATAAGTGATAAATTCATAATTTCAAATATGAAGTCAATTTCGCAAAGAGTTAATTCAATAGAACTTTTTGAATTTGATATTAATTCTAAAAATTTAAAATTAATTAGTACATATCAAAACAATAGTTTAGGTTTTTCTGCATTTGAAAGACATAAATATTTTACAATTGATTTAACTTTTTCTAATAACGAATATATTTTATCTAATCCATACAAAACAATTCTTAAATATAATTCTAATGATAATTGGGAACTTCTTTCAACTTATTCACCACAATTAAATGGAAGGTTTATAATAGATAGTAATAGTTGGTTTTTTCAATATTCTGAAACTGGTGCTCATATAAAATCTACAAACCAAGGTAATACATTTTATAACATAAAACCATCTTTCATTTATAAAGATGATGATTCCATTAAAGGTCCTATAAGGAATGTAACATTCAAAGATAGAAAAAACGCATTAATTAATTTTTCAATTCTTGGTGTTAATCAATATAATCAAAATAAAACATATCATAATATTTTAGGTTTTACAAATGATGGATGTGAAAATATTTATAATTTAGAACTATTTAAATTAAACAAATATTTTTATGATTATGAAATATTATCTTATTATGATAATAACTATTATGTTTCGAGATCTTTAATACAAACAACCAAAGAAAGAAATGCGAATAATACTTTTGAAGATTCGGTTTATAATCTTGATTTATTTCGAATCAATTCAGAAACTTACGAAATGGATTCATTAACAAGAATCGTTGATAGTTTGCAATTTGTTAAAATATATTTTGACGATGATAATAAAATATGGTTATATGGTAAAAATGCAATCAACTTAAATCAAATAAAAATATTTCAATCAACAGATAATGGAAATACATTTAATTTGGTATTTACAATTCCATGTAAACATAATGAAAATCCAGAAATATTCATAAAAAACAAAAAAGGTGATTACTATTTATTTTTGTCTGAAACTGTATTAAAACTTTCGTTAAATGATTTCAGTTTTGAAAAAGTTGACTTAGAATATACTCATTTTGGTGTTTATGATAAAAACAATAATAAAGGTTATTTAGAAGATAAATTATTAACTTTTTTAAAAGTAGAAAATAATCAAATTATGAAAAGAGTGTTAGGTTATATTGAATTCAATCCAATAATTAATATAAACATTAATGAAGAAATTAATAGATTTTTTCCAATATTCGCACAGTTCGACGATTCAAAGTATTATTCATATTTTACAGGCATTTCAACATTACTTTACCGCCCCATCGAACCAGAACGCTTAGAATATTATTCCTCCGTCGAAAAAACCGAAAAACGAAATTATCTCTATACATTTCCACCATACCCACAACCAACTAACAACATTGTAAAAATTCATACTTACTGGGATAGCGCTTTGCCTTTTACGGAGAAAGATATTGAGGTTTATGATTTGACTGGAGTAAAGATTAATACGGATAATACACTTTCAGTTCAAAAAGAAAGCAACTACAACGGAAAAATAATCTGGGACGCAAGCAACCAACAACCTGGAATTTACATCTTAAAAATTAATCACGGCACCGAAACAAGAGTTAGAAAAATTATGGTGGTGGAGTAGAAATTTAAACCTTCCGAAGGTTCCAAACCCTTCGGAAGTTTATCTGCCCAATCCACGCAAATCTGTGATTCTGAAACCCACAAAATCACAAAAAAACCAATAATTTTAAAAAAAACTAAAAATAAACATTATTTAACAAAAACAACCACATAAACCATTGAATTTAAGCCCTCTCCTTCAGGAGAGGGTTTTTGAGAGGTTTCTCTTTCGCTGCAATACCACCCATTTTAGTTTACATAATAATTTCACACAATATTATCTATTTTTATTGTATCCGCCATAACTATATAAAAATTCAATCACATAACAATCCAAAAAACTTTTTTCAGAACACCACTTTTTGCACAAAACCATTTGAAATACAATTATAATTATTTTTAAAAATAATTACTTTATGTGTGTATTTTAATTCTTAATTTTGTGTTTCATAAAGTAAGAAAAAGGCATGGTTTTTAAAAGTTAGTATAATTTAATTATCCATCTAAATTCATATTCTATTATGTTATTTATGAAAAAAAATTAATTTTCTTAGAAATATTAATAATAATTAAAAATATTTTTGCTTTTTTTAAAAAAATTTAAAATAAAAAATAAACTAATACGATATTGACGTTTTGTAAGAAACAATTTTAAAAAAAGTTTTTTTTTAGAACCCTAATTTGTGAGAAAAGTAATATGTTTTGGACACCAGAATTGGCACAAACTTTAGAGGATGCACCTTGGCCAGCAACAAAAGAAGAATTGTTAGATTTTGCTAACCGTTCGGGTTGCCCTATGCAAGTTTTAGAGAATTTAATGGAGCTAGATGACTCTGAGGAGCTAATAGATAGCATAGAAGATTTGTGGCCAGAATACGAAGATATCATCAACGAAGAATATTTCTATAACGACGACGAAGAAGAACAGTATTTTTGATTAATAGTTTAATTAATTTTGAAAAAAGAATGTATAAAGAGAATAAGCACAATTTTATTTGTGTTTTGTTGTTCATATTCAGTCTATGCTTCGGCAATTGATAGAAAATCTCTTTATCCTTTTCTAAAAGATTCTTCTCTTGTTGAGGTGAATAATGTTGTATTTAAAGGAAACAACTCATTTAAACAAATTGAGTTGTTTTCTATAATTAGTACCAGGCAATCCAGTTTGAGCTTTGTGCACTCATTACTAAATTATTATTATGAAGAGGGCACTAAAAACTCTTTCACTCCGCAAACTATTCTAAAATCTTTAGACCAAGCATTAAAACCTTTTAAGGTTGAATATAAGTTTTTAAATGAAGAGAGATTAAAAATTGATTCTACTTCGATTTATAATTTTTATAACAAGAATGGCTTTCATTTAGTTGAAGTTGATTATAAAGTTTATGGTGATACTTTAACAAAACAAAATATTGTTGAATTTGAAATTATTGAAAATGATAGATTTGAAATTGATACTATAGTGGTTTTAGGTATTGATGATGTTAATTATAATGTTAAAAAATATATATCTAATTCGGTTAATAAAATAACTAATGAGTATTATAATGAAAATACATTAATTAGTAAAATTAATTCGATACAAAATAAACTATTAAACACCGGATATTTCTTTGCAAAAAAATTAGATGAAAGTATTATTATAAATAGTGAAACTAAAAAAGATTCTATAACTATTATTTTTGATTCTGGTGGTAGATATAAATTTGGTGAGGTAAATTTTCTTGATATAGTAGAAAATCAAAAAAAAGTATCTGACAAGCTCAAAAAAAGAATGATTGCCTGGAAAAAAGGCGAAATCTATAAAAAATCAAAGTTTGAACAATCAATTAGAAATTTATTATCTCTTGGTGCATTTAGTTCTGTTTCAATTGATACAGTTAGTATTAAAGATAGTATTATTGACTATGTTGTTATATCGGGTTATCGAAATCAAAGAGAAGCTTTAATAGAGCCGGGAGTAAACCAAACTCAAAACTTATTTTATAACGTATTTATTGAAGGAAATTTAACTCATAGAAATTTATTTGGTGCAACTCAAACAGGTAATCTAAAGGCAAGTGTTCTTAACAGAGATATGGGAGCTTATCTAAACACTCCACGTGAAGGAATTGTTGATTATCTTGTAAATATTATAGATGAATATTATTTAGGGTTTAATTACTACGACCCTTTTTCATTTCAAATTTATGATGCAAGTTTTGGAGTTGGTGTAAACCCTTATTATTCCAGAAGAAGAATTGAAAATTTCTTTATTCTGAATAATTTTATGATACCAATTAGCTTTCCTGTGAGGTTTAAAACAAGTTTAGATTTATCGAGTTTTTCTATAAATTTAAGTCTTGAAAGACAAAGACCTGAGGGTTTTGATGAGTTTGTAGAAAGTGGTTATGAGGATGAAGATTTTGAAAGAGTGTTTCAATCTCTTGTTCTATATTCAGATTTGAATAATTATTTTAAGAATACAAATTCTTGGTTTTCTTCGTTTCAATTCAATTTTAGAGCAGTAAGAGATAAAAGAAATAGTCCATTTTTACCAACAAAAGGACATTTAATATCAGCAGATGTAGATTTAGCTGTAGCTGGTCTTACTCGGTATGTAAGATTACTCGGAAATGCTGCAAAATATGTTTCATTATCAAATCAAGAAGTTTTTGGGGTAAAAGCTAAAGTTGGGGGTTTTTTATTCTTTCAAGAAGGAAATAGATATGTTCCTTTGGATAAACAACTTTTTTCAGGTGGTGCAAACAGCGTAAGGGGTTGGGCATCAAGAAAATTAAGATATACAACTAATGATGTTAGCGACTTAGATAATACTTCGCTTAGATTGATAGAAAACTTTGTTGGAAATTCATTTGTGTTAGAAGGCACATTAGAATATCGATATCAGTTTGGCAAACCAGAGGTAAATCTTGGAGCTGTTTCTGAGCATATAGAATCAATGGGGTGGACTTTATTTTTAGATGCAGGTAATAGTTATGGTTGGCTTTTGGGCGAAAATGACTTTAATTTAGGAGATATTTTTACCAAAATAGCTCTTTCAGGTGGAACTGGTATAACTTATGAAACCCCAGTTGGTCCAGTAAGATTAGATGTTGCAATTCCATTGTATGGACCAATTGATTATGATTATAAGACAATTTTGAATTCAAGAAATATTTTTTCTAATCTGGCGTGGCATATTGGTCTTGGATATTCATTCTAAAACTTTTTTTAAAAAAAATAGTATTACAATAATAGAAACAAATAAAATTCAATATTATTAGGAGTTAAATATGAGTAAAATATTACTATTAGCATTTTTAATGCTATCGGGTTCGACAATCTTGTATTCGCAAGAAGAAAAAATTGAAGAAAATGAGGATGTATTAGAATTAGAAATCGAAGAGGATGATATTTTTGATGAAGAAGAGCTTTCATTAAAAAAACAACTCGGAAATTTTAAACATCCATTTATCAAATTATCTACAGGAATCTCTACTCCTACATTTAAGGGAGAAACAGGTGAAACAATAGATAATTTTAAGGCGATATTTGGTTTTAAAAAATATAACGATAAATTATACAAAAAAGATAAGAATAATAAATCAGATAAAATAATTAAAGAGTTGTCATATAATGGTTTACTTGTAGAAAACTATAGTAATGAATCGGGATTATTCAATTCAGAACCAGAGACAAATTACCAGTTATCTTATTGGAATTTTGGCTTTGCTCACGGTGAGGGATATGGGTATAAATTAGGTGAGCATTCCGATATCATTCTTGGGCAAGAATCAGGATTTAGTTGGCTTAAGATGCAGTATGCTTTTGACATAAATAGAGATGCGGAAGGCAATGCGCTTACAGAATTTGATTTTTTACAACAAAGATTAGGAGATGATGTAAGGTTTAGCAGTTATTTTGAATCATTTGTTAAAATCAGACCTCTTGAGTTCATTTCTTTAGATCTTGGTTATCAAAGAAATATCATATATCCTCGATTTCAATTTTGGTACTGGACAGTATCGGGCTTGACAGAGGGTGTGGCGAGTGCTGTAACTGATGCATTTATTAAAAAGATATCTAAATCATCACCTTACGCAGGTCCAGCTGTTAATTTCATTTTAAAAAATGCTATTAGTTATGCTTTTATGGAATTAAGAAAGAAGAATATGAATTGGCCTATCTCGGGTGAAGAACCATTAATTATCAACTCATTTAACTTAGGTATAAATCTTCATTTTTAAAAAAAAACACTTTTTAACAAAATTTTAAAAAAAAATTTAAGATTATTTTACAAGGAGCAAAAAAATATTTTTTTGCTCCTTTTTTATTTAAAGTCAAATATTTTACTCATATTTTATCGTTTATAAGAAAATTTTATATATTACTATTTATTTTTGTTTTAACAGTTTAAATAATAATGAAAAAATATTAATACACTATAATGACAAATATAAAATAATATCTAATAACGACAATATTGTAACATCAATAAAACTATGTATTTGGAAAAGAAAAAAAGTTTATTTAATTTTGTAACAAATATTAGATACAATTGTTATTGATATGAGTAAACAGAAAAATAAATAAATTTTGTTCAATTAATTTAAAGGTTTAGTCAAATGGTTTTAAAGACTAATTTACTAAAATACATAAACCTATTGTTTATGTTCGCATTTTTAGGTATTGCTACCAATACCGAAATGATGGCACAACAACCAAATCCAAATCCAGATCTGCCTGGATCATGCTATCTTCCTGATTTCGGCGATACAAATCCATATTGCCATCCTTATGATGATAGTGGTGAAAATTGGAATACTGGTTCTGAGAATTTAAGGTTATACAAAACCTATAACTGGGGATATTGGATGGAGTGTTATACTTATTATCCTTATGCAAGAATTGACAGAATTGAATGGTATGAAAAAGGTGCAAGCCAGCCATTTTGGTTCTGGGAAATGGATAACTGCTGTAAATGGTTCCCTGGTTATATCTATATCCACGGAGACGCAGAACTTGGTGGTTGGGGTGGAGTACCATCTGGCTCATGCGGAAGTGATGGAAGAGTAGATCCAAATAATACTGCTTCAGTAGCTGGAGAAACTTGGGAACCAATCAAATTAAGTATGGCTAAAACTTACACACTTAAGTTTTATACAGCTGATTACTTACGTTCAACTTATTACACTTGGTTATACTGGGATATGGACAATGATAAAGAATTTGATTGGAGAGGAGATGAGTTAATTCAAAAATGGACAACTCCATGGAATCAAATGAGTTGGGGATCAAGAGCTTCAGATTATCCATACTCAAGCTGTGCATTTGGTTATACTTATGCTGGAAGTCTTAGCTTCGGGTATACTAACTGGAGATTTGGATGGGCTCAATATGAAATCGATATTGAAATACCAGCAGAAGGTTTAGAAGTTGACGTTCCTAATAGAATGAGACTAAAAAGATTATATGCTAGAAATATTGATGATGCTTGTCGTATTGATTTCACTGGATGGAGAGGTGGTCAAACTGACTACTATGGTCAAATAATTGATTTTGATGTAATTTTCGGTGGAATTGAAGTAATACCTTTCCCTAATGAAGGAACACTTACTTTTGCTGAAGAAATATACAATGATGAAGAAAGAAATAGTGTAATGTACACTAAACCAGAAGTAGAGTTTATAACAACTCCTACAGAAGGTCTTCACATGGAATACACAATCATAGGTCCAAGACCTTCAAGAGATGAAATTTATATTGCTACTGATGGTTCAGGAAATAGAAGAATCAATGTTGACCCAACTAATTTAACAACAAGAAAAGTAACAGTTGTAGATGCTGATGGAACAGAAAAAGAAATAGATAGATATTTCTGGAAAGCTGGTCATACTGGTAACGACGGTTCATTACAAAGAGATTCATACATAAGAGATGGAAATGGTAATTTATTAGAAGAAGGTGAATTATATACTTATACTTCTGGTGAATACTCAGTAATATTAAACTTTTATGAAGCAAATGGAGATCCAGTTGCAGGTGGAACTGATAAATTTTTCAATTTCACAATCAAAACAGATTATGATTTAACAGTTCAGGCAATTCAAGACCCTAAACCAGTATCAGCGCCTTGGTATGAAACACATATCGTGAATTCACAAAAACAAGTTAAAGCAGATATTAAAAACATTGGTTTAAATCCAATCAATAAATTTAAAGTAAGATATACTATTAAAGG
>CBFIFP010000014.1:0-10179 GCA_965661945.1 Eximiradiales bacterium
CAGACTTGTTATATAGATTTAATTTATCTTCTTTATCAGAACTAATATCAACAGAATTACTGCCATGTATTTGTATTACAAAAACCGCTTTTTCCATCAATTCAATAAACTCATCGGCTTTTATTTTTTTGAAAAGTTTATAATAATCCTTATCCATCTTGTCAAGTTCGGTTTTCCCTGCATAATCAAAAATCGGCTTCAAAATCTTATTAAATAATTTATCAGTATCTTCTGGATTAAGTAATTTATTGATAAAATCATCTGTTAAAATCTGGCTATCCTCATCATCTTTATCCGAATTAAATACTTTTAATGAGTCAATATTAATCTTCGGATTCAACGACTTTTTTCCAGTTTGTTCTTCCTCCTCGTTAACACCATTTTTTTTATTTTTTGTGGCTCCGTTATTAACAGACTTTAAATTAAAATCTTCTTCAGATAAATTGTGCATTCTTATATAATATTCAGGAGTAAACTCAACACCCATCTCAGTTAATATTTTATCTCTTTGTGCCAAGGTAATATTAATCTCATCTTCTTCAAAGAATCTGAAAGTAGGGTAATCAATTGAGTTAAAATTCAACTGAACAACCATTTTAATTAATTCATTAAATGTATCTTCAACCAATCTTTGGTCAGATTCAATTATTCTATCAACAACAGCAATAGCCATCCCTTCATTACCTAATTTACCTGGTGTAGATGTTGTTGCAGATGTATGCCCTAAAATAACTTCAGATATTTCCTCTTTTGCTTCTTTGATGTATTTTAAATACATATCGACATTTGCAGTACTAGCTCCATTAACAATATTTAACTCAACATCATTTGGTACAGCAAAAATTGTTTCTTGCGCCATGCCGATTAAATTCTGTACAAGCGCATCTGCTTTTGTCTCGTCATAACGACCAGATTCGTATGTAGCACCAACCCAAGGAGTCCCGAATTTCTCAGTAAATATACTCCAAAATTTTCTAATGTCATTTTTAGTCACAACAGGCCAGTAGCACTTTGATAATAAAGGTGTGCCATAAGGATTACTTCTACCTGATTCATAAGTTGGGCATAAGAATTTATATTTAGGTACTATGTGTTCATTACCTAATTCATCAATATAAATCAATTCACAATCAATATTGAACTTGAAATGCTGCCGAGGTCTCTTGTAAATATTTATTGGTACATATTTGTTATTTGATATCCCCCATATAATTTCAAGCGGTTGATATCCAAACAAAGGTGCGTCTAATATATATCTTGAGATTCCATTAACGTCAAGTTTCTGGAATATATCATAAATAAAATCAACAATAACTTTATCTGAATATGATTGGTCGATATCCCACTCTTTTGATAATACACCAGACTTACGAGACTGCACACAGGCATAAAGGTGTGAATCGGCAAGAAGTTTATCATAAGTCTCAACATCCTTGCCAAGATTCTTTAATACCATGTCAGGATTATCAAGTAATTTTGACCAGTATGTATAACTATCAAAATTAGTAACAAATTCTTTTGTTATTTTATCACGAGAAACCAAAGCGCTATCTTCATCTTTGCTTTCCTTCTTGTTTAAAAAACTGAATAATTTCATAAAACATCTCCATTAATTTACATATTTAAAAGTTGAATTTATTTGCTGTATTAAATCTTGATTTATTATTTGAGAATACAGTAGGAAGAGAAGAAGATGTTCCAACCCAATATTTCCTTCCATGAGTATTTATCGCATATCGCATAGCATCTAATGCGTGGTTTTCAAAATCTACAGGCATCTCTAAAGCTTTATCATTTTTATCAGTTTTATAAATATATTTCTTCAATTCTCTAATCAAATTGTGAGAATCTTTATGAATAAATAATTTGAAGTTTTTTATAAAATCAATTCCGTTTTTAATAGAATTTGCACCTTTATCAGCTGGCTTTATGTTGTAGCCTTTCGTGTAAATCTCCTCAATTCTATCTGGCTCATGGTCAGCATAAATTTCAAAATCTTTACTTTCTATCAATCTCGGTAACCCAACTATTAACTCAGATGTAGTCCAGCCAGATTTATAAAGTATTTCTTTCACAAATAAATGATTTTCTTTCCTTGTAACTTGTACTAAAGCCATAGGGTCGTTGTAACCAAAGTCCAATCCATAAACTATATCTCCACACGATGGTTCATCATTGTAAACTTCCCATTTAGGATACACAAGACCTTTTAATGCCCCGCCCCACTTACCAAGTGTATATACTTTATAAAAATTCTCATCAATATCTTTCAAAGACTCTAATTTCTCTACTTCGTCAGGTCCAGCCCAACGATTATCTTTATAAGTAGTATGTAAAATAAGGGCATTCTTTTTGGTTGACTCAATGTAATTGTAAGCACCATCATCACGCTCATAGTTCTCTTTTGGTGGAAAAAATGTAGTATTAATCCATCCTTCTTCATCTTCTGGATTAAATGTAATTAGTTCACGCAATTTAGAACCTGTAGGACCTCTAAGTGATGTAGTTGTTTTAGTATATTCTTCAAATGAGATTTCGTTAGCTTCTTCAAACCAAGCAGAAGTAGGATTTTGAATAGATTTTGTTTTATAAGGCTTGTCTAATCCTCTAAAAATAATCTTATTGCCATTTTTTGTACAAGTTATCTCCATAGGAACGTGAGTTATATGAAAAAAATCTTCTAGCCCCCAATGATAAATCGCCCATTTTAGAGTAGCAAATTGTGAATCTTTTATATCAGCGAATATCTTACGCATAGCAATCCACTTTGCATAAGGTTGTTTTAATAAATCTAAAATAATATATTGTGCTGCAAAAGCAGACTTTGCAGAACCTCTACCCCCATACATTATAATAATTCTTTTATCAGTTTCCAAAACAGGGAGATAAACATCATTAAATAATGATTTAGGGACCTCAATATTATCTATTTTAGAAGGGTTCATTTAAAGGTTTTATTTATCTGATATTGTAATAGTATAAGTTTTACCTTCAGTGTTTACATCAACATCTTGCTTACTAATTTCTGTTGCATGTCCATAAGCTGTAAACTCAACTTCTTGAATTCGTTTTAATTTATCTGGAATATTCGCCACAAACTTAATCAACTCTTTGTCAGACATTGTCTTAAATAAATGCGGATTCTCTCGGTATCGTTTATAAAATTCTTCAACAGATTTTAGAATGGCAATTCTGACAGCTCTTGCTTCTTCTACGTACTCAATTTTAATTTCAGAAACTTGATCTAAGAGTGCTTTATCTTTTACAGAAGTCATATGGTTATCCCAATCCCTAGCTCTTTCAACCCAGTTAAACTTTTTGCATATATTCCTAATATATGAATGACCAACTTTCAGACCTAGTCTTCTTTCACACTCAGCAACACTTCGTTCCGATGGTGGCATAGTTCGATATAATTCAAAATTGGAATAGCTAGCATCACTCTCACCATCCATTTTATACCAACTCGGCAATATATCTACCGACTCATTCATTTTCAACCTCAAAATAGTCTAAAGTAATAACTTCACCATTTAATTTTACAGTATGTTCTTTATTATTTTGCTGACAATATGCAATAAATCTTTTTACAATACCATCGCAGAACTTTGGTTCCATCTCCATTCCATAACATTCTCTATCAATTGTATCCGCACCTATTAAAGTACTTCCACTTCCTAAGAATAAATCTAATACAATTTCTCCTGATATGCTTGAGTTCCTAATCGCCCTAATAGGGATAGCAATTGGCTTTTGAGTGGGATGGATATATGTTTTATTATGGTCTCTACTAATTTCCCAAACATTCAATTCATTTGAAGGTCCAAACCATCTGCCATTTAATGAAGAACCAACAGTAGCATCTTTCCCTGCGAAAATACAAGGTTCATATATTCTACCATATCTAGCCCATGACATTGGAGCTACTTGTTTTTTCCAAACAATTTGTACAGGGTCGTACTTAATTTCGTTTTCTTCTAATGCTGCCAATAACTCTCTATAGTATGCTGTAGCGTGCCAGATATAATAATGTCCGTAATCAATAGTATGCTTTTTAGCAAGTCCAATAAATGCAACTAAAAACTTATAATAATCCTCATCACTCATACTATCTTGCCAAGACGAACAATAACTATCTCCCCAATCTTTACCTTGATTAGGCCTTCCAGTAAAATTTAACTCAGCATAATTAACATTATAAGGAGGGTCTGTGTGAACCATCGATGCGAGTCTACCATTCATTAATCTTGCAACGTCATCTTCATTAGTAGAATCACCACATAACAAACGATGACCATTTAATTCATACAAATCACCCGCTTTTGTTTTAGGGGTTTCGGTAATTTCAATCTCACCTTCATCTTCATTAATTGTATCTAAATTCAAATCTCTATCAGATAAGCTTATATTAGAAAGGTTTTTAAATTCATGTTCTGAGTAAGGGAAAGTAGTTTTTAAATCTTCAACATTAAATTCTGATTTCAATTCATTAATAATTTTTGATAACTTCAATTCATCTGCATAAAACCTAGTTTCATTAGTTTCAACGGCAATTCTTTTTGCTTCATCTATTGAAATATCACCATGATTATATGCAAAAATAAACTTAATTCCTCTTTGTAGAAATACATCAAGTCGGTGATTACCATTAACCATTTCAAAATATCCATCTTCCAAATCTCTTAACTGGACATTTTCAACTTGTCCAATTCTGCCTATGTTATTAGATAGCTTTTCGGATATTTTATCATCATCTGTCTTATAATTCCAAGGCGCTTTTTTAATTAAGTGAACTGGGACGATAAGATAATTCTGAAAATTATTCATTTGTTCTTGGCTTAATCCCATTTCCTCCAGCATGTTTAATGGGATATTTTTTACTTGACTTCTTAGATTCAATGTTTCTGATGACATATTTGCTCATTATAAGTTTATTAAAATGCAAAACAACAAAAAAAATACTGCAATCTTTAGCGAACAGTTCGTTGAATGTTTCGCAACAAACTTTTACGAAACATCTATTTATACATACTAACTATAATCAATAAACTTGCAATTATAAAAATGAGAAAACAAAAATGAATAATAAAATATATATACTCGAACCAATTTCTGACTGGGGATTTAATGATAAAATTTTAGTTGAAAAATTTGATAAAATCCAAGATGGAGAAGATGTAGAAATATATATAAACTCACCTGGTGGCTCTGTGTTTACAGGATATTCAATATATAATCTCATTCAAGAAAAATCTAAAACAAACAACATCACTATAAAAATAGTTGGTATTGCTGCAAGTATAGCTTCAGTAATTGCATTCGCTGGGAACAAAACAGTAATCGCAAAAACTGCATCATATCTAATTCACAATCCATGGTCTATTGCAATGGGCGATGCCGAAGAGTTCAAAAAACAAGGTAAAGAGCTCGACGAAATAAAAAATCAAATAATGGAAGTTTATAAAAGAAAAACAAAACTATCAGAAGACAAATTAAAAGCTTTGATGAACGAAGATAGGATTATGACAGCAGATGAAGCTCTTAAAAATAAGCTTGTGGATAGTATTTACGAGCCAGATAAAGAAGAGCAAAACGATTTAGATACAAAAAACAATAAGCAACTATTTTCAACTTACAAGTATGTTGCTTTATCATTTAGAAATAAAAATTTAAATAATAATTCAGGAGACGAATCTATGGCAAATGAAGATTCAAACACGGATTTTGGCAAAATAATTAATGAAAGTTACAAGCAGATTACTGACTTGAAAATTGACATTAATGCTAAAGCCGAGCAAATCGCAGAATTAAATCGGACTATTTCTGATTTAAAAGTCGAGCATGAAAAGGAAAACTCTGCTCTAAAAGCTATAAATCAAAAATTTGAAAAAGAGATTGATGAGCTAAGAAAAGAGAACGCAAAAATAGAGGTAGAGAATAAAATTAATTCACTAATTGGTGAAGGTAAAGTTATTCCTGCACTTAAAGAATCAGAAACTGAAATGTTAATGAACTTGCGTGTTTCAAATAAAGATGCTTACGACAAAAGAATTGATGTTTTAGAAAAACTTCCAAAAAATGCTATGTTCGATAGCAATTTTGACAGAACTGACAACCAAGAAGATGGAATTGTACTCTCTCACGAGTCAATTTTAAATAACCCAATGGCTGATAAGTTATTAGACCAAAAAGCAACAGCATTGTCAGTTAAGAAAAATATATCTTACGAAGATGCTGTAAGCGAAATCTTAGGAGGAAAATAAGATGGCACAAGAAAGAATTGAAATGCTAAGACGTGGTTTACATACCACGTTATCAAAACTCGCACAAGGATACAATCAAGAGCCTTACATTGGAGAAGTGTTACTGCCTACATTAGGTGTGAATGATACTCATCTTGAAATCCCAACTTACAACAAAGACTTATTCAGAGTCTATAATACAGATAGAGCTTTAAGAGCAGAATCTAAAGTGCTAGATCAAGTAGAATATAGTCAGATTGAGTTAGAATTGAAAGAACATTCTTTAAAACAAAAATTAGATTATAGAGAAATAGCTGCAGCTGGTAAGGGAGGTTTTAATCTTAAAGTATTTGCTGCCAGACAAGTGACCGAGGCTTTAAGAATTGGTAAAGAGGCAAGAATAGCTGAGTTAGTGCAAAACTTAGATTCTTACCCATTGGGTCATAAAGAAACTCTTGCAGGTAATGACCAATGGACAGATGTAGATTCAAGACCTTTAGAGCAGATAGAAGATGCTAAAGAAACTATTAGAAATGCAATAGGTATTGAACCAAATCAAATGACTTTAGGCCATAGTTCATATTACTCTTTAAGGACTCATAAGACTGTTGTTGATGCTATATTTGGAAAAGATAGACCAGGTATTGTAACATTACAACAACTTGAGGCACTTCTTGAATTAAAAATCAGTGTTGGTAGAGCAAGTTATGCTACATCTGCTACGTCTGCATTCTCAAAAATATGGGATGACAATTGTATTATAGCTTATGTACCAAAATCAAATAGAAGTGAATATACTCCATCTTTTGGGTATTCATTCCTTCATAGTGGGTTCCCAATAATTCACAGTGATTTTGAAGAGAATAATAAAAAAATATATGTAGTAGAATCAACTACAATTGAGACTGAAAAAGTTCTTATGGGCTCTGCAGGATATATTCTTAAAGATACTAATTTGTAAGGAGTAATTGATGTCTAATACAAACGATACAAAAACAGCTACTGCTAATAGTGAATATGTTTTAGTTGGGAGCGCTTTAAGAGTAAATCATAAAGTAATGCCAATCGGAAGTGTTGTTTCTTTATCAAAAAAAGAAGCAGAAGACCTTTCTGAGATTATAATCACAAAAGCAGAAAACGACAGACAGCAAAAGTCAAAAAATGAAAATAACAAAGGAGATAAATAATGTCAATTCCAAGAGAAGATTTAGTTAATGCCAAGCACATCGACACTGCTTACGCAAAAGCACAAGTTGAAATACCTAAATATAAATTTGCAACAGAAGCAGGTACAGTCGCAGGTGCTGGAGCTGCAGGACGACCAACAATAGATAAATTCGCAGTAGGTGAAGCATTCTCTGTTGTACGCTCTGGAACTGCTAGAGTAATAGCAGGTGCAGCAGTAGCAATTGGTGCAGACGTTCAATCTGATGCAGAAGGTAGAGCAATCACTCTTGATGCAGGTATCAGAAATGGTCGTGCATTATCAGCTGCTTCAGTTGCAGGAGATGTAATTATAATTCAAGTTCCATAATAGGTATTCAGATGAGCGCATATATTGATATTGATTATTTACTCGCTAGAGCCGACGAAAAGGATGTAAAGAGCATTCTTGAAGTTGAAGGTGTATTTAGTGAGAGCAAATTAAATCAAATACTCAATGATGCATCAAAACTTGTTGATGGTAAATTAAACAGCAGATATAATATTCCAATTATACCTGTTGGAGACGACTTAAAACGCATTGTACTTGATATTGCTTTATACTACATTTATGGTATCGCTCATACAAACGAAGAAATGGAGTCGCTTTACAATCGCTATAAAATAGCAATTAAAGAACTTGATAAAATCGTGTCAGGAGTTAGAAATTTAATTGGAGTACCCAATAAAGCGAATAATACAGGTACAATGCTAGTCTCAAACACAAGGCCTAAAGTATTCACAGAAGAATATTTAGGGAGCTGGTGATGAATACAAAGCAAAGGAAGTTACATCTTGTTGAGTTAATAAAAAATTCACCAGATATATCAAATAAAATAAATGTAACAACAAAATTATATCCTAATACTAATGATTCTAAAGATGAATTAGTTAAAGAAGGACAACGAAAGACTACAATTTTTATCACTTATGCAGGTAAAAATTATCTTAAAAATGCGAATGTTTATGGTACATATAACGCATTTACAATATTTATTTTTTCTAAAATATTAAAAGATGATTCAGAAGACCCTTTAGATATTGAGTTCTTATTAGATAAAGTAACGAACATATTATACGCTAATGGTTATGAATTGTTTGAGGATGCAGTGACACCTGTTGTAAATAAAACTACTCATTTATATGAAGCAGTTATAATCGCAGGTTATCAATATGCATTTCCGAATTAAGAGGGGTTATGGAAGAATTATATACAACATTTATAGCGATTATTTCAATGGTAGTTACATCAATCAGTGTAATCTATCAAGTAAAAAAGCAAATAAGAGCGGAGAAAAAAGAATTTGAAAGTTGGAAAAAGGAACAAGAAACGACGGATATTAACCATAATAATGAATTAAATAATCAAAAAAAAGAGATTGACAGACACGCTGAGGAAATAAAAAAACAAGCATCTTTTAATTCATCATTGGAGGCAAGAGTCAATAATATTGAAAAAGATTTGATTCAAAGTAGATTAGACGTTAAAAACCAAATCCAACTATCAATGAAAGAAATAATACCTCTTTTAGAAAAAAGTAATAAAGATTATTTTGAAAAATTTACAACTGCTATGACTCACGAAAAGCAATTGACAAAAAAAGAATTAGAGAATATCTGGAATGAACTTGGAAAAAAATCAAACAAAAGGATGCTTAAAAAATGAACGATGCTTTAAAAACACTAGAAAATACTGATGACCCAGAAATCAAAAGAAAGATACAAGAACTGGCTGAGGAAGTTGAAGCAAAAAATAGCCTCAAAAAAGAAAGTGATAAAGGGGAAGGAGATAAAGAGTTCGACACGAAGCGTAAAATCAAATTCGCAATATCTTTTGTTGTGTCTATTGCTGTCTCTTATTTCACTTTTAACTACGCTACTATGCTCTTTGGTTTTTCTATTGCGCTTACAATAATTCTTTTTTCATTAATTGCATACGAGTGGCTCGATGAAGTATATTTTAAACAGAATACTATCTATAGAATTGGCGAAAACTCAATCGCTTTGGCGATACATTATTTTGCTCTTATTATCTTATTTATTGCTTCATTCTATTTCGGAGACAGATGGATTGGAGGACAATCAAATCTATCTATCGAAGAAAATAGAACTATACAAGCTGAACAACAACCAGTTTATCCGACAGGAGATTCCGTTACACCTCCTGTTAGAATTGAGTTACGTGGGGGTGATAGAGAACCCACTCTCAAGTAATAAAGGGAAGTATATAGACGATTGGAATAAGTTCTTTGGTATGGTAGCAGTTCCTTGGTGTGCAACAGAAAAAAGTTGGTTTAATGAAAAAGGTTATGTTTATCCAGTTATTAAATCGGCAAGAGCCAGAGATTTTGCAGTTGAGAAAAGAACATGGACTGCAAAGAATATAATGCTTAAACAATATAATCCTAAGCCAGGTGATTATTTAGTTAAAGCAAGAAGAGGCGGTCATCACGTTGATACATTTGTTGAATGGGATAGTGAAAAAGAACAGGGGATTTTAGTCGGTGGGAATGTAAACGATAGAGTTTTGCTGCGAAACATAACGCTCAAAGAGATAACAATGTGGGGTGCCACAGTAACAGAAGTAGATGGATTTTATAACTATGAGGTAACTTATGAAAACAGTAGTTATTAGTAAATATAATTTTGAAAAATTAAAACTAGCTTTTGATAAATTAGTTTCAGATGATTATTCCGCAAATAATCAAATGAACCCTGACTATAAAGAGTTAAA
>CBFIFP010000015.1:0-286 GCA_965661945.1 Eximiradiales bacterium
TTATTATACTGCCATAATCCATACGTAAACCGCCGTTATCACTTTGAAACGCTTTTTCCAACTTATCAATTATCATACAATCAACGACTTGGGGTTCTGTATCATCATTAATTAAATTTATATTATCTGTAATAAATACCTCAATAGTATTATTACCAAAACTATCTTCATTATCAAAAGAAAACACTTGTTTATATTTTGCCATTATTAAATCCTTTTTGTTTTGTCATATTTATTTTTATATCTAGAGATACTCTTTTGAATACCATCATCACTTAATTGTGTG
>CBFIFP010000015.1:296-7379 GCA_965661945.1 Eximiradiales bacterium
TTAGTGGAATCTAACTTTTTACTTAAAATACTACTTGAAAGTTTTCAACTCCAAGCGTTCCTATATTTTGGACTTGTTTGTCTAACTCTATAAACGGCGCTGTAAATTGAGATAAAGCACCAGTAACAAGTGTAATACTTTGTGCAATTTGATTAAATTGAAATGCTTTACCGAGTAAATCCGCTTGACTTGCACTTTTTTTAAGTCCTTCATTAAGTCCACCAAGTCCGCCTGTAGTTTCGTTAAGACCACCTTTTATTTGATTAAATTTTTTTTCCACAATATCAAGCTCTTTTGATAATGCTTGACTATCAATTAAATCTAATTGACCACCAACGCCCTTAAATGTCTTATTAATATTATTTAATATTATTTAATATTACATTCAAAGTTTCTACTAGTTGTTGAGCGTTTAATTTTGGATTGAGGTTTAAATTTAATGATAAGTCCATAACTTATAATCCTGTGTTTTTTTATAATCACAAAATTATAGTTATATTATACATCTTCTTGTGGAGATTTATTATTTATTACTATTTAATGATTTTATAACTACTTCTCTTATTTCTCCTATTACTTCATCATTTAATAATCTAGCAAATAAAGGGCGTGCTGGCATATTTTTTGTACCATGATGAAGATACTTAGCATATTCCAAATTCGTACCGAAAACCAAATTATTCCCAACAATATTATAAGTAAATGACCTCCTCAAAGCTCCAGTAACCTGTAAAATCGAACCAGGCCACTTACCTGACTTATTTCTTTGTTTTATTGTTGATAAAGCAAGTCCAGGCCACTTTGAATTAGTTAAGTATTTACCCTCTTTATCAAATTGATCTTCCATTGCAGTTTGCAAAACCTCACCAATTCCACGATAAATTTTATCTAAATCTATCTTCTTATTGATTATTTCTATGCTTTCTTTAAGCAATCTATTTGATTCATTATCTTTTATTTCAATATTGAACATAATTTATACTTTTTATATTTATAAAATGCTAAAATATGAAAAATATTTATTTGTTCTTATGGAGATTTATATTTTATAATCCTTGTTTAATGTACCAACGATGAAATCAAAATTTGTAATTGATTGGTTTTCTACAATCATTTCAATATCCGTTTCCATTTCTTCATTATATATAGATACATATATCTTATCAAATTTTAAAACTCTACCCATTTTATGAACATTTTGTTCGACTCCGCTCTCATTAATAGTAGTGTATATAATATCAGTTAGAACCGCAAACTTAAAATTATTCACATACTCTGGATTATTAAAGTTAACTGTTAATATTATATCATTTAAACCTTCTAATCTATCATTATCTATAATATGATATAATTTAAAAGAATTAATTTCTGAAATACCATTATTTGCAATAATACTTTTTAATAATTTATCATTTTTTATGTATTCATGAAAGTATATTGACTCCATTTCTGTTATAAATTTAATTTCTAATATTTTTTCAGAACTAATATTATCTTTTAAATACATACTACCCTTACCAGTTATTAACCAGTTTAAATTCAATCCTAGTATGGCAAATTTATCAATAAATGGTAATGGAGATTGAATATTATTTTTAATTTTGCTTAAAACTGGCTGTGCAATACCTAATTTTTTAGACAAATCCACATAAGAATATCCTAAATTATCAACAAAAATCAAAAATCTTTTATTTATTTCAGATATATCCATAATTTCAAACCCTTTATATTGCTATTACTTAAATAAAACTTGCAAATATGTGAAAAAAATTATACCAATATAGTATAATTTTTCTTGCTATTATAGAAATTTTTATTTAATTTTGAATAATTAATTTTAACAATAACAAAATTACATTTACAAATTTAAGGAATATTTATGAAATGCTTTTATGAAACTCATAAAGAGTTATTACAAGAGGTTATTAATAACTACCCAACGTTATTAAGAGAAATTAAATCTCTTAAGCAATATGAAACCGAAATCAAAAGAAAAATAGCAATGATTATGTTCGGTAAAAGTGATGAACTATTAACTACAATGGAGACTGCTCGGATTGAGGGTATATCAGAAGCAACTGTTAGGAATAAAATTGAAGATTACGAATATAGGTTGATTAATGATAAACAACGCATGATAAGGTTATACTCTACAAAAAGAATAGAAAAATCTTTGAATATGTTAAAACAAAAGGTAGAATTGTATGTATAATAATGAAACTTATGAACAATTATTTAGCTTGATAGAATCGTTAATTGAAAAAAAATTTGCTTATCTGGATAGTGAAAATCAATTTAACACCGATGATAATATAAAATTATTAGATATTATGGATAGGCATACTTTCTATCTATATCTTAGAAATATTGGTATAGATGGTGAGAATAAAATCTTAAAAGAAAACCCAGAATATGCTAAAAATCTCAAAGTATATCACAATAATGCTATAGAGTTAAATCAGAAAAAAGAAAAAGAAGCGGATGACTTCTTAAAGAACATCCAAAATATTTTAAAAACCAATAAGGAGCAGTAAAATGCAAAAATATAAAAAGAATCATCATAATCATATTAACAATCGTAGATTAGATGAAAAAGTAAATTTTGTTTTTCATACAAACAATATTAACAACACCTTAAATATCATTTGTCTAAATGAAAATGTAACCTTAGCAGAAAAATTAACATTTCTGACTAATATACAGCATCATATCAATAAAGCGAAAGACCATGTTCTTATGGAAGAAATCAACTCTGGCTCTATTGCTATTAATAATTTTTTTAATAGTTTGGGAAAAAAAGGAGTTGAAGAATTATGATAGCGAATACGAAAAGAGCGCCCCAACTACAAGGCGCTCAAATCCAAAAAATACCAGCAATAGAACACAAAATTACGAAAAATATTATTAATATCCAAACAAAAAGAATATTTTTTGATTCTAATCAAATTATAAACTCTAGAAGTTTTCCTTTTAAAAGAAAAATGAATATTAATAATAATACTGGTAGATTCCAATTTATTTTTAGAAACGATTTATCAAAAGTATCAAATGGTAAAGTAGTGTTAATTAGCATAAATAATATTAAGTTTTTATGCGAAGTTATCAAATACCGTAACTTTGATTATCTAAAATTTGACAATAACTTCGCTCCAGAGCCATTTACCGATAAAATGGTAGTTATAGGTGAGCTGGAATATTACATTGATATACCATTTACAGATGGATTATTAAAATAATATAATATCTCCACAACCAACAAAGATTATATTTAATAATTTCGCAGTTGTAAATATTCGTTTCGATAGAAGCGTTTAATAAGTTGGGAGTTAATAAAAACCTCCCAACTCTTGTTTATAAATTATGATAAGGTGATAGATGAACGAAGTGAAATATATAGATTATCTACTGAATGGAGCGTATTTAATGCCCCGTGCAGTATCAATTTTATTACAGCCATTTCCATTACAATTTAGAATATACGAATATTTTCTTAGAAATGCAGTATTTAAACCAGAGGGCATTATGCACGCAGGAATAAAATTAAAAAGAGGTCAATTACTAAAATCAGTTAGCTTGTTACGTGAAGATTTATATTTTTACGAAAACAATAAGAAGCTCTACTACCCAAAAAGAACTTTATTAAATAATATTGAGAAGCTCGAAAGTAAAGGTTTAATAAAAACAATATCTTCATCTACACTTGGCACACTATACGAAGTTGTAATATATAATATTTTCCAAGACTTAAACAGTTATAGTAACGATACTTTGCACAACCTTAGAACAACCTTAGCACAAGCATTGCACAACCCAAGCACAAACTTAGAACACACTTTGCAGGAACTTGACACAACCTTAGCACAAGCATTGCTACATAAGAATAAAGGTAACGAAGTTTCCAATGTTTTAAATGAATCTAAAGAATCAAATGTGGGTGTGAGTGTGAGTGAGGGAGAGAGTGTAGGCACACCCAACGAAAACCACACACACACACACGCACACACTTTTTTATTTTTGAAAGATTTTATTGATAATAAATTCAAAGAACTTTATGAGCCATTAAATAAAGAAATACTAATAGCAAGTGGATTAAACAATATTGCTGATGTTATGAAATTACCTTTACTTTATCAATGGTTAGGATTAAAACACAAAACTGAAATAATTGAAAATGATTTATTTGATAATATAAATTTACAAATTGATAATAAAATTAATTCAGAATCTAAAAACAAAAATTATATAACAATGTTTTACTCTTTTCTCAATACTCAGTTGAAAGAAAACAAAGTAACCAAAATATCTGAAGATGAACTTTTCTTTTATGCCGTTAATTCTGTTAATTATGAATATGAAAGATATGAAGATTTTATGTCTATGTATCAAGATATATATAGAGATTTAGAAAAAAGTATTGTCAAAAAGTATGAATTAATAGGAAAAGAGTTTTACTATGATTATAACCAATCATTATTTTTAAAAGCGAACCAAGATACTCTTAAATGGAAATGTTTTTATGATAATAGAAGTGTAATGGGTTATCATAAACATATTGAATATTTTATTTTTGAAGAATACGATTTTATAAAAAAGAATCTTCAAAAAATTGAAGATTTTAAAAATAAATATGGGTATGATGTTTTTGTGAAATTTTTAGAATATGAAAAGAGAGTTGTAATTGAAGATTTATTTGGAAACGAATATTATTGTTGGCAACCAACTTTAAGAACTATAGATTTATTTATTAAAAATGATTTACCTTTACCAGATGAAGATGAAGGAGAGATTCTTGAATTTATAAACCAGCAATTAAAATCATTAAATAGTAATAAATAATAAATCTCCACAAGAACTAATAATTAATCTCCTTAATTTTGAATTATAGTTAATGACAATATAAGAAAAAAAATCATGTCTAATGAAAACAATCAGTTATGTATAAGCCCCCCCCCTAAATCTAAAATGGGGTTGCCTTTAATTACAAACATTAAGGTTGCAAGGGTTTATCTTTCTAGAATTATTAGACTATTTGAAAATGATGTGATTGATGATAAAAAAGCAAAAGCACTTACTTATATGGTTAATACTTACATTGTTGCTAACAGAGAAAATGAAATTGAAGAAAAACTTGATAAATTGGAAAAAATTTTAAATGAAGTTAGATGTTACTAAAAGACTATCAGTACTGGAAGAAAAAATAATAAGTTTAAAAGAAAATAAAGAACCTAAAACTTATGTTATTGTACCAGATGGTGAAAATTATATCAAAAAAGGTGGACTAATCTTTACTGGAGATGATATTCACCCCTTAATTGATGAAATGGTCAGATTTCAAGAAAGAGGCTCTTATAAGGTCTCTATTGTGTAAATAACAAGAAAAATATATGAAAGAAATTTATTACTTATGTTTATCATTATTGAGATTAATCTCAAAACAAAATATAGAAGCGTTAAGAGATGAACTAAATAATCCTCAAAATGTTAGAGAATTAAGACATTCTATTGATAATTTAACTAAAGAGATGTATATTTGTCAAGAACATTTACATTCGATGTATAGTGCATTTAAAGATAATACCGAAATAAGAAAATACGCTATTAAAGGAAAAAAGGAATTTACTCAAATAATGGCATATATGAAAGATTCAGGATACATAACAGAGGGTATTAGTGAAAAAATGTTATGTGAAATGTTTGCACCTGAGGGCTATAATGCAGATAATCATTATAGATACAAATATAATCTTTTTAATGATGAAGATTATCGAATAAACCCAGAAATAGAAGCGGCTTTTAAAAAAGTTCTTAAAGAAAACAAAGATTGGTCTAAATTAGAGTTACAAAAAGATTATATAGAATATAAAAATAAGGAGAAATATTAATGCTTAAAAAAATTGATTTTAAACAATTTAGGTTTGGAATGATGGCAAATCACGATTATTCAAGACCAGATAGAATACTAATACCTAATGTAGAATTAGAGATTGATATTCCTGTTGAATATACAATTGAGAAAACAAAACTTGTAGATGAAATAAATAAATTACAATTTAAACAAAATGAAATAAATCTTAAAATTGATGAATATTTAACAGATATTAAAAATCAATTAAATGATGCTAACCCAAATAATTACAAAGAGGTTAAAAAAAATACCGATAAAATCAATAAATTGATAGAAGAATTAAATTTTGAAAGCGTTGTATATGACAACGAAATTAAAAAGGCAAATGATAAACTTGAATTATATAAAGAAAAGTATGTTAAAATCTATGAAGAAAACCGAAATAAAGCCGTAATTAAATCTATGAATTTAATTCAATCCAAGAAAAACGAATTTGACAAACTATCCTCTCAGCTCTATGATATAATTTCAGATATTGCAACCGAAGACCATAAATTGAAAAAACAATACTCAATGGAAAATAGAGATAATGCAAGGTTAAGAGATAAATTAACATATTCGTATTATTTAGAATTTAACGATATAATAGAAAAACTAAATACATTTTCTTCAACATTAGAAATAGCAAAAGAAAAACAAATAAAATTTTTATTAAAAAAAAATGGAGATAACAATGTTAAACAATAGCAAGACATACGATGATGGGCTCGAACAGAGTTTTGAAGAACTTCACAGAAAAGATAAAGTTCAAGATGTCATTATAAATGATATTGCAGAATATGCTAAACTTGAAGGCGACTTACAAAGTAAAATACATCAAGTGTTAGATTTCTTTGAACAAAACAATATTCCTATAAATTTCAGTTATAGTAATATTAGTAAAGAAAAATTTGAGAATTACTCAAAAATGCGAAAGATTGGTCACTCACCAGAGGATGCACTAGTATTTCTTAAATAAATTATTATTTTCGTTTCTTGATTCAGCGCTCCGAACCGCACCATAAAAAGTGCGGTTTTTTTATATTTGCAACTAAATTTCAAACTAAAAATAAAAAAAATCCTTGTAATATGGATGAATTACAAGGACTTAATATTTTCATTTGTGATCTCGGCGGGACTCGAACCCGCGACCCTTTGATTAAAAGTCAAATGCTCTACCAACTGAGCTACGAGATCAT
>CBFIFP010000016.1:0-7322 GCA_965661945.1 Eximiradiales bacterium
TATTTGGGAGATTCTTCGGCTTCGCCTTAGAATGACGGGTAAAAGAAAATCAACAAGGGGTTGTAACCCCTTGTTGATGTGTAAATTATTCTATTATTATGCTTTCACTTTTATTTCCATCTCCAAGTTTGAAGTTGATAAGGTAAGCTCCTGTTTGATAATTACCTACATCAATTATTATTTCACCCCAATAATCATCTGTTTTTGTTATTTCATAATCTTCTATTTTGTAAGTTCTTCCACTACCTATTTCAATTAATTCAACTTTTAAATTTGCTATCTGATTCATCATCGCCGAATAGAATTTCATCTTTAAAATGTCTTTTACTGGGTTTGGATAAGGTGGGTAAGTCCAAATTGGAGGGGGACCGCCTCTTTCCACAGAACTTGCATAATATTCTAATCGTTCGGGTTCAATGGGGATGAATAAAAATTTATCATCTTTAATATAAAATATTGACTTTTTATCTTTTGCTAAATACATTTCAGGACTATAATCTATATCTAATTCTTTAAATTTATTTTTCAAATCTAAATCAAATTTGATTAATTTATTTTTTTCTTCAAATTCAATTAGAAATATTTTGTCTTCAAGAAATCCTATTTTATTTTGTTCCCCTTTATATAATTGAATATTATCAACTTCTAATTTTATTTCTTTAATAATATTTAAATTTTCATCACATTCAACCAAATTGTTATCTTTCAGATAATAATAACCCCCGTTTTTACTTTTATAAATTATTGGTGTATTTTCATTTTTAATTAAATACCATTTTTCTTCATTTATATTGTATTTAAATGTAGCCCCACCAACATTTTTATACTTTTTCATTGATAAATTTGTATTAGAATCAATAATTTCAAAAAAACTTGTAACTCTGTTTCCATACATCCAAATAAAATTATCTTCAATATAAAAATTGAAATTTGTTAATGAATCAGGTAAAACTTTTGTAGAATCAATCATATTATTACTATCTATAAAATAGATTATATGATTTCTTATCGAATCAAGTGGTACATTATTTGAGTTAAATAATGTTTTACTATTTAATATATCAAGTTTATAAAAATAATAAGTGTCATTAAAATTTTCAATTAAATCAAAATCATTATAATTAATATTAAACTTAATTGATTGAATATTCATAAGTTCTGTAATTGGATAAAATGATGAACCACCATCAGTTGTTTTAAAATATTTAACACTACTATCAAAATGCTCGTTATCATTTAATAAATTAATGCCTCCAAAAGTTTGAACCAAATATTCTATACTATCTTTAATATATAAATTTCCAAAATATGGGGAATACTTTAACGTATCTCTTTCTATATAATTAGTAATTGTTAAATTCTTAAATTCCTTACCTTTATTATTTGAAATAGATAAGAAATTATGCCCCTTACTAATATTTGAATTGCTACTTAAATTAGCTTCATTTACTAAAATCTTATTTTCATTTAAAAAGGAAAATATCGAGTTTCTCCAGTTAAATGCATTATATGGTAGAAAATAAACTGTTTGAAATTCTTTAAAATCTAAAGTTTTCAGTATAGTTTTACTTCTCATTGTAATATAATAATTATTTCCAACTTTTTTAATGTCATTAATTTTTCTGTCATAAAAACTTAAACCAATTTCAAAATTATCTAATCTTATCGAATCTAAACTTATTTCATTTTTTGTTTCAATATTATAAGTGTTTATATTTAATTTAGGATTTCTTGCTGCATTTAAGTTATTAAAAATTATAAATTCACCATTATCAAGAAAAATATAATTTAATACATGATAAGGATAAATATTTAAAAGATTATCAATTGAATCTATTTCCCATTCTTCACCATTATAATTTGCAATAATATTTTTATTATATAGATAAATGTTACTATTATTATGATTTATATTCAAATTTTTTATTTCTGGTGTTTCAATAATATTCCATTCATTTGAAGTATAATTATATTTCAATAAATTATTTGTGTTTGTTAACGCTATTAAATTATCATTAACATTATAAATCTTTTGGATTGTATCATTTAGTTTAGAATATTCTATTAAAGAATAATTCTCTAAATTTAATTCGTATATAATATTTTCTGAAGTCAAAGTTAGTAAAATTTCATTATATTCAACTAAATCTATTAGAGAATTATCAAATTTATGATATTTCCAATAATCACCATAATCATTAGAAACCATTAAATTTCCGTCACTTGTAATTCCATATAAAATATTGTTTTTATTTAAAATTTTTAAAATATCAGATTGACTTCCAGAATAATTTTGAATCCAAGTTTCTCCTTCATCTGATGACCTTAGAATACCACCTTTATCACCATAAAAAAGTAAATTATTTTCAGGCAATTCTAAAATTTTTAAATTATAATTTTGAATACAGTAATAGTTTTCTGTTCCAAAAACATTCATAACTAAAGCGAAAAATATTAATAGTTTTAACATAGTTTTGTATTATTTAAATGAATACCTCATACTATTTAATCTTGAATAGTATGAGGTATATAAAAAATTTAAGAGCAAGTTTTAAAACACCCTTCATACAAATTATTCAAGTCTGTAAAATCTATTTCTATTGGTTCTGTTGGTGCATCGCAATCTCCATCATCAACATAATGAGGTGGATTTGCTGTATAAATTAATTCTGAACCATTCCAACAAAGATAAGATTCAGAAATACAAAGTCCAGCCTCACCATCACAATTTCTAATGTAAATTAAATCATTAAAAGTGTCATTTATTATTTCCTTGCACAACCCATTATAATATTCATAAGTTGCGCGTTGCGGACATGGTCCAACTCCTATATTACATAAATTGCCATTTACATGTAAAACAGATTGTTTCCTTATTTCAGCCCAAAAATTTGGGTCAATAGTAATTTGGTCGCATTTTGAGTTCCCATAATCAAATGTAACTCCACATAATCTTATTTCTGGATGACCTGTTGGATGGCACATTACACATAAATTGATAGTTAATGTGCATGAAGAATTATATTCATAATCAAATGATACTGTTGAATAACCTGTCAGACAGCTATACGCCTGCCCCTTTCCCTCCACATTAGATAAAATCAATAATGAGAAAGTAATTAATAAAGAAAATATGAACTTTGTCATAATTAAACCCCTTTTTTGAATTTATTAAAATTTCTTAGTTTTTTTTCTCTGTTTTCTACCTTAAATAAATAGCAGTTAAAAGCCAAAAAACTAACACCGAAATTTTTGTTTTAATAAATTATATAAGTCCCGAGATGAAAGTTTTGTTTGTGTGATTTCATAATCATTTTCTTCATTTTTTGTTAGATTTTCACAAGTTAGGTTAGTTGCGATACACAAATATATCGTTATATATATATAAGAAGTTAGGGCGGTATATTGTATTTGTGTTTGCATGTTATTATCACATTTTTCAAAAAAGTTTTTTGTATTTGAATTTTTAGATGTTTCAAGTTATAATTTATTTTTTATATATGCAAATTTTTTTTTCTTGAACACGATTAATAGGATTAAAGGATTAGCAGGATTTTTTTCAGAATCATAGATTTGCACAGATTACGCAGATTAAGAATTAAAGGATAAAATCGGAGATTTTAATATGTTTGACTGGATTCTTCGGCTGCGCTCTGAATGACATGTTTTTTTCTTGAAAAGGATTAATAGGATTGAAAGATGGGCTGGTTTGTTTAATGAAGGAACGGTTTTGGTTTTTGTGCTTTGTTTGTGTTTTTGTGGTTGTTCTTTGTATTTTGCAAGTTAATGATTATGTTGTGTTTGAACCGTTCCCTTCGTTTTTTGTGATGTTTGGGGATTTCTCGACTACGCTCGAAATGATAAATTCCATTTCGACTACGCTCAATGACCTTATTAAGAACCCTGAGCGTAGTTGAAGGGTTTATCTACTCCACCACCATAATCCTCCTTACTCTTGTTTCTGTTCCGTGTGTTATTTTCATTATGTAAATGCCTGGTTGATGGCTACTAACATCCCAGATTATTTTTCCATTGTATGCACTTTCTTTTTGAATTGAAAGTGTGTTTTCCGTTTTAATTTTAACTCCTGTTAAATCATAAACCTCAATATCTTCCTCAGTAAATGGTAAGCCACTATCCCAGTAAGTATCAATTTTTACTATGTTGTTTGTTGGTTGTGGGTATGGGGGATAAGTCCATAGGTAGTCACGATTTTCAGTTTTCTCTACAGAGGAATATTCTATTCCAAGTTCGGATAAATCAGTATATTTGGGGTCATAACCTAACAAATACAATTTATCTCCATAAAGAACCAAATCATTATTATACAATTTCATATCTGGAGTTAGATTATTATTATATTCTGTAAAACTAACTGCATTGTCGTTGGAGTAATAAACTCCATTATTTGTTTGTAAAATAATATTATTTTTATATCTTATTATTTTATTTATAGTTAAATTCTTTAATTCAGAATTTACTAAATCCCAATTTTTACCGTTGTCGTATGAAATATAAATACCATTAGAGATAACATTTGCAGTTAATGTATTGTTTGTTACATTTAGTGCTGTAATATAATTATCAAACACAGTTTTGTTAATTTCAGAATTTGTTTGTTGTGTTGTATCAATCAATTGTCGCCAAGTAATTCCAGTATTTGAACTAAAATATATACCATATTGACCATATAAATACAAATCTTCATTAAAAGTTTCAATTTTAGCAGTATTGATAGATGAAATAGTATCTTGTACTATAACAAAATCTAAACGTTCCCATAATGGTTGTTGTAATAAATTTTTTGTAAATTTTACTTTATTTCCAAAATGAGAAGAAAAGTATGAATTTCGAGATTTGTGAATATTAATAGTTTGAGAAAAAATAGCATAAGTTTCATTCCAACTATTTCCATAGTCAATAGAAAAGTAAAATTTATTTGCTAAATACCCAAGAACTAGAATAGTATCACCATATTTTCTAAATTGAAATGGAGAAGACGAAATTGAATCTAACAAGTCATTAACTTTTTGATAATTAGAGTATGTTTTGCCACCATCAGCAGAATAATGAACTCCATTATTGTAAGTAGAAACATATAGTGTATCATTATAAGTAAACAAATCTAAAACGTGTGGCGTCTTTTGGAAGTTTAATTTATTAAATAATTCCTCATTACTTTTTCTTTTGAAAACACCTTTACTTGTTGCCAAAACAACATCATTATTAAAAGTTGCTATTTGTTTTACTGCTTCTTCATTGTTTAATTCATCTACACTTTTCCAAATATTTTCACCTTTTTTCAAATAAAATAAACCAACACCTAAAGATGCAAAAATATACTCTTTATTGGAATTTATATTAAAAACAGGATTATTATTTAAACCTAAACTGAGACTATTCCAGGATTCACCAAAATTATTTGAGTAAGAAATTCCTGCTTCTGTTCCGACATAAATAATATCATCATTCAAATGTAAACATCTAATTGTTAAGTCTAATCCTTCATTTCTTTTCTCCCATGTTTTACCTTTATCAGATGAAAACATAAACCCTGAACCAATTAAATTACCTTGTCTATCTCGACCTGCCATCGCACCGGTTATTATTGTATCTCCTTTTAATTCATAATAATCAGCACCATCTATTGCAGTAGTAAAAAACAAAGTATCCCAATTTAAACCATTGTCTGTAGATTTTAAAAGTTTTGAATTTAATATTAAAAATAAGTCAGAATTATTATTAATTGATAAATTCTTGAATTGATAATCTTTATACTCTGATTTGACTAAATTCCAATTTAGACCTTTATCTGTTGAAACATAAAGCCCACCTTCCCTTTTTGGTTCAATTGAGCCCTGAGCTGTAAAGTATATTAAGTCATCTTTTATCAAAAATGAGTTTATATTACTAATTTCTGTGCTAATGCCTTGGCTTCTTTTTTCCCAAGTTTGTCCATCATCAAAACTCATATATACGTTATTAGCACTTGATATAATAATTAACTCATCATTAAATGATATGGTTTGAGTACTAATGTTTCCGGTTTTAGGTCCTTCTAAATCTTTCCAATCTGACTTAGAAATAGAAAATATCAGTATAAATAATATTGTAATTTTTAACATTTTTTTTTTCCTTATTAGAAATTTAAAAAATGCAAGAGATAAATTTTATCTCTTGCTTATTTACTTTATTGACAAGGGATATTTGGATATATCACACAATTACTAACTTGATTTAACTGAGTTGGTAAGACAAGTTCCCACCACTCATCTGAACATTCTGTACCATTTATATATGTTCGGCTTACTATTGTTTTTTGGTACTGTACAGGGTTTGAAGGAAATACATAACACCAGGATGAAACTTCTTTACAATATGGTGTATCATCACATGGCTTATATACATAAGTTGTATCACTAAAATATTCGATTAGTTCAACTTCCCAACATTTTGCGATATATGTAATCACCTGTTCAGATTGATAAGGACAAGGAGCGAGTTGAGGTAATGAAGTACATAAGTTTAAATAAATAAATTGGTAAGTATTAACGATATTGTAAAGTTGATCAATAAAATCATTCAAAGGAAGAGCAGTGCATGATTGATTTGGCAAAAGTGTTACTCCAATAATATAAACCTCACCAGCATTATGAACTCCACATTGATAACAAATCTCAACTTCATAATTACAACCTGCAATTGTAAGTTGAACTTTTTTGTTTGTATAACCACTTTGGCACTGAGCCATACTTTCTACATTTGTCATTATCATTAATGCGAAAGTTACTAAAAAACTTAAAAATATTCTTTTCATAAATGCTCCAATTAAAATTTAAAAAACTGTTTTCGACCTAAATCATTTTTCTTCTTTTAGCTGAATAGAATAATAATATAAACGCCGAAATTTCTGTTTTTTTAAATTATAAATGTCCCAAGTTGATACATTTGTTTGTATGATTTCATAGTCATTTTCTTCATTTTTAATTAAATTTTCACAAGTTAGGTTAGTTGCGATACACAAATATATCGTTATATATATATATATATATAAGAAGTTAGGAAGATATATTGAATTTGTGTTTGCATTATTTTATCACATTTTTCAAAAAAGTTTTTTTGTTTTTGAATTTTTAGATATTTCAAATTATAATTTATTTTTTATTTATGCAAATTTTTTTTGTCTTGAACACGATTAATAGGATTAAAGGATTAGCAGGATTTTTTTTCAGAATCACAGATTTGCACAGATTTCACAGATTAAGAATTAAAGGATAAAATCGGAGATTTTAAAATGTTTTACTGGATTCTTCGGCTGCGCT
>CBFIFP010000017.1:0-3565 GCA_965661945.1 Eximiradiales bacterium
TTTATGTGGCTACTATTATCAATCCAAATGTACCTATTGAAGATGTTGATTATTTGTTTATTGGTATTATTTCGCCTGAATATGAAGAAGAAGCTATAAACTGGAATAGAGACGAATATCAAGAAGAAGCCACAATAAACAATAGTTATAGTTTTTCTATTAATCCGGCTGTAGAATCATTATTTGATGATATAATATTAAGTGATATTATATCAAATATAGACAACACCTGGATAGGTGCAAATGTGGAAAATAAACAAGGTTTTATAAAAGACCACCGTGCAAAAGGAACTTATCAAAGTTATGATTTAAACGTTGAAGTTTGCGATCTTGTTAACCTAAATAAATTAATTAGAAAAATTACAGATGAAGCGGAAAATATATTAAACACCGATTTAGGTACTGAATATACTATTGATTATAAAACTGCTGCTAAACTACCAGGTAAATATGCACCGGCTAGATTTAGAAGATATAAAGATGATAGTATATATATTTCATCTAGTGTAGAGAAACCTAACTATAGTGATTTTAAAGAAAAATGGGAAGATATAGAAGTTTATCATAATTTAAACGATGCTACTGATTTCTTTGATTATTATATCGACCCTGATGAAAGGAATTTTCCTACTGATAATAATACCATATATGTTGATTTTAAATACATTAAAGATATTGGGAATACATACGAATATCAACAATCGACTGCTAGTAATTATAGATTAGGAAATCCTGATTCTCAATCTACATTTACAGATTTTCTTTATTCCTTTGCTGAAAATTTCAATTTCTTATTATTATTAGAAATAAATATATTAAGCAATAAAATAAGTATAACTTTTATTGATAGAGATTATATTGATTCATCAAATAAAATATACTTTAAAGATGCTGTAATATATAAAAAAGATTCAATAGGTATCTCAACGCTATTTGGTGATGTAACTAAATATTATAATGAAGCGTTTTACGGATTGCAAGGTGATAGATACGGTAGTGAAAATGAAAATAACGGCGGTTATATATACGGTAAAGATAGAGACGGTATTAACTTCCCAGACGATTCATCAAGACCAGTTTCTAGAAACATAGATGAATCTAACAAAGAAATGAAAAAAATAATGTTTGGAATAAGTCCAACAGTTGCAAGGTTGTTGTTAAAAGACATTGTATTCTTAAGTCAAGATTTGTATTTACGATTCAATAAAGGTGAATTGTATCCACATAATAATATTTTAGTTGGAAATAATATTTTAACACCATCAATAAATTTTGATGTAAACCATTTTGCTACAAATACAAGGTCTTTACACACTGCTATGTACATCAAAGCAAATCAAAAAATATCTAGTGAACCCGAACAATATTTTACACCAATTAGGGCGATGGCTGTAAAAATTGATGATGAAGAAAGATATTTTGATAGTTTAGAAGCCTTCTTAAATAGTAAATTTAAAAGATATGATTTTTATTTAGAAAATAAAGTTAATCTTGATATTCCATACTGGAATGCTTTTTCCAACTCTTCAGATGGATCTAATCCTTCATTAAAGAATTTAAAATTAGGTAAAAAAATCACTCTTAATGAAATAGATTACACAATTACAAAAATTGATTATGGTATTAATGAACCTAATATAAAACTAGAACTTCTAAATCAATCTTATATTACAAAAATTGAGAACCCAACAAGCGCAAAGTCCGGGCCTACTTTAAATAGTGTAAGCAGTCCTGAAATGATAGAAAATCAATATGATGATACGTACGAAAGAGATTTCATAAAAGGAATTGCGAATAAATTTACTGCTCTATATTATAATGATGAAGGAGCGTTAGAAGCGATCACACACCCTGACCATGTTGAAAGTTACGCAGGTTTATGCTTAGAAGATGCTATTAACGATAGTGTATCTAAGATTATTAAATCACCTGGTATCTATTACGTTCCAAATTTACCTTATGATATTGGAGACAAATTATATTTGAGAATCTCTGGAACTCCAACAAATATTGAAACGTTTTATATCAAAAAAAGACTAAGCCCTACAGATTGCATCTATAAATATATTGGCAAAGTTATAAAAGAAGATACTATCAAGCTAGTAAATTCAGAATATTATATTTATGTTTAGAGTAAATTTCTCATATCATCTATAGCCTCATTTTGAGTTATTTTAACATATTCATCAAAAACAGTTCTGTTGGTATGCCCGGAAAGTTTCATCACCTTTTCGGGTAACATACCTTTTTTTAATAATCTAGTTATGAATGTGCGACGTGCTGTATGGCTAGAAACCATTTCATATTTTAATTTAGTGTATTCGATTTTCTTATTTCCAATATGCTTAATATTATATATAACTTCATTAATATTAGCAATTTCGCAAACTTCTTTAATATACTTATTATATTTAACATCTGAAATAACTGGTAAAGAATAATCATATTTTATTAAAATATCTATTGTTGTAGATACCAACGGAATGCTAATTACTTTAGAAGTTTTCATGGTATATACATTCAACAACTTATCTTTAATATTATAGTTTTCTCTTTTAAGACTTAACAAATCTGATACTCTAAGTCCAGTATAACATTGAAAAATAAATAAATCTCTTACTTTTTCTAATCTATCATTTAAGTTAAGACCTTTTATCAATTCGATTTCATCTTCAGATAGTGCAATAAAAGCAGTATAATTTTTATGTAATTCTTTTAATGAATATTTAATATATTCTATATTGGTAATTAATTTTTTTGGTAGAGCATAATTATTTAAAAATGCTTTGATTTGATTAATTTGTTTTTTAACATAAACATTAGTATATTCTTTATCAATTAGAAATTTAGTAAATTCCTCAAAGAAAACAATATCAATATCATTTAAACTTAGGTTTGGATTCATCTGATTAATAAATGATAATGTAACTTTTTTTTGTTTTACGGTGGATGCTTTAAATTTGTTATTTTCAATATTTTCTTTCAAATATTCATTATAGTAATAACTAAAAGAGATACTATTATTAACATCTACTTTTTTATTTGTGATATATTGAAGAACATCTTTTTTAACGTTTTTCAAATTTACATCAATATTATTAGTAATTCTATAGTTTTCATTTACGAAATTTTCAATATCTGATAATATTTGATTTTTTCTAAACGAATTTGAAGAAGTTGGCTTAACTCTTTGAAACTTTTTATTCCAATCTTTTGTATTTATTGAAATACCAGAAGATAAATATACTCTTTGATAATTGTGAGTAATACATATTAAAATAGTTCCGTTGGTATTTTCTTTATGAGTAATATAATATTTTATATTCATATTTGTAGTAGTTGTTTTATTATAGTCGCAAAATTAGTAAGAAATAATATATAAAACAAATAAAATATAAATGAAAAGTATATACAAAGTATTGTTATAACTGAAAGAATATAGCAATTAAGTATAAATCATATATAAATCAAATAGAATAAAAGTAAGTCCGCCGAGATCACACTCTTATATTATGAAAAAATAAAAAAGTCGTAAATTAATTTTTACGACTTTTTTTGGTTTATA
>CBFIFP010000018.1:0-3414 GCA_965661945.1 Eximiradiales bacterium
CGTTTTGGACAATGCATTTATCCAAACATAAATGCGGCTATAAAATATCTCGACAAAATATAAGATGGCACTCACCGATGCCCAAATTACCAAAAAAGTCAGGGGACTTCGTAGAACCAAAGGTAAGATATACGCCCCCCTCAAATACTTTCGAGGACTTGACACCCTTGGACAGGTTGAGACGCGTTATAAGAAAATGCTTAAGAGAGATTATCGAGAATTTAAGACTGATAAAGGACAGAAAACGAAGACTTCCTCCTACACCCAAAAGTTTAGAAAGAGGTATCCAGGAGTCAAATCCCTTCCAGAAATAGCGAAGGCTACTGGCGTGCCTTTGAAGACCATAAAGACTATTTACAATCGAGGTCTCGCTGCGTGGAGAACCGGGCATCGTCCGGGAGCCTCTCCACAAGCGTGGGGGTACGCGAGAGTGCATAGTTTTGTAACTAAAGGGAAGACGTATTACACGGCTGATAAGGATTTGAGATGAGTTACATTTTATTAAAATTTTTAGTTTAAGTTTTCTCCTGTGTGCTTCGTGACGATAATTCTTTCATTATCTCCATCTATCACGACCGACCAAATATTCCTGAGGCGATCACCCGCTCTGACGCCCCAAGAATACTTCTGATTCAGTTCATATTTCTTAATGAGATCATAGATATTTCTCTTTTTAGATTTTTCAGATCTGGGTTCAATGATTTCCTTTTTCTCATGACCATCCAGATAATGAGGATGGTATTCGAGAATAATTCGTCTGATGTAACTTTCCTTGTCTTTCTCATTCTTTGGAATGTAACGGAAACGTGTATCTTGAATAACAAGGGGTACGTATTGAGCGGCTGCGTTTATGCCACGTGGAGCTTTCCTCTCGGGCTTGGGTAAAATATCATTCATACTGGTCTCGTCCATTTGTATATCTCCTTTGATACATGTTTCCATCCTCTTGAGATACTTATCCATTGTTTCGAATAGTTTTTGAGTTATGAAAACATCGTGACATTCTGTGTAGTTGTCGTGTCCAGCGGAACGGCTGCATAGATGGATATACTCTACAAGTTTATCCGAGTCAACATCACTCGTATAAAAGGCGTGTGTGAATGTGAATCCTCTGGTGTTAAACGTGACGCCTCGTTTCAGACAATTGTGACCGGTGATCACAATATTGTTATTGGGGTACAGACCATTGTATTTTAGGAGTATGTCTCGTAGTTCACCTTTGACATTGTATCTGTCTTTAAAATCCTCCACTTTTTCTTCTGAGTAGGTACCCGTATAGTGGTCTCGTATGTAGAATTTTTTTTCCTTACCATTGATGACAAGAACGTCGTATTTGTACTCCTTCTGAAACATTTCACGCATTCGCTTGTGCGACTCGACTTTTACATCAGCTGGTGCGAAAATAACCTTCGGGTCAGGATTATTCGCGATTTTCTCTTCATTCATGAGAGTTTTAACCGCTTCCACGGAATCCATGGTATCGTACTTGCTGCCGATCAGTCTGCATTTATTAGCCAAAACGGATCTATAGTGGTCGAGGTTTGAACAACTGTAAAGTGTGCGACACCGTTCACTGTCAATATAGTCCTCGTGAAGCTTTGCTATGAATTTACCCATAAATGTCGCGGAAATATACACCATTTCGTTAACGATGTAGTTATCCTTTTTGGTGTCAATTTTTTGTAGCTCATCCAAGAATTTAAAAATTTTAGATGCATTTGTGTTGACATCCGGTTCATCGAAGAAACAGTTAAGCTTAAACTTAAAATAACTGTTTCCATGATGATTCGTGCCGATGAATTTAATCAATCTCACAATATCATCGAAGCGCGTTGGGTGTGTGCACATCACGATGACATTAGGAAGATCACCAACTTTCTCAGCGGAAAATATACCATGAATGGCGGTTGATATATTACTGTGGTGTGCATCTTTGCAACTCCCAAGATTCCAAACCCTAATCTCATCTTCATCCGCCAGTCGTTTCGTCCACTGGTTGGACTGAACGATACTGTTATCGGTAAAAACCAGGTTTAGATTATGAATGACCCGAGGAGGATTTTCATCAGTCCTGTCCTCTAACGTGGGGTCCATCCAAGCCAACCATGGCGTCATATTGTCGATGATCTTCTCGATAGCCGTTTTCGTCTTTCCATTAGGCCCTTGCGGAACACCCGAAATGAGTGTCGTCGGGAATTTTCTGATGGATGGTCGAATTTGTGCAATCATTTTTACTTTAATATTTATTGTTCGTGGTAATTCTTTAAGTTATTTTTACACGAAAGACTTTCGTGTAAATTGTAATTACATGAAAGATGTTATCCGACTTAGGTTCTCAAACGAATATTAAGAGCCCCCTTCATTTTACCACTCAAATCTTCGTACACCCATGTACGATCTGCTAACGCTTTCTTACTTGTATAGCCTTTACTTCGCATACTTAAAACTAATTTCTGATTCGTGATGAGTGTGTTTACATAGTCGGACACCGACGAGTAGAACTTGATAATTTCACCATCTCTTATGTACATAACCGAGTCACATTGTACCTTTGATTTTCTATCACCACTCCCGATAGACACAAAATAGGTTACTATTTTTCTAAGATGTTCCATATCATAATCGTTGAGTTGTAAATCTGAAAGTTTGATATCTTCGCTGCATACACCAGAACCTCGCAACGAATTCATCACAGATACAATCGCGTCGGGTGGATCCAGAGATTCACTCCAACAATTCGCGGCCCGGTGGGTATGATTCATGATTGTAGGTGGTCCACCGTCAAAACATTTGATCGACACCTTTCTTACGATGTGTGCATCTAGGAAGAATATCACAATGTCAGCTTTACACAGTGGGCCAGCCTTATGTATGTTATTCTCATCTTCGATAAAATGGGTAATACTACACATAGCCCAATCATCATAGCGTTCCGGGTGCATTAACGCTATACGAGAATCATATCCAAAATTTTTTAAAACCCATAATTTATCATCCTTGTGTCTAAAAATAATTCGTATGATGTCAACCTCACCATTTTCACCCTTGTTTGGCATCGTTACTTTCCAGTATAGCCTTAACTTTATATCCGATTATCTCGGTAAATCTGGTTGGAATAGTATTTCCAAGATACCTCCACGTATTTTTCTTATCTTTCTTGTCTTCGCTTAGGTAGAAATTATCGTCAAACCCCTGTAGTTTTTCCGCATCTTGTCTCGTGAGACGGTACTCTTTTCCATCTACCGTGTACCCATCCCAATTCTGTCTACTTGTGATAGGAGAACGAGCCCCTCCACATCGAATCGTATACGCATGTTTCTTTTCGAAGTTTTTACCGAGATACTCTTTCATTGTCATCTCCTTTTCGTATTCCTTAAGGTCAAAAATATCTACGTCGTGTTTAATATCGTTTCT
>CBFIFP010000019.1:0-3100 GCA_965661945.1 Eximiradiales bacterium
TATTCCACCACCATAATTTTTCTTATTCTTGTTTCTGTACCATGGTTAATTTTTAAGATGTAAATTCCGGGTTGTTGGTTGCTTGCGTCCCAGATAATTTTTCCATTGTAGGCACTTTCTTTTTGAATTGAAAGTTTGTTTGTAGTGTTAATTATAATTCCTGTAAGATTATATATTTCAATATGTTCCTCTGTGAATGGCAAAGCACTATCCCAGTAAGTATCAATTTTTACAATGTTGTTAGTTGGTTGCGGGTATGGTGGAAATGTATAAAGGTAGTTTCGGGTTTCTGTTTTTTCGGTGGATAGTGTGATACCGAGTTCATCTAAATTTCTGTGAAAAATGCCACTTGAAGAACAGAATAATATTTTATCGCTATATAAAAGAAATTCGCCTGAGAGTGAATTAAATATAGAACTAGCACTTAGCCCATCATTTAATTCTTCAAATGTTTTACCATTATTTTTTGAAAAGAAAACTCCACTATTTGAACTTACAAAAACATAATCTTCTAATGCAAAAACATTTTGCAATCTAAAATTGTGGTCAAATTGAAATTTATTTTTAATACTGAAAAATGTTTTACCATTATCGTCAGATTTAAATAAATCGTAAACTGTATTAATTCCATTTCCACTTATGTTTATGTAATATAGATGATTTTTACTTTTTGAAAAATCTAAAATTCTACTATTAGAATTTGTATTACTAAGCAACTTTTTCCAATTTCTCAAATTAGTATCAGATTTTAAAATAACTCCTTTTCCATAAAAATATATTTCGTTTTTATTTTTATAAATATTATAAACTCTTGAAAGAAGATCATTTATTTCATTATCATTGCTCTCTATTTTTTTTATTTCATTTTTGAATCCAATGGATAAAAAAGCACCATAATTCACATCCGTAACTATCAAAGAATCATTATTTATAATAAATAATTTAAAAATACTAAAATTATTTTGATTTGTTTCTATGTTTGTCTTGAACCAATAGTTTCCATTATCTCTTGAAAAATTAAATGTTTTAAAATTTATAGATGGGCTAGTCCCTACATATGTACAAACAATATTATTTTCATAAGCAGAAATTCTACCTAAAGCAAATGTTGTATCGGATTCTAAAATAGTTTTAAATTCTGAATGTAGACTATCTTTTAAATATAAATCTTGACTTGAACACAAAATTCTTGGGAAATCTATAAAAAAACTATTTAACATAACATAATTTAAAAAATTTAAAGGAAAAAATATTTCAAAATCATTTAAATTTGAAACATAACTTTTATCTTCAGTATAATCTCTATTTAAAGACCGTACAAATAATTTTTCAGAGCCATATTGTATTTCCCAAACTCGTTTTGTTTTAAAAAAATCAATTTCTTCCCAGCCCTTAAATAAATCTTTTGCCCTATAAAGTCCATTTTCTGTAGCTAAATAAATCGTATCATTCACAATTGCTATTTCATTTACATTTGCACCAACTATCATCATTCCAGGGCTACGCCATGAATTACCAAAGTCATCCGAGTAGAAAAAGCCTTCTTCTCCACCTAAATAAATTTTGTTATTATTAATTTTTAAACATTTTAAACCGGTCGTACTCATCAAATTGTTTCTTTGTTCCCAAGTAGAACCACCATTAGTTGAAATAATATATCCAGCATTTACGGTTCCGCCATGAGATTTAATTCCACCTTTATAAGCTAAAACTAACGAATCATTATTAACATCTAATAAGTCCATTTTACCTAAATTTGTATTCCATTTTGGCAAAGTATCCCAGTTATTTCCAAAGTCAGAAGTTTTAATTAAGATATTAAATAAACTTGATGAAAATTCAAGTAGATAAATTGTTCCTTTTGATATTTTAATATCTCTAAATTTAAGATTAGAGTCTAAATTTAAAGTAAGATTAATCCAATTTTGACCATAATCTTTTGAAAAGTAAACTAATTGTTTGTTTAAATTTGATAAGTATTGCGTTCTTATTACAATTATATCATTCTCTATTTCTATTTGCTCAATAGCACTACGTTCTGAAGGTAAACCATTAGTTCTTTTCTCCCAAGTTTCACCTCCATCAAAGCTGAAATATGGGTCAAAAGTACTTCCAACGATAAAATCACTTCCCATTTTTATGTTGCTCAAAGATTGTATTGATTTTGGCCTTTCTATTTCTCTCCATTGAGAAAAGAGTGGAATATTTAAAATAAATAATAATAGTAGAATTTTTTTCATGATTTTGACCTTTATTAAATGAAACAAAAAAACAATAACTACCGAAGAATTCTCTTCGGTAGTTTGGAGATAATTACTCGACACCACATGGTACAGAATTTAAAATAAAACATTCCGATTTTTGATCACGACCTGGTAAAGTAATTTCATACCATTCTAACTCGCATGGTGGAGTTTCAGGGTCTCCATATGAATATGTTGTTTCGAATTGTTGGGTAGTTGTGTTAAAACAAACTTTTGCAATTACTTCGCAAGTAGCATTTTCTTCGCAGGGCCAATATTCTCTTATCCATGTGATTCCATTCCATCTTTGCCATTGTTGCCAACAATATGAATGATATATTTTAAATTCATTATATCCTGAACCACAAGGTGGAGTATTATATAAACCATCAGTACAAAAATTGGTTAGTATAAAAGCGCCATCACTTATTTCTTGATATATTTGACCTAATACTAAGTCAATATCTAAAGCATTTATGCAAGTTGAATCTAATTGCCACCACTTATTTATCTTTACTATACCTGGATGATGGAGTTCGCATTTATAACATACTTCAACTATATAATCACAATTCCCTGCTTGAATTGTTACAGTTTTTGATGAATAACCTGTTTCACACTGCCCCTTACTCTCCACATTAGATAAAAACAATAATGAGAAAGTGAAAATTAATGAAAATATGAACTTCGTCATAATTTTACCTCGAAAATAATTTTAAAAATAATTAATTTTTCCCCAGAGAATCTCTTTATACTTTAAAGAAATTAGAATTAATTATTTTAACACCGAAATTTTTGTTTTTTTAAATTATAAATGTCCCAAGTTGATAGATTTGTTTGTTTGATTTCATAATTAT
>CBFIFP010000020.1:0-1188 GCA_965661945.1 Eximiradiales bacterium
TGCGGAAAATTCGAGTGGCTTTGCTTCCTTTTGTTCGCTGAATAAGTCGTCGGATTTTTCGGTTTTTATTTTACCAGTGATGAAGTCGGTCATAAAATTACTCTCGAATTTTTCTTTTGCGTCTACTTCATGCTCGGTGAATGGTATCCAGTGGTTTGTGCCTTGAGATATTGTTATTTTATTTTGACTATCAAATAATGCAAAAGCAAGACAATCGCTTTGAAATTCTAAATCTTGTTCCCATTTATTATTTGGATATAAAAATTGATCCCTATCATTTAACCAATTTGATTTTATACAATGTCTGACAGAAAAATAAATTGCAGCAAGTAAAATATTTTGTTTTGAAATATAAATAGAATGACCTTTGTCGGCAGTTTCTTGTTGAATATGTACTAGATTTTGATTTTGAAAATCATTCCTGCCTGTATTCATCATCCCAATAATTAAATCATCTTTATTTATTTTATATGAAGATAACCATTTTCCAATAAAACCTTTTCCATAATCATAGTTAATTATATTTTTCTCACTAATAAAAATACCAAATTTGTCGAATACAAATGCTAAACAACCTTTAAAAATTTCTTTTTGAAAAGTATCCCAAATAAAAAATCCTATTGGAAACTGACCTTTTACATTATCAAAAGTATCTGCAGGTGCAATAAATAATTTTTCAAGACGTGCCAAAAATACATTTCTAAAATCTTTAAAATTTGAAGATTGCAAATTTTTTAACGTTGAAAAATTAGCAATTCTGCTCCCTTCAATTTCATAATAAATTCTGATTAAAAACTGCGTAAAAAGCTCATTACTTGCTTTACCTATTATACCTTTATATTTTTCATAAGTTTTGTTTTGTGTTGTTGTTTTATCCTTATTCTTACCTGTTCCAGTTCTTTGTTTTGTATCTCCCGCCTCTGCATAAGGCGGATTAATATAAATAACGAGTTTCTTTCTTTTTTCTGGGTCATTTATTATTTTTTGTAATTCATCGGGTAGTTTAGTAAAATCATTATTCAAAAAATCAAATTGGAATACATGGCTTTTCAGCAAGTTAGCTCCGTTGTCAATCCTATCGTGCATCACGTCCACATCTTGCTGGTCGAGTGTGGAAGCCCAGATATTATATTTATTAGTAAGCCCAGTGAGCAAATTACCAGTTCCAGCGGCACAATCCCAGACGTA